>JAYUUB010000189.1:0-73584 GCA_043755175.1 Polyangiaceae bacterium | reverse complement strand
GTGCCGTTGCGAACCGTGGTGTGACCGCACACGTCGCACACCGGCGCATCGCCCATCATTGCATCGAGGTGAGCGTCGAGCGCGGAGCCCGCGGTCTCGAGGCTTTCACTCATTGCAGCGTTCCGAGCGAGCGCCGTCTTCGTGTACGTCGGCGCGGGCTTCGATGGCGGCATCGATGCGAGATCCGAGAGCGCGCCGGGCCGCATGCTCGGCGGCGAAGCCGGCGTGTCGTTCTCTTCGCGCTCTTCCGGCTTCACGTGAGCCAAGTCGTAGCGGTGGAGGTATTCGACGCCGAGGAGACGGAAGACGTAGTCGACGATCGACGTCGAGAACTTCACGTACGAATGACCTTCGACGATGCCTTGCGGCTCGAAGCGCGTGAAGGTGAACTGATCGACGTACGTTTCGAGTGGCACTCCATACTGGAGCCCGAGCGAGACGCTCATCGCGAAGCAGTTCATGAGCGAGCGGAACGCGGCGCCTTCTTTGTGCATGTCGACGAAGATCTCTCCCAGCGTCCCGTCGAGGTACTCGCCGGTGCGAAGGAAGATCTTGTGACCACCGACGCGAGCTTCCTGCGTGAAGCCCTGGCGCTTCTTCGGCAAGCGGACACGAATGCCGGTCGGGCGCAGGAGCGGAGTCACACGCCCCTCCCGATCGTTCGTGCCTTCGGCGGCTTCTTCGGTCGTGGTGGTCGACGAGAGCGGTTGGGAGGCCTTGCAACCGTCACGGTAGAGGGCCACGGCCTTGAGACCGAGCCGCCAACCCTCTTCGTAGATCTTCTGGACGTCTTCGACGGTCGCGTCGTTCGGGAGATTCACCGTCTTCGAGATCGCACCCGACAAGAACGGCTGGGTCGCCGCCATCATCTTCACGTGTGACATCGGTGCGAGGTAGCGCTGGCCGATCTTGCCGCAGCGATTCGCGCAATCGAACACTTGGTAGTGCTCGATACGGAGATGCGGAGCGCCCTCGACCGTCATGCGACCGATGATCGTGTCGTTCGCTTCGTCGATCTGAGCCGACGTGAAGCCTAGGTACTTGAGCAGTGAGAAGCCCGGCTTCTGCCTCTGCTCGATCGAAACGCCGAGACGCTCGTAGGTCTCTTCACCGAGAACCCAGGGGCCGAAGGCGAGCGACAGATCGAACACGCCGGGGATGGCCTTCTCGACTTTTCCAAGATCGACATCAGCGAGCCCACGCTGCTTCAACGAAGCGCGATTGATGTGCGGCGCCGCGAGGAGCGTGTTGGTGCCCGACACGTACGCGACGATGTCGGCCACTTCGTGCTCTGCGTAGCGGAGGCGGCGGAGTGCCTCGGGGACCGACTGGTTCACGATCTTGAAGTAACCGCCGCCCGCGAGCTTCTTGAACTTCACGAGCGCGAAGTCGGGCTCGATGCCGGTGGTGTCGCAATCCATGAGGAGACCGATGGTGCCCGTAGGCGCGAGCACGGTGGCTTGAGCGTTGCGGTAGCCGTGTTGCGCTCCGATGCTCACGGCGAGATCCCAATCTTCGCAAGCGGCTCGGTAGAGCGTCTCGGGGCACTTGTCGCGGTTGATGGCGTACGCCGCGTCGCGGTGCATTCCCATGACCCGCAGCATCGGCTCGCGGTTCTTGAGGAAGCCGGAGAACGGACCTTTGGCGGCGGCAATCTCGGCCGAGACCGCGTAGGCGCGGCCACACATGATGGCCGTCAACGACGCAGCCATCGAGCGACCCTCGTCCGAATCGTAGGGGAGTCCGAGCAGCATCAGGAGCGTGCCGAGGTTTGCGTAGCCGAGCCCGAGCGGGCGGTAATCGTGCGAGTTCTGCGCGATGGGCTTCGTTGGGTAAGCGGAGAAATCGACGAGAATCTCTTGCGCCAGGAAGAAAATCCTGACGGCGTGGCGATACCCCTCGACATCGAAGGTGCCCGCTTGATCGAGGAACTTCGTGAGGTTCAGACTCGAGAGATTGCACGCCGAATCATCGAGGAACATGTATTCGGAACACGGATTCGAAGCGTTGATGCGCGCGGTATTCGGGCACGTGTGCCAACGATTGATGGTCGTGTCGTACTGGACGCCGGGATCGGCGCAGCCCCAGGCCGCCTCGGCCACGGTGCGCCAGACATCTCTCGCGCTCAAGGTCTCGACGACCTCACCCGTGGTGCGAGCGCGTGTCTCCCACGATGCCCCGCTCAGCGCAGCGCGCATGAAGTCGTCGCTCGCGCGCAGCGAGTTGTTCGAGTTTTGACCGCTGACGGTGTGGTAGGCCTCACCGTTGAAGTCGGCCGGATAGCCTGCGGCGATGAGGGCCTGCGCCTTCTTCTCCTCACGGACCTTCCACTGGATGAAGTCGAGAATCTCGGGATGGTCCATGTCGAGGCAGACCATCTTCGCCGCGCGGCGCGTGGTGCCGCCCGACTTGGTAGCGCCGGCGGCGCGATCGAGCACCTCGAGGAAGCTCATGAGGCCCGAGCTCGTGCCGCCTCCCGAGAGCTTCTCTTGCTTGCCGCGGATGTTGCTGAAGTTCGTACCAGTGCCCGAGCCGTACTTGAAGAGACGGGCTTCGCTCTTGATGAGCTCGTAGATGCTCATCAAGTCGTCGTTGGCCGACTGGATGAAGCACGCCGAACATTGCGGACGCTCGTAGGCGTTGACGGTTTCGGTCATCGGCGACGTGCCGGGGATCGTCTCAGCGCGTGCACCGTTCGTGAGAAACTCCATCGGAACCGCGAAGTTTCCGCCCGTGCCGGTGATTCCGTAGCGGTGGTAGAGGCCGCAGTTGAACCAAACCGGAGAGTTGAACGCGCCGTACTGGTTCACGAGAAGGAAAGAGAGCTCCGCTTCGAAGGCGTCGGCGTCCTTCGTCGAAGCGAAGTAGCCGCCGAACCGATCGCCGGCTTCGCGAATGGTCTTCGCCAATCGAATGACGACGTCGCGAACGCTGGTCTCGCTCTTCTTCGAATCTCCGTGGAGCCCGGCCTTGCGGAAGTACTTCGAGACGACGATGTCTGTCGCGAGCTGTGACCAAGTCGAGGGGATTTCCGCGCCCTCCATCTTGAACACGACCGATCCGTCGGGGTTCGTGATCATGCTGGAGCGACGCTCCCAAGTGACCTGATCGAGCGGGTCGATTCCCTTTTCGGTGAAGCGTCGTTCGATGCCGAGGCCACGCGTGCGAGCACGGTTCGCGCCGCGTGCATCTCCGTTTTTGGCTGCCTTCTTCGACCCCTCGATCGAAACCTTGGCGGAGTCCTTCATGGAAGAGCCCGGCGCCTTCCCCGGAGCCTTGATCTTCGGATCGACCGACTTCGTGCTCGACTTGCCGCTGGCTGTCGCATGGCTCGCTGTCGAATGGCCGTTCGAATGCTTCACGCCGTTCACTCCAACCTTAGCTTCGGTCCCGATCGTCGGCTGCGCCATGCTTCCTCCAAGGCGAGAATCATCTCGCCGTCCGTTCTCTTTCACGTCCCTGGACCACCACGATATCGCCACGGAGGCGGCATCGACCCATCCCAGAACGAGGCAGGGCCGAAACCCCCACGCCCTTGTTCTATCGCTGACAGCTTCTGCAGTGGGTGGCGCTCACGTGGAGCACACGCCGTCGTGTCGTCTTCGTTTGGTGACTCGCGCAAGGGCTTGTCTTCGACCCAAAACCGGAACGCGCATGCGAGCGACGACCGAGTCGCTCGAGTGGTTCCACTGACCCCCCGCAGCCGTTCGAGCAGCCGTCTGGCGGCAGAGCGGCTAGAGCGGCTAGAGCGGCTAGAGCGGTTGTGGCAGCTCAAGCGCCACCTCAGGCCGGCGCCACCTCGGGCGTACTCAACCTCCGGCAAGTCCGGCAAGTCCGGCAAGTCCGGCAAGTCCGGCGAAAGCAGCCGAGGCTAACCTCCGCCGGTCGACGTATCCGACGCGCTAGCCAACGCCGTATCCGAAGAAGTAGCCAACGCCGTATCCGAAGAAGTAGCCAACGTCGTATCCGCAGAAGTAGCCAACGCCGTATCCGAAGAAGTAGCCAACGCCGTATCCGAAGAAGTAGCCAACGCCGTATCCGCAGAAGTAGCCAACGCCGTATCCGCAGAAGTAGCCGACGCCGTATCCGAAGAAGTGGCCAACGCCGTATCCGCAGAAGTATCCGACGCCGTATCCGAAGAAGTGGCCACGAATCGTCCCCCCATTGGGTCGAAGTCGTTCAGGACTCGACCGTTCAGGGAAAGAAGGTTTACCCCAACATATCGTGGTCGGGCAAACAAAAAACACTACATGTAGTAACCCGCCGGAGTCATTGAGGTCTTCCTGAACGTCTGCAACCTGCACACAGGTTAGTCCCAGGCCATCCCCAGGTTTTGGAGGATCTCTCCACAAGGCGGATGGATCCCCCCCGCGCAAAAAACACGCGCAACGTCTATTCTCGGCCCCCGTGCCCCTCTTCCCCCCCCCAGCCGACCGCGTACTTCGCCTGATTCCGTTGGGTGGGCTCGGCGAGGTGGGAATGAACTGCCTCGCACTCGAGCAAGGCGACGACATCGTCATCATCGACTGCGGAGTCACGTTTCCGACCACCGACAATGGCGTAGATGTGTTGCATCCGCGATTTGATTACCTCCTCGAGCGCGCCGACCGAGTCCGCGGCGTCGTCATCACGCACGGCCACGAAGACCACATCGGGGCGCTGCCGTACCTGCTCGATGTTCTCGACGTGCCGGTCCGCGCTCCCGAGCATGCGATGAGCCTCATCAAGCTCAGGCTCGAGGAGCACGAGCTCGATGAGAGCGAGCTCGATCTCGCGACAACGCGCGTGGGCGAGCCGTTTCGTCTGGGGAGCTTTGATTTCGAGTCGATCAGAGTCACCCACTCGATCGCGGACGCCACGGCCCTCGCGATCGGGACGTGCGCGGGCCGAGTCATCCACACCGGGGACTTCAAGCTCGATGCGCATCCCGCCGACGGCGAGCTCACGGACGAGAAGCGATTGCGCGAGGTCGGCGACGAAGGGGTCTGCCTGCTCTTGTCGGACAGCACCAACATCGACAGCCCGGGCACCTCGACGAGCGAGCGAGAGGTCGGAGCCTCCCTCGAACGGCTGGTCACCGAGGCGACCGGTCGCGTCGTCGTCGGCCTGTTCGCGTCGAACGTGCAACGCCTCCTCCACCTCGGGAGAATTGCGCAGACCACTGGCCGAAAGGTCTGCTTGCTCGGCCGCTCGATGACGACGCACGTGCGGGTCGCGCACGACGTGGAGCGCATGCGATGGCCGAGCGACCTCATGGTTTCACCCGACGTCGGCGCGACGCTTCCCCCGCACGAGCTCCTGGTGATCGCCACTGGAACGCAAGCCGAGCCAGCGGCCGCACTCTGCCGCCTCGCGAACAACTCGCATCCCCGGCTCAAGCTTGAGAAGGGCGACACGGTCATTCTCTCGAGCCGAATCATTCCCGGAAACGATCGACCCGTTTTCGACATGATGTCCGGGTTCTTGCGACTCGGGGTCACGCTGAAGACGCGCGTCACCGACCCGAAGGTGCACGCGAGCGGACACGCGCATCGCGAGGAGCAACGAAGAATGCTCGAGCTGGTGCGCCCGCGCTCCTTCATGCCGGTGCACGGAACCCTGCATCATCTTTCTCGGCACGCCGAGCTGGCTCGCGAGATGGGAGTCGAGCAGGTCACCATCGCCGAAAACGGCGACCTCGTCGAAGTGGGTGACGATGCGCGGCCGACCAAGGTCGGTAGAACGAAGGTCGGTCGCGTCGCCACGTTCGGTGGCTCTCCGCTCGCCGACGAGGTGCTGCGCGAGCGATCGCAAATCGGAAGGGTCGGGGTGGCCACCATCGGCATCGTTGTCGAAAAAACTGGGGAGCTCGTCGCTCGGCCGAGTGTCAGCTCCGTGGGTGTGCTCGCCGAGCTCGACGCCGACGTCCTCGAGATCGTGAAGCGCTCGGTCGAGCGGGCCGTGCGCGACTTCGATGCCCGAGCGCTTCGCTCGGAACACCTCCTTCACGAAGCGGTGCGCCTTTCGGCGCGCAGGGCCATCGAAGCCGAAACCGGTCAACGACCGCTGATCCAGGTCACCATCAGCCGCGTCGGCTCGACCGAGCGCGACCCGGGAGCGCGCTGAACGACATGGATGCACACGATCTGCTGCTCGCGACGATGCACACCATGGCGGAAGAGGGCCGGAAGGCGCTCACCCACGTTCTCGCGGCGGGAGCGACTGCGGATGCGGATCGTGGAGTGCCGCCCCCGGAAAATGATCCAGCAGAGGCCATCCACGATCTTCGTGTGGCCTTGAGACGGCTACGTAGCGTCCTTCGTTCGATGCGACTCGTCTACGGCAAGCGACCGCTCGGCGCCGCCGAGGCGAGGCTGCGAGCGATCCTCGATCTCACCAGCGAGCTACGCGACGAAGAGGTTCTCCGAGACACACTCGGCGATCTCGATCTCGCCGACGAGGTCCGAAAGCCCCTCGGCCGATGGATGCAGGGGCGTGCACGGCGCGAGCGTGGGCTGCGGAACCGCGCCACGCGCGCCCTCTCGGGGAACGACGAGCGCGTGCTGGAGATCGGGGTCGGAGTCTGCCTCGACGAGCTCGAAGCGAAGGTGGTCGAAGGACCCAAGCGCAAATGCGCACTCGAGACCTTTCAGAGGGCTGCGCTCGCGACGGCGCTCGACGACCTTTCCGACCGTGTCGAGGCATCACGCATCGAAGATCCCGAGTCGATGCATCGCGTGCGCATCGGAGCCAAACGCATTCGCTACCTCGCCGAGCTCCTCGGCGGGCTCGTCGCCGAGGCCGGGAGCATTCAGTTCTTGGCCGGAGCGATCGTCGATCCGAACCTCCAACGGGCGACGCTGTCCGATCTCCGGCGGCTCGAGAGGGCGAGCACGCGGATTCAGAAACGCCTCGGCCACCTGCACGATCTCGACGAGGCGCTTCGTAGAATGGGGCGGGCGTGGGGGCTCGACACGGAGCCCAGGAACATGCTCCTCGCGGCGCTGACCCGGGTCCGAAAGAGCGCCGCCCAGAAGGCCACGTTCGAGCTCCGCGAAGAGCTGACGAAGATTCGGACGGCCAGCGCGCGACTACTCGCCGCATCGACTGGGCCCGAGAAGATTTCGAACACACGCCCGACAAGCGACCAGGACGAGGACGCAGCGAGTTGATCGCCGTGCCCTCGCCCTTCTCATTCGACGATCAGGCTCGGTAGATCTCGACTCGCTCGATGATGACGTCTTCGTCCGGTCGGTCGCGTGTCGCGGCGGTGGTCGCGATTGCGTGAACGACGTCCATGCCCTCGACGACCCGCCCGAACACGGCGTGCTTGTTGTCGAGGTGGGGCGTCGCGCGCTCTGTGATGAACCACTGCGAGCCATTCGTGTTCGGGCCGGAGTTCGCCATCGACAGAACACCGGGACCGTCGTGCGACAGCTCGGGATGAAATTCGTCCTCGAACTTGTAGCCCGGGTTTCCACGACCCCATTGAGCGGCTTCGTCGGTGTAGCGAGAAAAGGGATCGCCACACTGGATCATGAAGCTCGGGATGACCCGATGGAACCGCACCCCGTCGTAGAGGGGCGTGCCGGCCATGCTCTTTCCGGACTTGGGATCTTTCCAGTCGATGGCGCCGGTCGCGAGGCCGACGAAGTTCTTCACCATCTTGGGCATACGCTGCTCTTCGAGAAGCAGGACGATAGCGCCTCGGTTCGTGATGAGTCGCGCGCGAAGCTGACCCTGGCCCGGAACGTTGATGTTGGGAAACTCCATGATGTTCTCCGACGTGACAGGTCGCGCGAGATGGGCGCGACGGTTCAATGCTGAGGTCGTCTCCGAAGAAACGGCCTGTCGATCAAGCGCGTTCGAACAGCGTGGCGATCCCCTGCCCGACGCCGATGCATAGGCTCGCGACGCCGAGACGAACACTTCGCGCCTTCATCGCGTGAATCAGGGTGGTCGCGATCCGTGCGCCAGAGCAGCCGATCGGATGTCCGAGGGCGATCGCGCCGCCGTTGACGTTCACCGCGGTCGGGTCGAGCTCGAGGGCGCGGACACACGCGAGCGCTTGGGCCGCGAACGCTTCGTTCAACTCGAACAGATCGACGTTCGAAGTGCGCAGCTGTGCCCTCGCCAGGAGTTTCTTGACGGCCGGGATCGGCCCTTCGCCCATCGTGTTCGGCTCGACACCGACGGCCTGGGACATGACGACGCGCGCAAGCGGTGTGAGCTTGGCCGCGCGGAGCGTCTCTTCGGACACGAGGAGGAGCGCCGAGGCGCCGTCGTTGATGGGCGACGAGTTGCCAGCCGTCACGGAGCCTGCTTGACGGAAGACCGGCCGGAGCTTGGCGAGCGCTTCGAGCGACGCGTCTTTGCGGATGCACTCGTCGCGCGCGAACAGCGTGGGATCGCCCTTCGCCTGCGGAACCGTGACGGCGACGATCTCGTCGGCGAAGGCCGAGGCTTCCCAAGCGGCCGCCGCGCGTCGGTGGGACTCGAGCGCGAAGGCGTCTTGGTCTTCACGCGATACGCCGTGCTTTTTCGCGACGTTCTCTGCCGTGTCGCCCATCGATTGGAGCTCGAAGCGAGCGGCCAGCTTGGGGTTCGGGTAGCGCCAACCAATCGTCGTGTCGTAGATCGATGGAGGGCTACGATCGAAGGCGCTCGTCGCCTTCGGCATGGTGAACGGCGCGCGCGTCATGCTCTCCACGCCGCCCGCGATGACTGCGTCGGCTTCTCCCACGGCGATCATCCGAGCAGCATCTGCGATCGCTTCGAGACCGGAGCCACAGAGACGGTTCACCGTGACCGCCGGCACCTCGTACGGAAGCCCGGCGAGGAGGGTCGCCATGCGGGCGACGTTGCGGTTGTCTTCCCCCGCTTGGTTCGTGGCGCCGAAGACGACGTGGTCGAGCTTGGGCGCGACCGACGCATTGCGGGCAACGAGGGACGCGACGACGTGAGCGGCTAGATCGTCGGGACGCACCGTCGCGAGACTGCCCCCGTACCGCCCCAAAGGCGTACGGACAGCGTCGATGACGAATACCCCGCGGAGGTTGGAAGGCGCCATGGGCGGAGAGCTTACTCGGCCCGGCGACATTGGGTGAACCGTCTCGGTCGATTGAGACAATTGCCGTCGTCGCGCCCGAACGCTACGAGAGTCGATTGATGAGCGAAGAGTCGGTACGAGGAGCGATCGATCCCGAGACGAAAGAGGGCGTAGCGCCTCTCTCTTCCGAAAACGAGCGCGCTCGAAAGACGCCTTCTGCTCGCCCATCGGAGCTCGTCGACACCGCGCTCCTCGATGCCACCCGCGCCGCTTTCGCAGTCGCAGCGCGGACCCTGGCTCTCGGGTTCGCCTCGGCCACGGGACGCCGCGACGACGCTCTGACGCTCGCCGAGGGTGACGTGCTCGGTGCGGCCGCTTCGATGCGGTACGCGCGAGAGCTCGGCGCGACTCTCGCCAAGACAGCCGCGGCCACGAGTCGTGCGAAGGCAGCGCGCCTCTCGTTCGCCGACCGTCTGGCCAACCCGGGGTTGGGGATTCGGTTCGTCGGCTCGGCGGGCGCGCTCGAGCGCTCGACGGCGAACGCGGGCGAGCCCAGTATCGTTTATTGTGATGCAGATGCACCTTCTATCCTATTGAATCTCGTTATCCGTGAGTTTTTCGTCTTGGGTCGGCGACCTACGGCGGTGGTGCCGGAAGCGCTATTCGCGGGGATGGGAGTCGCTCTTCGTCCTCTTCTCGACGCGGGAGTCGCGTCCGTCGTTCGCGGAGGAGCGCCGGAGGTGGCTCGGAGAGCGGCCGACGCCCCAGCGAGTCACCTCGTCGCCGTATGCGCACCGGCGGCGCGAGAGCTGATCGCGAGCTCGGCCACCGGCCGCGCAGTCGAAGGCTTTTCTTCGTACGGTCCGTCGGTCATGGCGATCGTCCCCTTCCTCCATGGTCATGACGAGCTGGTCGTGCTGGCAAGGAGCGTCGCGACCGAGCTCGCCGCCCCGCCAGGCGCGACGCGCGGCGTGAGGCTCGTGCTGGGGGCTGGTTGGCTCCAAAAGCGTGTGTTCCTCGACCACCTGCGGCTCGAGCTCCGCCGACGTCCCGCGGACTCTCGGCCAGAGGAGCGCGCGCGCTTGGCCGAGGTAGCCGATGGTCTTCCGTCCGAGATGATGCGCGACATCGAAGAAGGCCTCGTCGTCGATGGGCACGGATCGGAAGCGGTGCAGACCGCGGGGCTCCGAGTGGTGACGGTCGTCGAACGAGGGTCCGATGATCCCGTGGAGCTCATCGAGACCTTCGGGCGAGACCTGCGCGACGCAGCCGCTGCCAAAGACGTGCGGCATCCGACTCATCTCGTGTCGCTCTTCGCTCACCCGATGCTCGTCGAGCGACCCGCGTTCGCCACGGCGCTCCATCGCTGGAGCGAGAGCCTCGGCCCCCTGGTCGTCGGGGTCGGCGCTCGAGCTTCGATCGCATGGTCGCTCGGCGGGCCTCCGGTCGGTCCCCGTGATCAGCAAATCCAAAACGGTTGGATGGTGGATGAAGTCGACGCCGTCATCAGCGAAGCGCCTCTCCGTCGAAGCGTCGCCTCCAGCCCGAAGAGGTTGGAGAGACGTGCTCGTTTCGAGAAAGACCCCTCCCTCGCGAGCGGCGCGTTGCTGGGTCTGCGCAGCCTCCTCCTATTCTTCTAGAAATTCGAGCTGGCGCGCTCATCGAAGGAGCAAAGCGAGCGCGAGGCCGACAGCCGAGAGCACGACCAGCGCCAAGACGAGCGTTTGGCCGTCGACGCCGGAGCGTCGGCGCGCGCTGGTCTCGACAGACAAAGCGATCTCGGCATGGATGTGAGGAGTCCATCGCGCCATGGGTGAGACGGCCCCTTCGCTCGGAACGAGGTCGACCAGCACCTGTCGAATTGTCGAGCCCGCGCCGAACGGATCTTCGATGCGCAATCGTTTCGCGGCGTCGGAGCCCGGCGACAAGACCACATCGAGCCTCCGCTCTTCGCTGTCGACACGGAGGGCGCCGCTGTTCGAGCAGCCGGCGCACCCTCCTCCTTCGCAGCGGGCGCAAATCAGCCGAAGCGGGGCGTCGATTTCGAGACTGCCTCCGGCTTGGAGCCATTCAGAAGGGATGTCGAGCCGAAGGAGCCCGCGTGCGCCCGCATCGGCATCGCGCGCATCAGGATCGAGGACCCGCGCCAGCTCGGTCGGGGGGAGGTCGAGAGGTTCTCGCGGCGCAGAAGTGTCTGTCGGCTCGGTCGAGGGGTCGAGGTCTCGTTCCGGTGTTTCGCTCGGTTCAGCCTCCGCCTCGCCCTCGCCCGCATCGGCATCGCCGGGCCGGGGCGCCCCCGGCGTGAGGAGAAGCGGGCTGCTCAAAACGACGCTCGGTAGTGTTCGGAAGCTGCGTTCAGAAGCTGGCCGAAAAGACGGGGATGTTCACTTCCGTCTTTTGCACGACCCCGTACTGCGAAAGCTCGACGGGCGTGTACATCGGTTTGATGAGCACCGACGGAACGCCGAGCTTCAGGCCTTCGGGATCGAGTCCCAGGAGACCCGCATGGAAGGCGCGCTGACGGAGGTGTTTGCGAGCATCGCTCGTCTTCGTGACAGTGACCGACGATCCATCGCCAGCCGGGGCGGCGCCGGGGGCCACAGCCGGAGCGCCGGGGGCCGGAGCCGGCTCGGTCGTCGGCTCTTCTTTGTAGGTGCTCTTCGTCGTCGCGTTCAGCGAGACGACGAGGGTCGGGATGATGAGCGCCAGACCTCCAGCCAACATGTAGAGCGCGGGCTCGGCCGTTTGGCCGGTGGTCGTGCCGTCGGCCGCGGTGGTGCCAGAGGTCGCACGCTCGACGCCCCAGCCCCCGATTGCGCCGCCGACCGAACCGAGTCCGCCGAAGACCAGGTAGGGCCACCAGGGTTTGAGGCCGGCGATCCCCATGGGCATCGTGACGATTTCGCCTCCGAGCAGAGCGCCCCCGACGATCCCCTTGCCTTTCGGCGACACCGACCCGTCGGCGCGAGCCTCGGACGGTGCGGCGACGAATGCGGCACCGGCGGCTGCAACAGCGGCGGTGAAGACCAGCGTTCGAAAAGAGCGTTCCATAGGCTTGTCTCGCGGGGCCAAACTCGGGGTCAAGGGATGCAAGGTATCATTCGACGAAACAAGGGGGCGGGCTTTCGAGACCAGCTCCCACTTTCGGTCCACCTGGGACCTCGGACGGGGCACGGATCGCGGCCCCGGCTTCAGCTACCAGATGCGGGAGCCTATCACGGGATTCACTCTAGCCAGAAGTAGCCAAACCACGACTTCGACGGCCGCCTCGAACCGTCTGATCATAGGCGCGCGAACGATGGTATGACGGCGAAGTCGGGCCCGAATAGGTCCGAAAACGCGAGCAAGAACATGGGCCGTTGGGGTGTGACCGAGATCCTGATCCTCGTGGCCCTCGTTTGCCTTCTGCTTGCCGCGATGAAGCTTTCGGTGACAGGCCAGGGGTTGGCGGGTGCGGCACGCAACCTGCGCCGCGGTCTCCGACGCACCAACGCCGCTCCGACTCCCGAGACGACGAGGGCCGACACAGAGCTCGGTCCTGGGCGTTAGGAGCTCGCGGTCGCGGCCTTCGAGACCGACGAAGATCGACGTGGGTCTCGGGGCGTCTATACTGAGCGGCGATGCGCGTCCTCGAGCAGCTTGGCCGAGTCCTCTTCGTCCTGGGAGCCATCGCGCTCTCGACCGTCCTCGCCGGAAGCTTCGGCGCCGGTAGTCTGTGGAGGGGCTTCGAGCCGGCGCTCGCGGTCACCGGCAAACCGCCGCGTGGCCCGTACGACCTGACGAGGCTCGAGGCGGTCAACGAGACGCTCGACATGATCAGGAAGCGCTACGTCGATCCCGATCGTGTGAAGCCGAAGCAGATGCTGCTGAGCGCGCTCAACTTCGTTCAGCGCGATGTGGCGCAGGTCATCGTCAAGCAAGACAGCGCCACCGAGGTGACGGTCCAAGTCGAGAACGAGTCGAAGAGCTTCCGCATCGACAATGTCCAAGGCCCTTGGGACGTGGCCGCACGCCTGCGCGAGGTGTTCGCGTTCCTACAGAAGAATCTCAAAGACTCGAACGTCGATCTGCGAGAGGTCGAATACGCAGCCTGCAACGGGATGCTGCACACACTCGACCCCCACTCGACGTTCCTCTCGCCCGAGGGCTTCCGGGAGATGAACGTCCAGACCTCGGGCGCTTTCGGCGGGCTCGGAATCGTGATCGCGATCCGCGACCAGCAGCTCACCGTGATGCGTCCGATGCCTGGCACACCAGCGCAGCGGGCAGGTCTCAAACGCTTCGATCGCATCGTGAAGATCGAAGGCGAATCGACGTTGAACATGCCGCTCGACGACGCTGTTCGACGCCTGCGCGGGGATCCGAAGAGCAAGGTCACGATCTGGGCGACGCGCGAAGGAGACGACGGCTTCTCGGTGCCCAAGCCGTTCGAGCTGCTCCGCGAGGTCATCAAGGTCCGGAGCGTCGAGGCGCGATTGCTCGATGGGAATGTGGGCTACATCAGACTGAAGAGCTTTCAGCAGTCGAGCTACGACGAGGTCGATGCCGCGCTGACGAGCTTCAAAGAAAAGGGCGAGATGAAGGGTCTCGTCCTCGATTTGCGCGGCAACCCCGGCGGGCTCCTCGATCAAGCCGTCAAGATCGCCGACCGCTTCCTGAAAGACGGCGTGATCGTGGCGACGGTCGGTTACTCCGAAGGTCGTGAGGAGCGAAAAGCCGTCGTCCCCGGCACCGAGCCCGGCTACCCAATCGTGCTGCTCGTCAGCGGCAACTCAGCCAGCGCGAGCGAGATTCTCGCCGGCGCTCTCAAGAACCTCGATCGGGCGCTCGTGGTCGGACAGCAGTCGTTCGGAAAAGGGAGCGTCCAACTCATCTTCCCGGACGTGACCCCCGAGAAGGCTGCGCTCAAGCTCACCATCTCGCAGTACCTGACCCCGGGCGACATTTCGATCCAAGGGGTGGGCGTCACGCCCGACGTCGAGCTCGACCCCATGACGGTCGACGAGCAAGAAATGGATCTCACGGTCCAGAAAGACGGCGTTCGAGAGCGCGAGCTCCCCGCGTCACTTTCCAATTCGCGCGCCGCGCCGCCCGGAAAGCCGGAGATGGTGGTCCGTTACCAATTCACGACCGCCGAGCGCGAGCAAGCACGTGACCTGGGCGCCGACGCCGAAGACGACTTCCAGATGGATTTTCCGATTCGATTCGGACGTGACATCGCTGCAGCGATGCCCTCCGAAAAGCCACGGCTCGAGCAGCTGAAGGCCATCACGCCGCTCATCGAAAAGACGCGGAAGGACGAGCTCTCGAAGGTGGCCGCGGAGCTCGACAAGCTCGCGGTCGATTGGTCGGCAGCGCCCGACGGCACCAAGGCCACTCAAGCGAGCGACGTCGAGGTCAAGGTGGACACGGGTCGACCGAGCGACGAGGTCACCGCGGGCCAACCGATGGATCTCAAGGTCACCGTCAAGAACAAGGGAGAAGGGACCATCTACCGGCTGCGCGCGAACACCGAGAGCGAGAGCGGATACTTCGACGCCAAGGAGCTCGTCTTCGGCAAGCTCGGCCCCGGCCAGGAGAAAAGCGCGCACGTGCCCATGGGATGGTGCGAGGTCGAGGGACACAAAGACGCGAGCATCCACGGCAAGCCCAAGGACGCGAAGCGCGTCTGCAAGATCCCGATGGACGCCGTCGATCGCTCCGATGGCGTGACGATCCGATTCGATGCCGAAGGCGGGACCCCGCCCACGCCCGTCGAGGTGCGTCCCACCGTGCACGCGCTCCCGCGGCCGACGTTCAAGTACTCGTACGAGATCGTCGACGACCGTGAAGGCAACGGCGATGGGCGGGTGCAGAAGGGCGAGAAGCTCTCGATGTACCTCACGGTGAAGAACGTCGGGCCAGGCCGCTCCTACGACACACAAGCGAACATCTCGAATCTCTCTGGCGATTCGCTGTGGCTGCACGCGGGTCGTTTCGACATCTCGAACATGAACCCAGGAGACGTTCGTCGCGTCGCCTTCACGCTCGACGTCGCCTCGGCCGTTCAAGACCAGGAAGCTGTTCTCTCTCTGGCCGTCGGAGATCGCGATCTACGCGAGTCGGCGACCGAAAAAATCCACATCGCGATCGAGGCACCGACAGCGGTGGCGCAGGCTTCGCTCACCAAGAAGGCCGCAGACAAGGGCGCGTTGCTCCTCGAGTCACCCAAATCCGGTGCCCGAGCATTCGGTCGCGTGGCTGCGGGAACGAGCGTCTCGGTCGTCGGGCGGGCCGCCGGGTTCGACAAAGTGAAGGTCGACAACCTACGCTTCGCATTCGTCGCCTCGGGCGACCTGGCCGACGGCGGAGACAAGCCCGCCGCCTCTCTGCCCTTCGACGATTTGTATTCGCACGCTCCTCCGGAGCTAAATCTCGAGGCCTTCGCGCTCTCGACGCGCAGCGACACGATCAAGATTCACGGCAGCGCGAAGGGTACCGAGCAGCTCTACGATCTCTTCGGCTTCGTCGGCGGCAGGAAGTTCTTCTACCAATCGAACAAGGCGGGAAAAGATCCGAAGAGCGCCTCGTTCGACGTCGAGGTGCCGCTGCGACCTGGGGTGAACATCATCAACGTCGTGGCGCGCGAGAACGCCGACTCGACGAGTCATCGCGTGATCGTCGTCCGCAAAGACGGTCCGGATGGGGCCATCTTGGCGACACCGAAGAACGAAGAGTCTCTCGACGAAGCTTTCGACGACGGTGAATGAAGAAGGCGCGCAGCCTAGGTGCCGCGCGCCCTTTTTTTGGTGGTCCGCCCTCGTCTGTCGACGCACCAACAGAGCTCGGTGAGTTGAGTCGCTCGCGGTGCTCACCGCGAAGATCGACGGGTCGCGAAAGCTCGCTCAGCTTCGTGTCTGTCGGTATGCCGACAGCGTGACGAACGAGACGAAGATCACGGCGCCGACGATCGCGATGAGCGTGCCGAGGTTGAAGATGTAGTGGGCAGTCGCCGCGCCGGCGACTCCCATGATGAAGACTCCGAGGATGACGAGACCCACCCCGAGAACGGGATCAGGCCCGGGCGGATCGCGCTCGAGATCGTCGTTGGAGCTACGGGTCGGTTTGGTGTCGTTTGCGGCTACCACGCAACGGAGTCTACCAAACTCCAGCAAAGAGCCAATCCCAAGGCGCTGTGTTCGTCATCGAGCGCGCTCGAGAGTCGCGTGCGCGGTTTCGTGAACCGGCTAAAACGCGGGCGAATCGGTTCATCGCAACTTTTGCAGCTTCTGCAGTTCTTGCGGCATCGAGAGCGGGGCAGCCAACGACGCAGCGAGAGCGATGCACGTCGCCGTACGCTCTCGATGAGCAGCGCTCAACGCTTCGGTCCGTCGAAGAGATCGTCGAAGGCAGCGTCGAACTCGTCTGCGCCGCCTCCGGCCGCAGCGCGCTGGCCGGGCTCGCGAGGTTCGTCGAGGTTCGAGATGCGCTCTTCGACCGAGCCGCGAGGGTCGCGGTAGTTGGGATCGTTGCGAGCCACGAGCTGGAAGTAGTAAAGCGCCTGCTCTCGATTTTGTCGAAACTCGTAGGCGTTTCCGATCTCGTAGGTGAGCGCGAGCTCTTGGTCGCTCGACTTCTGTGAAGCATGCAAACCGCGGATGAACGCATCGATCGCCTGATCGACGTTGCTCTGCTCCATGTGCATCATCCCGATCATCGATTGGGCGACGCACTCACGAGTCGGATCGCGAGAAGCGAGCTCGAACTCGTTGATGGCATCGGCGACGAGCCCCATTTCGCGATACGCGACGCCGAGGTCGTAGTGCGTGGCTGCATCGTTGTCGGCGACCTGAGCTGCGACTCCCGCCTTGAACTGCTCGAAGACGGTCTCGACGCTGATCTGTTGCTGCGGCTGATGTTGCGGCGGCGGCGGGGGCGCCACGCTGTCGAGGGCGTCGAGCCCACCGAGCGCCGACGCGATGTCGAAGCTACGGTCGACCGGCTGCGATTCGGTGTGTGCAGGCGCCTCTGGATGGCCGTCGCCAAGTGCCAAGAGCTCGCGTTGGCGCTCGAGCAGCAGCGGATGGTTCGGCAACCGCGCGAGCTGCTCGGTGAGCAAACCCATGGCCTCGTCGAACATGCCGTGGCTTTGAAAGAACTCCATTTCTTCGAGCGCCGATTCGTCGAGCTGCCCCGGATCGCTCAGGCGCGGCTGATGGAGCGCTGAAGGATCGAGCGTGAGCCCGTAGTGCGTCGGCTCGTCGATCGGAAAGCTGGGAAGTGGCTCCGGACGCGACGGGCGAGAACGCGGCGGCTGCGCATAGCCATCCCCGGCGCCGTACGACTCGCCGTGCGGAGGCGGCGGCAGTGCCTGGTTGGAACCGGTCGCCTGAAGAGATGCAGCCTGAAGAGATGCAGCCTGAGGAGATGCAGCCTGAGGAGATGCAGCCTGGAACGTTGCAGATTGGAACGTTGCAGTTTGGAACGGAGCTGGCGGGGCCGGCATCGCGTATCCAGGAAGAGCCTCTCCCTGAAACGGATCGTCGAGCTGCACGACCGGCCCGCCGCCAGTCGGCGTTCGAACCCGGCCCATCTGGCTCGGCGGCGCCAAGACGTCGTCGGTTCCTTCGAGATCGTACGAAGGGAGTGGCTCGCTCGGGTCTGCGTAGCCGAGCTCGCCGTACTGTTGGTGTCCGGTCGCCGGGCCCCCCGCGTATTGCTCACCAGAGTATGCAGGGTCGGCATACACGATGTCTGCTGACTGCTCACCGGTCTCGGGCACTGCATAGCCGAGCTGCGCGAGCATGGAGAGCGCCGCTTCGTTCTGAGGATCGAGCAGCAAGACCTCGTCGAGCAAGCGCGCTGCACCGTCTCCGTCGCCGGTTTGTCCGAGGTAGCTCGCGAAGCCGAGCATCTCGACGATGGCTTGCTCTTGATCGCCGCTCTCGATGAGGAGATCGCAGAGCTTCTCGCGCAGCTCGCGTGCAGCAGGCATGGCCGAGACGCCGGTCTGGAGCGTCAGAACGGCGTGGTGGTAGTCGGCGTTGCGACGCAACGACTCGACCTGCAAGAGAATCTGCCGAACGCGCTGCGCTGGGTTTTCGGCAACGTTCGGCGGCGGCGCAGAGGAACGAAGCGCGAAGGGCGGCTCTTCGTCTTCCGAAACCCCCTCGGGTGCGTAGTCGCCAGGAATGGGCGTGGCATCGAACCCGTCTTGAACCACCTCGAGGTCGTAGTCGATGACCTCGATGGCCTCGGACGCGGGGACCGAGGAATGCGCCGTCTCGGAGCGCGGGCCAGCGGAGTAGGGTCCACCGAGTGCCGAGGGCGGCGCCATCGAGGGTGGTGGAGCCGCGAGCGAGGCTTGCATGAGCTGGCGCACGCCCTCGTCGTACGGAGCACGCTGGAGGAGAACCTGCAGCAGCCCCTGAAAGACGTCGGTCTTGCCCTGCTCGCGGGCGATGCGCGCGGCTTCTTTCTGAACCTCGATCGCCTTCGCAGGTTGAGCGAGCTGCTCGAACGCGCGCGCGAGGAGCGCCAGCGTGTCGAGATCGCGCGGATCTTCTTTGAAGCAGAGCTGGAGCTTGGTGAGCGCCGCCATGCCGTCGTTCGGCTGCGCTCGGCTCAAGTAGATTTCGGCGGCGAGACGGGCGTACTTCGCGTCTTGCCGGTGCATGAGAATGCGCTCGACCACGCGAATCGCGTCGTCTTGGCGTCCGATGCGGAGAAGAATCTCCCCCGCCAACGCGTATTCTTCGACGGCCGCATCGAGGTCGCGCACGCGCACGAACGCGTCGGCCAAGCGAAGGTGCGAGAGCGGATTCTGTGGATCGAGGCTGACGATCTTTCGGAAGATGTCGATGCCGTCGCGCTCGCGACCGAGGCGCTGGAAGCGCGTCGCCATCTCGTCGTAGTACATTAGCGCGTCGCTGGTGAGACCCAGTTGCGTCAGTAACTCGGCCAGCTTCGGGACGATGTGGCCGAAGCGATCTTCGAGGTGGGGGACGTGCTTCTGGATGATCTCGCGGATCTGCTTGTAGACCGCGACGGCTTTGACCGAGAAGCCTTGCGCCGAGTAGAACTGACCCACGCGCTCGTAGACGCTGATCGCGTCGGCGTACTGCGCGAGCTTGAGGTGGAGGTCGCCGATCTTGAGGAGCGTGCGGACGTCGGTCGGATCTTCGGCGACGATTTTCTGGTATTCCGCGATCGCTTTGTCGAAGCGCTTCTTCTCGACAAGCTTCTGCGCTTCTTGAAGGATCTTGTCGCGGTTGATCGCCAACGCCCTAACTCCTCGGTCTTGTACACGGCCCTCTGCGCATCGAAGTCAGCTTCGTCCGGTGCTTTCGTTCTCTCGCTGAAGCTCTCGCGAATTCACCGAGAGACCCGTCGTCGCTGCCGAATTCTCCAAGGCTGGATGCGGCACCGATCTCGGAGTCGCATGACCGGTTGGGAGCCGGTTGGGGGAGGTCGTCGAACCCGCTGGTTCCGACGATGAAGTGCGCTCCGTTCGCGGGGTCAACAGAGCCCGCGATCGAAGCGCTGCCCAGGCTTTCAATCTACAGCACGGGGGCGTGTTCGGGCACGACAATCACGCACTTTTTTCCCTTCTGTCACTTGGTACCGACATCCGAGTCATGGAGGCTTTCAGGCGTGAAAGGGGCTTCTGTGGGCTCAGGTCCTGCAGTGTCGGTAGCGCGAATGGGTAAATCAGGCGCCAACCGCTGCCGTGGCCGACAGGGAGGCGGTCATGGATTGCGGGCGACGGAGGGGCCTACTAGAGTCCTCGAATCATGCGAAGCGCTGCGTACCGAGCCCCGTTCGCTCCCGGTGGTGCAAACCCCGTGGACCCGAAAACCTGTGAGCGGCTCCTGGCGGTCGCGCTGTCGCGCGGTGGCGAGTACGCAGACGTCTTCTTCGAATACCGAGCGGGCGGAGGCTTTTCGTACGAGGAGGGGATCCTCAAAGCCGCTTCGCGCGGTGTCTCGATGGGCGTCGGCGTCCGTGTTCAGCGCGGCGACGCGACGGGGTTTGCCTTCGTCGAAGACCTGGAATGGGACTCGATGAAGCGCGCAGCCGAGACGGCGGCGCAGATCGCCGAAGGCGGCGGCGGCTCACAGAAAATCGAGCTGAAAGAGCGAAGCCTCCCTCACCGCTACGATCTCGACATGGTCTCGCTCGACCGCCCGGGCGCGGAGAAGCGCATGCTGCTCGAGCGCGCTTGTCAGGCGGCACATGCCGCCGATTCGCTGATCGTCAAAGCAGAGGCGAGCTTCGCCGAAGAGATCCGGGAGATCCTCGTCGCGACGAGCGACGGAGTCATGGCATTCGACGTGCAGCCGCTCTTGCGCGTCGGAGTCCGTGCGATCGCCGAGCGAAACGGAAAACGGCAAGAGGGCTCGAGCGGCGGCGGAGGGCGCGTCACGCTCGCGTATTTCGACGACAAGTCACCCGAATGGCACGGCGGAGAAGCCGCACGCCAAGCCATCGTGATGCTCGACGCGCGCGAGGCGCCTGCGGCCGAGATGAACGTCGTCCTCGCACCGGGCGATAGCGGCATCTTGTTGCACGAGGCGGTTGGCCACGGGCTCGAGGCCGATTTCAACCGAAAGGGCACGAGCAACTACACCGGCAAGATCGGACACGAAGTCGCGAGCTCGCTCTGCACGGTGGTCGACGATGCGACGCTCCTTCAGTCACGCGGCAGCATCAACGTCGACGACGAAGGGAACGAGCCTGCGCGCAGCGTGCTCATCGAGAACGGCAAGCTCGCCGGGTACATGCACGATCGCCTCTCGGCACGTCACTACAAGCTGCGCGCCACGGGGAACGGCCGGCGCGAGAGCTTCGCCGCCATCCCCCTGCCCCGGATGACGAACACGATCTTGCTCGGCGGAGACAGCGATCCAGAAGAGATCATCCGTGGAACCAAGCGCGGGATCTTCGCGAAGAAGTTCGGCGGCGGTCAGGTCGACATTTCGAACGGGGACTTCGTGTTCTCGCTCACCGAGAGCTACCTCATCGAAGACGGCAAGCTCACGGCACCTCTGAAGGGAGTAAACCTCATCGGCAATGGCCCCGATGTTCTCCGCGAGGTGACGATGCTCGGGAACGACGTCGAGATCTCGGACGGGATCTGGACGTGCGGCAAAGACGGCCAGAGCGTTCCGGTCGGCGTGGGTTGCCCCACCATCAAGATCGACAAGATCACGGTGGGCGGCACGAAAATCGGATAGCCGACGGTGGGTCGCCCCGAACGCTTCGTCGCCATCGCTGGCCACCTTTCCGAGCTGGAACGCGAGGACGGAGCCGCAGCCGTTTTGCGGACGATGGGAGCACAAGTGCGGACACTCGATCTTTGGGACGAGGCGCACACGCTCTTCTCACGCGATGACGACGTCGTGCGCGCGCTCGTCGTCGAAGCCGGGGCGCGACCCGATGTGGCGACGCTGGCGCTGCGTTCGCTCCGGAAGGAGCCTCGACTGAGCGGTGTCGGTGCCCTCCTTGCGGTGACCCACGATCAGGTCGGACGGCTCGACCCATCGAGCGGCTTCGACGACTTCGTTCTCACACCGATCATGCCCACCGAGATCTACGCTCGGATCCGCGCTATCGAGTGGCGCAAGGCCGAGTTCTCGAGCGAGGAGCGGGTGAAGATCGGCGACATCGTCATCGATCGGGAGGCGCACGAAGTGACCCTTTTCGGCGCCCTCATCGGACTGACCGCGAAGGAGTTCGCGCTGCTCTGCCACCTCGCCGAGCGCAGAGGGCGCGTCGTGTCGCGCTCCGAGGTCTTGGAGCGCGTATGGGGCTCTCGATACGAGGGGGGCCCGCGCACCGTCGACATCCACGTCCGGAGACTTCGTGCGAAGCTCGGAGCTGCGCTCGATCTGACGACGTCGCGCGGGGCCGGCTACAAGCTCGGCGGGGTCGAGCCCCACCGCGCACGCGCGGTCGACCATGCGCGGATGTCGACGAGCGCGAGAACCACCTCAGGCGCGGCGTGAGCGCTCCGGTCATCGCGGTTTCGACCGGTTGCCCTTCGAGCATCGGGCCCGAAGTGAGCGTGGTCGCTGCAGCGCGCGAGACCAGCGTTCGCTCGCTCCTCATCGGAGATCTGGAGACGCTCCGGGCCGCGGCGAAGCTACGGGGCGTGCCGGTAAAGCGACTCGTTCTGATCTCTAGAGTATCTGAGATGCACGAGCTTGGGAGTCGCGACATCGCGGTCTGGGCAAACAGCCAGCAGCTCGCGCGACCCGCTCGACCAGGAGAGCCCGATCGCGAGGCTGGCGCTGCCCAGCTCGCCTATGTCGACGAGGCGCTTCGTCTCACGAGAGACGGGCTCGCGGGTGCGATGACGACCGCACCCGTCTCGAAATACGCCATAGCGACGAGCGGAGCTCGTGGTGCGAAGGGCTTTCTGGGTCACACCGAGCACCTCGCCAAGCTCCTAGGTGCCGAAGAAGTCGTCATGGCGTTTTGGTCGGACCGGCTCGTCACGTCGCTCGTCACGACCCACGTCTCTCTCGCGCGAGTGCCAAAAGCGATTCGCGCCGACGGTGTCGCGCGCGCGACGTATTGGCTCGCAAGGTTGGTTCGTGACCTCGGACAGAAACGACCGCGGCTCGCCGTCGCGGCGCTCAACCCCCACGCCGGAGAGGGTGGGCTCTTGGGAGACGAGGAGACTCGCCTCATCACGCCGGGAATCGAGATCGCACGAGCGAGACTCGCCCGCAGTCGTGTCTTCGCCGACGTCGCCGGACCGCTCGGCGCAGAGACGGCTTTTCGAAGAGCTCTTTCGGGAGACTTCGACGCGGTGGTGGCGATGTACCACGATCAGGCGACCATTCCGATGAAGTGCGTCTCGTTCGGTGACGCGGTGAACGTCACCCTCGGGCTCCCCATCGTTCGAACGAGCGTCGATCATGGCACCGCTTACGACATCGCAGGCAAGGGGCTCGCCGATGCGAGCGCGATGCGAGCGGCGCTGGTGCTCGCTGGTCGGCTCTCACGAAAGTCGAAGCGGCCGTAGCGTTGCCATCATCGCGTAGAAAGGTGCCCGCGACGCGAGGCCTCGACTCACCGGTGGCGAGAGTCGATGAGAATGGTGACCGGACCGTCGTTGTCGACGTGAACGTTCATGTCGGCGCCGAAACGGCCGGTCTCGACGTGCACCTTCTCGCGCGCAAGCGAGACCGCCCGGTCGATCATCGCGCGCGCTTCGTCCGGGGCCATGGCCGCACTGAAGCTCGGACGGTTGCCTCGGGTCACGTCCCCGAAGAGAGTGAACTGCGAGACGCAGAGCAGCGCCCCTCCGACGTCGGCGAGCGCGAGACTCATCTTGCCGCGATCGTCTGGGAAGACGCGCAGGCTCACGATCTTGCCGACCACGTAGACGAGGTCGTCGTTACTATCGCCTGCTTCGGCACCGACGAACGCGACCAGGCCCCGCTCGATCGCCCCGACGATCTTGCCGTCGACCTCGACGCGAGCGCGGTTCGCGCGTTGCACCACGGCGCGCACCGCTTCAGCCGATCCCCAAAGCCTTCTTGAGCTTGATGGTCAGCGCGAAGAACTCGCTGCGCGAGTAGCGTTGGTTGAGGATGTGGAAGTCTTTGCCCACGAGCCCGACGCAGCCGAAACAATACGTGCAGCTCGTGCAATCGGTGCAGCGAACGAGATACTGCGAGTGACTGCAGCGCTCCGAATGGGTCGTGTGCGTGCAGGAGAAGAGATCTTTCGACGCGCGACAGTGGGTCGACGAAGTGCAGCGCTCACTGTCGACGCAATAGTGGCAACGAAGAAGCCCGGTCGAGCCTTTGCAAAAGGTGCATTCGACGCACCCCTCGCACCCCGAGCACTCGATGCAAGAGGTGTTGTCGGCTTGAGCTTTGCGTGACGAAAGGAGCTGGCGCAGCGCGATCTCGAACTCTTGCGGGGTCATCTTCTTTTCTGGAGTGGCTCGATGCGAGCACCGATGGCATTCGACGGAGGAATCGGAGGATCAGGCGAGTCGCGCGGAATTCGTCGAGAGGGTCAGGATTCGTCGGCGGCGGCTCGGCCCGTCACCTGACGCCAGAGTCGACGAGCCGCGTTCCGCGTGGTCGGCTCGTCGGCATAGGCCTCGAGCCGCCGCACGCGAGACTCGAGCACCGTCTGGCGTTCGCACGGCTCGCTACAGAGGATTTCTGCGAGTCGCCCGAGCGCCGCTTCGACGTGTTCTTCTTTCGAATGCTCGAGCAGTTGAAGCTGGATCGCCTGATCGTCGGCTGGTAGCTCGAATCCCGCCGCGAGGATCGCGTCGGCGGCACGTGAAATGGCCGGTCGCCCTTCTGCTCTCGCGAGCCGCGCGAGCAATCGATCGCGCTCGAGCGCTTTGGGATCGGCGGGGCCCGACGTTTTGGTGACGATGCGCTGCGGTCGCGGGGCCGGAGGCATCGCGTCGTCGGCTGCGCCCGGAGGCCGCGAGGCTACGTGCGCCGTGGCGCCAGCGGCGCGCCGCATCGGCGGGGAAGCCGTCGGATCGGACGCCGGGCTTGCTGCGGATGTGCCGTTCGATCCCAGCCTTGTTTTCGAGCCGTTCCGCGAGCCGCTCTTCGAGTCACCTCGTCCAGGCACCGTGACGACGTCGGGGTTGTGCCAGACCTTGGCCGGCTCGTGGCGTGGACGGCGCGATCGTTTTCCGAGACTGCGTTGCTTTTGCACGTTGGCTCCATCCATGGGCGATCGCCCGGGCGTGGGTCGAAGCGCGACTCTTCGCCGCGTACCGAGGACCCTCGTCCTCGAGGAGGAGCTGGTCCGAAGAGGGTGAGAAGTCGCGCTCGAAAGTCGCGCTTCGCTATGACGAGCGTGGGGAAGTCCGAGCTGGATGGGTTCGCGCGCTGCGCGTCAGCCGGACGAGAGCCTTCGGAGGGCGCTCGAAACACGCAGGGGCGCGGCGCACGCGCCTCTCCCCCAGACTTTTCACATCTATCACAGTCAGATCGACCGATAAACCCTGGAAAAACACCCGAGAAAGTGGTCCGGAAGCGCCCTCTCGTGGCATGCGGCGACCCTTCGAAGCCGCGCTAGCGGTCATGAGACCCTTCGCCATGCTTCCCGAGGTGCTCGACATGGGACGGCAAATCATGGTGGTGCGCGCGAGCTTGAGCCTGATGGCGCTCCTCGCGATGGGGATCGACGCGGCGCCGGCCTTGGCGGCTCCGAAGCGGTTGGCGCTCTCGGATTTCAGATCGCCTCCTTTGACGACGCCCGGTGAGCAGCCGAAAGCGACCCAGCGCAAGCCGGGGCATGCGCCGCTGCGCGCGATGCGCGGCGGCACCCAGGCGAAGCCGAAAGACCCGCTCCGCCCTCAGCGGCCCGCGAAGCATCCCGCAGCGACCCACAGGAAATGCGAGCACCCCGCTGTCGCGATGGAGCGAGCCGAGCTCCACGAGACTACGAGCAGGGCGCTCACCGATTGCGACGGACGTCCCCTCCGAGAGGCGCAACGGGCCCTCACCTCGCTCGCTCGCCTTCGCGGCACGGCCAAGCCGAAAGAAGCGGATTTCGAAGACGCGGTCGACGATGGTGACGTGCTCGATCGCGGCGTCGCGTTGATGCACCATGGTCTCCTCGAGAGGCTCCAGCGCATCGCAGACCATTTCCCCGACAAGACCATCGGCATCGTCAGCGGCTACAGACCCGCGAGCGCGGGCAGCATGCACCAGCGCGCCCGAGCGATCGACATTCACCTGACCGGTGTAGACAACGTCACCCTCGTCGAGCTCTGTCGAACGCTGCCCGACACAGGCTGTGGCTACTACCCCAACTCGAGCTTCGTCCACGTCGACGTGCGACCCCCGGGGTCGGGCAAGGTCACTTGGATCGATGCCTCGGGTCCCGGGGAGAAGCCGCGCTACGTCTCGTCTTGGCCACCCTCGAAGGCCGATCTGGAGCAGCCCGTCGGCGCAGAAGGCGGTGACGATCCGTCCACCGAGAACATGCCCTCAACCCCCGCCGCGAAAGATCCTGCTCCAGGAGCGCCCGAATGAGCCATCTGCCGCCTAGCTCGCGTCCACCGCGACCAGGCGCACTTTCGGCGCGAGGATGGAGACGATCGCGAGCGCTGCGCTAGTACCCGCCGCAGCGAACGATGTTGAGGTTGTCGATGTACCAGCCCTGCTCGAAGCCGTTGCCCGTGTCGAGCGAGTCGTACGAGAACTCGACGATCGCCGTTTGACCAGCGAGCGCGCCGGTGTCGATCGAGATGTCGTCCCACGCGTCTGGATTTCGCGTCGTCACCTGGGTGCAGAAGGGCAGTGCGCTGTTCGCGCCCTGACAATCGACGAGGGTCTTCCAAGTCGTTCCCATGTCGGTGCTGACGCGGATCCGCTTCTCGTCGCGGCCGCTTTGACCGCCGCGGTCGACGTTCCACGACTGGAACTTGATCTGGGCCGGAATGAGGGTCGGAGGCGAGCGAACGTACGAGGCCTCGACGGCCACGACGTGTGAGCCGTTCATCCAATACGGCGGAGCGGGGGTCCCATCGACGCCGAGCACGTTCTGATGCATGCCGAAGGGGACGTATTGGGTCGCAGGCGGCGGCTGCTGCGCGGGCGGGGTGCTGTAGACACCCCAGCCTCCAGTGAACGTCCAGCCGGTGGGAGAGAGCGTCTCGAAGGTCTGAAGCGGCGGGCAGCTTAGACACGTCCCGCCGCCGCAGGCGAGGCACTCTCCGACGCCGTCGGCGCAGCTGTCGCACGTGAGCGCTTCTTTCGGCTGGTAGTTGATGTTGCAGAGGCCGTTCGAGTCGCAGGTGTCGGGACCGCTGCAGGTCTTGTCGGTCGCGTCTCCGCAAGCGCCACCCAAATTCTTCGAGGCGAGGAAGCATTCGTTGAAGAGGAGGTCGCACGTGCCATCACCGCAGGCTCCGCTGATCGTGCTGCACTCGGGATCGGTGTGACACGCGCAATCGGTGGCGAAGTTCAGCTGGTCGATGTACCAGCCCTGCTCCATATTGCAGCAACCGTCGTTGGTGTTGTAGGCGAACCGCACGACGCCGACCTGACCGATGAGCTCGGGGTGACCGATGGCAGCGAGATCGACGCTGATCGGGCTCCACGTACCTGCGTACGGATTGCAAAACGGGTACGTCGTCGTGTCGAGGCAGACCGCGACCGTCGTGAACGAAGCGCCGCCATCGGTCGAGACGCTGATCGTCTTCTGATCGTACGGTCCGCCTTCGTCGTAGTTCCAAGACAAGAACTGCAACACGGGCGGGATGACCCCGGGGGGCGTCGTCGCGCTCGACTGCTCGACCTCTTGCCCAGGGTACGGGTGCGCGCGATTTCCGTCGGTGCCGACCACCGGACGCGGGAACACCACGGCAGGTTGGCTGCTCGGCGGCGTTTGCTCATAAAGCCCCCACCCACCCGTGAACTTCCATCCGGCGGTGGAGAACGGGCTCCGGAAGGTCTTTTCGGTCGCGCGTCCACCGCAGTCGCCGCACTGACCGGCCTGGCAGAGGGAGCACTTGCCGGGTCCGGCCAGACAGTCGGCGCAGTACGTGCCGTTCGCGACCAAGTTGGTCACGCACGATCCCGAGGCGTTGCAGGTATCGGCGGCATCGCACTCGCTCGTCTTGGCGTCGCCGCACGCAGTCTCGGCAGGAACGTTCTCGCTCTTGCAGGTTCCACTCGCCAGGTCGCAGACGCCTTTCTGGCAGCCGACCGTCAACGACGAGCATCCCGCGTCGTTCTTGCATTGCGCGCCCGCGCCGCCCGCGTTCGTGGTGGAGCCACCCGCTCCACCGCCACCGCCTGGCTTGATGTCGTCGGGCTTGTTGAGCAGCGAGCAACCAGCGACGAGCAGAATCGCGAAGCCCCAAGGCAAGTGACGCGTCGGAATCATTGAAGAGTAGAGTACAGGGGAATTCCCTCCGGCCCAAGAGCCCCGACAATCGGCGGCCGAGCGTCGAGGCCGATATGGCAGCTGGACCCCGCCGAACCGAAACCCGCATCGTCAAGAGCTACCCATTTCTCGAGGTGCGCGAGCACGACGTCGAGGAAGACGGTGTCCCACCTCGTACGGTCGTGACGATTCACCTGGAGGACTGGGCGATCGTCGCGGCCGTCACCCCCGAGGGGAAATACGTGCTCGTCGAGCAGTCGAGGTACGGTATCGACGCCCCTTCGCTCGAGCTCGCCGGTGGCATCGTCGACCCGGGCGAGACGCCTGTCGAAGCAGCCCGTCGCGAGCTCCTCGAAGAGACTGGTTACTCCGCCAAGACGCTCGTTCCGCTTGGGTGGGTACACCCGAACCCCGCGTTACACGACAATCGTGCCTTCTTCTTTCTTGCGGAGGGCGCTGTGAAAATCGCCGAGCCCGAAGACCATGGGGACGAGCGGCTCGAGCGATCGCTTTGGGACGAGTCGCGGTTGGAGGTGGCGATCGCGACTTCTCGCATCACCCACGCCCTCGCCGTGCTCGGCATCATGCGCGCACGAGCCCATCGCGCCGCACAGAAGACTGACACCGACCCGTCGACGCTCCGACTGCTCGACCAGATGGAAGCGCACCAGCGCGCACGCGTCGTTTCGTTGGCGCGCCGGCTGCGGCCCGACCTGACGAGCGAAGATCTTGCGAGCCCTCACGACTTTCCCGAGCTCGACGATCCGGACTGGCACTTCGAAGACGGTCAGCTCGCCGCCATCCAGGCGGTCCGTTACGCCCTCGCGAACCCGACACGAGATCGAGAGCCTGATGCAAAAGAAACTTAACCACAAAAAGGCGCCGACTCGGGAGAAGAAGCCGGCGGGCAAGAAGGCGGCAGCGAGCGCCCCGGCGTACCGACCTTTCGAGAAGCTTTCCAAGCACGCGCTCACCAAAGCACGGGCGCCCGTCGAGAAGCAGACGAAGCCCCCCACCCATCCAATCGAGGTCGAGATCCCGGCGCTCGAAGAAGAAGCCTTCGAGTCCCACATGCGCGGCGTTCGACCTCTCGAACCACGTGCAAAGCGTGTTTCCCGCTCGAACCCATCGGTCGATGCGCCACGTCGAACGGGGTTACGCACAGCGAACGAGCCCGCGGCCTTCGACAAAGACAGCCCGGCCCGCGAGCGTCTTCATGCGCTCGTGACCGATGCGCTTCGATTCGAGGTGACCGACGACGGAACGACGCTCGAGGGGCGCCGAATCGACGTCGACCCTCGCGAGCTGAGGCGACTCCGGACGATGCGTCACGCGACCGATGGCAAGCTCGATCTCCACGGGCTCACGGTGGCCGAAGCGCGCAGCGCCGTCGTGCGGTTCCTTTCGAAGCGAGCGGGCGAAGGCGATCGGGCGGTGTTGGTGATTCACGGCAAGGGCAAACATTCGCCGAGAGGCGACGCCGTGCTCCGCGGCGAGCTCGGCGCCTGGCTCAGCCAGGCCTCTCTCGGCCGCCACGTCTTGGCCTTCGCATCGGTCGTCGATCAGGCCGGAGAGAGCGGTAGCGTTTTCGTTCTCCTGACGCGCTGAGTCTTGGTCGACGTCGAGATCCGTCAGCGTCCTTGGCGCGTCGCCCCGACCTTGGTACGTCGCGGCTCGCCCTTCGGGTTCGAAGGTGAGGAGAGATCATGGTCGACAAGCTCAAGACGATCTGGATGGACGGTGAATTCGTCGACTGGGACGACGCTCGGGTCCACATCCTCACGCATTCGATGCACTACGGCCTCGGCGCCTTCGAAGGTATTCGCGCCTACAAGCGCGCGGGGGGCGAGACCGCCATTTTCAGGCTTCGAGATCACGTCCAGCGTCTGATGGACAGCTGCCGACTCGTGATGATGAAGCCCCAAGTTTCACCTGAGGCGATCGAGCTCGCGTGTGCCGAGATTTTGCGAAAGAACGACATGGAAGACGGTTACTTGAGGCCGCTCGTCTGGGTCGGTGACGGAGCCATGGGCGTCTATGCGCCCGACAACCCGATTCGTACGAGCGTCATGGCGTGGCGCTGGGGCGCCTACCTCGGCGCCGAGGCGCTCGATCGCGGCATCCGGACGCGGATCTCGTCGTGGGCTCGACACCACGTCTCGGTGAGCCTCGCGAAAGGCAAGATCGTCGGCCAGTACACCAACAGCGTTCTCGCGAAGCGCGACGCGAAGGCAGCGGGCTTCGACGAGGCGATTCTGCTCGATGTCCACGGCTACGTCAGCGAAGGCTCGGGTGAGAACATCTTCATCGTGAAGAACGGGCGCCTTTACACGCCGCCGCTCCACGCCAGCATTCTCGCCGGCATCACGCGAGACACGATTTTGAACCTCGCGCGCGAAGAAGGCATCCCAGTGTTCGAAGAAATGATCACGCGCGATCAGCTCTATCTCGCCGACGAGGCGTTCTTCACGGGCACCGCCGCGGAGGTGACTCCGATTCGCGAGGTCGACTTCCGCGCCATCGGCGCCGGAACACGCGGACCCATCACACAGAGGCTCCAAGCCCGGTATTTCGACATCGTGAAAGGCACCGATTCGTCGCATCCCGAGTGGCTGACCCGCGTCTGACGAAATGGTGGCCCCGAGCTCCTCGCCTCCTCGTCTCCAAGCCGCGCTCTTCCGAAGCGCGCTCGCTCTGAGTCTAGGAGGCGTGGTCGCGGGATGCGGGCCCGAGGCCAGGCAGCCCGTCGTCGCACCGCCCCATGTATCGAGGGCTCAGCCGCCTGACGGCGACGGGGATCTGGGGCGAAGCGGGGTCTTTCCGTCGAAGCGCTTCGGGCTCACGCTGCCGCTCGCCGACGGGACGTCGTGGAAGATCGACGATCGACGCTCGCCGTGGCTCTCGGCGTCGCAACCGACGACGAAGTCGACGTTGATGCTGAGGCTTTGGCGCGACGAAAATCGCATGAATCGCGATAAGTGCGAGGCGAAGGCGCGCTCGTACCGCACCCTCCCGCGTCGCGAAGACTCGGAAATCCTCGAGGAGAAATCGCTCGATCTACCGCCCGGATTCGACACCAAAGCCGTGGTGGGATTGGTCCCCGACGAGCAGACCGGTGAGCTCTTCGGATTCGTCATGGCGTTCGGCGGTTTCGCACACAAGTGTTTCACTTACGTCTACGTCACGAGTGCCTCGGGGGCCGGAGCCGACGTCAAGGTGGCCGACAGGTTGGCGAAGATCGTCGAGAGCTCGCTGTCGAAGATTCGGTTCGACACCGATCTCGACCCCGAGCTCGACCGCACGCCTTCACCGTGACGTTCGGCCTCGCGGCGCGGGCTCAGGGCCGAAAATCGGGCGTGTTGCACACCCCGATCATGAATTGCGACTTGGGAGATGCAGCACTAGGGTGGCGCCCTTCGCGTCCCTGCGGCGCGTGCGTCTTCTCGAGGAGTCCGATGCGACGATCTTCTTTCACGACGGCTGGCCCCATGGCCGTCGCTTTATTCGTGGGTGTTTCGCTCACGAGCGGTGCCCTCGCGGGCTGCGGCTACACCGAGCAAGAGTGGCTCGTGCAGACCGACAAGTACCAGCGGGTGGTCGCCAAGCAGCGGGCCAGTGACGAGAAGCTCGATCAGCTCTCGAACGACATCGACGCCGAGAAGGCCCACACGGCCGAGCTCGAAGATCGCTTGAAAGGCCTCGGAGTCGATCTCGAGGCGAAGGATTCGGCGATCACGAGCATGTCGATGACGCTCGCCGATCGTGAGAAGGCACTCGCAGAATACAAGCTTCGCACGAAGCAGCTCGAGGCGGTGAAGACCCGCTTCGAAGCACTTCGCGCCCGACTCGAGGAGCTCACCGATCTCGGGATCGAAGTTCGCATCCGTCGAAACCGAATGGTGATCTCGCTGCCAAGCGACGTGCTCTTCGATACTGGGAAAGACAAGCTGAAGAAGGAGGGCAAAGACATCCTTCGCAAGGTGGCTGCGGTCATCCACGACGACGCGCTGCTCGAGGCGCGCGACTATCAGGTCGCGGGCAACACCGACTCGAAGCCCCTCCAGGGCGGCAACTTTGGAGACAACTGGGGCCTGAGCGTGATGCGCGCCCGGCAAGTGCTCCTGTTCATGGTCGACCCTGCCGACGGCAAGCTGCCCGCAACCCATTGGAGCGCCGCGGGCTACGCCGACACCGACCCCATCGCCACGAACGACACCGACGAAGGCCGACAGCGGAACCGCCGCTGCGATTTGGTGGTGCTCCCGAGCCTCGACGAGATGCTCGACTTGCGTGCGCTCGCGGCGCAAGAAGGCTCAGCGCGCCCGAAGGGCGAAGCGTCTGGCCCGCGCTTCAACGCGCCGCCCGAGAAGCCGCGGCTCGAGCTGGAGACGCAGCCAGTGCCGAAGTCGCCCAAACCGAGCGACGCTCCCAAAGAAGCAGCGCCGACCGGTCCGACCAAGCCCGCGCCCAAGCCGGAGTCGCCAAAGCCCGCCCCCAAAAAGGCTGAGCCCACGCCGAAGAAGGTTGAGCCCACGCCGAAGAAGGCTGAGCCCGCAGCGCCGAAGCCGGCGACCGACAAGGCACCCGCAAAACCCAAAAAGTAACGCGCGCGGCGGCCGAGCCCGATGGGCTCAGGCACGTACGACGCATGGGCCCGTGTGCTCCGAGATCCGACAAGGTCGGACCAGACTGCAGGGGCCTGCGTTGAGAAACTTGGCCCTCCCTCCGAGCCTATGACCTTGGTGAGGAGATGCAGCAGCGCCGACCTTCGTCCGCGCCCTTGAGGGAGACGAAGGTCTCCGGCGAAGGGCAGTCTAGAGAGTACCGGCATGCCCTCTCTGGATCTCGGCGAAGCGGCGAAGTGATTGCATCTTCGTCTCAACAGACCGCTCAGGCGCGCCGCCGGAAGCTTCCGCGCAACGTACGTCTGCTCGCCGAAAACCTCTCCACGCGCGCGAGGAATTCTTCGGTCACGTCTCCGTTGGCGGTCACGCCCACGCCGGGACCTGTCGTCGTCGAGGAGCGTCGTTCTGGAAAGCTGGTGGTCGAGCGTCTGCCGAAAACCACGCCACTGCGACGAGCACCCGGAAAACGCCGAAGTCGTTGGGCCAGCCTCATGGCGGCAGCCGTCCTCGGTGTCGTGGCCGTGTTCGGGCTCGCGCGTGCGTCTGGAGGCGTTCCGATGTTCGCGACACAAGCGCTCAGCAGCCTCGTCGCATTTACCGCGAATCGAAACGTCAATGGCGCGGCCGCGTCGTTGGCCTTCTCCTTCGACAGGAACCGCGATTCTACGGCGAGCGTCGAAGCCGAACGAGAGAGGCGCTCGGAGGAGCTCGCCACGCGAGGGTCGATCAATCGCGAAGGCCACGTCAGCGTTCCGGGCGGTATCCTCGTGCTGCCGACCACGTTCGTACCCGACGCCGATGGCGCATACGACTTGTTGGTGCACTTTCATGGCAACACAGCCGTCGTGAAAGAGAGCGCCGAGGTCGCGAGACTCAACGCACCGGTCGCGATCGTGAACCTCGGGATCGGCTCCTTGCCCTACGAGGAGCTCTACGCGGTCCCCGGGACCTACGAGGAGCTGCTTGCCAGCGTGCAGCGCGGGCTCGAGAGCCGCGGCGTCGTGAACGCCCACTTGAGGCGCGTCGCGCTCTCGGGTTGGAGCGCTGGGTACGGCGCCATCTCCACCATCCTTCAAGTTCGGAAGAAGACCGACGAGCTCGATGCGGTGCTGATCCTCGACGGCATTCACTGCGGCTGGGAGAACGGCGCGCTCAACGCGCGGCAGATGCACCCGTGGGTCGAGCTCGCCAAGCGCGCCGCGAACGACGAGCTGTATTTCGGTATCACGCATTCGTCGATCGACCCGCGCGCCTATGCGAGCACGACGGCGACCTCGAGCTACCTGCTCGAAGCTGTCGGCGCAGCCCGAGAGACACGCGATCCCGTTCGTGACGCGCCCCGCTACCTCGAGCTTGTCTCGATGAACGGGGCCATCGCCAAGAAGCTCGAGAAGACGATGGACCCGATCAGCGAGGCCCACAAAGGGAGCTTCCACGTGACGGGCTTCACGGGCGAGACGCCCGAGCACCACATGGCGCATCTGTTCCAGATGGGCGCGACGCTCCTGCCCGAGCTCGTGGCTCGCTGGTCGCGCTGAGCAATCGAGCGCTTCGCTCGCGGCGAGCGAGAGCCCGACGTCACACCCAAGCGACAGGCTTTTACGCGGTGCCCTTGAGTGCCGAGAGCGGCGTGGTCGATCCTGCTGAGTCGCCACCGACGCTCGTCGCGGTTGGATCGTACGCCTGAAGGACGGAGAGCAGCACATCGGAGGTGTTGCCGACCGATTGGGGCGCAGGCGCGGCCTGGTAGTGGATGCCGGGATAAATCAGCTTGTTTCGACAGTGTCCCGCCAAAATGATCGGCTGACGGGCGATCGAGTGAGTGAGCCCCTCGGAGCAATCGCTGCTGATGTAGACGAGCGAGGTATCGAGCAGATTGAGCCCCATCGGATCGACCGTCGCCTTCATCTGCTCGAGGAGGTAGGCGAGGCGAGTCATTTGATAGATGACGCCCTGATTGACCTGCGCCTGCGCGCTCGGATCGTGCGTGTTGTAGTGGTGCCCGACGACCTGACCCAGATCGGAGTAGGTCGTCTCGGCGGCGCCTCCGATGAAGAACAAGCTCGCGACGCGCGTGATGTCGCATTTGAACGCGTAGATGAGCAGATCGCTCATGATCTTGTTCACGTTGATGAGCGGCTCTTTGCCCGCCACATCGACGTTGGCTTCGGTCGGCTTGTCGGGTGAGACACAGGCCGGCGCGACGGTGTTGATCTTCGCCTGGAGCTCGGAGACGCCCTGAAGATGAATGTCGACGCGCTGGCGGTCGGCCACGCCGAGACGATTCTGCAGGCGCTTGAGATCGCCATTGACCGCATCGAGGACACTCGTGCGAAGGGCGCGGTCGTCGGGCTTCGGCTGAAGAGCGCCGAACAACGTATCCCAAACTTTCCGCGGATTGAACTCGGGGTAAAGCGGCTCGTTCGCGCTGCGATGGGACATCGCAAACATCGTGGTGCCCGAGTCCATGATGCTGGTCCGCTTGGAGACACCGACCTGCACCGACTTGACCTGGGTCATCCCCGCGATCTTGTCAGCGATGACTTGGTCGATGGTCGGCCCGCCGGCCTTGGAATAGAGGCCGCCCGTCCAGTCGGTGAAGGTGTAACCGTTGAACACGGTCATGCCTTCGTGATGCGTGATCTGCATCTCGCAACGGTTCTGAAGGCCGGTGCAGACGCTGATGTAGTCTTTGACGTTGGCGAGTGGCGCGAGCTCTTCGCTGAGCTGCCAGTTGGTTCCGACTTGAGCCGGCTCGAAGTGCGTTAGGCGAACACCATTGCCGAAGAACCAAGTCATGAACGGGCTCGGTAGCGCGGTGCCGCCTGCGAGCGCGGTGCCGTTCGAGTTCAGCATGATCTCGAGGAGCGGCAGCCCGACGGTCACGAGACCACCGGCGGCCATTCCGCGAAGGACCGTGCGTCGGCTGAGTCTGTTTCGTAGGCTCATTTCGGGTCACCCACTCGGCGGAACGCCGGGCTCGTACAGAGCTCGGCAAGAAGCCCCTTCAGGCTGTGGCCACCATCGGCAAAGCTCTTGTCGAGCGCTGCGATCGCTTCACTCTCACCTTTGGTTTCGAGGTGACCCATGGAGCCCCGAATGAAGTTCTTGATCATGCAGGTGGTGGTCGCTGGGCTGTCGTGGATGAAGGTGCCGAGCTCGGCGGCGCTCGAGAACGCGGCTCCACCACCGAGGGCTGCAACGCTCCCCGAGGTGTCGAGCGCGAGCCCCCGATCGTCGGAGCGGAAGCGGCCGATGGCATCGTAGTTCTCGAGCGCGAAACCAATCGGATCCATGTCGAGGTGGCAACCCGCACACTTCGGATCGGTCTCGTGTTGCGAAAGCTTCTGCTTCATGGTCATCGGTTGGCCGGGCATCTCCTCGGGGATGTTCGTGTTCTGGCCCGGCGGTGGCGAGGGGATCTCGTTACAGAGCAATCGCTCTTGGACGAAGCGCCCACGGCGTGTCGGTGACGTGAGACCGGGATGCGCGAATCGAGCGAGGAAGCCGACCTGGCCGATGAGGCCTGCGCGTTTCTGACCTTCGGGGAGCGTGACCTTGGCCCACGTGGTCGCAGGGCTGCTCTGCCCGTAGATGGGCGCCGTGTTCGCGTCGATGAACACATCGGGTGACGTGAAGAGCTCACGCGCGTCAGCGTTTCGCGTCCACACGAGGTCGCGAATGAACTGGAGCGTGCTCTCTTCCATCGCCCCAGCGAGCGCGGCGTTGTACTCGGGATAAAGAACTGGATCTTTTTGGACGTCGGGCAGATCGCGGAGATAGAAGAGCTCGCCATAGAATCGATCGAGCGCCGCCTGGGCTTCGGTCTTGGTGAGCAAACGCGCGGCCGACGCGCGAATCCCCGCTTCGGTCGCGAGGTCGCCCTTCTCGGCGTCAGCGAGAAGCTCGGAGTCGGGAGTGCGGTGGACGAGGAAGAACGACATACGCGATGCGAGCTCGTAGCCCGTCAAGACGCGCTGATTCGTCTTCGCGTCGAGCTCGCCGATCTCGGTGAGGTAAAGAAAGCTCGGCGACTGGAAGATCGCTGAAAGCTCGTATTTCAGGCCTTGATCGAAGTCACCCGAGGCCCACGTCTTTCCGGCTTCGCCGAGGCTCACGAGCGTCGCGACCTCGTCGGCGTCGAGAGGCCGTCGCCAGGCCATGCGACCGAACTGTTGCGCGACCTCGGTGTAGCAAGCGTCGCTCGGCGTGTTCACGCACGGAGCGATCGCGGCGATGCTCGTCAGATCGGTGAGCGCCGCGTCGATCGAGTTGGTGAAGGTGCTCTCGATGTTCGCGACCTCGTTCGAGCTGACGCTGAGCTCGGTAGCCGCGATCGACTCGAAGCCGTGGAGCTGCGGTGTGTCGGGGAGCGAAAGCTGGGCCGCGGCTGCGGTGCCGAGCAGATCGGTCACCGAGTTCGTGATTTGCGAACCGGTGAGCCGTCGGATCCCGCCGGGAGCCGGCTCGATTTGCATGGGCTCGGGCACGGGAGTCGGCTTCGGCGGAGGCGGCTTCTCGACCGTCGAGCTGCACGCGACGAGCATGCACGAAACAGCCACGGCGAGGACCCGCCCGACCCGCGGGGGAGCGAGAGCCTGCCCCCGCGCCGGGCAAGCACCGTGCGCGGTCGCACCGGACGATCTTCGGAGCCCGAAGGCGCTGCGAGTGAGTAGCAAGGGCACAAGCCTCCGTCCGGTGGATGCCGGAAGAACGATGATAACCGCGTGGAGATAGACTGCAATGTTGGTTGTCTCAACCTGCCTCAAAGTTCGAACTCGCATCGCACAAGGTGAGCGCGTCGTGTACGGTTGGAGGCCCTTTGAGCTCCTCGCGATGCCCCGCTCGATCGACGAGCCGGCTCAACCCATTTGCATGGGCGCTGCTGCTGCAGCCCCTCTTCACGTGGCTGCTCCTCGGTCTGGCGGGGTGCGCGGCTGCGGTGAAAGACCCCTGCACGCCCCATGATTTGAACGGATGCATCGTCGACGAGGTCGAAGTGCTCGACAACCACGAGCTCTCCGACAGCGAAATTATCGAGAAGATTGCGACCAGCGACACAGGTGGGATCTTCGAGGACGTCCCGATCTTGAGCGCGCTCGACGCGCTGAGCGCCGAAGACGAGCGATTCGACCGATTCGTGCTGGAGCGCGACCTCAGTCGCATCGAGCGGCTCTACCGAGCGCGCGGGTTCTACGAAGCCAAGGTGACGGCGGGTCGGGCCCGACGCATGTCGAACAAGCCGCTTCTCGAGGACACTCCGCCGAAGCCCAAAGAGACCGCCGCGCACAAAGAACGAGCCCTCAAGGACGAAGCCACGCACGCCCGGGTGCGCGTGGAGATGGTCGTCGACGAGGGCCCCCCGACGGTGATCGAGAAGGTCGATCTCGACTGGAAGGATTGGAGCGCAACGGCGAATCCCGATGCCTTGAAGGCCGTCACGAATGCCAAGAATAGGTTGAAGGTCGGGCAACCGTTCGCCGAAGAACAATACGAGACGGTGCGTGCCGCCATTCAGAAGGCGATGACCGATGGCGGATACGCTTACGCTCGGGCCGAAAAGACGGCCAAAGTCGACATGCGTCGCCGTGCTGCTCGGGTGACTTACACGGTCGAGCTCGGTCCGCGTTGCAAGTTCGGAAAGATAGAGCTCATCGGTCTGGGCCGGATCCCCGAGTGGCAGATTCGCCCTGCGCTCGGCTTCAAAGAGGACGAAGACTTCTCGACCGCCAAGCTCGAGTCGGCCGAGGTCGCGCTCTCCGACTTCAACGTGTTCGGCGCCATCTCGACCGAGCCCAACTTCCCGAAAGACGGGTCGAGGCCGGTGAAGGTTCCGATTCGCATCACGGTCGAGACAACGAAGCTCGGAACGATCAAGCTCGGAGGTGGGGTCGAAGCGGGCGACCAAGTCGCGACGCGCGGCATCGTCGGGTGGCAAGATCGCAATCTGTTCGGGATCCTCGACGTGTTCAACATCGAGGCGCGGCCTCGGCTCGTCTTCTATCCATGGAAGCTCTCGACGCTCTTCAGCCAAGCTCCGTACCGCGTGGTTCCCGAGATCTCGTTGCGCGCGCAATACAGCTTCCCATTCCCGTTCGAGCCGCGAACGACGGTGTTCGCGCAAGCCGAAGGCAGCATCGCCCGCCCGAAGAACGCGGAGACACCGCAGCATCCTGCACGTACCGACAACGTTCTCGGCTACCAAGAAGTGACCGGACGCTGGGGGCTGCAACGCAAGTTCTTCCTCGCGCGATTCCTCGTGGCGCCGAGCTTCAACATGCAGTTTGCGAACCCGTTTTCTTACAACCTGGTCAAGCCACCCGATGGCCTCAGACCCTTGACCATTCGGTACCTCGAGCTGTTCCTCGAGGTCGATTTGCGACGCGGCAAAGGGAAGTGGGATCCGGTCAATCCGCGAACCGGCGCATACCTCTCGACCGACGTACAGCTCGGTGGATACTTCTTGGGCGGTGATGCGAGCGACGTGAAGGTCAGACCCGAGCTCCGGTTCTACGTTCCGTTGAGCCGACGCGTCGTATTCGCTGGCAGGCTCGCGACCGGTCTTCTCTTCACGCAGGGCTACGCGAACGCGCTCGATCGCAGCATCCCCACGAGCGAGATCGCAAACGATTGCCAGCCTCCAAGCCCACCTTGCGCCGGAACCGATACGACGAAGCAAACCGCTCGCCGAGAGATCACGCGCGATCTGCAGATTCTCCAGATTCGAGGAATCTACAGCGGTGGGCCCAACTCGAACCGCGGCTACGGCTTCAACGAGATCGCGCCGCATCGCGTGCTCGACGACAACGGACAGCGGCTCTCGAGCGCGACGTCGACCGGCGGAAGAACGAGCTGGGAAGCTTCGGTCGAGGTGAGGTTTCCGATCGCCGGCAACCTCGGTGGGAGCTATTTCATCGACTCGAGCGACGTGACCGCCGGCTTCGCCGAATACCGGATCAACCATCCTCACATCTCGACCGGCTTCGGAGTGAGGTACGAGACCCCCGTCGGCCCTCTGCGTGTCGATCTCGGCTACCGGATTCCGGGCCTGCAAGTCCTCGGGAAGACCGACGTCGGAACGTGCATCACGCTCGGAACGAAGTGCACGACACTCGTCGCAGACGAGGGCGATCCCAGCCAGCTCTTCGGTCTGCCGCTTGCGCTGGCCATCGCGATCGGCAACGCGTTCTAGAGCTCGGTGAGCACGGTGCGACATTCGAGCGCCCGTGCAACGCTCGGTGAGCTGAACACTCTCGGGTCAGCCTTCGTCTTCGTCTTCGCGGCGCCACTGGGCGATGGCGCTGATGCCGAGCACGGTCGCACACTCTTCGCAGAGCGCCGGCTCTTCGTACCGAACCTCGTCTCCGCGCGACCAGATGAGCAAGCCGTGCCCGCCCGGCTCGCCATCGACGATGGCCTCGCACACGCCGCAGCGCACGTGGTTCTGAGTCCCGGCACGCGCGGCGAGCGCCGCGTCGGCGACGGCGTCGATGGGGATCGCCACCGTGGTGTGTCTCGGGTGGCTTCGAGTGACGGCCGGCACGGCTACGCCCCCATTTCGGAAACCTGTCTCGCTGCTCGCGCCGCCCATCTCCACCCTCCCTCGAAGCTCGACGGAGTCTAGTTCGCGGATGGGGATGCCGCAATGAGCGGCGCGAAAGGATCGTCGCTCAGCTCGCTTTGGCGTCGGACGAATCGGGTTCCGTTGCGGCGGCTTTGCCCTTCTTCTTCTTCGGAGCGTCTTCGGCGAGGCAGCTCTCTTGGAGGAGCTCGGCGACATCGAGCTGACGGATCTCTTCTTCTTTCGACTGGGACTTCAGCCCGTCGGTGAGCATCGTCTGACAGAAGGGACATCCGCTCGCGATGGTGGTGGCGCCGGTGTCGAGGAGCTGGAGCGTGCGCTTCACGTTCACTCGATCTTTGTTCTGCTCCTCCATCCACATCTGGGCACCACCGGCACCGCAGCACAGACCCTTGTTGCGATTCCAGCCCTCGGCTTCGACGAGCTCGAGGCCTGGGATCCGCTTCAGAATTTCACGCGGCGGCTCGTACACGCCGTTGTAACGGCCGAGGTAGCAGCTGTCGTGGTAGACGACGCGACCCTTCACGGCAGTCTTCGGGACGAGCTTTTTTTCTGCCACGAGTCCGAGCAAGAACTCGGTGTGGTGAAGCACCTCGAACTTCGCGCCGAAGTCGGGGTACTCGTTCGCCAACGTGTTGAAGCAGTGCGGGCAAGCGGTGATGATCTTCTTGATGCCGCCCTTCTCTTGGTAGCCGTTCAGCGTCGCCACGTTTTGTTCGGCGAGCATCATGAAGAGGTACTCGTTGCCAGCGCGCCGCGCCGGATCGCCGGTACAGGTCTCTTCGTCGGCGAGAATCGCGAAGTCGACGCCAGCCTGTTGCAAGAGCTTCGCAGTGGCCCGGGCCACTTTCTTGGCGCGGTCGTCGTAGCTCGCGGCGCAACCGACCCAATAGAGGACTTCGGCCTCCGGATGCTCGGCGACCGTCTTGACGCCTAGGCCTTCGGCCCAGGTTCCGCGATCGACACGTGACAGGTTCCACGGATTGCCGTTGGTCTCCATGGCGCCGAAAGGTCCGTTCAGCTGCGCGGGAAACTCGCCCTTGATGAGGACGAGATTGCGTCGCATCTCGACGATTTTGTCGACGTAGCTTATCATGACCGGGCACTGTTCTTCGCAGGCGCGGCAGGTCGTGCAGGCCCAGAGGACGTCGGGGTGAATGACGTCGCCGATGAGCATCGGCGGCGGCTTCACTTCTTCGGGCGCTTGGTCGCCCGCGGCAGCTTCCGGAGTCTCGGGCGCGTCCTCGCCGTGAGCGTGGCCGGCGTGAGCGTGGCCGGCGTGAGCGTGCGCTTTCGCTCGGGCTCCCTCTTCGATGAGCTCGTCCTCGCGCGAGTAGAGGTGATCGCGGAGATCGAGCATCAGCATCTTGGGGCTCAAGATCTTGCCGGTCTTGTGCGCGGGGCAGTTGTCGGAGCAACGGCCGCACTCGGTGCAGGTGTAGAAATCGAGGATGGCCTTCCACGAGAAGTCTTCGATCTTCGCGACGCCGACGGGGCGTGCATCGGGCGCGTTTTCGAAGGCTTTCTCGACCATGCTGCCGAGCTCTTCGCTCGACTTGGCGACGAGAGGGAGGCGCCCTGGCGCTCCGATGTTGCGCGCGAAAACGTTCGGAATCGCGGTGATGATGTGAAAGTGCTTCGAGTGCGGGAGGATGTTCGCGAAGACGAGCACGAGCGTCGAATGCGTCCAGAAGCCGGTGTGAGCGAAGATCATCAGGTTCTTCGGCGAGAGGCCTTGGAGAGCCATCGACAACATGCTGCCGACCGGTGCGTACCAATGAAACACGAGGGGCGCGCCGATCTCGGACGCCGGTAGCGGTGCGACGACCGCGCGCATCGCTTCGCAGGTGTCGACGTCGGCGCCGCCGCAATGCGCAGGTCCGACGAGCTTGCTCGCGAGCGCGAAGGTCGCTCCGTCGTAGAACATGTCGGCGAGCATCATCGTGACGATGATGCCGAGGATGAGGAGCCCCTCGCTTGACAGCGTCATGCGCGCTTCTCGTTTGACCGCGCGGAAGTAGATGAACGTCGACGCACCGAGGATGCAGAGCGACGCGACGACGTCTTTGACGAGATCGTAGACCTCGCCGAGCGGGAGCACGCCGAACAACGGCTCGTGTCCGAACACGAACATGTTGAACGGAGCGTAGAAGCCGCGTCCCCAGAGGGTGAGCGTGCGGAGCAGGAGCACCAGGAAGGCGATGAAGATCGCCTTGTGCGCGAGACCGGCCGTCGGGTAGTAGGCCATCTTCTTTTGGGCGAACGCGTACTGCCACACGCCGAGAAGCCGGTCGGTAATGCGATCCCAGCGAATCTCGGCGCGTCCCGTGAGGAGGAGTGCCATGCGCCGACTCGCGCTCACCGCGAACGCCGCGCTGAGGCCCAAGATCACAACCGCCATCCAAATCGGACCCATGGTCGTCTCCGAGTGGGCGCGTCCACTGCGCGAACCACCGCGCCTTCTAGGGGGGACGAGGAGGAACGTCAACGTGTCGGGCAGAGTGGCTCTCCCGATGCCCTCACAGCGCGTCTAGAGCGTGAACTCGAACGCGCGCTCGGCCGTTTTCTCGCCCGGCGAAAGGTCGAAATGGAATCCGTACGCGCGTTGGCCGACGCGGGCGCCGAGATGAACCTTCACGGGGGCGGCCGCGGTCCCGAGCTTCTCGAGACGCACCACGACGCGGTAGCGACCCCGTTGAGGCTCGCTCTCGACGAGGTACACGTTCTCGACGTTCTGGCCCATGCACTCGCCGCTCGACTTCGGGCAATCGCGATCTTTGAGGAGCCCGCCGAGCGTGGGCTCGCCAGCTTGGGCCAGCTCGCCACCAGCGTCGGTGACGTTCAGATCGACGTCGGCGTCGCTCCCATCCCATGCGATCGTGAACTGCAAGACGCCCGAATGGACGCCGCATCCTTCGTCGATGACGCCGTTGCAGTTGTTGTCGATCGCGTCGAAGCACTGCTCGACACCGCTCGGCGTGCACGCCTGTTCGAGCTCCGAGCCGTCGGGCGTGGTGACTTCACGGGGCGAAAGCGCGTCTCTTCCGAGCGACTTCGGTTCGATGCAGCCCGACGCGACCGCGAGGAGCAAGGGAACGAGCGCATGGAGCCGCATGAGGTGCGGCACTCTACTGTCCAAGGCTCGCCGCCGCAATCCATCGAGCGCAGACCTTCGGAGACCGTCGCGGCCGCCGTTTCGCGAAGCGCGAAAAGCCCGAGCGGGCTCAGGTAGCTTTCTGCCGAGCTATCGGTCCGAGGATGGCCTTGGTCGCGGCGAGGTATCTCGACGGCGCCAAGAAGACCTGCGTCCCGCGCACGCCCGCCGAGATGCTGATCACGTCGAAGAGCTCGGCCGTCTCGTCGACGAACACCGGATAGTCTTTCTTGCAGCCGAGCGCCGTCACGCCGCCGCGAATGTACCCGGTGAGCGGCTGCACCTCTTTCAGGGCGACGGTGTCGACTTTGCGATCGCCGGTGACGCGCGCGAGAGCTTTCAAGTCGAGCTCGGCGTCACCGGGCACGACCGCGAGCCCCACCCCATGTTTGTCGCCACGAAACACGAGCGTCTTGAAGACCTGCTCTGCAGGGAGACCGACCTTCGCCGCAACGGTCTCTGCCGAGAGATCGCTCTCGTCGACGTCGTAGGCGCGAAGCTCGAACGAGATCCCGAGTTTCTCGAGAATGCGGACGAAATTGGTCTTCGGAGGTGTAGCCAAGGCGAGTGGGCGAACGCTAGCGCGAGACTTCGACCCCGTGCCAGAACGCGACGAACCCGGTGATGTTCTTCGCAGCGGCGAGTGGATCTGGATAGAACCATGCGGCGTCGTGGTTCACCTCGGAGCCCACGACGACGTCGTAGTAGCTCGCGACGCCTTTCCAACCGCAGGTCGTGTGGGTCGCGCTCGGCCGAAAGTGATCGGCGGACAGAGCGCTCGCGGGGAAATACACATTTCCCTCGACGACCTCGAACGAATCGCTCTCGGCCAAAACAGCGCCCTTCCATGTAGCTTTTGCCATGGGTCGGTTTTAGGGCGAGAAGCCCGACACGGCAACCGCCCTGGCGCACATCCTCGGCGCGATCGACTCCGATAGCCGAATCAAGACTATGCTCGACCCATGACGTGGTCGACTCACGCCCGGATTTTCGAGATCTCGCTCTGAGCGCTTCTTCGTCCGAGATCTGGCTCATCGCCATCGTCACGATCGCCTTCACGGTGGAGGCGGCGCTCGGATTCGGTGCGACGGTCGTCACGGTCGCGCTCGGCTCGTTGCTCCTGCCGCTCGACCAGCTGTTGCCAGCTTTCGTGCCACTCAACATGTGCCTGTCGGCGTACCTGAGCGCTCGCTACTTTCGAGCCGTACGCTGGCGAATGCTCCTCACCGAAGTGCTTCCGGTGATGCTCCTAGGACTGCCGTTCGGGATCTTCGCGCTCGCGCGCATCGCCGAGGCACCGCTGAAGCTCGCATTCGGAATCTCCATCATCGCGCTGTCGGCCGTGGAGCTCCTTCGGCCGCGAGTCGTCCGAGGGAGCGGAATCGCAGTGAGGCCCCTCGAGGGCAAGACGGCGTTCGGCGTCCTCTTTCTCGGCGGCGTCGTGCATGGAGCCTTCGCCACGGGCGGGCCACTCGCGGTGTATGTGGTGAGCCGCAAGATCGTCGACAAAACGAGCTTCCGCGCGACGTTGAGCGTGCTGTGGCTGCTGCTGAACGTCGTGCTCGTGTCGAGCTACGTCGTCATGGGGAAAGTCGACACCGCGACGCTCGAGACGGCCGCGCCTCTCGCGCTCGGGCTCTCCTTCGGTCTCGTGGTAGGCGAGGTGCTCCACCGTCGAGTGCCGGAGCGCATCTTCCGCGTGCTCGTCTTCGCGATGCTCGGCATCGCGGGAGCCGTCATCGTTGCACGCGCTCATCGGTGAGCATCGCGTGCTCATTGGACCGCTCTCTCAGGAGCGTCGTGCGCCGCGCGAGAGCTTGGCCTTCAGCTCGTCCCAACGATCGAGGACGCCGAGCGCCACGCCGCCGTATTTGGACAGAGCACGAAGGAGCGCACCGTCGGATTTTCCGGTGCCGATTTCACCCGTGTCGTCGGCTGCGTCGGGTCCGTACATCGACTCCATGACCTTCTCGACGCTGTGCTTGACCATGCCGCGGAAAGGCACCTTGGCCATCATGCCGTACATGGCGGCGTTGCCCCGCGCCTTCGCTTCGGGGTTGGCTTTGACGTTCGCCACGGCGAGGCGCAGGTCGTCGAGGTAGCCGTCGATCTTGTCGTCGTGGTGGCTCGTCAGCGTGAGATGGATGCACTCGGGCTTCTGCTGGCGATCGACGCTCCAGCCCATTTCTTGGAGCTGGTCGGCGACCGCATAGATACCGATGTCTTTGTCGCGGGAGCCGAAGGCGACGATCGTCATCGACGGATCGCCGAGCACCTCGATTCCGTCGATCTTCGCGATGCCGTCGCGCAGCTTCTTCGTCGCCGACATCGCGCGTCGGGCGTGGTCGAGGTAGCCCTCTTCGCCGAGCGCCATCATGGCCGCCCAGGCCGCCGCGATGGGTCCGCCTCCGCGCGTGCCGCTCATGCTGGGTGAGGCGTAGATGCCGCCTGCCCAGTCGGTCGAAACGAAGAACTGATGCCGCAGGTAGCTCATGTCGCGGTAGACGACGATGCTCGCGCCTTTCGCAGCGAGGCCATACTTGTGAACGTCGGCCGACATGCTGGTCACACCGGGCACGCGAAAATCGAATGGGTTGACCGGATATCCGAGGCGCTCGACGAACGGCAGCATGAAGCCACCGATGCAGGCGTCGACGTGGAACGGGATGCCCTTCTCTTCGGCGAGGGCGCCGATTTCGCCGATCGGGTCGACGACACCATGCGGATATTGAGGAGCAGACCCGACGATCATCACGGTGTTCGGCCCGAGCAACCGTCGCATGTCGTCGACATCGGCGCGCAAATCGGCGCCCGTCTTCGCGTAGCGAATGGTCAGCCCGAAGTAGTGCGCGGCTTTGTCGAGCGCGACGTGCACGGTCGTCGGAGCGACGATCTCCGGCTTCTCGATCCAGGGTTTGAGCTTCTTGGCGCGGTCTCGATAAGCTTTGACGGCCATGAGGATCGACTCAGTCCCGCCTGTCGTCATGGTGCCGACGGCCTCGGGGCCTCCGTGGAGAAGCGATGCCGTCATCTGGACGACCTCGATCTCCATTCGACGGAGACTCTTGAACGCCATCGGGTTCAACGCGTTCTCACTGAAGAACAGGTTGTGCGCCTGCTTCAAGAACGCGAGATGCTCTTCGCCGCCGAAGTAGACCATGCTGAAGGTGCGACCGTCTTTCCAGTCGGCGTCGCCCTTCTTGTAGTCCTCCATGGTCTGGAGGAGAGCGTTCTTGTCCTGGCCTTGCTTGGGGATCGACGCTCGCTTGGTCATTGCAGGCTCGCTTACCTCAAGGGCACGTTCGCTGGTAGAAAAGAGGTTGCGGTGCACGCGCGGGGAGCGCTTCATTTGCAACCTGGGTGACGCCCTACTAGCCTCCCGCTTCTGCGACGAGGAGGACTGGGTGGGGCCGTTCATTTCGAAGGAAGTCAAAGAGCGCATCGCGCGGCTCGAAGTCCCGTTCAACGCCTTCGGCGTCGATCCGTACGGCGTCTCGAAGAGCTACCTCGCGCAGACGTTCAGCATCATGGAGCCGTTCTACCGGCACTACTTCTCGGTCAAGGTCCGAGGGGCCGAGAACGTACCGTCTCGTGGACGCGGGATGCTCGTCGGTAACCATTCGGGCGGCGTGGCCATCGACGGCGCGATGGTCATCGCGTCGATGTTCTTCGCGAAAGATCCGCCGCGACTCGCGCAAGGGATGGTCGATCGGTTCATGAACCGCATCCCGTTCATGTCGCTCCTTTCGAACAAGACCGGACAGTTCACCGGTCTACCCGAGCACGCGATTCGATTGCTCGAAGACAATCGCTTGTTGATGGTGTTTCCCGAGGGCGCGAAGGGCACCGCGAAGCTCTACAAAGAGCGCTATACGCTGGTGCGGTTCGGAACCGGGTTCGTTCGGCTCGCGATGCGCACGAAGAGCCCCATCATCCCGTTCGCGTTCCTGGGTGGCGGCGCGGCGATCCCCACCATCCACAACTCCTCCACGTTGGGGAAGCTGTTCGGCGCACCGTATGTTCCGATCACTCCCTACGGGGCTGCCATCCCACTACCCGTGAAGCTCGAGGTCGAATACGGAGAGCCCATGGTCTTCGAGGGCTCGGGCGCCGAGAGCGACGAGATCATCAGCGGTTACGTCGAGCAGGTCCGAACCAAGATCGCCGAGATGATGGAATCCGGAAGGCTGCGTCGCGAGACCGACGCCGCGTCGACCCTTCGCGCATTCCAACGGGGGGACGCGTGAAGGTCATCGTCACCGGCATCGCCGGATCCACGGGGCGAGTCGTCGCGATGCGACTCGTCGAGGCCGGCCACGAGGTGGTCGGCATCGACCTCCGCTCCTGGCCCGACGCCCCCGACGGCGTCGAGATGCATCGTGTAGACATTCGCAGCCGACCTGCAGAAGACGTCTTTCGAAAGGCGATGCCCGAGGTCGTGGTCCACATGGCGACGGTCACGCACCTCGTCGCGCGAAGCGAAGATCGCTATCGAATCAACCTGGGCGGCACGCGCGCCATCTTCGAGCATTCGCACCAATACGGCGTCAAACACGCCATTTTCGTCGGCCGCCACACCTACTACGGCGCGAGCGCCGACACGCCGCTCTATCACTCGGAAGACGAGCCGCCGATGGCGGTGACGACGTTCCCAGAGCTCGCCGACCTCGTCGCCGCCGACCTCTACGCGGGAACGGCGTTGTGGCGAATGCCCGAGATGACCACGACCGTACTACGCATGTGTTACACGCTCGGCCATTCCGGCCAAGGAACGCTCGCCGGCTTTCTGCGCGGGCCCCGTGTCCCGATGATTCTCGGCTTCGATCCGCTCTTTCAATTCATGCACGACAGCGACGTCGCCTTGGCGATCGAATGCGCATTGAAGAGCCGCGTGAGAGGCGTCTACAACGTGGCCGGCCCGCAGCCGATCCCGCTCAGCATTCTCATTCGCACGACCGATCGAAAGCCGACGCCGATGCCCGAATTTCTATTTCGCGCCGCGCTCGGGCGATTCGGGCTTCCGAAGCTCCCTCCTGGCGCGCTCGCTCACATCAAATACCCCGTCGTGATCGATGATCGATCCTTCCGAAATGCCACCGGATACGCGCATCGCGTCGATGAAATCGAATGCATGCGACAATATCGACAAGCGTTTCCCGTTCTTCACGACTGACCGCGCAAAGCGCTCGCGCTGACGAGATTGTCAGCTACGGTGCTCGAACGACGCTCCCCGAACGGACAATTCTTCCCCGATGGGTCGAGTAGGAGTCTGCGCACGACTCCGCACGACTCCGCACGACCTCCGATCGGCGCCTTGCTTTGCCGCGGTGTGTCGACACGACATCGGTCGTCTCATCCGCGATTGTGCGCATTTGGTAGTCGCGCGGCGACGCGTGTAGGATCTCCCAATGGCCTGTCCCAAGATGAGCGCGTGTTCGCTCTTTCCGCTCTTCTCGCAGGCAGCGTTCCTCAAGATTTGGCAGATCAATTACTGCGAGAGCGACGAGTTCGCTCGATGCGCGCGCTACGAGGGCGTCAGCAAGGGTATTCGCGTCGCCGCGACTCTGCTGCCCAACGGGAAGCATTTGCCCGTAATCAACAACAGCAATCCTCCACCGGAGTCCAAATGAGTGCGTGGCTGACGAATTGGCCTTTTTGGATTGGGGCGCCCGTCTTCGCGGTGATCGTCCTCGGATACTGGAAGCTCATGGGGCATCCGCTCGGGGCCTCGGGCAGCGTCGCTCGCGTCGCCGACGCAGTGAGCGACCGTGAAGAGGCCGCGCGCGAGCTCGCGCTGAGCGATCCCAAGGCGATGGAGGCCGCGCTTCGGGCCGCGACCGAAGCCGAGTTCGGTGCTGGAGCGCTGACCGCATCGAGCGACGACGGCGTCGACCGATCGTCGATGGCCGGGGGGCTCCTTCCGTGGAGCGCTCACCTCGCCTTCTTGTTGATGATGGTCGTCGGCGGGCTGGTTGCAACGCTGCTACGTGGCCACTACGCGGTCACCGTCGACCTGGGTGAGAAGCACACGAAGATCTTTGGCCACGGTCTCGCGGCCGGGCTCGTCCTTCTCGGCGCCGGCGGCCTCATCGGTTTCGGCACGCGAATGGGAGGCGGCTGTTCTTCGGGTCACGGCCTTTCGGGCTGTGCTCGATTGCAACCCGGCAGCCTCATCGGCACCGCCGCCTTCTTCGGCGCAGCGGTCGGCGTGTCTCTTTTGCTGGAGAGGTTTTTCGGATGAGCTCGATGCAAAATCACCTCCGCATGGGCCTCATCGGTCTCGTGTTCGGCTTCGCCTTCAGCTGCATGGGCTTCACCGATTTCGGTGAGGTCCACAAGATGTTCACCTTTCAAGACCTGCGCCTCTTCCTCACGTTCTGTGGCGGCGTCGGTCTGTCGATGGTCGGTTTCTTGGTGCTCGCACGAGGCAAGCGGTTCGCGCCACGTAACTTCCACAAAGGGACGATTGCCGGCGGGGTTTTGTTCGGGGCCGGGTGGGCATTGACGGGCTCGTGCCCCACCGGCGCCGTCGTCCAACTCGGCGAAGGCAAAGTCATGGCCGGCCTCACGCTCCTCGGGATCGTGTTCGGCTCGTGGGTCTACCCGCTGGTCCACCGCCGCGTCTTCGGCTGGCCGCTCGAAGTCTGCGACGCCTGAACTTCGCGCTCGGAGAGCTCGATTAGAACTCGTACTTGCGAAGCGCGAGCTGCTCGTAGAGATCGATTCCCTCGGCACTGAGGCGAACGCTGACGAGCGCTTCGCCTTCGGTCTTTCCGATGACGGCCCCGAGCTCCATGAGATAGGCCAGGTCGGGGTGCACGTTGCGCTCACCGACCTTCGCTTGGACTTTGCGCTTCATCTCGTCGAAGGGCATCGGCGTGAATGCGTGAATCGCCCACTGCTGGAAGAGCACCTCGAAGACGGTGTTCCGCAGCGACCAATCGAAGGCTCGAGCTTTCTGCGCCGCGAACATCGGAGCAGGGATCTTGAAGACCGTTCGGCCCGAGGTCGGGTTGATGAGCGACGCGAACGCGATCCAGAGGGCCATGAGACCGAGGAGGACCGTGAGAATCGCTATGGCGGTGTTCAACGTGCCGATGCTCCCGTGCATCGCGTCACCGAGCACGTTGGCTGCTGCCCCGGCCTTCAAGAGCTTGCAGACGTACAGAAGATCGATATCCAGGAGGAAGTAGAAAAGAAGCTTCGAGAAGAAGCCGAAGCCATAGGTGATCACCAAGAAGATCAGGAGCGAGACCGCGTCGGTCGCCAACAAGATCGTATGATCGGCCGGCGCTCCGGCTGCCGCTGACGAAAGCGCCCACCAGTTCATGATCCAGTTGAACGAGAACGCCGTGAGGACGGTGCCGCCAAAGAGGTTCTTGTTGGCGAAATTCATCATACCGGCGAGAAACTGGCAGCCGCCCCCGAAGAGAAGGCAGAACATGGCAGCGGTCTGCAGGCCAGCAGGGGTGAGGCCATAGCCGAACGCGATGGGCGTCAGCGACGCACAGCCAATCGCCAGGCCGATGAGGCCGAGTGGGGTCGGCTCGGCGAAGATCTCGTGCGACTTCCCCAGTTCCACTTTCTTGATGAGCATCGGGCGCGGACCTTTGCAGATCCGGACGACTGGCGAAAGAAAACTCGCGGCCTCACGAAGCGCGGTTGTAATGCTCGGTTCGATCGAGCGAAGTCGCGAATGGCCGGTCAGCCTTTCGACCGGCGACGATCGCTGGGGCTTCGTGCCGACAAGGTTCGCCGCAAGGGTCTGATGCTCGGAATCGCCATGCGGCTCTTCATCGCGCCGAGCGGCGGCGCGACGTGGGTCGCCCCGTCACCGACATTCAACATCGGATACGAAGCGTTCTGACGGCGAGGTCGAACTACGATGGACGACCGCGGCCACCCTCGGCCTGGTCACCATCGATCGAGGCGACCCATCACTGGTTGTCACGGACTGCAGATCTTGCGGTTCTTCGATCCTCCGCCCGAGGATCGACAGGTGAACGCAGCATTCGCAAACTGCCCGCAATACGCATTGGGATCTTCGGAACCGACGTCGGTCGACTCGCACGACAGGAGGCAAACCATCTTTCCTATGCTCTCGAATGGCGAGCAAACCTCGGGGCGCCCCCCGGCGCATTCGCCCTTGACCGAACAGCAATCGGCATCGGTCGCGCAGCCATGCGTGCAATAGCCATTGGTGACCGAGAGACACGCAATGGATCCCGAGAGGGTCGTTGGATCGACGCCGACGTAGCAATCACTCGCCGCTTTGCAGGTCGCACCGGTTGGCCCGTTGGCGCCACCACCAGCGGCCGAGTCGGTTCCGCACCCGAGATAGAAGGCTCCAGCGAAGAGCGTGAACACGGCGAAGAATCGATGGACGAACATGGATCAGGTGTCTCCTCGGTGTCTATTGAAGCGGCGATCTCGGGCAATCACTCGATGGGATTCGCGAGCTGCCGCGCGACTTCGGCATGGGGCCCACGCGGATAGCTCTTCAGGTAGCGAGCAGCGATGGGACGGGCGGCTCTGTCTCCCGACTTGCGCCTGACGAGGAGCATCTTTCGACCGAGCGCCTCAGCCGCGAAAGTGCCGCCTTCGGAGAGCGTCGCCTCGTAGAAGCCGAGCGCGCCGTCGAGATTTCCCGCGTCCTCTGCCATGCGTCCCAGAAGGAACGCCGCAGTGCTCGCAGCTTTGGTTCCCCCGAAGCGACTTCGAACCGACTTCAAGCATCGCGTCGCCAGCCTCGCACGACCTCCGTACCGAGCGGCATCTGCGAGCGCCATGACGTCGGCGAGCGTGCCGCTCGCGACGACAGAATCGGCCCCGCGAGCGTCGGCCTCGGTGAGCACCGTCTCGAATTCACCTGCCGCGACGCGCTCTGCCCAAGAGGTACGCCGCTCTTCTTGCGCCGAGTGACTGCTCACCGACGAAGCAGGCGCTCCCGACGAAGCGCCTGCCGTACCCTCTGGCCCCCCGACCCCTGAGGACGGCAGGACGCCCGCAGGAATTTCCGGCGCGCCGTCGGTTCGCGGCGGCATCGCAGAAGCCTCCGCGGAGGCAAGCTCCCCTTCCCCGATGTGCATCCCCATGCTCGGGCTCACGTCGAACGACTGGCCCGCACGCAGAGTCACGCCATCGTCGATGCGAGGCCCGGTCACGAGCACGGAGCCCTCGTGCAGGACGAGCTGCATTCCCTGGGTCGTTGGATTCCACCTCAGAACGAACTCGGTTCCGGTGACCCGCACGGCATAAGGACCGGCCTGGAGCAGGTAGTCGGCACCGCCGACTCGCTTCGTCACGTGCACCGACGCCTCACCCTTCTCGAGAGAAAATCGCGCACCGCGCTCACGGATCTCGTTGACGCGCCCACTGGCTCCCGGCGTCAGAACCACCGTGCTTCCATCACTGAAACGAACCGTCGCGACGTGCTCGGGCGGCGCTTGAGCGAACGTTCCGTTCGTTGCCTGAGCACCTTCCAATACGAATTGGAGCGTCGTCGCCGAGCGAAGAGCGAGGTACGCGACGAAGCTCCCGACGACGAGGCTCGCGCTCAAGGCCACGACGAGCGCGCCCGACCACGTTCGCCAACGTTGCCCTTTCGACGCCGATGCGAACCGATCGTGCCTCACGTCGGTCACCGCCTCAACGAATCGAGCTCGGCCTTTCGCGCTGGGCCAAGAACGCTCGGCCTCGCCAGACCCTCGGCGTCCCAGCTTGCCGAGGCCCGAGAGGATATCTTCGTCGGACGTCATGACTCAGCTCCATGATTCGATTCGTATCGAGCGATGTTCTCGGGTCCGAGAAACGCGAGAAGGACGGGGTCGCGCCGCACATGAACCAGCACGCGCTCAGTCGCTTTGGCGAGGCGCCGCTTCACGGTCGCCAGCGAGCAACCGAGGGAGATCGCCATTTCGGTGAGCTCGAGCCCATCGGTGTGACGAAGCACGAACACGAGGCGCGCCTCGGGATCGAGCTTGTCGAGGATCGCGTAGAAGCTCCGCAACGCTTGTCGCCCCGCATGATCCGAGGCGGCGGCGGCGACTTCGGGTAGCTCACCGTCGTCCGACAATAAGAGCCACCGACGAAGGCGGCGACGTCGAAGCTCCGACCGAGCCGTCCGGATGGTGATCCCCACCACGAAGCTCGTCAGCGCGCTCGGATCGCGCAGATCACGCACACGCTTGAAGAGCGTGAGAAATACGTCTTGGAGGAGATCGTCGATGTCACTCCCAGGGCCGATCGCTTTCCACAAGAGCCCGCGCACGAGCGGTGCAAACTTGTCCCACGCAGCCGCCGCGGCAGGCGGATGACCGTCTGCGAGAGCTCGAACGAACGCCGCGTCGTCTTCATACGCGACCGCAAGGACACGGACGACGCTCTTGGTGCGCTCGTCGATCTTCGACATGGGGAGTGACGCGCGCCTCATCTTGGAGCGGTGTCTCCGGACACTTCCGAAGGTTCAAATATTGATCGTCGGTGCGAAAAGTCATAGCTCATTTCGGTACCTGTTGGCAGCACCCCGTGTTGCAGAAGTAGTCGACCGCACAAGGCTGTTGGCCGGCGACGCCACACGGCTGCTCGCCCGCCGGGCATTGCGAGCTACCTCCGCCCCCAACACCGGTGCCGGTGCTCGTTTCACATCCTGGATCGGGGGCCGGCTTACCGACGCAAATTTCGCAAGGATCGCAGGAGTTCAGGCAATCTGCGACGGGCACGCAAGGCTCACAAATGTTGGGATCGGCCAGCTTGTCGAGTGTGCATACGGTGTTGCCGTTCGGCCCGGTCGACCCGAGCCAAACATGAGAGCCCGACTTCGCAGGTAGCTCACAGCAACCGAAGCAATCGCACCCATTCGGCGTGAGTGGACCACAGTAAGCGTGACATGCGGGTGACTGGGCTGCATTCAGCTCGGTGCACGTCTTTCCAGTCGGCGGGACGACGTGATTGGCTCCTTTGTACGTGCATTGAGCCCCATTGGTCGCCTCGGGATGAAATCCGGGTGAGGCCTCGTACGGATCGCACTCATGCGTCCAATAGCAATCGTCGTTGCCCGCCCCCGAGTCCTGGTCGAAGTAGCAATCGACTTTGCAAGGCGGGCCGGATTGACCCGGAATGCGTCCGAAGAGACTGTCTTCGGTGTCGTCGCAGGGGCCGAGACAATCGGGATCTTGCGAATCGACAAGCCCGTCCCCGTCGTTGTCGAGAAGATCGCCGCAGGCGTACACGTGGCCCTGGCAAGTCGCGATCGACGTCGGCAACGGAATGCCGCCAGATCCACCTTGGCCGATGGCGCCCGTGCTCTGAGCCCCAGACGTCCCCGCGGCCCCCGATCCGGGACCGGTCGCAGTCGCCGTGGCAGCCCCAGCGCCACCCGTCGCGACGTTGATGTGGTCCGCGGAACAAGCGAGCGGCGTGACGAAGCCGAAGCCGACAATGATCGGAAGCAGGATCTTTTCACGCCAGCGCCACGAAGTCGTCATGTTGAAGCTCCCGGGAAGGGCATTCGGCCCTGAGCAGTGCAGGATCGACCGTCTCACGGCTCAGATCTTCTCGCGGCTTGATTCGGCGGGCTCCTCCTGCGATGAGAGCACATGTCAGAGCGTTGCCTTCTCACAGGTGCCTCCAGCGGAATCGGTGCCGCACTCGCGCGAAAGCTTGCAGCCCGCGGCGTCGAAGTGTGGCTCGCTGCACGTCGTCTCGAGGCGCTCGACGCCGAGGTCGCGGAGATTCGAAAGACTGGGGGCATCGCGCACTCGGTCGTGCTCGACATCTCGAAGCCCGAAGAGACCGAGCGTCGCGTCGCCGAGCTCGACGACGAGGTCGGCGGCTTCGACCTCTGCATCGCGAACGCAGGAATTGGCGGACGCGCGAAGCCCGTCGCCGAGCAGACTTTCGCGGACGCGCGGCGCATCCTCGAGACGAACCTCATGGGCACGCTCGCGACGATTTTGCCGCTCGTCCCTCGCATGGTCAAACGGGGCTCCGGCCACCTCGTCGGAGTTTCGAGCCTCGCCGCCGAGATTCCCCTCCCTGCGGCGGCCGACTACGGGACGAGCAAAGCCGCTCTCTCGTTCTTCCTCGAATCGGCAGCGGCCGACCTCATCCCCCGGGGCGTCGACGTGACGATCGTACATCCGGGATTCGTCCGCACGCCGCTCACCGACAAGAACCAATTCAAAATGCCTTTCTTGGTGGAGCTCGATGAAGCCATCGATATCATCGATCGAGGCATTCAAAAGAAATCGCGGTTCATTCGCTTTCCCATCGGGCTCACTGCCGCGATCTCGAGCAGCAAGCTGTTGCCACGGGCGCTGCGCGATGCGCTCGTGAACAAGAGCCGTCCCGCGACCTGATCGTCGGGATTGGGTCGAGAGCCGTCGCATGGCTCACCAGGACAGGTGAATTCGCGTCTTCGCGAAGCGAGCTGCGATTCCCGTCACGCCAGGCATTCGCGCGATTTACTCCAATAGTACGAGCGCTTGATCGAGGTCGATCTCGGAGCCGAGGTCGAGCGACGTGGCCGCCTGCCTGACCAGAGTCCCGGCGCGCTCACTCCCAACGTCGAGGCGAGAAGGGTGGTGACGAGAACGAGCGAGCGTTTGATCTTCGGAAGTATCCACCTGGATTCAAGGGCATTGCCCCACATGTCGCGTGAGCGGCGAGGTTTGCTCTTCCAAGGACGATCGCGGGTGAAACCCCACCCATTCGGGTCGTGAGACCTGCGCGAGCATTTCGCTCTAACCGCGACCAGATGACAGTGGGGTCATATTCGAGGCTCCTCGGCGGCGCGTCGCCCCGTCCGCGTGAACAGGGTGCTCCAAGCATTGAAACGGGCAGTATGTCCTTCGCGAAAGCCGCACCAGTCGATTCAAAGCACGATCTCGGGTTCGAGGCTCTTCGAACGAAGGTCACTTGGGGGGTGCGTGGCAAGTGCAACCCGTGTCGCCAACGCCGCACGTGCCGTCGGTCGCGTTTTCGCAAGGCACAGCGTTGCAGCAATCAGCGCCGGTCGTGCACTGTTGTCCGTAGAGGGCACAGCTACCACCGGTTCCGGTGCTCGTCGTCGAACCGGCTCCTGTCGTGGTCGTCGTCGGATTGCACGGTCCACAGACCCCGCTCGTAGCGCCATTGGCGATGTCGCAAGTCTCGCCGGGGCAGCAATCGGCGTTCACGGTGCACCCACCGCAAGTCGGAACGCAGGAACCCCCTCCATAGCAAACGAATGGAGGCGTCCCGTTCGGGTTGGGGACGCACGGATTCCCATTGCAGCAGTTCGCGCTCGAGGCGCACGCGCCGCCCGGGTCGACGCAGGTCGCATTCGCGCATCGCGGAACTCCGACGTTGTCGAGGTGACAGGTGTCTTTGTTCTGGCAGTTGCCGCTACAGCAATCGCAGGAAGCATTGCATGAAGTAGTGGCGAGCTTGCAGACGTCACCGTCGGGCTTGCAGCCCATCGGGTTGCGACAGACTCCGACCGTCGCCGGCGCCGTGATCTCGCAAGTCACCGGGTTGCCCGAGCCGCCAGGAAGCCCCGCAGAGCCGCAGCAGTCCCCATCTTTCGTGCAGAGATCGCCGACGACGTGACAACCGCTCGCCGGCTGGCAGATGAGCACGCCTGTCGGTCCGTAGGGCAAACAGGCGCGGCTACAGCAGGCGCCGCCGCAAATGGGCAAGGGGCCACCCGAATAAATGGTGCCGCCGTCGCAGAGCATTCCGTCGGTGAGAGAGCAGTTGGCAGGGCCGGTTGGGCCGGACGCGCACGTCCCGTAGAGCGCGTTGGGGGCGATCGTGCAGGAGCCACCGCAGCATTGCGTTCCTTGGGTGCAGACGTCGCCCTCTTGAATGCAGAACGACGAAGCTCCGCAAACACCACCTGCACAGAGTCCCGAACAACAGCCCGGTGTGCCACCCGTGGTGCACGTATTACCGAGCGTGAGGCATTGCGTGTTGAGTGGCGTGCATTTCCCGCCATTGCAATTGCCGCCACAGCAGTCGGCGTTGCCCGTACAGGTCCCGTTGTCGGAGGTGCAAGCGAGGAACTCGCACACGCCGCCCGAACACGATCCGGAGCAACAGTCGACTGGCAAGGCACAGGCAGCGCCCACTTGGAGGCACATCCCGGCGCCGGTCGATCCGACCGTGGTGAATCCCGCCATCGTACTCGTTCCGGTCGAGCCAGTCGCGAACGAGCCAGTCGCGAACGAGCCCCCCATGCCACCGGTGGTCGCGAACGAGCCCGTGCTGGCCGTGCCTCCCTGGCCGGAGCTCGACGTGCTGCCTGTCGTGCTCTTGTCGGAGGAGCACGCGTAAGCGGTCAATCCCACGACCACCATGGCCGCCACCGTGGCGAGTTGGGGCTTCCATTTCATGCTCATCGTGAGTCCCTCCGGTTCGAGTTCGGGGCGCGCCAGGGGCGCTCAGGCATTCAGCCCCACGAGCAGTGCCCTGGGGTGGGAAGCGCGGCTCACATTTGTGCGAATTGGGATTTGTGGTCGCTTTTGGGCGTAGAGCCGGCTGAGACGGGTCTACGCCGAGCCAGTCAGAAGAAGGCTCCCAGCGTGGTCGTCAGCCCGAGGATCGGTTGTCCGACGCTCCCGACGCGTTGGGCTCCCATGTCGATGACGACCTTCGGTGCGGTGAATCCAGCGAGCACCTCTGCACCGAGAACGAAGTGGTTGCTCAATAGCACGCCAGCCCCCGCTCCGACGGTCGCTGCGAACGCCGCCACACCGCCGCTCTTCGCGATCTGCGGGTTCTTCAGATCGCCGCTCGCAGACACGTGGTAGACGCCAATTCCGCCCGAAGCTTGTGCGACGAAGGGGCGACGCATCGGCGGGGCGAAGACGATCTCCCCGACCGCGAGCTCTTGCGTCAGCGACGCTTTACCAAGGACGCCGCGCAGGCCAGGGCCAACACTCGGTCCGATCCACGTCATTCGGGCGCCCATACCCATTTTCGAGCCGTACGACGCCCGCAAGACGGGAGCCAAAGCCGGATTGGCGGGATCGACATTGAGGATTCCCGCTAGCCCGAGCTCGAACCCCCACCCCGAACGACCGCTGACGGCTTCTCGCCCCGAGTCGTCGGTCCCGATGCCGTTCGGTCCCGACCTCCCGGAGCGCGAAGCCGTGAGCTTCGCGACGGCGGGCGCGAGAGGGGCTGCGTCCTGGTCGTCTGTCGCCGGGCTTCGGAGCTCGATGAGGCTCGCCCGGAGAAGCTCGACCGAACGGATCGCTAGAAGCGCAGGGGTGTCGCCGGCCTCTCTCGTCTCGACGCGGCGGACCGACAGCTTGTGCGTCAGTCGCTCGCTGACCCAAACCTGCGCGATGGTCGAGCTCGGATCGCTCTCGATCGCGATGGCTGCGATGGCGCCCGCCTCGGCCACGGCAGACTCGAGCGACTTACGCGTGTCGCTTTCTTTGGCGGTGGTCACCACGACGTGAAAGCCAGCCGCGTCGAGCTCTGCCCGGGCCCGAGTCGAGGTTTCGCGCGCGCTCGGTGTCGGATCGGTCGATTCGACGAGAACGACGATCGGCCCATCGGCCGCGGCGACGGCTGTCGAGGACGAAAGCGGCGCGGCGATCAGGTTCGCTAAGAACCCCGCCCACGCGAAGCCGATGCGTTGAGACAGGAGCGCCACGGCGCTAGAGTACCTCGGAGCGCAAGTGGGACCCAGCCTCGCGCAAGAATCGTTGGTCAGAGCGGAACGACGCACGCGAAGTGTTGGTTCAGCGCGTCCCGCACGCCGGGGAACGCGCGTTCGTTGATGCAAACGAGGAGGGTTGCGTCGTCGAACGCTCCCGGGCCGATGGTGCCCGGATCACGGACGCAGCAACCGAGGCGCTCGAGCCCATGCTTTTTGGGGTTGGCGTCGAATACACCGGCGATCGATAGACCCGCAATGCCGAGCTCGGCTGCAGCCGCCGTGGCGTAGAATCCAGCGCCATAGAGGTAAAGCGGCTTGTCTCGATCGACCCGGGCCGCCAAGCCATCGAGACGCTCTTTGAAGGCGCGATACGGTGCGAGCGCAGCGGTCGACCGCTGCGCCTGCGCCTGGCTCACGCGCATGGGAAATGGCTCGCCGGTCTTCCGCGCGACGAGCGCCGTCGCTCCGACGGACGAGGCATCGATTTCGACGTCGGTGAATCCGCACGATTCGACCAAATTGGCGAGGACATCGGGGAAGTAGTGATGCCGATGATCGGCGCACGCGAAGTCTCCGAGGTTCGTCATCGGATTGGGGAGCATCAAGAAGAGTCGGCCGTCGGGCGCCAGCACGGAGTGCATCCATTCGAGGGACGCGCGGGGATCCTCGTCGTGCTCCAGGACGAAGAACGAAACCACCAGATCCCACTCGCCCACAGGCCGTTTCCCGATGTGAATGCGCTCTCGTCCGATGAGCGCGCCGACCGGCTCGCGGTAGCTCTCCGAGAGATCGAATGCTTGAAGATCTCGAAAGCCGTCTCGAACCAGGCGAGAGAGAATGCGACCACGACCGCAACCGAGCTCGAAGATTCGTTGATCGCGGGTCAATTGATTGCCGAGGAGCGAACGAAAGAGCGCGTAATCGACGTCGGTACGAAACGCGACGCTCCCGTCGGGTGCGCTAACGATTTCATCCATCCCGCCGTCGGTGAGGATCGAATCGTATTCGACGGCGTAGTAGCGGCCCCAATCGATGTCTGTGCACGTGAATGCATGGCCGCATCGGTCGCACACGAATAGCGTCGATGCCGCTTCGAGCACGCGAGAGCCGGACGTGACGCTCGTCCCGTGCTCGGCCACGATCTCGCCAGGTGCCGCGCAAAGCGGACAATCGGTTCGTCGAGGGGCTTTCACGCTCGTTCTCCTCGGTCACGAACGACCTTGTCGGGATGAATGGAGCTGAAATCTCCACCCTCGTGCATTCCGCCTATCCAGCCGTTTTCAATCGCGGTCGGGTCGGCGAGCTCGACATAGCGAACCTGGCAAGAAATGCGGGTGCGGTCACTTCGGTTGTAACCCGACGCATGAAGCGTCATGAAGTCGATGAAGACGACGTCGCCTGGCTGGGTTTCGGGTGCGTCTTCAGGATATCGCGCGGCGAGCGATTCGACGTCGGGGATTCGCATCGACCGCGTGTAGTCTCTGCGCTCATTCCGAGGATCGTCGCATTCGACGGCGACGAGCCCATTTCGGTGGCTGCCACGCGCGATGCGAACGGGCCCCATCGAGATATCGGTCGGGACCAGCGGGAACCACGCGACGATCCCGCGCGGGGAGATCATCTGCGAGGGATATTCCTGATGCCAGTCGCTACGCCACCGATCTTCGTGAGGCAGATCGAGTCGAATGCCAGAGCTACGAAACGCGACCCCGAGGGTATGGCCGCGGAGCAGCTCGGTCGCGCCACTCTGGAGCGCCGAAGAGCCGATGAGGGCCCAGAACGAAGCGAGCTTTCGAATCGCGTCGTACACGACCCCGAGACGCGGGCGATCGCGCTCTTGTGCGATTCGAAGCTTCTCGTGAACTTCGGCGGTGATGTCGTCGCCGCGGCTCGGGCTGAGCCCGGCGAAGCGTGCGCAGAGGAGAGCGTCGATTCCCGCGTGCGTCTCCCGGAGCAATGGCTGCGAAAGCAAGCCTCGTACGAGGAGGAAGCCATCGCGCTCGAACGAATCACGCTGCTCGGGGCTGACCACGCCGCTCTCTCGGGGCTCGCTATGCATCGACTTGGTAGAGAGCACGCGGCGTGCCGGCCGGGTTCGGACCCCTCACAGCCCAATGCCGCAGCTATCGAGTGAAGAGCGTCAACGCGATGACGCTCGAGCCCGTCACGGCCGTGGCGCGTCGTTCACTTCTCCGCTTGGACTTCGACGCGCCGGATCGCGTCTGGATTGCGCGCGATGGCGGCGGCGTGCTCTACCTCGACGAGCCCGCGGCGCACCAGATCGGCCAGCGAAGTGTCGAGACTCTGCATCTCGGAGCCATCACCTTCGTTGGCTTGGATGTGCGCCTCGACCTGATGCAGCTTGTTGTCGCGAATGAGATGCGAGAGCCCATAGCTCGCGATGAGCACTTCGCATGCCGCGATGCGGCCCTCGGTGCCGGTGCTCTTCACGAGTTGCTGCGCGATCACCGCTCGGAGGAGGCCCGCCAGGGTCGCCCGCACCTGGGCCTGGACTGGCTCGGGGCTCATGTCGACGAGCCGATCGATCGATTTCGCAGCCGAGTTGGTGTGCACGGTCGCGAACACGAGAACGCCCGTCTCGGCCGCCGATAGCGCCAGCGTCGCCGTCTCGGGATCGCGCACCTCGCCGATGACGATCACGTCTGGAGACTCACGCAACGCCGACCGGAGAGCGGCGGCGAACGACTCGACGTGTTGACCCACCTGCCGTTGAGTGATGACGCTTCGAATGTTCTGATGAACGTATTCGATCGGATCTTCGATGGTGATGATGTGTCGCTGCGACCGCGTGTTGATCTCGTTGACCATCGCGCCGAGCGTCGTCGTCTTTCCGTGCCCCGTCGGGCCGCTGACGAGGACCAGGCCGTTTTGCAGCGCAGCGATCTTCTTCAGAACGCGCGGCAGACTGAGCTCGTCGATCGACGGTATTCGGCCCGGGATCACTCTGAAGACGGCGCCCATTCCGCGAGATTGAGTGAACACGCTCGCTCGGAACCGGCCTGCACCCTCGACGGCGTAAGCGAAGTCGACCTCCGATTGCCTCTCGAAGGTCGCGCGCTGAGCGGGGGTCATGATCTCGTAGAGAAAGCGCTTGGTCTCCTCCCCGGTGAGCGTTCGAAACGGCAATGAGACGAGAGCGCCGTCGTGGCGAATGATCGGAACGTTGCCCGCATGAAAATGCAGGTCGCTCGCGTGTTGCTCGGTCACGAGACGCAAAAATGAATCGAGGCGTGCGGGCACTCTGGCTTACTCTCGCAGGATCATCGTCTGACCGCGGTGGGAGGCTTCTCTTTGATTGGCGATGCTTTACCTGGCACGTCGGGACGCAGAGAGAGCGGCAATGGTGGCGCATCTGGATCGGCCAGGCCGAGGGCCGACTCGAAAGCGCGCTTGTCGATCGCTCTCGCATAGGCGTCGCTCACGTCGGCCAAACCTTCTTTCGCGAGCCGAATCAGCTCGCCGTCCATGAGCTGCATTCCCTGCTCACGCGAGGTTGCGATGACGCTGGGAATTTGAAACGTCTTTCCTTTGCGAATCAGGCTCTGAATGGCCTCGTTGTTCAACATCACCTCGACCGCGAGCGAGCGCCCGCCCTTGGGAGAGCGAAGGAGGTATTGGCAGGTCACGCCGCGGAGCGACTCCGCGAGCATGCTTCGAACTTGAGCTTGCTGAGCTGACGGGAATGCATTGATGAGTCGATCGATGCTCGCGTCGGCCGAAGTCGTGTGCACCGTCGCGAGGACGAGATGTCCTGTCTCGGCAGCCGTCACTGCGAACGAGATGCTCTCCAAGTCTCGCAGCTCGCCGATCAAGATGACGTCGGGATCTTGGCGGAGCGTGGCTCTCAGCGCCGACGCGAACGAGCGTGTGTGCGATCCGACCTCACGCTGATTGATGAGGCTCTTGTTGCGTTTATGAGTGACTTCGACCGGATCTTCGACGGTGATGATGTGGCGGGTCTGGTGCTTGTTGATGTGCCCGATGAGAGCGGCGAGCGTCGTCGACTTGCCGGCACCCGTCGGCCCCCCCACGAGCACGAGCCCATGCGAGAGCTTGGCGAAGGCAGCGACGGCCGGCGGAAGGCCCAGCGTCCCGAGATCACGCACTTCGTCGGTCACCGTTCTGAAGACTGCGCCGATCCCCGAGAGCTGCGCGAAGACGTTGACGCGAAAACGACGCTCGCCCGAAGACAGCTCGTACGAAAAGTCGATATCGCGGCTCTCGTCGAGCGCCACGCGTTGATCATGAGAGATGTGTGGGAGCAAGAGCTCGCGAATGCTCTGACCGGAGATGGCCACGGTGCCGAGCGCGAACATCTTGCCGTGGCGTTTCACGTAGGGAGGCTTGCCTGCTTCCAGCAGGAGATCGTCGGCCTCGACCGAAACGACGTGCGCGAGAAGTGAGCCGATCGACCGCACCTCGCCGAGGTTCTCCGTTCCGACGACGGGCTCCAATGCATAGCGGCGAAGCACACGACCGGCGACCTCGCGTACGGCGAACGAAGGGTCGGTCTCGCAGCCTTGGACGAACAGAACGTGGGTACCGTCGTCTAGCTCGTCGAGCAGCATCAACGCCGCCGTGCGAACGTCGGAGTCTTCGTCTTTCACGAGCTCGGCGACCACGGAGAGCGCTTCTTTGGCGCGAAGAGCGCGGAGCGCATTGATGATCGCGACGCGGAGGTCGACGCGGTTTGCGAGCATCTCGACGAGGTAGGGGACCGCACGGACGTCGCCAATCTTGATGATGACCTCGAGCGCTCCCTCGGCCACCATCCAGTCGGGATCGCTCTGCGCCGACTTGACCAATGCAGCGAGCGACCGCGGATCGGCGATGCGAAGGAGCGCGCTCACCGCGAACCGTCGCACGGTATCCGAAGGATCGTTGAGAAAGCCCGAAACGATGTGCTCGGTGAGGTCTTTCCCCTTCATCTGGAGCAGGGCGTCGAGCACGCGTTCGCGAACCCACCAATCTTCGTCGCGCAAGAACTTGAGGAGCCGATTGGAGAGCTTGCCGCCCGCATCACCGAGCTGATTCGCGATCTCGCTTCCGACGCGTCGCACATTGAGATCGCGGCTCCCGAGGAGCCAGACAATCGCACGCGCAGCGTCGATGCGCCGCGTCTTGGCGAGCTCGGTGACGGCATGCATTGCGCGTGCGCGCGTCGCATTGTCACGATTGCCGAGTGCGTCGACGAGAATGGGGAAGAGCACCTCTGAAGCCGCCACCTCGATCGCTTCGATCAACATCAAACGCAGGGGTTTGGCGCCATTGCGAATGTGGTGGCGAAAGAACGTCGCGACAGCAGGAGTCGGGCGTTGCGCGGCCTGTTGAACGAATGCCTTCACGACTTGCGGGCCGCGATCTTTGACGAACGTCTCGGTTCGTTCCCAAAACCAGTCTGGATCGAGCGTCCCCACCGTGATCATGGCTTGCGCCACCACGAGATCGTCCGGATCTTCGAGACCGGTGGCAGCCACCTGGAGCGCGCCCGGAAGGTCTTTCGCGAAGCGCTCGCGGGACGCGAGATGGCGGAGCGCTTGAATCTTTTCGATGGCTTTGCCGATGGTCATGACCGCCTTCAGCATCGGCAAGCCGTGCGCGCCGGCTCGCACCACGAGCGCGTTCATGGCTTCGATTCGGCCGGTGAAGGTGGAATCGGCGCAACGCGCCGTCAGCAGATCGAGAGCTGAGCGACCGCCGACCTGCTTGACGATATCGGCAGCTGCGGCACGCACGGCAGGGTCGGCTGCCGAGAACAACGTGCACAACGGCTGATGCGCGCTCTCGTCGTTCACGTGGACGAGGAGGCCGACGAGCATGTTTCGAATCACTTGGTCGGGGATCCGAAGGGCGCGAATGCCCGGAACGAAGAGATCGGTACCTCCTGCGGCTTGGCCGAGGATCGCGAACGCTCGGCATCGAAGCTGGTGGGCCTCGGGCGTCGAGCGCTGCGCGAGCTCGACGAGAAGCGGCAAGACGGTGACGAGATCGGCGCCCGCTACGGAGCCAGCTTCGGCGATGAATGCTTCGACTTCTGCGGGCGAAGCAAAGGGTGCGGCCCTGAAGAGCTTCGCGAGATTTTCGCCTGGGAGCATCTGACTTTCGGGGTTGCGCGGCCTACGCGTGCCGCGAGACCTTCACCAATGTCGCTATGCGAGCCATACCACGAGCGGCGACGAAACGGGCTCGGCAGAGGGCATCGACGCGCCCGTACCTTCGGTGTGCGCCGTGGGTCTCATCGCCCACATCCTGTTTCGATCGACGACATCGGGTCGGACGGGGTCCGACTATCTCGATCGTCCGCCTGACGATTTTTTCCGCCGATTCGAGGGGAAGCTCCGACGCCGTCCGCGCTCGAACGTGTCGCGGCTCTTCCGACCGGCGCCCACGCGACGTAACCTCGGCGCATGAGCGCGTGGACCACAAGTAACATCCCCGATCAATCCGGGCGGACCTTCGTCGTCACCGGTGCCAACAGCGGGATCGGCCTCGTGACGGCACGGGAGCTCGCTCGCAAAGGAGCGTCGGTCGTTCTCGCTTGTCGTTCGCTGGAGAGGGGCGAGGCGGCAGCGCAATCGCTGCGCGATGCGGTGCTCGACGCGAAGGTGAGCGTGTCGAAGCTCGATTTAGCGAGCCTCCAGAGCATTCGTGCGTTCGCCGAGCGCTTCGGTGCAGAGAACGACAAGCTCGACAGCCTCATCAACAACGCCGGATTGATGGCATTGCCGCGAACCGTCACTGAAGACGGGTTCGAGATGCAGATTGGAACCAACCACCTTGGTCATTTCGCCCTCACCGGGCTGCTCCTGCCTGCGCTCTGTCGAGCCAAGTCCGCGCGGATCGTCAATGTCAGCAGTCAAGCGCACCGCATGGGGTCGATGCATTTCGACGATTTGATGGGCGAGAAAAGCTACGAGAAATGGGCCGCGTACGGGCAGAGCAAGCTCTGCAATCTGCTCTTCACCTACGAGCTCGCGCGGCGTCTCGAGAAGTCCCATCCCGACCTTCGCGTCACCGCGGCCCACCCCGGCTATTCCGCCACGGATCTCCAGCGGAAGGGCCCCGAAGCCGAAGGGTCTGCTTTCAAGGGCGGACTGATGAAGGTCGCCAACATGCTGTTCGCGCAGCGCGCCGACATGGGCGCTCTGCCGACGCTGCGTGCCGCCACCGATCCCGACGCCGAGAGCGCAGACTACTTCGGCCCTCGCGGCCCGTTCGAGATGGGCGGCGCTCCGGTCAAGGTCTCGTCGAACGAGCGCTCGCACGATCTCGAGAGCGCGAAGAGGCTCTGGGAGACGAGCGAGGAGCTCACCAAGGTTCACTTCGCGCTCGATTGATTTCTCTGCGTGCGCTGAGTCAGTCGTCTTTCGCCCCGGCGACGATCCAGGCTCGAATCTGATCAACCTCACCCTGTGTGAGCGACGCGCGGTCGGCGCCGAGCGGCATCGTCTCCCCACAGGGTGCAGCTTCGCCATGCACCTTGGTGGAGACGAGCACATAGAGCAGGCTCGCATCGGGGTTGCCCGGAACGACGCGTTTCATCGGGCTTCCTGAGCAGTCGACCGCGGTCGGTTTGGCGTCGACGAGGACCGCGTGAGGGGTGAGGGCAAGGTCGAGCCCGCCCGCTGCGAAGTCGCCCCCCGAATGACAGGCGAGGGTGCAGCGCTCGCTCAGGATCGTCTTGTTGATCGCCGAGAAGCTCGGAGCCTCCGTGGCGCTCTCGTCGGCAGCAACGCAGCCGACCGAGAGCGCAGCGAGCACGATCCTCAGAGCGCCGCGCCGACTCATTGGACCGTGATGTCGATCACTTCTTCGACAGCCGGGGCGAGGGGCACGTGGTCGTTGCTGGAGAGCGAGATGCGGAGGGTGTGTGGACCTGCCGCGGTGGCGGCCGGAATCTTGATCGGGACCGTCGGGACTTGGTTTGCCACGAGGTAGCTTCCTCCCGAAGCGCCATCCAAATAAACGTGATAGTGCCCGTGCCCCGGCTTGTTCGTCGCCGACGGCGGCTCGAGGACGAAGTTCATCACCGTGACCGTGCCCTGTGCGGTTGCACCGGCGGCGATGGTCGCGTTGTCGAGTCCGAGGCTCACCGTCGGTATTCCGCCGCCTGTCGACGTCGTCGTCGATTGCGAGGTCGTCGTCGTCGCGACGGTCGTCGTGGTGGAGGTCACCGACGTCTTGCCGCTCGTCACGGTGGTGGAGGTGGCGCCGCCAGCTCCACCCGTCCCGTCTCCGCTCCCGGAGCAGCCGAGACCGAAGATCACGAGGGCGGTTTGAATTCCGAGGAAGAGCAGACTGATTCTCATGGCCCATTCATATCGGAGGTGCTGTCACCTGGCGATCCGGCAAATGGAGACGACATCGTACGGGAACGGCGAATGATGTCGTCGAGGAGCGAGACCACTTCCCCTCGCGCGGCTGTTAGAACTAGTCGCGTGACACCCTCACGCTGCATGGGGCGCGGAAGGCGAATCGGGCCGATGCTCGCAGCGATGATGCTCGGAGCAATCTTCGGAGGCTGCTTTCCGGTGCCGGTGAAGATCGGGAGCGCGCCGGCGAGCTTCGATGCGGCGCGTCTCGACGGCACTTGGTACGTCGTCGCGAGCAACTTTCCGATGTGGGTCTCGGGTGACAAACAGAACCCTACGTTCCGCTACACACTGCTCGAAGACGATCTCGAGCCGCGCAAGCTCGACGACGTGGTTTGGTTCTCGAAGGGAAGCGGGTCGGGAACGTTCCTCGGCGTCGACGAGCAAGACAGTGGCGACCCGACCCACTTCACGTGGCGCGGCAAAGGCAGTCTCTTTCTGTTCTCGAGCGAGTGGTACGTCGCGCGTGTCGCCCCAGACGACACGTGGGCCATCGTCTACTACACGGCAACGATCGCGAGCCCCGACGGCGTGGACATCATCGCTCGCTCACCCACGCTATCGGCAGACCGCATGGCCCAAGCACACGCGACGATCGAGCAGGATCCGCTGCTGCGCGCGAAAGCTCGGGGGCTCGTGCCGGTCATCCGCACCCAGCTTCACTGATCTCAGACGACGTCGTCGGGCGCCTGATGGCACGGGCCCGTGGCGTCGGTGGGCTCGAGCTGAATCGTGGAATGGTGAATGCGGAACTTCTTCGCCAGGACGTCGCTCAAGCTCGCGAAGAAGGTCGGTGGCGTCGGGCGCCACGGCATCACCAGGTGGGCCGTGAGCGCGACCTCGGTGGTGCTCATCGACCAAACGTGCAGATCGTGAACCTCTTCGACGCCCGGTAGCGACTCGAGGTAGGCGCGCACCTTCTCGATGTCGACGTGCGGAGGAACGGCGTCGAGCAAGAGGTGCGTGACTTCTTTGAGAAGCCCCCACGTGCCGTAAAGAATCACGACCGAGACAGCGATGCTGACGGCAGGGTCGAGCCACATCATCCCGGTCTTCAGAATGACGATCCCGGTACCGACGACCCCGACCGACACGGCCGCGTCGGCGGCGAGGTGGAGGAACGCGCCTCGAATGTTGGCGTCGCTCCCTCGCTCGGCGAAGAAGAACATCGCCGAGACGCCATTGACCAAGACGCCCACGCCCGCGACCGCGATGAGCGTCCCCCCTTCAACGGGTTGGGTGCTTTGGAGTCTTCCGAACGCCTCCCACGCAACGCCACCGACGGTGGCGACCAGCAGGAGTGCGTTGAAAAGCGCGGCCAACACGGTCGCGCGCCGAAACCCGTAGGTGTGCGTGAGCGAAGGCTTCTGCGTCGCTAGCCTGAGCGCAGCCCAAGCCATGAGGAGGCCGAGGACGTCGCTCAAGTTGTGGGCAGCATCGGCGAGCAGCGCCATCGAATGCGCTACGACACCGTAAAAAACCTCGACGACGACGAAGGTGACGTTGAGGCCGACGCCGATCGCGAAGGCCCGCCCCTTCGCGGCGTTCACGTTGGGGTGATGGTGATGCCCATGGCCGTGTCCGTCGTGGTCGACATGATCGGGCTCGGGACCGTCGTGATCGTCGCGGTGATGCCCGTGAGCGTCTCCAGGGCTTTCCTCGTGAGAATGCCCAAGATCGTCTTCGGCATCGTCGCTGTGACCGTGCTTCATCGCGTTACGTCTCTTCGCACGTCGTCCGCTCGAGTACCAGCCGCATGCCGACGGACGACGGCACGGCTCTCTCTGAAGAACGTTCTCGCGAGGTGGACGCGCTCGCCGCTCAGGACCTTTGATCCGCGACGAGGGCTTGTGCCAGCGCCTCGATTTCTTCGGTGGCGCTCGGAAAGCGCCCCTTCGGATCGAGAGCACACGCGCGAAAAAACCAAGCATCGAACGCGGATCCGAGCGCTGCATGCGGGACGAGGCCGCGATCCCTCACGACCAGCGACGGGGGCGTTCGCGGCCCACAGACGATATGGCCGAGAAGCTCCGGCAGCGGCGCAGGCGCCCAATAGCTCTCGCCGGTCAGCAATCTGAACGAGATGAGCGCGAGCGCCCACCCGTCGGTCGCGGGGACGGCTGGCTCGCCGTTGACCTGCTCGGGCGCCATGTACCAAGGCGTTCCGAAGAGCCCGGCTTCGTGAGTGCCCGAGGCGCTGAGAGCGTGCGGCTCCGCTCCGATCGGCGTGTGGGCAAGAGGCGCATCGGAGCGTCGGAGGCGACGAGCGAGCTGGGCGACGCCGAAATCGAGCACCTTCACGCGCTCGGAACCGTCGGGCGCTCGCGTGAGAAAGAGGTTCGCGGGCTTCAGATCGCGGTGAATGATGCCTAGAGCATGCGCAGTGTCGAGCGTGACGGCGACCTGTCGCAGTAGGAACACGAGCTCACGCGCACGTAGAGGTCCGCGGTCGCGCAGATGCTCGCGGAGATCTTGTCCGTAGAGCATCTCCATGACGATGAACGGGACGCCTTCGCTCGGGCCGCGCCCGATGACTCCATCGTCGTCGAGCGCTCGAAGGCTCTCGAGTAGGTCGCGACACACGTCGGCGTCGAAGATGCGAACGACGTGATTGCCGGCGATTTGCCGAGGCGCCAGCGCTTCGGCACGAAAACGCGCGAGCGCGGCTGGATCGTGCGCGATTTCGGGGTCGAGAAGCTTGAGCGCGACGCGTGTCGAAGGCGCCGTCGGCGAAGTGTCTTCAGCAGAGAAAATGATCCCCATCGCACCTCGGCCGAGCAGCTCGTCGACGCGATACCGACCTGCGACGAGACGACCAGGCAGGATCTCGACGAGTCGCTCCATCGCGAGGCCGCGGCTCGAGCGACCCTGTGTGCGACGCACCTCTACGACCGGTCCAGGCGGAGGGCTCGACGGCGGACGCTGCTCCGCATCGGAGTGCGATGGTGCGATCGAGCCGAGTGCGCGCGCAGGTGCTACGCGCGCGAACCCCGGCATCGTCGCTCTCATCTGAACGCCCGGCTGCGTTGGCGACGGCGTCGTCAGCGCGGTTGCTCTCGTCGGCACGGTCGCTTTCGTCAGCACCGTGGGCTGAGAGAATGCCGTTGCCTTCGTCAGCACGGTGGGCTTCGTCAGCTCGGTGGGCTTCGTCAGCTCGGTGGGCTTCGTCAGCTCGGTGGGCTTCGTCAGCAGGGTGGGCTTCGTCAGCACGGTGGGCTGAGAGAACGCCGTTGGCTGAGAGAACGCCGTTGGCTGAGAGAAGTGGGTCGACTCGCTCGACACCGTCAGAACGGTGAGCGCAGCGGGTGATGGCTTCGACAACGGGGTCTGTTTCGAAGTCGCCGCGTCGGGCATCGATGGCATCGTTTCAGTTGCAGACGACTCTCCCCCGAATCCCTCCTCGATCGAGGGCTCGCTCGGTGCCGAGACGAAAACGCGCCGCGGACGCGCCGTTCCGAGCGGCGCGTTCGATTGCCGCCGTGGCCGGGCAGGCAAACCAGGCGGATCGACGAAAGGACCCGAAGACGGTTCGATCGTCGACTCTTCGGGTGGGTCGCGTCGCACCTCGGGCATGTTCCGCCGCGTCGGACGAGGGGCAGGAACGTCGAGGCGCGGCGGAGTTCGGCTGGGCGGTGTCCTACTACCCACGTCGGTCCGTCAGCCTATGTCGGTCGAGCCCGCTCAGCAAGCCGATCGCCCCTTCGGTGCTCGATCGAGTTGCTTGGGTGGGGCCAGCGGAAGCGATCGCTCGATCGGTTCTGTGCCGGGGTGCGGAAGATGGTCGAAGATCAACCGTCGAGCCGTCCGACGCTTTCGAGATAGCGATCCGCGAGTGTCAGAGAGGAACGCTGGCAAGCCCGGTCATCGTCGAAGCTACCATCAGCGCCTGCATGGTAGGGTTTCGTCCCCCTCTGGAAGGACCCACAATGCTCTACGATCACCCCGTGCACACACTGAGCGGCGACCCCACGAACCTCGCTGCGTACGGAGGCAAAGCGTTGCTCCTCGTCAACGTCGCTTCCCAATGCGGCCTCACGCCGCAGTACACCGGCTTGGAGGAGCTCCACGCGAAGTACGCCCCGCGAGGGTTTTCGGTCATTGGTTTCCCCTGCAATCAGTTTGCAGGACAAGAACCTGGCACCGCCGAAGACATCGCGACCTTCTGCAGCACGACCTACGGTGTCACGTTCCCGATGACCGAGAAGATCGACGTGAACGGCCCATCGCGACACCCCATTTACGCCGAGCTCAGGAACGTCGCCGACGCCTCGGGCAAGGCCGGCGACGTCGAATGGAACTTCGAGAAGTTCCTCGTCTCCGCCGACGGAAAGACCATCCAGCGCTTTCGACCTCGCACGGCACCGAACGATCAGGCGCTGGTCGCCGCCATCGAAGCCAGCCTCCCGAAGTAGCGGTCGATGCGTGCTCTGCGCCCGCCCAAGCCGCGGCGACGAAAGAAGCCCGTCGACGCGCCGCGCGTGGTCTCGACGTGGACGCGCGCCGGGCGTTGTTGCTCGATCTCGGTCTCTCGCTCTTCGGTAGGCGCAACTACGACGAGACCTCGATCGACGACATCGCGCGAGAAGCATCGATCTCGAAGGGCCTCCTCTTCCTCTACTTCGGGAGCAAACGCGGCTTCCACGTCGCGACGGTTCGGCAGGCTGCCCAAGGCCTCCTGGAGCAGCTCCTCCCCGATCCGAGCCTTCCGCCAGGAGAACGGCTCACGAGCGGGCTCGAGGCCTACCTCGCGTTCGTCGACGCCCACGCTCCCGCCTACTCATGCGAAGCGGCAGCGGGTCCGATCCAGAGGTGCTCGAGATCGTGGAGACCACTCGCTCTGCGATCGTCCATCGCATTTAGGAAGAAGGGCTCGGCCGCGTCGAGCCCCGTCCGGTATTCTGCGTCGCCGTGAAGAGCTTCATCGGCGCGGTCGAAGCGGCTGCGCTCGATTGGCTCGACCGGCGCGACGTGCCGAGCGAAGTCCTCGTCGCGCTGCTCTCCAAGATGCTGGTCCACGCCCTGACGGCTGCGGCGGCCCTCGATTCCACGTCGACCGCGCCATCGACGAAAACCGCCTAGCGTACCGCGAACGAGCGGTCGGAACGTTGGTGCTCCTTTCGCTCCGCCTGCCGATCAAGCCCTTCGAGCGGACTATTTTTACGGTCGACTAAGAAACCGAGCGCCCCTGCGTTGATCGGGAGAGAGGCGGGCGGGCGGTGGCCTTCGCGGGGATAGGGAATGGTTGAAACTCCCGAAAACGAACGGATTCGCGGCGCGATCGAGAGGTTCGAAGAGCCTCTTTTGCGGTTCGCTTCGACGATCGTCGGCGCGCACCAGGCACGCGACGTCGTTCAAGACGTGTTCTTGGCGCTCGTCAAAGAACCGTTCTCCGGTCTCGAAGACCACCTCGCCGCGTGGATGTTCACCGTCTGCCGGAACAAAGCCCTCACCGAGAAGCGAAAGCAGCGACGGCTCGTGGGCGAAGAGGAGGCGAGCGTGGAAGCGAGCACGAACGGCGGCCCCGAAGGGACGCTCGAAACGAAGCAATCGGCGTCACAGCTCCTTTTGGCGATGGAAGCGCTCTCGGATCGCGATCGCGAGGTGGTAGCGCTCAAGTTTGCAGGCGGCCTCAGTTACAAAGAAATTGCGACTGTCACGCAGCTGACGGTGACCCACGTGGGGGTCATCCTCCACGAAGCGCTCAAGAAGATCCGCGAGCACGTAGCCAAGCAAGAGCAACCCCTCGTCGCGAGGAGGGCGTGATGACGAAGAGCATGGGAAAACTAGACAAGAACGACCCGAGCCTGACTGCGTACGTGCTCGGCGAGCTCGAGGAATCGGAGCGGCGCGCGCTCGAGTTGGCTCTCTCGTCGTCACCCGATCTCGAGAACGAGGTTAGTGAGATCGCGAAGATGGCGCGATCGCTCGAGCTTTCGCTCTCGGGCACCGCGCCGAAAAAGCGCTCGCACGAGCAGCGGATCGTCGTCGAAGAAGCTCTCGCCGAACGTGACGTCGTCCCCGACGTGAAGGCGTCGGAGCAGAGTCCCTCGAAGACGAGCCCGTCGGAGGAGATCGCTTCGGAGCAGGGCTCGTCGGAGCTGGGCTCGTCGGAGCTGGGCTCGTCGGAGCAGAGCTCGTCGGAGGAGATCCCTTTGGAGCAGATCACTTCGGAGCAGGGCTCGTCGGAGAACAAGTCACCGTCGACCCTGACCGTGCTCCGCCGCGCGACCAGTCTCTCCACGAGACGCCCCCAAAGGCTTCTGGCGTGGCTCTCGGCGGC
>JAYUUB010000188.1:0-10754 GCA_043755175.1 Polyangiaceae bacterium | reverse complement strand
CTCCAAGCGAGAGAGCCTCCAAGCGAGAGAGCCTCCAAGCGAGAGAGCCTCTAAGCGAGAGAGTCTCCAAGCGAGAGAGTCTCCAAGCGAGAGAGCCTCTAAGCGAGAGAGCCTCCAAGCGAGAGAGTCTCCAAGCGAGAGAGCCTCCAAGCGAGAGAGCCTCCAAGCGAGAGAGCCTCCAAGCGAGAGAGCCTCCAAGCGGGAGAGCTGAAACTTCGGCCGGCTTTCACCGGGGTCATTCCTCATCGGGTACGCGCTGCCCACTCGACGGAGCCGAACGAGAGCGCTGGCCCTACGAGCGCGGCATTATGCACGCCGCGCTTTAGGTGTCAACACCAGCTTGAGGCGCGAATGAAGCGCCCCGGGAACGGCGAGCAAGCCCGAGAGCTCGCCGCCGCCTCGGCACCAATCTCAGCGTCGGACCGGAATGATCTGAACTCGGCGAGCTTCTCCCTCGCCGTCGCTCTTGGTCACCACGCCCGGGAACTTGGCGAGGGCCAAGTGGACCACGCGTCGGTCTTGCGGCGTCATCGGCTCGAACGTGATGATCTTTCCTTCGTCGAAGGCTTGTTTGCCGAGGCGGCGAGCCATGGTCGAGAGCGCATCTTCACGGCGCGCACGATAACCCTCTGCATCGATGATCACGTGTCGTCGGGTCTTGCCCGGACGGTTGATCACGCGATTCGCCAGAAATTGCAGCGCGGCGAGCGTCTGCCCCTTCTTGCCAATCACGCGGCCAGCGTCCTTGCCTTCGACCTCGAGGCGAATCTCCTCCGGGGGGTCTTCGACGTCGTTTTCGAGCAGGTCGACCGTGCAATCCATGCCCATCGCTGCGAGCACGTCGATCACGAAATCGAGAACCTGATCGGCGCGGCCGTCTTCGATGAACGGCTCGTTGGCCGCGGCTTCTTGCTTGTCCGAGATCACTGCTTCAGTTGCGAGCGTCTCACTGTGCGAACCACTATCCACGGGCACGTGCCTTCCCCTTTCCGAGTTCAGCGGCGCTAGGAGACGCCGCCTTCGATGACGCGAGGAGTGGGCCGGGCTTCTCCCTCACCTCGATGTTGGAAGCCTTCTGCTCCCGGAGTTTTTTCTGAATCCAGCGCTCGACCAAGAACTGCTGGATGATGCCGAGCCAGGTGTTGGTCAGCATGTAGACACCGAGCCCTGCCGGCAGGAACACGTTCATCACCGTGAAGATGGCCGGCATCATGTACAGCATCATCTTCGCCTGCTGCGGGTCGGCCGACGGCATGTTCGCCTGCATGAGCTTCTGTTGGAAGAAGCTCGAGACGCCGAGCACGAGCGGGATGACGAAGTACTTTCCGGGCTCCGAGAGGTCGGGAATCAGGAAGCCGAAAGGCGTGTGGTAGAGCTCTACGGCGGTGCGGAGCGCGGCATAGAGCGTGAGCCAGACGGGCATCTGGAGCAGCGCCGGAAGACAGCCCGCCATGGGACTACCGACCTTCTCGCGACGCATGAGCTCTTGCGTCGCCACGTTGCGCTCCATCATGTCGTCTTTGTACTTCTTCGCGATGATGTCCATTTCGGGCTTGATGCGGCGCATGCCGACCATGTTCTTCAGCCCGAAGAGACTCAGCGGGAACACGCCGAGCTTCACCGTGATCGTGAGCAGCACGATGGCGAAGCCCCAGCTGCCGACCGCGCCGTGGAGCCAGTAAACATACCCGACGAGGAGCTTGCCGAGCGTGCTCGAGAACAGGTTTCCGAAAAGGAAGACCGACATGTTCACGAGGTTTCCGGTCTCGTGTTGGTCTTTTGCGCCACCACCGATTCCGGTGACGACCTCGCGCTCTTTCGGTCCCATGAACGCGAGCGTTTCGTAAGTCGCAGACTCGCCCTTCGCGAGCTCTTTCTCGGGGTAGGCGAGGCGAGCGCGGTAGACGTGTCCGTACTGCGGATCGTCTTCTTTCTTCGGGAAGCGCGCGACGTTCCAGTACTCTTCGATCTGACCCTCGACGAACGGCGCCGCGGGGCCCGCCTTGTGGACGACGATCGCGCTGAAGTAGCTCGAGCTCGGGCCGGCCCAAACGCCTTCACCTTCGCCGCGGAGCCACTTCTCGGAGGTGAACTCTTTGTCTGCGAAGTCTTTGGGCTCGAACGAATCGGGGTGATGGCGCCCCGTCTTCGTTTTCGAGTGGAGGACGACCTCGGTGTCGAACTCGGGCATCCGACCGAAGTGACCGCTGATCTCGGACTGCGTGCGCCACGACGTCTGCTCGATGGCGAGTCGATGCTTGAGCGGCTTGTCTGCGAGGTTCTTCACCGTGAGCATCACGTCGAGCTCGAACGCGCGACCCGTGAGGCTGATGACCTTGGTGATCTCGGCGTGGTCGTCTTTGAACACGAACGCGCACGAGCTCGCATCGCTCGTGACGAGATCGTAGTCGAGGTCGTCGAACGGAACCTGTTGGTCGCCCGTGACCGCCGGATCGCGAAGGTCGGTACGGAGCGGCATCCGCGCTTCGGCCGTGGTCGTCACCAGATCGGTGCGGGTCTGCGGCTCGTCGACGTGGTGTGCGTACTTCGCGTCGGTCATCACCGCGCTGCGAAGCGAGGCGCCGCGGGTCGACAGCTTGGCGGTGAAGCGCGGACCAACGAGGTCGCAAAACTTCTCGTCTTTGCGGGATTCGACCGGAGGGGCCGTCGAGTCGTTCAGCGTGAGCGGCTGGCGTTCGGTCGGTCCGGTGCCTTTGATGCGGGGCCACACGAACTGCATGAACACGAAGACGCCGAGCCCCAAGAGGAGCCACTTCGTGATTCCGCCGCCGCCACCACCGCTGCCATTGCCACTACCGCTAGCCATGCTGTCCTTGGTGCCGGGCGGCGCTCTCGGGCGACGTATCGGCGCTTTCAACGATGAGGAGACCCAGAGAAGACGCCTTGGGCTCGCTTCGGCGTCAGCGCGTCCGCGGACGCGTCATACTGTGCCCGCCTCGCGGGGCGCGAATCAAAACGACACGAACGAACTTGATTGGAGGAGGGCGCCCCTCGCGGAGGCCGTGATTGCCTCGAGACGGTTTGCCTGATCAGTTGACGGTGATGTTGCTCGTCCCGCGGGTCGAAGACTCGAGCAGCGCAGGCTCGCTGCGAGCGCTTTGCCCCGTCTCTCCGAAAGAAGCCTCTCCGAAAGAAGCCTCTCCGAAAGGAGCAGCCGGGAAAGGACTGGCCGAGAGGGGGACCTCTCGCTCGGTCGATGTCAGGTCGAGAGAGGCTACGTGGTGATTGGATGATCTGGAGGGCGGTCGCCTGGGTGGCGGCGGAGGGTCGTAACCGCCCGGATTGAAGGGGTGACACCTACACAGCCGCTTGGCCGAAAGCAAGCTCCCGCGGAGCGCACCCTGCCCCTGGATGCACGCCAACGCGTAGCGAGAGCACGAAGGCTCGAAGCGACAGACCGGCCCCAAAAGCATCACCAAGAGCTTCGAAAGCGTGAGTTGGTAGAGCCGGATCAGGCCGATGAGGAGGAAGGACATCTGGGAACCCGAGCTCGACCGAACCTGAGCTTGTGCCCGAGGAGCCCCGAACGCAAGGCCACGCCTGCGAACGGCCGCTCGACGTCTTGCCTCCCTCGAGCCGAGTATTTCGACGGGCTGCCCGTTTCTAAGTCTTCAGGGCGCGCACGCGGCGAGTGAGCTCGCGCGAGAGGCCGTCGAAGTCGGCCAGGACATCGCCCAACGTCTGGCGCGGAAGCCCGTCGAACGCGATGGCGATGACGTCGAGCCCCTCACCGAAGAGCTGTTTTCGAAGTCGAAACGCCTCACGCAAGAGCCGCTTGGCCCGGTTGCGTTGGACCGCTCCACCCACCTTCTTCGACGCCACGACCCCCAACCGGGTCGGCCCGGGCTCGAGGCGACGGGTGAACAGGAGCAAGAAGGAGCGACTGCGAACGCGTCCGGCGGCCCGACCCTGAAGCCTCACGAAGTCGACGCGCTTGCGGACGCGCTCAGCCCGCGTGAACCCAACCTTCGGCGATGCATCGGCACCTTTCGCGACGACGCTCACCCAATCGCCACTGTCGGAGGCGGCAGACACATCACTCGTCCAAGGCAAGCTTGACGAGGTGCGAGCAGCAGCACCCTCAAAAGCCTCGTGCTCACCCTGGCCGGTCCCCTCGGACGAGACTCCACCACGAACCGATGCGGGGGGGCCCGATGGAACGGACATGGTGATAGCTGCAGGGGTATCACGAGCGCTGCGTCCGGCTTATGACGAAACCGTTCGACGCGCACGCTCGTGGCCCGGCGGCTCCCTACTTCTTGTAGGTGGTGGGGGCGAGGCGAGCTCGGCCCTTGCGGCGTCGGTTGTTGATGACCTTGCGTCCACCCGTGGTCGCCATGCGGGCTCGGAAGCCGTGCGTGCGGAGGCGGCTGGTGTTGTGGGGCTGAAACGTGCGCTTCATGGGGAATCTCCGGAGCCTCGCCGCCCTTTGAAGCGGGCGATGGGGCACGGGTTCGATCCGGCCCAACGAGGGCGCGGAACAGACCACACTCACCGCACCTGGTCAACCCTTCCTTGAAGACCCCAATCCAGACGAGGTCGAGCTCACGAGATCGCTTTCGGCCTCACCATTGTCGCGGTGACCTGTAGTAGCCTCGCGCGCGATGACAACTCGTCGACGTCTTGCCACGATCCTCACCGCGGCGGCTGCGCTCTGGGTGTTCGGTCTGGTCCTCCTTTCGAATGCTGGTGAGGCACGCGCCCAAGCCACGACCTTCTCCCTCGATCGGTTGCGCATCGGTGGCGCACCCGACGACGGTGTGGCGGTTTGGCGGCCCGAGATGGGCGAGAAGACGCGGTTCTTCGGTCAGCTCGATTTGGGCTTCTCTTACAACGCCTTCCGGATCGCCAACCACATTCAGAAGAGCGCCCAAGATCGGGCGAAGCTCACAGGCATCAGCGGCGCTCCTGTTCGCGCCCAATTTACGGGATACGCAGACATCGGTGTCGAGCTCTTCAGCCGTCTGTCGTTCCAGGTCATGTTCCCGCTGACGTTCGTCCAGACGGGCAACCCGACCTCGAGCACCAGCGTCGCATCGGCCCGAGACTCGGTGAACCTGGCGCACACCGCGCCGGGCGATCTTCGCTTCGACCTGCGCGGCGTCGTCGTTCGTTCGAACGACCGCAAATTCAAGCTTGGCGCGAACGTGTTTCTCTTGGCGCCCACCGGCTTCGAGAACTCGTTCACGGGCGACAAGAGCGCGAGCGGTGGCCTCGGCTTCGCGGGCGAGATCGACCTCAAGAAGGCGATCTTCGTTCTCGACACGGGCTTTCACTTTCGCCCCCTTTCCGGCGTGAACGATTTCAAGGTGCAGCACGAATGGACTTGGGGCTTCGGCGCCTTCCTCCCGCTTCGTGATAACCGCGTTCGCCTCGGCCTCGAGCTGTTCGGCTCGACGGGTCTCGGCGGCGACACCACGTTCCACGATGCCAACACTCCTCTCGAGTGGATGGCCGAAGCCCGCTTCGCAGTCGATCAGAAGAAGCGCCTCTACCTCGGCGGCAACGGTGGGACGCGCCTCACGCCGGGCTACGCGCCCGACTTCCGACTCGGCGCGCTCATCGGATACTCGTTCCCGATCAGCGACGAGAACCCCAAGGCTCCGCCGAAGAAGTTCAAGGCCGTCACCAACGGCAGCGTCGACACCGACCACGACGGCTACCCCGACGACATCGATCTCTGCCCGACCGATCCCGAAGACGGAAAGCCCCCGTTCGCGACCGACGGCTGCCCCGCGCCGCCCGATCGCGACGGCGACGGCATCCCGGACGCCAAAGACAAGTGCCCCGACGTTCCCGAAGACAAAGACGGCGTCGATGATTGGGACGGCTGCCCCGAAGACGACGCCGACAAAGACGGGATCCCCGACGCGCAAGACAAGTGCCCGAAGGAGCCTGGGCAGGTCAACACGAAGGATCCGTCGAAGAACGGATGCCCCCAGTTCATCCGTCGCATCTCGGGGTCTGATGAGATTCAGATTCTCCAGCAGGTGCAGTTCGATACCGGCAAGGCCACGATCAAGCCGGGCAGCTTCCCGATCCTCGACGAGGTCTGGAAGCTCTTGGAAGCCAACCCGGAGATCACCCTCCTCGCGATCGAAGGTCACACCGACAACCGAGGCGGCGACGAGCTCAACCTGCGCCTGTCAAAAGATCGAGCGCACTCGTGCCTCGACTACCTCGTGAAGAAGGGGATCGCGGCGCGCCGCCTCAGCAGCGACGGCTTCGGAAAGAATCGTCCTCTCGACACGAACGACACCGACGACGGGCGCCAGAAAAACCGACGCGTCGAGTTCCACATCCGCCAGCAGAGCGGAGGGACACCAGCGAACGAAGAGCCCGGGCAGCCCGGCGCGAGCGGCCCCAAGAAGCCGGCGCCCACCGAGCCGGCTCCTGGGAACGACTGAGTCACACGTGGAGACGGGGGGTTACTCCACGGTCCGAAGCGCTGGGTCATCGAGACCAGCGCTTCGCGGGCCGATCGGAAGGCGCACAATCCTGGCGGTGGTCACCTCGCTTCTCTTCGTGGGAGCCACGCTCTGGGTCTGCACGCTCTCGGCGGGCTGCACGAAAGACCCCGGCGTACCCTTCACCTGCAAGTGCGAGTTCGCCTCTGACGCCGATGCAGAAGCGCGCCAGCCTTTCACCGCATGCGCTCTCAACGCGAACGAAGCGGCGATCATCGCGCGTAACTGCAAGAGCGGAACGAGCGTCAGCGTCGATGCTTGCTCGTGTCAGCCAGCGCGCGCCGGGACGCCCTGCAAATCGGGCTGCTCACGCTGAGCCGCCGCCGGGGCGTGGCTCATTGGGGGCTACGACGCTCCGTCTAGGAAAAGCGCCCATGGCGCTCGGTGCTCAAGGCCGTTCGAACACCAGCGCGCAGTTGTGCCCGCCGAAGCCGGCGGATCCTTTGAGCGCATAGCGAACGTCGACCTTTCGCGCCTCGCGAACGAGGTTGATCTCGAAGGTCGGATCGATGTCGTCGACGTTGATCGACGGATGGAGCATCTGGTCGCGGAGCGAACAGACGACCGCGACCGCTTCGACGCCGCCCGCGCCGCCGAGGAGGTGACCGAGCATCGACTTGGTCGCAGAGATGGGCACGGTCGACAGCGCTTCGCCGAACACGCTTCGCAGCGCGGCGTACTCGGCCACGTCGCCCTGCTGCGTCGAGGTCGCGTGGGGATTGATGTAGCCGATGTCGCCCGGGCCGATCCCGGCACGACGAATCGCTTTCTCGATCGCGAGACGAAGCCCCAATCCGTCGGCGTGCGGCCGAGTCAAGTGCTCGCCGTCGCTCGTCATCCCGAAGCCGGCGACGTACCCGAGAATCGTCGCGCCGCGCTGCTTGGCATGCTCCTCTTCTTCGAGAACGAGGGCGCCAGCGCCTTCACCCATCACGAAGCCCGTCCGCTGCTTGTCGAAGGGCCGGCTCGTCTTGGTCGGATCACCGTCGATCGAGCGACCGAGAGCGCGCGCATTTCCGAAGCCCGCCACGGTGTTGAGGCGCGTCGCGGCCTCGGCGCCGCCGGCCACCATCACGTCGGCCTCGCCGGCTTCGATCATCAGCGCACTCGTCGCGATCGAGTGCGTCCCCGTCGCGCAGGCGCTCGCGATGTTGTAGCTCGGCCCCATGAAGCCGTAGCGCATCGATACCATCGCAGCGACACCGTTCAACATCACACCCGGAATGAAGAACGGCGACACGGCGCGTGGGCCGCGCTCGTGGCTCTTCAAGATCTGCTGCTCGAAGATGTCGACCGGGCCCTGCCCCGTCGACATCAGGCAGCCGATGCGACTCGGATCGATGGGGAGCCGCGAGTTGTCGAGCCGCGGCACCGTCTCTTGGTCACGCGGAAAATCGAGCCCTGCGCCGGCCAGTGCTTCGACCGCAGCACCGAGGCTGAAGTGAATCACGCGGCCGAAGATCTCGGTCTCTTTGTTCGAGAGATACTTTCGCGGATCGAAGTCTTTGACGCTCGCGGCGATGTCGCTCCGAAGCTTGTCGGTCGGAAACTCGGTGATGAACGAGACGCCCGATCGACCCTCGAGCAAACCCTTCCACGTGGTGGGCACGTCGTTGCCGAGCGGGGTGACCGCTCCGATGCCCGTGATCGCGACGCGTCTCTTCATCTCAGCCGCTCCTCTTCACTCGACGGTGCATCGCTCGACCGGCGCGATCCCCATCAGCTCGACCGTACCTACCACTGCTCGACGTCGTCGGCTCGGTGACCGCGCTCACGCCTCGCGAACGAGAGCGCGATCAAGCATCGGCCGTGGCCGTCGAGACGAGCTTCGCGATTTCGCGGTCGCGCTTGTCACCGATGGCCTTCGCCTGGGCCGCGAGCAGCTCGTGCCTCGTGACACCGAGAAACTTCAGGATGGGGATGTACACCTTCTGAATGAACACCGAGCGATCGATGCCAGCCTCTCGCATCTTGAGAATGCGCGTGTCGTAGTCGGGGACGAGGCCCACGCCCGGCATCTCGAAGTTCGCGAAAACGAGCGCCATGTCGGCGAGGGTTCCTTCTCGATCTTCGTCGAGCAAGACCTTGATGACGCCCTGATAGAAGCGCGTGTGCGCGATCTCGTCGCGGGCCACGAAGTCGTAGATGGTGCGGAGCGCTTCGTCGCCGTGCTTGGCAGCCATCTCTCGGTGCTTCACGTAAATGACGAATGTCGCCATCTCTTGAACGCAACCGTAAAAGGTCATCTGACGCGCCGTCGTGAACGGCATCGTCCACGTCTTTTCGAAGATGCGGCCGTGCAGATCGAACATCTGCTCCGGCGTCCGCTTCTCGGAGCGCATCAGATATTCGCCGAGCGCCAGCGAATGCTTCGATTCTTCGTAGCCCCAGTTCGCTTGAAACCAGGCGTGGCCGAAGTAAGGGCGCACCACGTTGATGCCTTGGGCCACGTAATCGGGCAGATACATCTCGACCGAGAAGAACGTCTCGGCGCAGAGCGCGAGCTCTTCGGGGGCATCACGGTTGATGCGCTCCCACGGAATGTCTTCGAAGACGTTCCAGCGACGCTCACGCTCGGCCTTCTCGAAGAAGGTGACGTATTCCTTGTAGAGCTTCTCTTCGAGACGCGTTTTCATCGAGCTCCCTTCAGAAATTTCGCCGAGAAATGCCGCCGAGATTCTTTCCGGGAGACGATCGGTCGCGGGCTCAGCTCTCGATGCGGGCTTCGATCTTCTTCACGAGATCGCCGACCGTGATGAGCTCGACGAGATCTTCGTCGGGGATCATGACTCCGAGCTCGGTCTCCATTTCGCCGACCACCTGCATCATCGAGAGCGAGTCGATTCCGAGCTCGGTGATGACGCTGTCGAGGGTGATGTTGTTGAACTCACGCTTGTCGACGCGAGCAGCGACGACCTTGAACAACGAGAGGAGATCCTGTTTCTCAGCCATGACCGTGTCCCTTACTGGGGCCCCAGGGCTTTGCCCGAAGAACCGAAACGCCCATCAGCATTGCCTGATGGGCGACGAGTGAACGAGCCGTCGACTCAGTCGATGCGACGGAGCTCGTATTGCGCGAGCGAGCTGTAGTGTTTGTCGAAGCACGTGACGCACGTCGCGAGGTAGCGATCGTAGTCGTCGTAGACCTTGTCGCCCCACTTGGCGCGAATGGTCTTCTCGTTGAGCCGCAATCGGCGGAGCCACTCGCCGGTGGTCTTGCCGTAGTGCTCGCGACGCGAGTTGACTTGGATGACCTCCCAGTACGGGTTCACGGCCTGGATGACGTCTTCGAGGCGCGGGTTGAGCCCGCCGGGGAAGATCTCGTGCGTGACGAAATACACGTCTTCGAGGTCTTTTTTGATGCGCGGCGTACGGTTGCGCAAAATCGTCTGGAGCCCGAAGTAGGCGCCCTTGGTCGTGATGTCCCAGCACTTTTTGAAGTACTGGCGGTAGATGTCGATCGCCTTGCCTTCCCGCGCTTCTTGCGGCGAGCAGAGGTGATCCATCATGCAGATCGAGATGAGGCCGTCGAAGCGCTCCTCGGGCTTCCAGGTTCGGAAGTCTCCGGCGACGCAGCGAACGCCTGGGATCTTGCGCTCGTTGACCTCGTCGGCCATCGCGCTCGATAGAGTGATGCCCACGGCGTCTTTCACGTGGCGCGTGGTGGCGAGGTACTCGACGCATGCACCCCAGCCGCAGCCGATATCGAGGATCTTCTTCTCGGGAGTGACTTTGGCGAAGTCGGAGAGGATGCGGAGCTTGTTGAGCTGCGCCGCCTCGAGAGACTGATCCCAGCTCTCGTAGACCGCGCACGTGTAGTTCATTCGCTCGTCCAGCCAGAGCCGGAAGAACTCGTTCGATACGTCGTAGCTGACCTCGACGTCCGCTTTGTTAGATCCCATCGCTCGCCTCCGACCTTTGCTGCGTTGCTGCTCTCGACGGGGCCGGCGTGTGGGTGGGCCCCGGGACGATCATCATGGCGGGAGGCGGGACGCTGTCTTGCGTCGACTCGGCCTCGGTCAAGAGCTCGAGCTCACCTTGCTCGAGCCGGCTCTTCGCTTCGCTGCGTCGAACCTTGCCGCTGGAGGTCTTCGGCAAGGTGCCTCGCTTGATGAGATGCACTTCGCTCGGAACGATACCGACCTCGGCGCGAACGAGCCTGATGATCTCGGCGATGATTTCGGCTGCAGTCCCCGACCGAGGACCGATCTTCGCTTCGGCGACGATGACGCAATGCTCGCCGCCGCGATCGTCGAGGTAAGAGAA
>JAYUUB010000187.1:0-3744 GCA_043755175.1 Polyangiaceae bacterium | reverse complement strand
AAGCAACCAATTCGACGTAGGGACCCCTCCACAAATTCAGCGCTCCGAGCACGATCCACGCCCATCCATGGATGCCAGTTTACTTCGGTCTCGGCCTGATGATGTTCGGCAACTTGCTCTTTCCCGTCGCCGCATGAGCCCCGAAGAAATGATCGAGATTGTGAAGTCGAGGGTATCCATTGGACTCGCCGTTTCGCTGTTCTTCGAGCAGCAACCCGACGACGCCTTGCCTGATATCCCCTGGATCTTCGAAGACTATGTGGCGACCGTTGGAGACAAGCTCACGTGGTGGGTCGATGACGACCGGGGGCGTCCTGCACGCGTGACGGCTCGGCAGTTGGCCTACCCTCGCACTCGCCTCGGGGTGCCGTTGGGTCCGCGAAGCGTGTCGTGGTCGGTCCACGGCGGGATAGAGCCTCGCGACGCGTCCGCCACGAGCTTCTACGGCAGTGTTCGCGCAAGGAAGTCTGACATCGGAAGCAATGGCCAACTGCACGGTCTCTTGGCGAGCGTCGAACCGAAGGACCTCTCGACCGATGCGCCAGCGCTCCTGGAGCGAGTCCTGCTCTGGAGTCGACGAACGCGAGTTGCCCACGGTTCTGCGGGCTTTGCCTTCATGGAATCGGCATGGTCGGAGGAGCGATATCTCCACAAGCGGTACGTCTTGGCATCGAGCAAACGCTATCGTGGAATTGATGTCTTCGCCAAGTCCACCGCCTCGCGATGCAAGGATGGGATCAAGTGTGTGAACTGGCTGACGCTCGTTCAGAGCGCATGGCTCGAACGACTCGGAGGCCTGGAGGCGATCCGGAAAAAGCTGAGTCCAGCGATTGCGGTCCACGAGATTCTCGACGGTGCGCTCTTTCAAGCGGGACCTCTGCCGCTGGTGGGAGACCTCAACCAGGCCGAGGACCTCTCCGCTTATCACGAAATCGGTCGGATCCTCAGACCGATCCGTTCGAGCAATCACGGCGCATTCGGCGAAAGCTTCGACATGGAGGAGTCCCAGAAATGGCTCGCGCGCTTCGACGACTGAGGCCTTCAGCCGAAGCGAACACCGACTCCTCGAAGGACGTGGAGCTCTCGCGGCATCAAACGGCTTGCCCGAGATACCTCGACGCGCCTCGTCTGCGCATCGACGCCGCCCACGTTCGAAGCGGGGCGGAGTGCGCGTGGCGCTCATGAACCCCGAAGCAATGACCGACATTGTGAAGTCGCGCGTGTCCATTGGACTCGCGGTTTCGCTCTTCTTTGAGCAACGGGACGACGATTCGCTGCCCGACGTGGCGGGAATGTTCGAAGACTACGTCGCGGCGGTCGGGGACAAGCTGACATGGTGGGTCGATGATGACCGCGGACGCCCCGTACGCGTGACACCTCGTCAGCTCACCTACCCACGGACGCGGCTCTCTGCCCCATTGGGTCAACGCAGTGTGTCGTGGTCGGTGCACGCTGGCAAAGAAGCCAAAGACGCGTCTCCAACTAGTTTCTACGCGTCGGTTCGCGCGCGAAAATCCGACATCGGGAATGATGGCGAGCTTCACGGAGTCATGGCGAGCTTCGAGCCAGTGGATTGGCAGCGCGACAGCGATCTCCTTCTGCGGCAGACGCTCACTTGGTGCCGGAGGCTCTCGGTTGCGCACGGCTCAGCTGGGCTGGCTTTCATCCAATCTGCGTGGTCGACCGAGCAGCAACTGTACCAGCCGCACGTATTCGCCTCGAGCAAACGATATCGTGGAATTGATGTGCAGGACATCTCAACGACCGGACTATTTTGCAAGGATGGAATCAAGTGTGTCAACTGGCTCACCATCGTCCAAACGGCCTGGCTCGATCGTCTGGGAGGCCTCAACGCGATTCGTGCGAAGCTCAGCCCCGCGATCATTGTCCACGACGTCCTCGGCGGCGCTCTGTTTCAGGCGGGCCCCGTACCGCTTGTCGGGGACGTCAACCAGGGCGAGGACCTCTCCGCCTACCACGAGATCGGCCGGATCCTTCGCCCGATTCGCTGTCCGAAACCAGGTACGTTCGGCGGCCGCAAAGACTTCAACTTCGAGGAGTCCCAGAAATGGCTCGCACGCTTCGACGACTGAGCGCTTCAGCCGAGGCGAATACCGACTCCTCGAAGGACGTGGAGCTCTCGCGGCATCAAACGGCTTGCCCGAGATGCCTCGACGCGCCTCGTCTTTGCATCGACGCCGCTCACGTTCGAAGCGGGGCGGAGTGCGCGTGGCGCTCATGAACCCCGAAGCAATGCCCGACATTGTGAAGTCGAGGGTATCCATTGGGCTCGCCATCTCGCTGTTCTTCGAGCAGCAGCCCGATGACGCCCTGCCTGACATCCCCTGGATCTTCGACGACTACGTAGCGACCGTCGGTGACAAGCTCACGTGGTGGGTCGACGATGACCGCGGACGCCCCACACGCGTGACACCGCGGCAGCTTGCTTACCCGCGAACACGCCTCTCGATTCCGCTTGGCAACCGGAGCGTCTACTGGTCTGTTCATGGCGGAGCGGCGGCGAAGGATGCCTCACCCTTTACGTTCTTCGCGAGCATTCGGGCTCGAAACTCCGACGTGGGAAACAACGGTCAGCTCCACGGAATGATGGCCAGCCTGGAACCGGTCGACTGGCGTCGAGATAGCGAGCTTCTTCTGCAGCGAACTCTCGCCTGGTGCCGAAGGTGCTCTGTTGCGCATGGTTCTGCTGGGCTCTGCTTCATCGAATCTCCTTGGTCGACGGAGCGAGCCCTCTACAAACCCTACGTGTTCTCATCCAGCAAACGATACCGTGGGATTGACGTGCTGGACACCTCCCTGACCGGGCAATTCTGCAAGGCTGGAATCAAGTGCGTCAACTGGCTCAGCATCGTCCAAACCTCATGGCTCGATCTTCTAGGAGGTCTCGACGCGATTCGCGCGAAGCTGAGCCCTAAAATCATTGTGCACGACATCCTCGGCGGCGCTCTCTTTCAAGCGGGCCCGATGCCTCTCGTCGGGGACGTAAATCAGGGCGAGGACCTCTCTGCCTATCACGAGATCGGTCGGATCCTTCGCCCGATTCGCTGCCCGAGTCCCGGCATCTTTGGCGGCCTCAAAGACTTCAATTTCGAGGAGTCCCAGAAATGGCTCGCACGCTTCGACAACTGAGATCCGCCACAGAACCACGCTCATGTTCACTCCCGCTAAGCTGACCGCCCGCCTTCGATCTGGAATCCATCCAAGAAAGCTCCTCGTGGAGATTCAGGGAGGCCATTCCGATGAAGAGCTCGCGCCCGAGCACGCCACACTGAAAGACCGACTCGAGGCCTTCATCCGCGTCGTGCGACTCGGGGGCTTCGCGCCGGTTTCCGGAGACGCCTCCTTTGCCATACTCGACGGAGCGGCGCAGACGCGTCGGGTGAGCCTCGTCCTCCCGCCGGTCTCCGAAGCCGCGCTCCGTCCGCTCTGGCACATGACCGCATTGGGAGGGGCGACTGCGATTGCGATCACCGAGGCATGCGACGACGCGGATGCGACCTGCTCACTCGCAGATCCGATTCGCACCCATGCGAGCTTCCCATTCGAGCTCCAAGCGGCCGAATCGAAGGGGTTGTCGCTGTCACTGGTCTTGGGCATGCCCAACGCGAGAGAGGCGCTACGGGCCATTGTGCCCTTGGTCGAAGCTTGGGCGAAGCTCGTGGCGTTGATGGGCTTTCGGGGAGCAAGGGCACAAGAGCCCTCGCACGGATGGGTCTCCGATGT
>JAYUUB010000186.1:0-73767 GCA_043755175.1 Polyangiaceae bacterium | reverse complement strand
ATTCGTACAAGACGCCACCCGGAATGGTGATGATCGTGCCGCGCGGGTCTTCTTTGATCGACGCGATGGCGTTGAGGCGCGCCATGGCCTCGCGCATTCGCTTCTCGGCGTCGAGCCTCGCAGCTTGCTCACGCTCGAGATCGGCCGACGTCTTCTTGAGCTGGTCGCTCTTCGACTCGGCAGTATCGGTCGCGGTGGTGACGAGCGTTTTCTGCGCTTGGTCTTTGGCATTGGTCGCACCGACGACGGCAGCGTGAACTTCGGCGAGCTCGGCCTTGCGCTCGGCGACATAGGCGAGATTCAGCGTCGCGGGGACGTCGCCATCGCTATCGAACGAGGCCTCGGCGCGACCGAGCGCTTCTTTGGCGGTCTGTAGCTCGGCTGGGGCGAGCGACGGGGCGTTGCCGCTCGTCGCTTTGACGTAAGCAGACCTCGCGTCGTTGAGCTCTTTGGGGGTCGTGGCCGAGCAGGCAGTGAAAGCCGCGATGCTGGCAGCACAGAATAGTAAGGGTAGTCGAGTACGCATGATCATAGTCTCCTGAGGCCTACTGCGAAGTCTTCTTCTGAAGATCGAGGATCTTGTCTTGGGTAGCGACCGCTTCACCTTGCAGCTTCTGCTGCTTCGTCAGCTCGACTGCGAGCTCGGCGTCTGCGCTGGCACGCATGAGCGCCCATTGCGCGCCAACCTTGTCGCCTTGTTCCGTCAGCTTGTCCGCGTAGGCGACCTGGTCTTTCGCGAGCTTGAGGTGGAGCGAGGCTTGCGGATTGCTGTCGGCACCGAGCTCCTCCGCCGCACGAATGCCCTCTTTGGGCTCCGCCGCAGTCGGCATTGCGGCAGCGCCGCATCCGGCAGCTCCGAGTGCGACCGTGCATGCGAGCATGGCGATCATGGAGGTCTTCGAAATCATCACGTGGTCCTTTCCGTCGGGGTTCGCTGCCCGCCCTGCAAGTTTAGGCCCACCTAAATGTGTGCAGTTTCCCTCCTCGACCTCGCGTGCGCTCCCTGCTCGAACAGCACACCTCGAGGTGGGCAACTGAACGAACCGACCGAAAACGTAGACGATGACGGCGGGAATGCATCGCGCAGCAACCTCGCCTCAGCTGCGACAAATTGGCGCGCACGCAAAATCCGAGTGTATGCCGCAATCCGCCCCGCATGAGACCGAACGGCATGGCTCGGGATGTGCCTTCGGCTCGTGGCCCAAACGGTTCCTCCTCCGCTCGCTCCGAGCAAGACTCTGCCGGATCGCGCACGCCCGAGCTTTGCCATCGAGCTCACCGACGACGCGCTTCGTTTGAGGGGCGACCTCGAGATGCGGGATGCTGCCGCCATCTGGGCCGAGCTCTCGCGAAGTCTCGCGACGGCCAAGCGTGGCAAGAAACTCGAGCTCGACCTCTCGGGGGTCGACATCATCGATGGCGGCGTCATGTCGCTCGTCGTGCAGGCTCGCGCCGAGCTGTCGCAGCGCGGCGTCCGCGCGGAAGTGGTCGGCGCGAGCGAGCGCACCCAAGCGCTCGTGCATCTCTATGGAGGTGACGAGAAGCCCGCGCGAAGAAAGAGGCGCAAAGCCGAGGGCTTCATCGAGCAGGTCGGGCGAGCGACGCAAGACGTGCTCGGTGAGCTCGCACGCGTCGTCTCTTTCTTCGGGAGCATGTTGGAGTCGGCCTTCGGGGTCCTCCGAAACCCGCGCTCGGGAAACTTCGGTGAGATTCCCGCAATCATCGAGCGAGCGGGCGCCGATGCGATTCCGATCGTACTGCTCCTGAACTTTCTCCTCGGCTTCGTCATGGGCTTTCAGGCGGCGCGCCAGCTCGAGACTTACGGTGCGAGCATCTACGTCGCCGACCTCGTCGGCATCTCGGTCACGAGGGAGCTCGCTCCGCTCATGACGGCCATCATCGTCTGCGGTCGGTCGGGCGCCGCAATCGCGGCCGAGCTCGGGACGATGCGCGTGTCCGAGGAGATCGATGCTCTACGAACCATGGGCTTCGGCCCGGTTCGCTATCTGGTCCTTCCGCGAACGCTCGCGCTCATGATCGTAGTGCCCATTCTCACGCTCTTCGCCGACATCATCGGCATCATCGGCGGATTGGTCGTCGCCATCACCACGCTCAAGCTGAGCCCGGTCGCCTATCTCACCCAGAGCCGGTTGGCCGTCACCGCGCACGACGTCGAGTCGGGCTTGGCGAAGAGCGTGGTCTTCGCGCTCGCCATCGGGCTCATCGCCTGTCAGCAGGGGTTCGCCACATCGGGTGGAGCACAGGGCGTCGGTCGGCGCACGACGTCGACGGTCGTCACGTCGCTCTTCGCCATCGTCCTCATCGACGCGGTGTTCACCGTCTTCTATCGCGCGGTCGGCATATGAACGAGACCATCATTCGAGTTTCCGATTTGAGCATGGGGTGGAGTGCCGACGCGATTCTGCTTCAAAAGGCCACCTTCGAAGTGGAGAAGGGCGAGGTGTTCGCCATTCTCGGCGGCAGCGGATGCGGCAAGTCGACGCTCCTGCGCTCACTCGTCGGGCTCGAGCCACCGCTTGCTGGCGAAATTGACATCCAAGGGGTCGGCCATCCAAACCTCGACGTCGGACGACCACCCTTCGGGGTCATGTTCCAAGGTGGTGCGTTGTTCGGATCGATGACGGTGCTCGAGAACGTGGTGCTGCCGCTCAGCGAATGGGTCGACATTCCGATCGACGCGGCGACGGCCATGGCGCGCGCAAAGCTCAAGCTCGTCGGCCTCGAAGGCGCAGGAGACAAGATGCCCTCCGAGCTCTCGGGAGGAATGAAGAAGCGAGCGGCGATCGCTCGAGCCATGGCCCTCGAGCCGCCGCTCTTGTTCCTCGACGAGCCTTCGGCCGGGCTCGATCCGGTCACGTCGGCCGAGCTCGACGGGCTCATTCTCACCCTGAAGACCGTCGTCGGCCTGACCGTAGTCATCGTGACCCACGAGCTTCCGAGCATCTTCGCCATCGTCGACCGCTGCATCCTGCTCGACAAAGACACGAAGAGCATCATCGCGAGAGGCTCGCCAGACGAGCTCAAAGACAGTGAAGACCAACGTGTCAGTGACTTCTTCAACCGACGCCCGAGGGCTGCCTGATGTCTGCTCCTTCCAATCACTTCAAGCTTGGATTGTTCGTGCTTCTGGCCTTTGCGGCCATGCTCGGTTCGGCCATCGCCCTCGGGGCGGCGAGCACGCAGAAGAAGACCGTGAGCTATCACACGTTCTTCAACGAATCGGTTCAGGGTCTCGATTTGGGATCGCCGGTCCGCTACCGAGGTGTCTCGATAGGCACGGTCGCAGCGATTGAGATAGCTCCCGACCATCGCCACGTCGACGTCCTCGCCGAGCTCGATGTCGACGAGATTCGTCGCATGGGCCTCACCGAGGGCGGACGCGAAGGCAAGGGAATCGGCCGCTTCATCATTCCGGCAGATCTTCGCGCGCAGCTCGGATCGCAGGGCATCACGGGCGTGAAATACGTCTCGATGGACTTCTTCGTCGAGGCAGACAATCCCCCTCCGGACCTTCCATTTCCGACGCCCCGCAACTACATTCCCGCAGCTGCTTCGTTGATGAAGAACCTCGAAGACAGCATCGTCAAGGCGGTCGACAAGATGCCCGCGGTCGCCGATTCTTTGATGTCGATTCTCACTCGGATCGATTCCATCTTGCAGGAGATTCAGGCGAAGCAGGTCCCCGACAAGGCCATAGCAACTTTGGACGAGGCGAGCGGCGCCATCAAAGATCTTCGTAAGGTCCTCAATCACGTCGACCGCGCGAATCTCCCCGCCAAGGTGGGGGCGACCGTCGACCAGCTCACGGTTGCCGTGGCGACGCTGAATCGTGTGCTCGACCGCGTCGATGGCGACAAGGGACTCATAGCGAGCGCTCATCAGGCGACCGACGCGCTTGGCTTGTTCGGCAAGAGCGCCGATGGACGCGCCAAAGAGCTCGCCGATACGCTGCGCGACGTCGGCGAAGCCGCCCAATCGATTCGTGACCTCGCCGACACCTTGGAACGAGACCCAGACATGCTCTTGAAGGGACGAGCCAAAGGTAAGGCCCCGTGAAACGAAAGCCCGTCGACATGACTTCTCTGATTCGCTCTCCGCGGTCCACCCAGACGAACGAAAGCTCGCGCATCGAGGGAGCCCGCTCGGTGGTGCGCCGTGTTCTCCATTGTTTGCCGGCCTGTACGATGGTGCTTTTCGTCATCGGACAGATTCTCGGCTGCGCCCTGACGAGCAAGTCGGATCCCATCGATACGCGCTACTTCGAGCCCGAGCCTCCGCACCCGGTCGAATCGGCGAAGGTCGACGCGTCGGCCCACGCACCCGTGGAGCTGCAGCTCGGTCGAGTGACGGCGAGCGCCTACCTGAAGAGCCGCCTCGTCTACCGGACCTCGAACGTCGAGCTCGGGGCTTACGACGACCGCCAGTGGACCGAGAGACCCGAGGAGTATCTGCGGCGCGCCGCTTCGAGCCGGCTCTTCGTCGAGCGCGGCATCGTTCATTCGCTCGCTGGTGACGGACCCACGCTCGATCTCGAGCTCACTCATTTCGAAGAGGTTCGGAGCGGCAAGACCAGCGCCGCTCGGGTGACCATTCGGTACGTGCTCCGGGACGACCGATCCGTATGGATGACCGACTCGATCACGGTAGACCAGCCCAGCAAGGGAGGCAGTCAAAAGGCAGAAGATGTCGTGGCAGCGATCTCGAGCGCGCTCGCTTCTGCGACGGCTAAGCTCGCCGATAAAGTGGAAGCTCGCCTCAGCGAGCGCCCACCTCCGCCTCCGCCTCCGCCTCCGCCTCCGCCTCCGCCTCCGCCTCCGCTGTTGCTGCCCAAATGAGCATTTCGGTCTTCAGGTATTCTGGATATGCAGCTCCAGCGACAAAAGAACGAGCCTCCTCATCCACCCCAAGGGACCCAGCGCGACCGATGGCGCACCCGCATCGTTCGGGCCGCCTCGGTCGGGCTCCTTCTCTTCGTCGCCTCGTGGGCCTCTCCGGCGCGCGGTGACGAGCTCGCGCGCCGCGAGACCGAGCGCATCAGCGGCATCGATCGCCCATCGCGTTTCCGTAGCGACACGGGCCGCGACATCGGAAACGTGTTCTTGTTCGTGCCGCGGCACCTCGCACAGTTCCTGTTCTGGAGCGCCAGCATCACGATAGGCGTCATCGAGAAGCAGCCCGTCGTTCCACGCGCTCAAAACGCCGTGAGCACCCATGGAGGCCGCTTCGCCGTGCTGCCGACCCTCTTCGCCGAGACGAGGAGCCCGTTCGATGTCGGCGCCCGCATGCTCGTCGACTTCGGCCGCATCGCCACCGGTCTGCGTGTTGGTTTCGGAGGTATTCACTACTTCGAAATCGAGCCTCGAATCGCGTTTCAGTTGGAGCTGCCGCTCCGCAGCATTTTTACGCTCGAAGGGCTCTACAAGGTCGACAACAGCCGATACTACTATGGGGTCGGTCAGGTTCCAGAGACCGATTCGCGCAATCACTTCGTGCGAGGGCGTGCCGGTGCTCGGGGCCGCTTCTTCGAACAGCGCGCACGCTGGATTGGTGGCTACGCCATACGCCTCAATCACGACTTCGAGCTCGTGGCCTCCGGAAGCATCGATCGCCGCAGCGTCGACGACGCCGCTGGCGCCGGCCAAGGCACGCTGAGCGGTGTCTTCACGCGCGGCACGGTCCCCGGGTCGTTCGAGACACGCTGGACCGGATATGTCGAGGCCGCTGCTCGCGCCGATTCCCGACCGACGCGCGGTCGGCCGTCCCCGGGCGTCCTCGGCGAGATCTACGCGGGGAGCGGGCACGAGCTGGGCGGTCGTCGGAGCCTGTTCTTGCGCTCTGGCGGGCGCGTGGCGGGGTTCATTCCCCTTTACCGACGGACCAACATCTTGAGCCCCAAGCTCGTGGTCGATGGGATTGCGCAGGTCGGTACCGTCCCCATCTCGTTCAACGAGCTCGCGAGCGCCCCCGACTTTCGCGGGTTCGACGACCGCCGAGACAATCTGTCGGTCGTCGCGTCGCTCGATTACCGATGGCTCATCGTCGAGCACGTCGGCATGAGCGTCTTCATCGACTCGCAGGTGGTCTCGAAGAGCATCAGTGAATTCCAACTGAAGAGTCTGCGTTTCGTCGGGGGCACTGCCATCGATTTGCACACCGATGACGTGACGCTCGGGCAGTTGAGCATCGCAGCCGGAGCGGGTGGGGTCCGGCTGTCGCTGTCGATCGGAACATCGACGGGGTATGGCGATCGCCAGCATCGCAAGTGACGTGGAGTGAAATCATGAAGCGACAGCCCATCCAGTTCCTCTCGTCGCCCCTCGGTGCGCCGCTGGGCGTGCTCTGGTGCCTCGCTGCGGGGTGCGCCTATGTTCCGGCGCGGTTTTCCGCGTCCGACGCGGTGACGGTGGTCCACGACGATTACCCCGTACCCGTTCCTGGGCGGACCGCGGTTCCCGACGAGATCCGCTACTCGGAGGCCTACGTCGAACGCGCGGTGGTCGATGGGCTCGATCCACGTCGCACGGTCGATTCGGAAGACGTCAATGCGCTCGACGAAGTGCCGGCCTCTTCGTGGTTTTCGGGTCGGTTGCAACCGGATTACGATGCGTTCAACCACAACGGACCACCGAGCCTTCCGCTCAAGGAGATCGCCCGAGACCCCTCGCTGCCAAAAGGGGTTCGCGTATTCGTCGACACCCAAGCGCGTCGTTGGGAGATCGTAAGCGATGAGAAGTATCGCTCGGGGATGCGGGTGGCGGCGGGCACGATCGCGAGTCGACTCGTGTCGGCGCTCGGCTATTTCGTGGCGGAGACCTACCCGATTCGTCTTGAGGGTGAGCGCGTCCTCGCGGTCCGATTCCCGGCGGCGCGCGGTTCGCTCGCCGGTCAAGACGCCATCGAGCTCGGCCCGACCGCGTCGCTCGGGACGCGTCTCGATGATCCGAACGACGTCATCGACCACGAGCACCGTCGCTCGCTCCGCGCGCTCCGCCTCGTCGCAGCTTGGATCGGCCTCGACGAATACCGAGCCCACACGCTGCGCGACGTCTACGTAGGTGTGCCGAACATCGGCTTCGTGCAGCACCAGATCGTGGGGCTCGAAGACGCGCTCGGTGCGGGCAAGGTCATTCGAATTCTCCACCATACCGACTACGAAGGTCCGGTGGGCAACGTGTGGTTGGCGCTCGGCACCTTCGGCTTCGGCCCGAAAGAGAAGGCTGACCCTTCGGCCACCCCGACGGCGAGCGTCGGGCTCTTTCCGGCGCCGCTCGCTCCGGCTTCATACCGCCTCGCTGTCCCATTTCCGGCGGCCATCGAGGCTCAGCCAGCCGATCTCTATTGGATCGGGAAGCGTATCGCTGGGGTCACGAGGTCCCGCATAGGCGAGGCGGTGTCGGCTGGTGAGCTCGAGCCCAAAGCGACAGAATACCTGGAGGCTTCGCTCGTTGCTCGTCGCGACGCGGTAGCTCGGTATGCCATGTCGCTGGTCACACCGCTCGAGGTCACGCGGGTCGCGATGGTCGGTGCGCGCGTCCCCGTCAAGGGCAAGGCGGCTTTGGCGATGGAGGCGCCCGTCGGATCGGTGCAGCTCGACCTCGACGACTTGGCGATTCGAAGGGGATTCGAGCGCGCGGCGGCCACGCGCTACGAGGTTGATGTCTTCGACGAGAAAGGCGGAAGGCAAAGGGCCACAGAGACGAGCTCGCCGCGCGGCTCGAGCCTGCGCGTCTACTTGCCCTCGAAGATCCTCGACGAGACCGGCTACGTCATTCTCCGGATCCGTTCCTATCGCGACGGAAGTGGCGCGCTCCGTCCCGTCGAGCTGCACCTTCGCGGGACCTCCGAGAGGCCCGTCCTCCGCGGCATACGACACTGACGGCTGAGATCGTGCGGCGTCGGCGCCTACGAGCGGTAAATGAAGTTGGGGCGAATTGCCGCAAGCTCGCAAGACTGCACCACTCGCTGGAATTGTCGGCGCTTTCGCGCCAAGAAGTCGCGGCCGACGATCGAGGTCGAGAGCGGGTCCAGCTCTTGCGAAGCAGGTTCCCGTGATGACGTTCGAGCCCGACTCTCCGCGCCGCAAGCGAATCGATCCCACGGGTTCCGTCGGGTTCGCAGCCCGGCACTTGCTCCTCGCGCTCCCGCTCGTCTTGGGGTGCGCGCAAGCGCTCGGTCTCGACGACCCTGCGACCCTCGGCACCGGAGGTGTTGGAGCGGCAGCCACCCAATCGTCGTCTTCGGTCGCACCGACGGCCGGAAGCGGTCCAGGCTGCGGGATGTGCGTCGCTCCGAGCGAGTGCGAGACGGCGCAATGCAACGGTACGAATTGCCAGACGACCGCCGCCCCCGAAGGAACGGCGTGCACCGGCGGAGCCTGCGATGACAGAAAGAAGTGCATCCCCGCGCATTGCGAGAAACAGAGCGATTGCGGAATGTCGAACTATTGCGATGGCATGGTCTGCCTCAAGAAGAAGCCCGTCGATGCCGTCTGCCAGGAGCCGTACGAGTGCGTCACCGGCAACTGCAAGAACAGCAAGTGTAAGCCATGATCACTCGCTCGCCTCTCACGGGTCGGTTCGAGCTCGGCAAGATTCTCTTGCAGAAATATCGAATCGAGCACGTCCTCGGACAGGGCGGTATGGGCGTCGTCTTGGCCGTCAAGCACACCGAGCTGGGCGTCCTCTTCGCGATGAAGCTGCTCCTGTCGGAGGCGATCGAGCAACATGTCATCTCAGAGCGCTTTCTTTCGGAGGCGCGTGCAGCGGCCAGGCTCCTGAGCGAGCACGTCGTACGCGTTTACGATGTCGGCAAGCTCGAAGACGGCTCGCCCTACATGCTCATGGAGCATCTCGAGGGCGTCGACCTCGAGACCTTGCTCGAGGCGAGCGGGCCGCTGCCCGAGGCCGACGTCATCGACTACATTCTACAGGCCCTCGACGGGATCATCGAAGCCCACTCGCTCGGTGTCGTGCACCGCGACCTCAAGCCAGCGAATCTCTTTCTCGCCAAGAGACCCGGCGGTCACAGCTCGGTGAAGGTGCTCGACTTCGGGATTTCTCGCGAAGTCGGCCGCAAGGGCCCGAGCTTGACTCACAGCGGCAGTCTCATCGGGACTCCCTATTACATGTCGCCCGAGCAGATGCGCTCGTCGAGAGACGTCGACACGCGCTCCGATGTTTGGGCGCTTGGTGTCGTGCTCTACGAGCTACTCACCGATACGGTCCCTTTCCCAGGCAATTCGGTGACCGAGGTCTGCGCTCGCGTGCTCGAAGGCGACCGAGCGTCGCTATCGACCGTAGCGCCAGAGATGCATCCGGGGCTCGTTGCGATCGTCGATCGCTGTCTATGTCTTTCACCCGAGCTGCGCTTCCAATCGGCCGAGGAATTGGCTGCGGCGTTGCAGGCCCATCGACTCGCGCTCGGAGCCGCCCTGGTCCGCCCCCGCGACGCATTGGAGTCGTTCACTGGAACCAATCTCTACCTCGGACGAGCTCAACCTCCACCATCGCGAGGCCGCGACAAGCCACCCGCTTCGTGGTCTCTCGACACGCGTGATCAAGGCGCACCGAAAAAAGCTTCGAAGGCGAAGGGTGCGGCGAGCGATGTGCGGCCGATGGGGTTGCCAGACGCTGACGCCTCCGAGCCCGAGTCCGAGATCGGATTCGACGTGTCAACGTCAAGTCGGCCTCCCGGCCCCAGTCCGCTCGCGGTGAGCATGTCGAGCCCCCCGCCTCCGCGCATTGGAGGCGCGACGATGGCAGGCTGGAGCGACTCGGCACGTCCTCGCCGTGCGACTTCCACTCTCGCAATCGGAGCGCTCGCCGGCATCCCTTTGGTGGTCTTTGGGCTTTTCCTCTCGACACGCGCGGTGATGTCTCAGGGGAGCACGATGGGCTCGGCCGAAACATCGTCGCACCCGGTCACGCAGTCGGTCGTGGGGAATGCGGCTGTTTCCCCGTCACCGGCGGAGCCGGTAGCCCTCGTCGCTCCAGTGGTTTTTCCCCCCGAAAAGCCGCCCGTCGTGGCGCCGGCTCGTAGCGCGGTGGCGTCGAGCCGTCCGATGGCCTCGGCATCTCCTCCATCGAGCAAGACGGCGACCATCGAGTCGGCGACTCCGGTCGCAGCTTCGAGCAACCCGGCCCCCTGGACTGCTCAGCAAGGCCGCGCTCGCAAGCACGAAGGGATTTATTGACCGATGCATCGAGTCATCGAGCTGGGTTGCGCCGCGTCGGTCTTCGCAACGTTGGTGAGCTTCGCAAGCGGCGCTCTTGCAGAGAGTGTCGGCGACGCCGACGATGCACAGGTCTTGTACGACAGCGCGACTGCGCTGATGGACGACGGCAAAGTGAGCGAAGCGTGTCCCAAGCTCGAAGAGGTGACGAAGCTCGTCCCCGACGGTCTTGGTGCGCGTCTCACGCTCGCCGAGTGCTACGAGCGGGAGGGCAGGTTGGCGAGCGCGTGGCAGCTGTACTCGAGCACGGCCGTCACCGCAGCGCGGACGGGTCAGAGCGCCCGCCTCGAGAAGGCCTCTCAGAAGGCCCTCGCGCTCTCTCCACGCCTTGCGAGGCTCACTGTGAAAGTCTCTGAACCAGCCCTTCAACTCGATGGATTGACGATTCGACGCGACGGAGCGGTGATGAACCGCACCCAATGGGGCGAAGGCATTCCGGTCGACGTCGGCGACCACGTCATCGAGGTCGAGTCGGCCGGGCGGAGCCCGTGGCATCACGACGTTCACGTCGCGCGCGACGGCGTGATGGCGACCGTCAGCGTCGATGCTTCCGGCGGCGACGCCGGCGTTTCGGACGGCTCGTCGTCCTCGCGGTCCTGGCAGAGGCCTACTGGATATGTTGTGTCTGCGGTCGGCCTGACGACGCTCGTCGTGGGCGCCACGCTCGGAGGGCTCGCGATCGCCAAATCGAGCGAATCCGGCAAGCTGTGCTCACCTACGCTCGTGTGCTCGATGCGTGGTCTCGAGCTTCGCGACCAAGCAAGGACCTTCGGGAACGCGTCCACGGCGATGATCGTCATCGGAGCGGTGACCGCCACCGCCGGTGTCGTCATCGTCGTCTCGTCGCCCAAGCGGCGTCCGACCGCGCTCGCCGTCGGTCCAGGTTTTCTCGCCGTGCGTGGGAGTTTTTAGTCGCCCCATTCGCCGCGCCACTGCGCGAGCATGGGCCACGACGGCGGGTGATCGACGTCTCGAGCGCGAGGGAGCTGTGGTAGACCGACGCGGGTATGTTCGAGCTATTGACGCGCACGCTCGTCTGTTTCGGGTCGGTGTTCGCGATCGTCGATCCGTTCGCGGCGCTGCCAGTCTTCATGGCCCTCACCGCCGAGCGAACGCTCGAAGAGCAGAAGCGCGTGGCACTCCGTGCATCGACCACCTGCTTCGTGGTTCTCACGGTCTTCGCGCTCGGCGGCTCGCTCATCATGCATTTCTTCTCGGTGTCGCTGCCGGCGTTCAAGATCGCTGGCGGGATCATCCTGTTCGGCGTCGGCATGGAGATGGTGCGCGCGCGGCGCTCGGCCACGCGATCGACGCACGAAGAACAATCTGAGGCCGCGCACAAAGACGATGTGGCGCTCATCCCGCTCGGTCTTCCGCTGCTCTCGGGACCAGGGGCCATGGCGACGGTGATGGTCCTCGCGAGCGGCGCCCCCACGCTTCCTCTTCGCGTGGGTGTGCACATGGCCATCGCCGCCGTATCGGTCGCGACCTTGCTGGTACTGCGTTCGGCGACCCTCATCGCGCGCGGTCTCGGCAAGACCGGTATCAACATCATCGGCCGCGTGATGGGAATCATCCTCGCGGCCTATGCGGTTCAGTTCGCGATTGACGGGCTAAAAGAAGCCTTTCCGAGAGCTCTCGGCGCCTGAGGGCCACGACGAGCCCGCGAAGGTCACGCCTTCGTGGCCCGACAATCGACGGACCAGCGACGAGGCGCGCGGCTCGCCGAACTTCTCGCTCGGCTCGGTCACCTCGACGTCGCCGACGATCGAGCCCTTCCACGTAGCTGAGCGGCGAATGTGGCGCTCACCTAATGGCGGACGAAGGCCAACACGATTTCGAGGGCGATGAGCGCCACGACGACCACCTCGATGAACAATGCCCGTTGGTGTTGGATGAGGTTCACCAAGAGCTCGAGGCCGCCTTGCACCTTGACGAGCTTGTGGTCGAGCGCGCGATAGCGCTCCTCGATGCCGAACGCCCTCTGAAGCTCGCCGAACAAGCGATCTTGTGTCTCGTCGTCCCAGGAGGCGAGGGGTGCATCGAGCAACGAGAGCGCGAAGACCGCGCGATTGCCCAGGGCCATGCCGTTTCCGATGAGCTTCAAAAGCTCGCGACGGCCCGCACGGAACGTGCCTGAGTCACGGAGCTCCCTTGCGTGTTTCGAGAGTTTCTCGAGCGTCTCGTCGACTTCGGTCTCGAGATGCTCGAGCGCGACCGATTGACCGACGACGAGCGCAACGAGCTCGACCATCGATTGAGTCAGCACCGGGACGACGATGCGGTCGAAGCGCGCCGCAGGCTTTTGTGACTCGTCGATCGTGATTCTGAAGGATTCGGTCGTCGTCGGTCTGGGCTCCGACACGCCCGAGATGGCTCGCCATGCGTCGATCGCTTTTTTCTCGAGCGACGCGGCCGATCCGAAGAGCACGAGCGCCCCGAAGGAGTGGCCCACGACGTATCCGTCGCCCGCGCGAAGGATGACGTGCTTTCGATCGGTTCCGACGACTGGGAGCGCCAGCTCCTCCGCAAGCTTCTGAACGGGAACGTTCGCGCGAACCGCGTACGCCGATACCTGGACCTCGAGACTTCCCATCGTTTCGGGAACCTGCGCACTCCAGCGCGAAAAGCACGCGCAAGGCCTGCGCGTGACGGCAAACGACTCCAAAGCTTCTGCGACGGGGTGACCCGCCCGTCTCTCCGATTTCCTCGGCATCGCGGCTCTGGCGTGTTTAAGGGAGGGCCTCGTTGGACCGTCGGACGTGGGAGACCATGCTACCGCAACCCATCGCCCAGTTTGCCGATCGCCAGCTTCCGTACGATCTTCGCGGAGGCCAGCGCCCGGAGAGTCGGCGTGCGCGTCGACTCGTGCTTACGGCGTTCGCGATCGTGGGTACGGGACCGGTTCTTTCGCTCGTGCTCTGGGTGAGAGGCTCAGCGTCCCTCAGCGCGCTCGTGTTGCTGGCTGCTTTCGCCGCGGTGGTGTGGACCTACGAGTCGCTCGGTGAGACGACGCGATGTCGGCTCTCGAACGTCGCCGACTCGCTCAGCGAGGCGCGCGAGGCGGCGGAGCTCGAGTGCGAGCAGCTACGATGGACCCTCGACAACGTCGCGCAGGGAGTCCTCACCGTCGAGCCCGACGGTACGCTGTTCGTCGATCGATCGGCCGCGGTCGTCGGGATGTTCGGCGAGCCTCATCCCGGCTCGAAGCTCTGGGAATACGTCGCGCGCGTCGACCTGTCGTTCGCCCTATCGCTCGAGGCAGCGTGGGGCGCGCTCCACGACGACAAGCTCCCCACCGATCTCGTCCTCTATCAGCTGCCGCGACGAATCAGCGGCCGCAATCGACACTACGAGATCGAGTACCGACCGACCGGGTCGGCCGAACGATCCTCGAATCTGCTCGTCGTCATCTCAGACGTGACCGACGAGGTCGCGCGTGAAAAGGCTCAAGCTCGCGAGGCCGACACGATGGGCGTTTTCGCTCAGTTCGTCGCCGATCGCGCTGGATGCGGCGAGCTCTTTCGCGACGTGGGCGCGCGGGTCGCGCGGCTCGACGAGAGCGCCGCGCTACTCGATACGACCACGACGCTCCGTGACCTTCACACGCTCAAGAGCTCGGCGACCACGCTCGGGGTGGCGAGCCTCGCGACCCTTTGTCACGAGCTCGAGAGCCGTGTCCGCGAGGGTGGCGGCCCTTTGTACGACAGCGAGGTTCAGCGCATCACCGAGCTCTGGAGCGAGTTCGCGTCGCGGCTCGGTCCATGGCTCACCCCCGACGGCTCACGCGACTTGCAGGTCAACGCCGACGACCAAGAGCTTCTCCGCCACGCCATCCTCGCGAACGCACCACGGACCGAGCTTTTATGGCTGGTCGACCGTTGGAAGCACGAGCGCACCCATCCGCGCCTCCTGCGCATGGCCGACCACGCGCGGGCGCTCGCGCGACGGGTCGGAAAGGGCGACATCAACGTGAGCGTCGTCGAAGAAGGGACGCGCCTCGACCCGGTGTGCGCGTCGAAGTTCTGGGGTGCGTTCACGCACGCCGTTCGCAACGCGGTCGATCACGGCGTCGCCACGCCCGAGCTGCGTGAGGGGCGAACTCCATCGATCACGCTTCGCGCCTACGAGGCAGACGGCGAGATCGCCATCGAGGTATCAGACGACGGTCGGGGCGTCGATTGGGCCGCGGTTGCGGGCGAAGCGCGCCGTTCTGGGATCCCCTGCGCGACGCGCACCGAGCTCGAAGCGGCCGTGATGACCGACGGCGTATCGACGCGCCAGACGGCGACCGAGCACGGGGGTCGTGGAATCGGTCTCGCTGCTCTCCGCGCCGCTTGCGAGAGCGTGGGCGGACGCATTCGGATCTTCTCCGAGCCCGGCGAGGGAACGACCATCCAGTGTCGGCTCCCGGGAATGGGCGCTCGTCCTCTGGTCACGATCCCACCCGTCAGCAGCAGCTCCTCGGTCCGGAGGCTCGGGTCTTCGTTCTGGCACGACGACTCGCTCGACAGCGCAACCGGCTGAGGCCCCGCTCTCGCGCGCAGGTGCCCTCGCGCTTTCGATCACACGAGCTTGGTCGCGTGGCTCAGTTACACGGTGAGTTCTGGAAAACCATGAGCTCGGCACAGGACTTATCGGTCGAGTTGCAGGCGTTCATGAACAGGTGAGGGCAGGTCGATTTCCGTCGTAGGGCCTCTACCAGCCACTCCCCGGTGCACGAATTGTTTTTGCAATCGACTTGGTTGATTCCGCAAACGTTCGTGTATTGATTGCAGTCGAGCTTGCAGTTGTTTGCGAGGTTCTTGGAGCAGGTCATCGATCCTTTCTCCGCGCAGTTAATCGCATCGACACCGAGAGCGCTGCAGGCGTTCTCGCAGGGGAAGGTGGTGTCGCATTTGGCGGTCGCCGGTTTGGAACACGCGCCAGTGCAATCGGTCGGTCCGCCGGTGCTGCTGCTCGATTGCGTCGAAGATCCGCTGGTCGTACTGCCGCTTCCACCGCCTCCATCTGGAAGCACGAGCTGGCATCCGCCTAGGCCGAGTGCGGTAAATGCAGCGAAGATGCGAAAGATATTTCGGTGTGATTGCATCGTCAGTACTCCGCGCGAATTCCCAAGAAAGCAGGCCCCACGAGCGGCTGAAGGCGTAGCTCGGTGTGCTTCGGATCAGTCTTCGGACGAGTCAGCGTGATGACCACACCCGCGGTGGTCATGGCAGCGCCGCCGATGGCGACGACGAAACCGGCGTCGGCTGCCCAACCGAGCGCGCAGCCGTGGTGCAGCCGGCAGTTGTGATTGTTCAGCGCGGCGATCCCGGTTCCGATTCCGACCGCCAATCCAGCGCCGGTCGTCGCGATTCCGATGGGGAGTAAGACCGACATCCCCGTATGGGCGCCGTCATCCTTCTTTGAATCGTCGTCTTTCGTCGCGTCGGTCTTCGGAGCGAGCGGCGGACCGCCCGACTTGAGCTCGATGGGGGCTTCGAGCTTGGCGCCCTCGAGCGCGGTGACGTCGGCGGACCCATCGGCGTAGCCAGGGGCTTTCACGACGATGTGATGGGCTCCGGGGTTGACGCGTCTCGGAAGCAACGCCGCCGCAGCCGGGATGGGCGTGCCGTCGATCGAGACCTCGAACACGACGTTCGGCGCGAGCCCGCTCGGCTTCACCTCGATCGAAGGAATTCTCGGATCGAGCTGCGCGGCAAGGTCGAAGGCCTCTTTTCGAGCTTCGGCGAAGGCTGCCGGCTCTTTAACCGATTGAGGCATACGCGTCACTTCGAGGGCCATGTCGCGCGCCTCGAGGAGCAGTCCCATCGCCGCCTGTGCTTTGGCGACCGCCACGCCGGTCGAGGGAACGCCCATGATTGCGTGGGCTGCCGAATACGCTTTCAGCGCAGCTTGATAGTCTTTCTTCTCGAAGGCACCGTCGCCGTCGTCGAGGAGCTTGCGGGCGGTGTCGCGGTCGGCCGCGTCGGGCCCGGGGGCTGGTTGAGCAAACCCCGTTCCGGGAAGGCTCAGCGCGAGACTCGTTGCGACGATGGCGGCGAAGGAAGGGGAGAAGAGGCGCATGGATGGTGATCGGGGGGAGCGAGGGGAGCGAAGGGAGCGAAGGGAGCGAAGGGAGCGACGGGAGCGAAGGGAGCGAAGGGAAGAATCCACGATTCACCATTGTCGGCGACGAAGGCTCGGAGTGATCGCAAAAAGAGACGTCGAACGTCCGACGCGACGGTTCACGGCGCCTCTAAAGCGGCCCGCACGCTCTCCGAAGAATCGTTCAGGTTGTGGAGCGCCAGCCACGGCGCCGGGTTCGGGGCGGCCGATGTGAGTCGGCTCGTGAGGCGCGAAGGGCAGGGGCGTCGTGCGCATCGAAGACTGGTACGCGCGGTGCAACGTTCGACCGTGTCATGCAAGCCAACACGCTTCGCTCGCTCTCCGTCCGCACCCACGCCCTCGGCGAGGCGCTCGCGCGCTTCATCGAAAGCGCCCCTTTTTTCTTCGGTTCTCGAGATTCGGGAAGAATGCGGCGCGCGCCGTATCTGGCCGCTCGGGTCCGCGCGCTCGAGTGCGCCATCACGCTCGCCGACGCCGACGACGCGTTGACGATCGCCAGCGAGTTGACGGATCTCGAGGCGCTCGTCGACACGGTGTTGCCGCGTGAAGCGCCCACGGTTCGACCGCCCCCGAAGTCGAGCGGGACGTTTGTGATCGAGGTTCGCGCCGCCTCCACGAATCGACTCCTCAGCGGTTCGGAGCTCCGCACGCCCGACCGCGTCGGCTGATCGCGCGGGCTCGAGGCTGCCTCGAACGAGAGGCCCCGATGTGCTCCCGCCTACCCGACCCTTTCGGCTCGCGCGTGAAGGCGCAGGATCAGGTCACTCGAGCGAAAATCGGACCGCGGTTCGCTCGCCCGAAGGCGGGTCCAAAACGAGAAGTCTCAGAAAAGATAAGAAGTGACTTGTCACTTAGTTTATTGAGTGGCATGGTCTCGATCAGGAGGCGCCTCCATGTCCGGCACGATCCTCGTCGCGATCCCATTTTTCATCGTCACCTTCCTCGCCGAAGCCTGGTTACGCAGCCGAAGAGGGCTCTCGCTCGACAAGGGCGAAAGCCTCACGAGCAGCGCGCTCGGTCTCGGAAATCTGCTCGTCAACTTCGCCTTCAAAGGGATGCAGCTCGCCATCGCGGTCGTCTTGTTCGAGCATCGTCTCGTCGACCTCGGCACCGGGCTCTTCGCCTTCGCGGTAGCGCTCGTGGCCGACGACCTCGTGTTCTACTGGGCTCACCGCATCAGCCACGTCGTTCGCGTGTTCTGGGCCACGCACGAGGTCCATCACTCGAGCGAGCAGTACACGCTCTTGACCGCGCTGAGGCAGCCGTGGACCCACATCCCCCTCGGGATTTTCTGGATGCCGCTGCCGCTCTTGGGGCTCCGCCCCGAGATCCTGCTCGCCGTTCACACGATCAGTCTTATCTACCAATATTGTCTCCACACCGAGCTCGTCGGAAAGCTCGGACCGCTCGAGCTCGTCTTCAGCACGCCGTCCCACCACCGCGTTCATCACGGTTCGAACGCGCGCTACATCGACAAGAACCACGGCGGCATCTTCATCGTCTGGGACCGTCTCTTCGGGACGTTTCAGGTCGAAGACGAACAGCCGGTCTACGGCCTCACGAAGCCCCTCGAGCGTCGCGACCTCTTCAGCGTGGCCTTCCACGAATGGATCGAGATCGTCCGCGACGTCAGGCGCGCTCGCGATCTTCGCCAGGCCTTGCGCCTGATCTTCGGCCATCCTGCCCATCTCGCTGCCGAGCGTGCGACCCTCGACCGTCCCGTGCCCGAGGAGGCGCGCGGTGTCTCCGCGTCTCCTCGCGAAGAGCTCAGCGCAGCGCGAACATGAGCGCGCCGCGCGCGATGGTTACGAGCCCCTCGAGCAGAGCCTTCTCTCTCTTCGCGTCGGGGCCTGCGAACAGCATCATCGCGGCGCCGGTCATCGTCGTCAGAACGAGCTCGACGGCACTTTCGAAGCCCGGCAGCGTGACCAATTCGGGGAACATCGAAGTCGACTGCGCGAGGATGTTGGCGCGATGCGCGTGGAGAACCGGAATGAGCGCCTTTCGGAGACCCGGCTCGGTCGGCGCCGCTGTGTAGAGCTCGTGGAGCACGCGAACCTCGTCGCTCTTGAACACCGGCCACAGACCACGAATGGCCTGCTCCACGGCGTCGCTTCCTTTCTTGCCACCCTTCATCGCGGCGCGGAATCGAGGAAAGAGCGCCGCGCACAACGCTTCGGCAGCCGCCGACAGGAGGGCCTCTTTCGTCGGGTAATGTTTGAAGAGCGCTCCTTGTGACACGCCGGCTCGTGCGACGATCTCGGTCGTCGTCGTTTTCGCGTAGCCGAGCTCGCGAAGAGTCTGGATGGTGGCGTCGAGCAGTGCACGCTGGGTGGTCGCGCGTCGCTCTGCTTGCGTTCGGCGCACCGGCGCGGGTTTCGGCATGGGTACCATTTCGTAGTGGATCCATGCCGCGTTCGTCCAGCGAAAGGTCGTTTGCTCCCGCGTCGGGCTGTCACTGCTCGCTATCGGACGGTCGCCTGGTAACCCGCGACGTTCACTTCTTGCCACGCCAAACACACTTGCTCGACTACGGGAGAGTCGTCGCCTTCGACGAGCCGCATGTCCCGAGGGCAGGCTGCGTCGGACTGGGAGCTCACGCGTGGTAACGGAGAGGGCGCTCGGCGAAGTTTTCGTCATTGGCGGCACCGAGGCGGGCGGCGCCTACCGATCGCTGCGCGCGTCAGCCGCCGTCGCGTCGGTCGCACCTCCTCGCTTGTCGCTCGTGACGATCGAATTGGGTGAGGGGTTGCACCCGAGCACCATCGTCACGACCGCGATCGCTGACCCACGCGCACGCACGGGCCGAGCTTCGCCCGTGCGCCATCGAAAACCGAAGTCGGGCGCGTGGTCCGAGCGCGGCCACGTTTCGACACGCCTCTTCGATCGGAATAGGCTCGCGCCGCGCGGCCACGCGTCATCGTGGAGATTTCACAGCTGGGGAATGGCCGTGCAGGTCGTTCGCCGCGCGCGCCGCCTGAGCGGTCGCGGCGTCAGTTGCCGACGAAGCGTCGCGCGATTCCGCGCATGTTCTGAGGGCTGAACGGCTTTTCGACGCGTTCGTTCGTTATGTCGGCGAGAAGATCGTTCATTCGCTCGTCGATGATCCCACCCGAAATGAAGACGAACCGCTCGGCGTCTCGAGGGCTCAGCGTGCGCACCCGATCGTAGAGCTCGACGCCGGTCAGGTGCGGCATCATCAGGTCGCAGAAGACGAGGTCGAAAGCTTCGGAGCGTTCGAAGAGCCCGAGCGCCTCGCGCGGATCCGAGACCGCGACGATCTCGTGATCGGCGCTCAGCAATCGCTTGATCGCGCGGAGGACTGCCGGCTCGTCATCGACGACGAGAATTCGACCTCGCCGCTTGCTCGGCAGACTCTCGATGGTCACTTCGGGCTCGGTGAGAGCCTCGGCGATTGGCAGCCAGACGCGAAAGGTCGACCCTTGGCCGAGCTTTGTCTCGCAGGTGAGCTCGCCTCCGAGCGACGTGACGATGCTGTGTGAAATCGACAGCCCGAGCCCGATCCCCTGACCCAGCTCTTTGGTCGTGAAAAAAGGATCGAAGATCCTCGGCAAAACGTCGGCGGCGATACCGGGGCCGTTGTCCGAGACCGCGATCTCGACGCGGTTGTCGGTGCCGAGGCTCGCCCGTACGGTGACCCGGTTCTTCGAAGCGTCGTTGTCCGTGAACGCCTGGGCTGCATTCACGAGCAGGTTCACGAGGACCTGCGAGAGACGCGAGTCGTCGGCGAGCACCGAAGGAACGGGGCTCCGCTCGTGCGTGATCGTCGCCTTCTGTCGGAGCTCGTGCATGGCCAAGTGAATCGACTGCTCGATGCTTCGAGCGACCTCGAGCGGTGAGGGAGCGCTGTCTTCGCGGGCCAACGAGCGCAGGCCGCGGACGATTCTCCTGATCCGCTCGGCCCCGTCGCGCGCTTCTCCTAGCATCTGGAGCAGCTCTCGAATTCGCTCCGAAGGGGAGTTGCCTCCCAGCGCCTCGAGCTCCTCGAGCTCTTCGATCGCGAGGTCGAGATTCGCCGAGACGAAGCTCAGCGGGTTGTTGATCTCGTGAGCCACACCCGCTGCGAGCGTCCCGGTGGTGACGAGTCGGTCCTGTCGAACGAGGCGTTCACGCAGTCGATCTCGTTCTTCTTCCGACGCGCGTTGCTCGGTGATCTCTCGAAAAGTCGTGACGATCGAGGTCGACGATTGGTTCGCGAGCGGCTCGACGTTGATGCTGACCCACGTGAGCTCGCCCGACGGCTTGTGGATCCCCATCAGGCCGTTGCGCGAAGGTTTTCCCGTGCGCAGCGTCACCATGGATGGGTGGGTCGCTCCGGGGAACGGAGAGCCGTCGGCGTGGACGCAGTGCCAGCTCGGATCGACCGATGAGCGTCCGGCGAGCTGGTCTTCGGTGAGCCCGAGGATGCGTGCCGCCGCCGGGTTGCTCGCGGTGATGGTGGCGTTCGCGTCTTGCAGAACGACGCCCTCGCTCATCCCTTCGAAGAGGGCCCGGAGCCGCGCCTCGCTCGCAGCGAGCTCGTTTTGCTGTTCGAGCGCGTTCCGACGGTAGACCTCGAGGGTGGCTCGGTCTTGTGCGAGGAGCTTCTTCTGTCGTCGCAGCTCGAGCAGGTCGACGACTTGTCCCGCCAACATCGCCAAGAGCTCGAGCTGACGAGGGGTGAGCTGTCGGGGCTGTCGATCGATGGCGCAGAGCGTGCCGATGACGAACCCGTCGTGCGTCTTCAGAGGGATGCCTGCGTAGAAGCGCATCCGAGGCTCGCCCAAGACGAGTGGGTTGTCGGAGAAGCGAGGATCGGTGAGCGCGTCGGAGACGACCAGCGGCTTCTCGCTCGCGACGACGTGGGCGCAGAACGAGGCGTCACGCGGCGATTCGGGGAAATCGATGCCATAGCGCGACTTGAACCACTGGCGGTCGGACTCGACAATCGAGACCAGCGCGATGGGCATGTCGAGCAACTCGGCCGCGAGCGTCGTGAGCGCGTCGAAGCTCGCCTCTCGCCCCGTGTCGAGGATCTCGTATTCGGCGAGCGACGCGAGACGAGCCGCTTCATCGGCTGGAATGGCGGCAATCTTCAATCGATCCCCCGACCAATCGCAGCTTGTGACACGGGCGCTCCTTGGCGACGCCTGCACGGTACTTCAAAAGGACGCACCGAGCCACGGGGCTCTGCGAAGGATGCGACGACACCCTGCTCGATGGGGTCCGAGCCGACCATCGTCGCCGACGACGACGCTCCAGCGCTCGCCGTCGCAGGAGGTGACCCAGACCGACGACTTCATCGTCAGCGACAACCTCGTGAGCCCATGGCTCGCCGCGAAGCCTCCCTCCGAGGAAAAGTTGCGGGCCTTTAGATCCGCTTGTGCTCGTACAGACTGCGCGCGACGAGCGCACCGACCTCTTCGGCGCTCACCGGCTTGTAGGCGCGAGGGTTCGGCACGCTCTGGAGAAACTGCCTCGCCTCGGAGCTGTGCGTTCCGCCGGTCAAGAACACGAACCTCGCGGCTTGCTCCGGCGATCGCGCGGTCACGGCGGCGTGGAGCTCCATTCCGCTCATCTGTGGCATCACCAGGTCGCAGAGGACGACGTCGAAGCTGCCTTGTCCCAAGAGCTCGAGCGCTCGCTCGCCTCCTGAGGCGAGGACCACGTCGTGCTGCCGCTCCAGCATGCGGCGGAGGCTATTGCGCACCAGTCGATCGTCGTCGACGATCAGGACGCGCGCGCTCCCTTCCGCCAAAACTCTCGCGGGCGCCACGGTCGATGGACGGGTGCGACCCGTGTCGAGCGGTAGCCAGACGCGGAACGTGGTGAGCTGGTCGGGGCCAGAGAAGACCTCGATGTTGCCGCCGTGCGTGCGAATGGTCTCGTAGGTGATGCTGAGCCCGAGGCCGACGCCCTCGCCGACCGACTTCGTCGTGAAGAACGGCTCGAAGATCTTCGGCAGCAGGTCTTTCGGTATCGCAGGACCCGTGTTGCCAATCTCGACGACCACGCCGCCCGCTTCGGCCCTGGTCTCGACGCGGACGCGATTCTTGCTCGGATCGCTGGTCGGTATCGCTTGGGCGGCGTTCAGAATGATGTTCAAAAAGGCTTGGCTGAGTCGGGCTCGGTCGACCACGATCGGTGGCGTGTCGTGATAGACGCGCTCGACCGTCGCTTTCGCACGGAGCGAGCCTGCCGCGAGCGACAGCGGCGCCTCGAGGAGCTCCTCGAGGCGCACGAGCTCGCCGACCTGACTCGTAGGGTACGAGAAGTTTCGCATTTCGGCGACGATCGACCCGATCCGGTCGCCCGCTTCGATCAATTCGTCGGTGATGATCGGCGCCTCTTTCATGAAGCTCACCAGACGCTCGTGCATCGCGTTCGCCGGGATCTCGGCTGCGAGCTCGTCGAGTAGCTCCCGGAGGACCTTCAGATTCGGCAGCATCGCTGCGAGCGGGTTGTTGATTTCGTGCGCCACGCCCGCGACCATTCGGCCGAGGGAGCTCAGCTTGGCCGACTCGTTGAGTCGAGCGTCGAGGGCGGTACGCGCAAGCTCGGCGGCTTTCAGATCGCTGATGTCGCGCGCGATGATGACAGCCGTCGCGAGCCCGTCTTGCCCTTGGATTCCTGCGACCGTCACGCGAAGGGAGTTGCCTTGAATCTCGATGCCGAGCGGCCTACCCGAAGACGACTGGCCTTCGATCGCGCGACGGACCAGCTCGACGATCAGGTGATCGTGCGGGACGCCGAGAACCTCGGCGACAGGGCGGGCGAGAGCGGCGTGCTCCGTCACGTCCAAGAGCTCGAGCGCGACCGAGTTGAGAAAGTAGACGCGTTGCTGCGAGTCGATGCCGATCACGGCGTCTCCGATGCCCTCATGGAGAGCGTCGAGGTACTGCTTCATTCCGTGAAGCTTCTTCGCGATCGAGCGCGGGTGCAGTCGCTCGTGGCCGATGACCTCGCGCGGATCGACGCTGGGAGGCGGGATGCTCTGGGTGAGCGCCTTCAAAGAGGAGCGGAGATCGCCAAGGACGATATCGACCGAGTTCTTCGCGATGACGGCGTCGGCGTAGGCCGAGGGGGCGCGCCAGTGCTTTCGATCGGCGCCACCCGTGAGAATGATGGTCCTGATCGACGGCGTCAGCGGCAGCTGCTTGGCGAGCTGACAGAGCTTTCCGCCATCGAGGTTGGCGAGAAAGTAATCGGTGACGAGGACGTGGGGGGGAGCGTTGCGGAGCCGCTCGACCGCCGCGAGGCCATCGTGGAGGGCGCTGACGACGTAGCCCTCCCGCCGCAGCCCGTCTGCGATGGTATCGGTCCAGTAGGGACTGTCGTCCACGACCAGGACTGTTTTCGCTGCGCGCGCTTCGTCCATGATTGAGCTGCTACACGCAGAACGGCACGTTAGCGAGAATTTCAAGGGCCCGCCGACGATTCACTCTCGCAGCACGATCCCCGACTCGACGCGTCCGAGCTTTCATCGGTGCCGCGAAACTCTCGTGGTGCACGAGCATGAATCGACCGCGACCGGCAAGTGTCGAGGTTCACGAAATCGGAGGCTTACGGCCTCTTGAGCGATGGCAAACGACATGTGTCGAATGAGCTTCTCGCCATCGGCGTAGTAGGAGCCGTCACCCTCCGTGCGAGGCTTGCTTCACCGGACGACAGGCGCTGAGGTCGGTGCTCGCGACTCCGTCGCAGCTCTCGCCCGACGCGCAGTCTTGCGTCGTCTTGCAGACCTTCAAGCACTCGACCGCCTTCGCATCGGTGGTGTCGCACACGTTGCCGGTTGCGCACTCGGTGGTCTTGCCGGGCGACGAGCACGCATCACCGACGGCGCCCGTCGTCCCGCAGGCGGCGAGACCGATGAAACCGAGGGCGAGAGCGAGAGCGACGAGCCGAACCATCGCCTCATGGTTTCACGCCCGGTCCCGACTCACAACGACGCTGTCGTGGCGGGCTCGACTCCGAGTCAGTGGCTCGACGCGCTCCGGCGCCCGTCGCGCAAGGCTCGAGCTCGCAATCGGAAGGCCTGTGGGCTCTCGTTCATTCGCTTGCCGAAGACCTCGGTGAACGCGCGGACCGAGTCGAATCCGGCATCGTCGGCGACGACGATCAACGAATTGTCGGAGTCGATGAGGATCTTCTTCGCGCGGTCCACCCGGAACGCGTGGACCTCGTCGCGCAGGCTCGTCCCGAGGTCGGCTAGCTTGCGTTGCATGCTCCGCACCGACAGCCCGAGCGTCTTCGCGATTTGCTCCGGGGTCCCTCGTCCGCCGTTCGACACGAGGTGGGCGCGGAGCCTTCCGATGAGCTCGGGTCGTCGGAAAGCGTCCTCATGCATCTCGGCGAGCTCGGCGAGCACCTGGCCCCGGTTCTCGACGCCGAGCCACACGAGCGCGTCGGCTTGATCCGTGAAGTGATTCACCGGATACCGGACCTGAATCAGGTTGTAAAACCCGAGCACGATGGCTCCGATGGGCCCGCTCGGCCTCAGGATCGCCTGCTTGGTGATGGTTCGCGCGAAGCCTTCTTGGCGGTCGCGAACGCCCTGGTACATCACGTCGAACCCCTCGTAGTCGACGCCCGAAACGGCGCGCATGTCGACCAGCGACCTGTGGGGTGTGACGAGCCCCGTGTCGAGGAACCGAACGTAGAGGCGCAGCGAATCGGGGTCGGGGTGCCCCCAAACGACCTGGCCATCGAGCTCAGGAGAGTGTTGCCAAAAAACGAAGCAGCGACCCACGAAATACTTGCCCGCAGGCGCTCGCTCGAACTCTTCAGGCGTTGCACAAGGAGTCACTCCCTCGGATAGTAGCGAGCGGGGCCGGCCGCCGTCAGCCTGTTTCCAGGGCTCACGAAAGTAGACGACGCCACCAGAATGCCTCGATGAGGGACGACGCCTTGTCTTTCGACCCCGAACGCTCGACGATCATCGGATGTGTCGTCGCTTGACCCGGTCCGATCTCTCGTGCATCGCGCTCGCATCGATCGGCGCCATCGCGATGACCGCTTGGTCGGCGGCGTGCTCAGACCCCAACACCACTTCCTCTTCCATCACGACGACCTCGACCGGCACCGCGACCACGTCGTCGAGCTCGAGCGGAACGGGTGGAGGTGCGTCGGACTCGGTGTGCGTGAGCTCGCCCGCGGAGGTCCCGTTCGGGGGCACCGACCTTTGCCCGACCGAAATGCCAGCGACTCCAGACACGCTCGACGCTTCTCTCGCCAAAGGTGGGCTCACCCGCTGCAAGGTCGCGCTCGCCGAGGGCGACGTCGCTCTCTCCGGATGGCCGACCGAGATGCTCATCGACAAACATCGGCTCCCCGACTTCACGCCCCTCCATCGTGGCCCGCTTCGGATGCCGGCGTTCGCACGACGGCTCGAAGGGACACTCAACGGCGCGGCCGCGACGACGAGCCCGGTCGGCAATCTGATAGCGACCTTGTCTGCTCGACGCGGTCACTCGCTCGCGCACGTCTGCATGGACTTGGGCGCCTTCGCGCCTGCCGCGGGCGATACGACGCCGCTCGCGACGGCGGTCTTGCTCCTCGACGCGCACCGTGGCCAAGCGGGCGACGAAGCCGCGCTTCGCGAAGCGGCTCTTGCGATTCCGCTCGACTTGCAGAAGCATCTCGCGTCGATCGTCGGTGCCATCGATCTCGCTTCGGTCGACGTCGAGTCTGCGCTCGCCGCACCGCAGATCGCAGACCGAACCTTTCTCGCCCACGCCGCGTCGCTCTACTACCCGGGCGGCTTCCCGATTCCGCTCGATCAGGCGCACATCGACGAGCTCGACGCCGTCGACGTCGGAAAGATCTCCGAGGCGGCCGCGCTCCTCGCCGCGACGATCGAGCGTGCCACGTTGAGCGTGACGCCCGACGCGACCTTCGCGCCGTTCGAAGCCGACACACCGATCGGAAAGATCGTCGTCCACGATTCGAGCGCCGACAAATACGTGAAGGGCGGGCCCGCCGATGGAGCCGCGCTCCTCTTCGACCTCGGAGGCGACGACATCTACGAGGTGCCTGCTGGTGCATCCGACGCGACCCATCCGGTCTCGGTCGCCATCGACGTTCGTGGCGCCGACCACTATCGCTACAAATCGGTCACCGATTCGCACGACGTCGGCCTCCTTTCGAGCGACGCTCTCCCCGGAAGGCATGCCTCGACGACGACTCCCGACAAAGACAACGGAGCGATCACCCTGTCGAAGACGGCTCGGCAAGGCGCGGGCAACGCGGGTATCGGGTTCTTGTTCGATCTCGGCAAGGAGAATGATGATTACCGATCGCTCGCCATGTCGCAGGGCTTCGCTGCGGTCGGAGTCGGAGTGCTCTACGATGCCGGCGGCGACGACACCTACACGGCCGAGGCCGCTTCTCAAGGTTCGGCCCTGTACGGCATAGGCGCTCTCGTCGACCAAGCCGGTGACGACCATTACGCGTCATTCACGGTCTCGCAAGGATTCGGCGGAGTCGAAGGCGTCGGGCTCTTGTTCGATGTTCGCGGAGACGACGATTACTATTGTGATCCGGGCGATCCAGCGCTCGGCGGCCACCCTCTCTACTTCTCGCCACAGCTCCCTGGTAAGGGGAATACGTCGATGTCGCAGGGCGCAGCGCAAGGACGTCGCCCGAGCTCGAATACCGATGTCTATCTGGCCGGTGGCCTCGGAATTCTCCGCGACGGCGCGGGTAAAGATCGCTACACCGCTAGCGTTTTTGCCCAAGGATCGGGCTATTGGCAAGGCCTGGGAATGCTCCTCGAAGGCGGGACCGGGAACGACGTCTACGACGCTCTTTGGTATGTCCAGGGAGCGGCCGCGCATTTCTCATTAGGCTTCTTCATCGACGAGGGCGGCGACGACCAATACGATCCGACGTTCACGGTCGCGGCGACGTCGATCGGCGTGGGCCACGATTTCTCGGCCGCGATTCATCTCGATTTGGGCGGCAACGACGTATATCGCGCGCCGGGCCTGTCGCTCGGAAGCGGAAACATCAATGGGATAGGGTTCTTCGCCAACGTCGGTGGCAACGACACCTACCATGTCGCCGGGGATCCGACGCTCGGAGCAGGCAACTACTCGTCCGAGGCGCCTTTCGGCGACCCACGACAGGCCGCACCCACCATCGGTATCTTCGTCGACTCGAGTGGGATCGACGAGTACCGGGTCGGTAACGATATTCGCCCGCTCGACGGAACGACCTGGAGCTACGAGCCGCAGCCCTATCCGGCGCCCCAGATGGTCACGACCGAACGGGGCTGCGGCGCCGACGCGCAAACTGGCGCGGTGGTGCTGCCTTGACAGCCTGTTGAAGCCTGTTGGGAGGTTCTCGCGTGGCTCAATGCGGTGGAGCCCATTGCGCCGGGGTGCCGCGGAGGAGCGAGACGAACGCCGTGGCCCCGGGGGCATCGGCTGACGGGGGCCAAACGACCTCGAAGCTGTAGGAGAGCGCCCCGCCGATCTCCGGAGCGTTCGCGATGGCTGAGACGAGATCCGACGCGCCGACGTCGAGGACGGCCGACGCCGTCCCCCCGCGCACGACCGGAATAGACAGATGGGAAAAGGGCTCTCGCTGCGCATCGACCTCGATCGATTTCGGATCGCTCGAGCCGATCCACGCCGGTCGAGGTCCGATGATGTCGAGCCTGTCGCGCTCGCCCGACGGTGCGGTCGTGGGACCGCGAGCGGCGCTGCAGGCTCCTTCGAACGACCGAAAGCCGAACACGCCGCCGTCGGCGATGCGATGAGCCGTCACGCGCCACGCCGTCTGCGCCGTCGCGGTGCACGTGAGGCTGTCGAAACGACCCTGATAGCAAATGAAGGTGATGTCGTCGGCGCTGCCGGTGTCGTGAGCGTATCCCTGCCAGTTGGCGACCGAATTCATCGCGCCGCGCCCGCACACCGCTTGGGCTCCGGGCGCCGGAGTTCGCTTGGCGGGAACAGACCCGTTCATGGCTCGAGTGAGATGCAGATCGCCGATGTCGATTCGGGCGTAGAGGCCGTCTGACATCAAGAGCGAATACCCATCGCCCTCTTTGGCGATCGCGAAAGACGCGTCGGGGAGCGCCGACGTCGCGACGACCGAGTCGATCATGGGCAATGACCCGTAGTCGAACGCGAAGCTCCGGAACGCCATCGGCACCGTCGGGAAGTGCGCCATCAGACGGTCGGGGCTCAGGGGAACGTCGGGTGTCGATCCCGTTACCCCGGGCGCGCCGCCGCACCCCGACGTGCCGAGCGCTGCGCCGAGAGCGAGGCTTCGAAGTGTTCTTTTCGAACGGCTCACAGCGAGCTCAAGTAGGCAACGATTGCTTCTCGCTCCGTCTGGGAGAGCACGGCGACCGAACCCATTCCGCTGTTTGGATCGGAGAGGAGCTCGGCGAGCGAACGGTAGCGCCCGTCGTGAAAGTACGGCGCCGTGAGCCCCACGTCTTTCAACGACGGCGTGTCGATGGCTTCGCTCGAGAGAAACGCATGGATCTTCGCGTCGGTGCCAATCGCGCCGACGTGGCACGAGCTGCAGCCGCGGCCTTCGAATACCTCTTTGCCTCGTGCGACCAAGTCGGGCCTGTAAAGGGTATTGCGCGGAGGCGCCGGCATCGTCCGCACGTAGGCTGCGAGCTCGCTGAGCTCCTCGCTCGGGAGACCCGTCCCGCCGAGTCGCGAGCACGTGCCCGATATGTACGACTCGAGCGTCGTCTCGCCGCGCGTCCATCCGAACGGCTGGGTGCGAGGCAATCGACCGGCGAGCATGGGCGTTTGCCTCGGACCATCGGGCGTGAACCACGTGAGACCGTCTTCGGTGCCGTCGGGATGGCAGCTCGAGCACGCGAGGCCGTCACCGGTGATGCGGTGATCGTCCCCTTTGTAGAACAGCGCGCGTCCGCGCATCGCGCTCGCATTGCTCGCTATCGAATCTTCGGGAATGTCGCCGCCCGTCAGCGTGATCGCTTCGGCGCGGCTTCCATCGAGCGGAACGAGGGAGAGCGCCGCGTCGAACTGCGAGAAGACGATCGCGAGGTCTTCTTTGCCGGCGATCGCGACGCCGGTGGGCCCGGCGGGAACGACGAAGCGGCGTCGCACGGTGTGCATCGGATCGGCTGAGCGGGCGTCGAGCTCGAGCAGCTCGTCGATGCCGAGACAAGTGACGTAGAGCAGCTCTTGTTTCGGGTGAGACGCGATTGCGCGAGGGAGGACGCACTCTCCGCCGCGCTGCGCTCCAGTGGTCGCCAGCACGTGCGAGGTGAGGCTCGTCTCCGAGAGCGGATCGACCACGACGGCGACCGGCGCTTGCTTCGGGACTCCCGCGATGGGGGGTGGTCCGTAGTAGCTCTGACCCGGCCGATCGCGATCGCCCGAGTCGACGCTCACCATCGGAACGATGATCCGGGTGGTCGTTTCTCGAGGCATGGGTCGAGGAAGAACCATCGCGGGAGGCGCCGGAGACGGAGGAGGCGCACGAGGCGGATCGACTCGTGTTCGTGGCCTTTTCGGAGGTACCACCACGACGGGCGAAGGCGCCGTGCCCGTGAGCGGACGACCCTCACCGAGTAGCGACGGCGGCTGTGTCGACGGCGGCGCTTGAATGTCGACGCTCACGAGTGCGTAGGCCTGCGATCCTCCGCGCTGCACGTCGAGAGCCGCCTCGGGACCGAGCGGGGATCCGGCCTTGAGCGAAAGCGAGATCGATTTCGGCGAGTGCATCGGGAAGGCCAGATCGACGACGCTGAGGTTGCCGCCGACGAGATGTGAAACGAACGCGTGGTTGTGTTCGTCGACCAGCACGCCTCTCGGCGCGCGCGGTAGTGGCGTCGAGCTCTTGGGTGAAAGCGAGGCGTCGAGCAGCGTCAGCGAGGGCTCCCACGCGCTCGTCACGGCGAGCGTGCGGTCGTCGGGAGAGCTCGCGAGCGCGAACGGCCCGGCGGGCAGCTCGCGAGCGCACAGTCTTTGGAGAGGAGTGTGCCGATCGGTCGTCGGCTCGAATGCCTCGAGATGCCGCGCGCCTCCGATGGCTACGACGACACGCCCGTCGCCGAGGACTTCGACCTGTTCGGGGGCGCCATAGAGCGGCACGAACGCGTCGACCTTCTTCGTCGCGACATCGACCACCGCGAGCCGTCGGCGATCGTGATCGGCCACGTAAGCGACGAGTCCCGAGGCTCCGCGCGCGAGCGCGACCGACGAGCCTTGGCGCACGGTTCCTTCGCGGCGAGGGCCTACGCCCGGATGGGATCTGTCACAGCTTCGCGCCAGATAGATGCCGATCGAATCGGTCGGATTCGCGCCCACGCGAGGGGCTTCTGTCGCAGGAGGCGCGCCGCCGCATCCCGACACCATTCCCGCGCCCAAGACACCCGTCGCGACCAGCGTTCCGAAGAAGACCCGACCCATCATGTGTGCTCCTGTTGCTGAGATCTGGCCGGCCAGCCGATCCGCTCTGCCCCGACCGCCCGACCTCGATCGACGCCACCCCTTACAGACGGCGTGCCAAGCTCGACATCGTGCTCTTTCCGCGGCGACGAAGCCGTTCGCCGCGAACAGGCCTTCGCGCAGGCGCCCGCGCCGGCAGCAGATGAGCCGATTGACGAGGCGTTCGCTGAGCAGCGAGCCCGGTTCTTCGGCGGAATGGCGAGCCTGCGTCTGATGGGCTCCACCGCGCCGTCGCTCGGCAGCACGCGAAGAAGACGACGCTGGCAAATCCCTGCCGAGGTCGACCGACGGTGACCTCGCCTCTCGAGCTGTTGCGATTTTCGACACTCGACACGCCGCACGTCCGTCGCGCTAGGCCTTCGGATCGAATCGAGCACCTCTCAGCCCTCGCGCGACGACGAGTCGGAGCTCGAGTTGCAGCGTGATATCCGCTTCGAGGATTGTCACATGAAGACATGAAGAGATTTGTTTTTTTGTGCTTTCCTATAGGAGAGACCGGGTGACTTGGGAGTCGGCGCGTCGCAAGCTCCTGTCGAGCTGGAAAGAGGACGAGAATGACATGCAAGACGAGACGAACCCTCGGACCGATCTTCATCGAGCTCATCCAGCGCGAGAAGTTCCCTGTGTTTCGGCGACGTAAACTTTCTCGGCGCTCGTCCGATCGAGCGAGACCAAGCCACGCGAGGCGTCTTCGGACCCAATCCGACGGCCTGACGCGCCCCTTCCAAAAAACGTGTGCAGCGAACGCGGCTCCCTCCTGCACGCAGCGTCCGCGCGACCCTTTTGTCTCTCGTGCGCAGCCGAAGAGTCGCCGTCGTCGCATCGCTTCGACGGTTGCACGATTGGACAATTGGCGTGATTTCAATCCGTTTTTTTCGCGGAATGAACCATCGCGAGCTGGGTTCTCTTTCGCGGCGTCGACGACCTCGTTCGAGTCGACGCGGGAGGGTCAATGACCAAGCTATCGATGATTGCCGGACTTTTGGTTTCGGTCACGGCGGCGTGCGCCGGGCAGAGCAACGTTCCGGCGCCCGAGACGCCCCTAGCTCGACCGGCCGTGGATCCGTCGCAGGTCTTGGTCACGAGTGCTCCCACCATTCCCGGTCCGCTCGACCTGGTGAGCGTCATCGACTTTCACACCTCGGCCACCTCCGAAGACAAAGGCTTCGACGAGCTCAAGCGCAAAGCGGCCTCGCTCGGGGCTGACGCGGTCATTCACGCAGAGTTCGAGCACGGTGACGGCGACGAGCCTTCGCATCTGAGTGGGATGGCCGTTCGTCGCGGCGCGCCGCTGCCGCCGTACGAGGTGATTCGTCGAATCGAGGTCGACACCGACGAAGACGCCGAAGACAAGGGGCTCCCGGAGCTGCGGCGCAAGGCCGCCGAGGCAGGAGCCGACGAGGTCATCGGCATCGAGTTCGAGCACGGTGAAGGCAAGCAACCGAGTCGGCTGAGTGGGCTTGCCGTGAGGCTCCGTCGATGAGGCTCCCGAGCGCGATCGTCGCCCTCGGACTGGGCCTCTCGTCATTCGGGTGCTCCGACGAGAGTATCGTCGTCCCTGCGCAAGAGCCTCGGCCCGCTCCGGCGACGACGACGACGATCTACATCCGTGCGGCGCGCGACGAGCTGCCGCCCGTGTCGCTCGAGCCCCGGCCGGTGGTGTCCACGGATCACGTCAAAGTCTATCCCGACAAGGACGTCGGTCGCATGACCGAGGTCGTCGGTGTCCTCGACTTTCACACCGACGCCAGCACCGCAGACAAGGGCTTCGAGCAGCTCAAAGCACGCGCCGCGGCCCTCGGAGCCGACGCGGTCATCGGGGCCGAGTTCGAGCACGGAGACCCTGGAGAGAAGTCGCACTTGTCGGGGATGGCGGTGCGCTTCATCGATCGCTGACCCCAGGCGAGCGCGAGGCAGGTCGGCGATGAACGTCGACGGCACGTGACCAAACGACAGCTTCCGGCGAGACGCTTGCCGAGCTCGGCCACGGCGTGTTTCATCGAAAGCGAGGCACGAGTCCTCGGGGGAGACAGATGACCGCACGTCCCAGTCGAAGGCCGCGCTTCGAGCTCGTCACAGAGCTCGCGCCCGAAGAGATCGCGCGTCGCTTCAAGGCGTTTCTTGCGGTGTCGAAGCGCGTGCGAGGCATCGCACTCACCGATCGCATCGAGCTCGGCGTCACCGGAGACGAGCACCATTTTTGGTCGCCGCAGCTGGTCGTGGTGGTCTCGGCGCGCGCCTCCGGAGGAGCCAATCTCTCGGCGCGCTTCGGTCCCGATCCGTACGTGTGGGCGATGTACCTCCTCATGTACGGGACGTTGATCCTCGTCACGCTCATCGCGAGCGCTTTCGGCTTTGCGCAGTGGACACTCGGGATGCAACCCTCGGCGCTCTACGTCGCGCCGGCGAGCCTCGTCCTCGCCCTGTTGGTGAGTGGCGCTTCGTTCGTAGGCCAAGGCCTCGGCTCGGATCAGATGTACCTATTGCGGTCGACGCTCACCGAGTTGGCGGTGGCCGTGGCGCTGCCCGAGCCTCACGCGACAGCCGGATAGACGCTCGTCGAGAGCCCCAGGAGAAAATCGAGCCCCAGCCCCGGATCGCGTCGGAATCGAACGTGCTTCGGTCGAGGCCGCGCCGCACGGTCTCGGAGCGGCGCGAGCAAAACCCCTGGAAATCAAGCCCGTCGAAAAGACTCTGACGCCAGAGTCTCTTCGTCTCGGCAACTCGGGTCACTTCGGAAGCGGGGCGGGGTAGCCTTCGGTTCCGTAAGGCCAGTCGGGCGGGAATTTGTATTCGACGGGGAGCTTGCCGGCCTTCACCGACCACTTCTTCAACGCTCGCGCGGCGTAGGTGCGTTGTTGCGGATCGTCGGTCTTGGCGTAGGCATCGAGGAGGGGTTTGGCCCGCTCGTCGCCGGTGTAGCCGAGCCCGATGAGAATCGATGCCTTCGTCTTGAAGTCGGGCTCGGTCGTCGCCTGCTTCAAGAGCGCGTCGACGATTTCGGGAGCCAGACCGCTCGTTCGCGCGCCGGTCTCGATGTCACGCGCAGCCTTGAGGCGTACCTCTGCATCGGCTGACGAGAGCTCGGGCAACGCTTGCGCCGGGGGGCGCGTGGGGCCGCAGCCGAGCGCGAGAGTGACCAGCAAAGCGCCGACAGCCTTGGTGATGCCGAGTGTCTTGTTCATCGGTTTTCTTCCCCTGTAGATTGAGATTGCGACTCACCTGTAGCGCAGTTGGCGGGTCGCTGTCATCTACCCGAGAGAGGGAATGAGACTTCGCCCTTTCCGAAGGTCTTGCGCCTTCGGTCCGAGCGATGGAGAAGGCGATACGCGCGAGTGGGTGCTGGTTCGGCAGCGACCTCAGGCTCTTTTTTCGCGGAGCCCGTGCGCGATGCGGGTCGCGAGGGCCATGATGGTGAGCTGGGGATTCACGCCCAAGCTCGTGGGCACGATGCTGCCGTCGGCCACATAGAGTTGGTCGGTGTCCCATGCGCGGCCGTTCACGTCGACGACCGACTGATCGGCGGATACACCCATGCGCGCGCTGCCGAGCGGATGCTGCGACGAGCACTCGAGCTTCATCGCGGGAATGTGGTCGAGGTCGAGCTTCGCGAGCTCGTCGGCCGTCACTCCGCGCTGACCGAGAATGGGAGGAAACACCTCGCGCGCCCCTGCTGCGAAAAAGATCTCGCTCATGATCCGAATGACCCGCGGAATCTTCGCTCGGTCTTCTTTGGCCATGCGGTACGTGACGAGCGGCTCGCGGCCCGGCCCGCGTCGCACCGTGCCACCCCCTTCGTCGTGCACCAACCCGCCGAACACGGCCATGTAGGGGACGTGTTCGGCTCGACGCACGTGCTCGGGGCCGAAGCCCGTCATCGTCGCGGCGAGCACGCCGGGCGGGACGAAGAGGCCGACGAGGGTGATCCCTTCCTTTTCGAGCGAGCGCGAATAGGCACTCTGGAGCGCGCCGCGCCAGCCCTCGATGCGCTCGTCGAAGCGCGCGAACATGCGAAAGCTCGGGTGGAGCGTCATGTGCTTTCCGACCTGGCCCGAGCGCGCGCCGACGCCGCTACGCTGGAGCAAGAGCGGCGTGTGGTACGACCCGGCTGCGATGACGACGCGCTTGGCGTGAACCACGAGCCGCCGAGACCGCTTGAAGAATCCATCGTCGCGCCCGATGAGCCTTCCGGTGACGCCCGTCGCGCGGCCTCCTTCGATGGTGATCTTCTCGACCAGACAATCGGACCAGATCTGCGCCGAAGCCGCGGTCGCGCGCGGAAGGTAGGTCATGTCGACGCTCATCTTGGCGCCATGCGGGCAGCCGAAATTGCAACGACCGCAGCCGTTGCAGCCCTTGGTGTTGCGTCGCAGAGGCTCGATGACCAAGCCGAGCTTCTCGGCGCCTTCGGCGAACCGTCGGGTCGAGAGCGAGCGCATCGCTTCGGGCACCTCTTCGACGTGGATGGCGCGCTCGACCTCTTCGAAATGGGGCTCGAGCAGCTTGGGGGTGAGCCCGCCGAGACCGAGGCGACCACCCCACTCGTCGAGCACGTGGTCGGGGGTGCGAAAGCAGACGGCGCCGGTCACGATCGACGAGCCGCCGACGGCGCGCCCCATCGTGACATTGATGGTCGGAGTGTCGCCGACGCCGACGGCGACCGTCATTCCGCCGTCGCGCCATGCGCGCCGCATGTGCTGGCTCGGCCGCATGCTCTGAATCTCGGAGACGCGCACGTGCGGGCCCTCTTCGAGGACGACGACGCGCTGCCCGGCCTCGGCCAGGAGCGCTGCGACCACGGCTCCCCCTGCGCCGGAGCCGACGATCACGACGTCGGTTTCGAGGATTAGATCGCCATCGTGTGCGCGCCCTTCGTGGATCGCGCCGCTCACGACGTTGCCGCATGCTTCGCACGCCCTGCCGTGAGCGAGCCCGGATTGATGAGACACGACATGCTCGTCTCGTCGCCCTGGGTGACGCCGATGTCTCTCAGTGAGCCGGGATGCTCGTAGTAGAGAATGCACAGTATCGCCTTCACCGCGAGGAGCGGGAGCCCGAAGGGAGTCTCTTCCATGCGGTCGAGCGCGCGCCAGCGATCTTCGATCGACAGGCGTCGAAGCGGGGGGAGCTTGCCGATCAGGGCGGGCGCGACGATCGAAGCCGCTGTGACGCCGCCCACGAAGATCGCGAGGACACGAGGACCGGACTGCCCGAAGAAGTCGGCGAGGTCGTCCATGAGCCAGTCGAGCCGGTCCGACGGCGGGGGGCCCGACGGACCCGAGAAGAGCGCCTCTGCAAATGCCCGTGCGTCACGCGTCCAAAAGCTCACGCGGCGACGTTTGCACCAACGTGTGGTGAGCGGCAACCGATCCGAGCAGCGAAGCGCTCGATCTGTCGTGCAGATGGCGACCGAGCCACTTCGCATCGAGAAATCGTTCGCGAGAAGAGGCTCGACCCGCGCTCGTCCGTACTCGTGCACGAGCTTTCGACGGGCTGCTAACCTTCTCGCCAGTGAAGCTCCCCGTACAGCCCCCCGTTCTTCCCATGCTCGCCAAGCGCGTCGCCGAGATCCCCGAGGGCGACGGCTTCTACTTCGAGCCCAAATGGGACGGCTTTCGGGCGCTCGTCTTTCGCGACGGCGACGAGCTCTTCATTCAGAGCCGCGACCAAAAGGCGCTCGACCGGTACTTTCCCGAGCTGGCTGCGCCGCTCAAAGCCTTTCTCCCCGAAAGATGCGTTCTCGACGGTGAGATCGTCGTTGCGAGAGGAAACACACTCGACTTCGAGGCGCTCCAGGTGCGCATCCACCCGGCCGCCTCCCGCGTGAAGACGCTCGCGCAAGAGCTCCCGGCGTCGGTGGTGTTCTGGGATCTCCTCGCGCTAGGTGACGACGATCTGATGGGTAAGCGGTTCAGCGAGCGTCGCGCGATGCTCGAGTCGGTCCTGCGAGACGCGAAGCCCCCCGTCTTCGTTACGCCGATGACGACCGACCGCGCCGTCGCCGCAGATTGGTTCAAGCGCTTCGAGGGGGCGGGTCTCGACGGCGTGATGGCCAAGTCCGACCAAGGCATGTACGAGCCGAACAAGCGGACCATGCTCAAAGTGAAGCACGAGCGTGAATGCGATTGCGTGATCGCCGGCTTTCGCTGGCACAAGACCGGCAAGGGGACGCTCCTCGGTTCGCTCGTCCTCGGTCTCTACGACGAGCACGGAACGCTCCACCACGTCGGAGTCTCGGCAAGCTTTACTGCCCAGAAGCGAAAAGAGCTCGTCGATTTTTTAGCCCCTTATCGTGAGAACGCCCTCGAGAACCATCCATGGAAAGAATGGGGCGGCTCGCATCACGAAGAAGGTCAGCGTAAGCCCGGCGCGAAGAGCCGCTGGAGCCAAGGAAAAGACTTGTCGTGGGAGCCACTTCGGCCCGAGCTCGTCGTCGAAGTCGCCTACGACCATATGCAGAGCACGCGCTTTCGGCATACGGCTCAGTTCCGCCGCTTTCGCACCGACAAGAAGCCGAGCGATTGCACGTATGCGCAGCTCGAGGTGGTCCCGCCGCACGAGCTCGCGCGAATCTTCGCTCCCGAAAATCCGCCCCTCTGACCTTCCAATCTCTTCCTGCTTATCCCTCTCCTCAAATGCTCTGCCGTGATGGCAGAGGGAGAGGAACGGGAAAATTGGAAGGGAGAGGAAGGCGAGAGGGGGTAGGGGGTTAGGGCTTTTTCGCTAGAGCCATTTGTTCGCGCCACGCGCGGGTCGGATCGTCGTCGGGATCGGGCGTCTCTTGGGGCGGGCGAAGCTCTTCGGGGACGTGGCGGAGGTTCACGCGGATGCGTGTCCAGGTCGACGATCGGCCGCGCATCGAGTCGACCAGTACGTCGTCGACCGCGAGGCGCGCGGCGGCTTCGGGGTGCCGGTCTCTCCAGCGCGCGAGGCCGAGGAGGGCTTCGTCTTTGCTGGGCGAGTTGGCGATGACGATGAGCGGCATCTTCGAGGCGCGCAGCGGTCGCGCTGGCGTCGCGGGCGTGAGCGCCGCTCCGCCTTCCGAGGAGCCTTTCTCTACCGGTTTGACGGCGCGCGAACGGGCGCGCGAAGGAGCGACGCGCGCGCCTTCGCCCGCCATCTTTCGGTAGTGAGGCGGCCACGGCGCGTCGCCGAGCCCGGAGGCCTCGTCTTTCGCTGCGAGCTCGAGCAACAGATCGAGCGAGCCGCGCGCATCGTCCATCGTGGCGTGGGGATCGCCGATCTCGGCGAACCGCGCCGGCATGGTGAGCACGGTGAAGTCGGCCGGATCGCAATCGGGCACCTCGTCCCATCGGAGCGGCGCCGACACTCGCGCATCGGGCAGGGGACGAACCGAATACGCCGAGCACGTCGTGCGATCTTTCGCGTTCTGGTTGTAATCGAGGAAGACGCCGTGGCGCTCCTCCTTCCACCACTTCGCCGTCGCGAGGGTGGGCGCGCGGCGCTCGATCTCACGCGACAGCGCCAAGGCGGCGCGACGGACCTCATCGAAGCCATACCGCGGCTCGATGCGCGCATTGACGTGGATGCCGCGCGAGCCGCTCGTCTTTGGATAGCCGCGGAGCCCCATCTCTTCGAGGAGATCTTTCACGAGGAGGGCCACCCTGCGTACGTCGTCCCAGACGATCCCCGGGCCAGGATCGAGATCGACGCGGAGCTCGTCGGGGTGCAAAAGATCGCCCGATCGAACGGGGTGCGGGTGCAGCTCGATGCACCCGAGATTCACGATCCACGCGAGCGCCGCTGCGTCATCGACGACGACCTCGTCTGCCGTACGTCCCGATGGAAAGGAGAGCGTGACGGTCCGTATCCAGTCGGGCCGCGATTCGGGGGCACGCTTTTGATAGAAGGGCTGGGCGTGCGCTCCGTCGACGAAGCGCTTCAGCACGATGGGTCGATCGCGAATACCGAACAGCGCGCCATCGGCGACCGAAAGATAGTAGCGAACGATGTCGAGCTTCGAGAGCTTCGCGTCTTTGGCAAAATAGGGTTTCTGAGGGTTCGAGATGGTGACCTCGCGCCCGCCGATGGAGAGGATCTCTGCTGCCTCTTTCTTCGCCACGCGCCCGAAGCTACACCACGCAGGTGGCCGATACGAAGCAGGACGTTCTCGACATGCTGCGTGAGCTCGCCGAGCTCACGACGCTCGACGAAGGTAGCCCGCAGTCGTTTCGCGTTCGCGCGTACGAGAGTGCCGCGCAAGCCATCGCCTCGCAGGCGAACGATCTCGGCAAGCTCACGATCCAAGACCTCCTCAAGATCGCGGGCATCGGTAAGAGCACAGCGGCCAAGATCCAAGAGCTCATCGAGCACGGAAAGGTCGAAAAGCTCGAAGCCCTTCGTCAGAAGCATCCAGCTTCGGTGGTCGCCCTGTTGCGACTGCAAGGTCTCGGACCGAAAGCGGTGAACAAGCTCCGCGCCGAGCTCGGCGTGTCGTCGCTCGACGATCTGAAGAAGGCGCTCGCCGAGAACAGAGTGAGCTCGATGAAGGGCTTCGGCGCAAAATCTCAAGAGAAGATTGCCGTCTCGCTCGCACGACTCGAAGAACAGGGCTCGCTCGATCGCACCCCCATCTCCGTCGCTCTTCCGCTCGCCGAGCGCATCGCGGCCCGCATGCGAGAGATCCCGGGCGTCACGCACGCGTCGTATTGTGGATCCCTGCGGCGCTTCCTCGAGACGGTCGGCGACATCGACATCGTGGTTGCCGCCGATCCTGGATGCGCGCCTTCGGTCATGGAAGCGCTCGTCTCGATGCCGGTCGCCTCGCGGGTGCTCGTTCGCGGCGAATCGAAGACGAGCATCGTCACGCGGCGCGGAACCCAGGTCGATCTGCGCGTCGTCGCGCACAATCAACTTGGCGCGGCCCAGCTCTACTTCACGGGCAGCAAGGGGCACAACATCAAGCTCCGCCAGCGCGCCCTCACGCGCGGCCTCACCCTGAACGAGTATGCGCTCTCGGTCATCGACGGAGGCAAGGTCGTGGCCCGTGAGACCGAAGAAGAGATCTACCGCGCCCTCGGTCTGCCCTTCATACCGCCGGTCCTTCGCGAAGATGCAGGAGAGATCGAGGCGGCCGAGAAGGGCACGCTCCCGAAGCCGCTCGGAGCGGTGCTCGGCGACTTTCACGTACACACCTCTGTCTCGGGCGACGGTCAGTCTTCGCTCGACGAGGTCGTCGCTGCGGCCAAGGCCCTCGGTTACCGTGCCCTCGCGATCACCGATCACGCCGAGGGAACCCTGTCGGGGGTCGCGCGCGAGGCGCTGGTCGCGCAGCGCGAGCAGATCGTGGCGATGAAGCGCGAGCTCGGCGATTCGATGAGACTCCTCCACGGTGTCGAGCTCAACATCGACCCACACGGCGCGCTCGACTACGACGCCGACTTTCGCAAGGGCTTCGACTTCTGCATCGCGTCGGTGCACGACCACTTCGATCTCGACCGCGCCGCGCAGACGAAACGCGTGGTGACCGCGATGCACGATCCGAGCGTGCGGATGATAGGGCATCTGAGCGCACGCATGATCGGGGCCCGGCCGCCCATCGATCTCGATCTCGATTCAGTGGTCCGAGCCGCCGAAGAGACCGGCACGGCGCTCGAGGTGAACGGCGGTCTTCCCCGTCTCGACATGTCGGTCGAGGCTCTGCGTCGGGCGCGTTCGAGCAAAGCGATCTTCGTCCTGACGAGCGACGCCCATCACGTCGACGAGCTGTCGCGGGTGCGGTTCGCCACGCTCAACGCCGAGCGTGCGTGGCTCACGCCGGACCAAGTCGCCAACACCTGGGAGCCTTCGCGGTTTCTCGCCTGGACCGAATCGAAGCAGCCGACGGTTGAAGGGTCGTAGAACGGCGTCGTGAGAGCGCCAAAGTTTTGGCGCTGCCAATGGGTCGACGGTCGGCCACCTCTGCGAATGGCCCATTTGCCCTGAAATCATGCTCCTGCAGCGTAGGCAGAGACCTTGCTATCGCCTTTCCACATGTTGCATGGAAAGGCTTTCTACCGAATGACTGCGCGCTTGCTCGGAGGCTCATTGGCCGGGCTCAGTCTCTTCGCCAGCGCCGAGGCTTTCGCCCAAGCCGGGTCGTCGAAGGTCCCGAACGTCTTGCTCCTCCTCGACACGTCCGGGTCGATGCAGTGGAAGCTCGACGGAAACTCCATCGCGAAGGGGGGCGATCGCAGCCGATGGGCCACCGTCGTCGAGGCGCTGACGGGATCGATTCGCAAGTTCTCGGTCGACTCGACCGGTCACGTTCGGTCGAACACCTGCCGCCCTCAACGAAACACGGTCGACTCGTACTTCAACTCACCGTCGACGTTCGTCAACCCGTGGGACTGGCCCGTCAACAGCGCCAAGCCTCTCGACACGCGTGATCCGGTCATCTTCGTCAACGCCGGCCACGAGTCGGACGACGACGATGACACCTCCAAGAGCAGCTGGTCGCAAGGCAAGGCCTGCAGCATCGGACCGAGCGGCTGGGACCAAGCGAACGACGGCATTCTCGACGCCTTCGGGCGCCAAATCCGGTTCGGGCTGATGACCGCCGACAACGGCAGGTTGCGAGGTCTCGACGACTCGACCGACTACGAATGGGAGTGGCTCCCATCAGAGACCAACATGGTCGAGACCGGAAACAGCTATTGGTACACTGGCTCGACCAACAACTGGCTCACCCAGTCGGGTGCGCACACGGGCTATTACGGATCTGCAGGGCCCCTCTCTCTTGTGTTCGCGTTCTTTCCCATCAAGCCCCCGACGCCGTTCGGATTGCAAGATTGGGAGGTCGGTGCACGCAACCCGCAAGCAAGCCCTTGGGAAGGTCGATTGATGGGCTTCGGGTCTCCGAGTGAGAGCCTCGACGAGATCGCCGTGCAGAACGAGCGTGTACAACGGGTCATTCTATCGGCGCATCCCCAGTTTCAGGGGTACGACATCACGAAGCCCTTTCCAGGAGACCTTCCTCCAGTGGCGGGCATGTTGTCCGACGCGTACGACTTTCTCATCAACGACACGACGAGCCTCTCCGACTATCCGTCTTCTGGAAAGAGCTTTCTCTTGAGCTCGGCGGGCGATCCCGGATTCACCGGCGGCTGTCGGAAGACGACCGTCGTCCTCGTGTCGAATGGCCGCTTCGGCAACGACATGCGAAATCCAGACACCGACGGGTATCGAGTCCTCTGGCAGGTGTCGAGCTGGTTCAATCAATACATCGGCCTCTTCCAATATCCGACCACTTGTGCGACGGGCGGCGGCACTTGCCCGTACAAGACGGCCGATTACTATGCGAACAAGCTCGCGACGAACCCGACGAATCCGATTCCTGTCTACGTGCTCGGCGTGGTCTCGAAGCACCTCTCGGTGCGATGGAAGGCCATGCCTGGCAACTGCCCGGCGAAAGGCAAGGCGACGGGGGCCAACTGCGACATGGATTGCGAATCACTCGACGCGACCGACTTCGGAGCCAGCCACGCGGTCAGCAAGATGTGTGCGGGAGGCCCGGGTGCGTGGACCCACGACGCCGACCCCGGTGGTGAAAAGGCCGGCGTATTGGCGGCTTGCTGCGAGCTCGCCAATCTGGCCATCCAAGTCGACCCAGCGAAGCCACCGCTGTACTTCATCGACAACGTCGGCGCGCTGAAGCAAGCCATGGCCGCCATCGCAGCCAAGGCCATCGGTGACGCGAGCTCGCGCACCGAGCCAGCGCTCGCCGTCGCCGCTCCGACCATTCAGAAGACACAGAATCCGACCGAGATCGGACCTGGCTCGGTTCAGATCGCGCCGTCGTCGTTCGAGCTGCTCTCGTCGTTGGCCGTCGGTCACTCGGCCTGGGCGCCTGGCGGAGTCGCGAATGTCTCGCCGATGTGGCGTGGCTTTCTCGAGCGTCGTCGACTGACTTGCAGCAACAACGCCTCACCCGTTCCGGTCGCTGCCACGATCGATGCGACTCGAGGAGACGACTTCGCGCGCAACCTGGTCAACGGCTACAAGACGCGAAAGTTCTTCACCGTCGTCGCGACCGACAGCTCGGCATCGTCGGCACAGAATCAGACCCTCCGGCGCAAAGACTACGACTCGACGCTCGCGCCGATCGGTCCGAACGCCGATGGGCTCTCGGGCATCGTCACCACTCTATCGAGCAATCAATCGAGCCTGACGACGTCTGACGACTTCTACAAGAAGATCCAATCCCTGCTCTCGGGGGGCTTCTTGGCCGAGACGCTACTCGGTATCGACTCCACGTCGCTCGGGATGTGCTCGGCCCAGCTCGGCGCTTCGAATACGAAGGACTGCGCCGACCTCTTGCTGCGCTGGTTCGGAGGCTTCCACAACAACGTCTCTGGGCGTCCGAACGATCGCTGTCCCAACGACACGTGCAGCTGGGTTCCGGTCGACTACACGAATCAAAACCCGCTGGGCGCTCTATACCATTCGAGCCCCGTGATCGTCGGGCCGCCGCTCGACTACGTGAAAGACGAAGCCTATCGTCGTGACTTCGCCGTCGTCCCGGATGCATCGCATACCGGTGCTCAAGCGACGAGGCCCACGGTCCTCTATTCGGCGACCATCGACGGACAGCTCCACGCGTTCGTCGTCGCCAAGAACAGCGTGGGTAGCGACTTCACTTATGGTGGTGTCCCCAAGCCCGATGGCGCCGACAACGGCGGAAACAACGAGCTCTGGTCGTTCGTTCCGCCGGCGGTCTTGCCCGACATCTGGACGAACTTCAACTCGCATTCGATTCTCCTCGACGGGCCCGTCGTCGTTCGCGACGTGATGGTGCGCCGTAGCTCGGTCGACGCCCAAAACGGTAATGGTAAATGGAAGACCATTCTCGTCGGCAGTGGCGGCGCCTCGACCGAAGGTGGTTTCTATTACGCGCTCGACGTCACCAATCCGACCAAGCCCGAGTTTCTCTGGCAGCTCCGCACCGCAGGGTCGACTCCAGTTCGCTTGTTCGGCGCGTCGGTTCCGAGCGCCGAGATCGCGATGGTCGATCTCAAGAACGGCTTCACCAAAGTGGACCAGGTCGCCGTCGCAATTCTGTCGGGGGGTAGCTCGTATTCGGTGGCGCCCAACGACCCGACCAAAGACATTCGCCCGAGCCGTCGCTGCACCACGTGCAACAAGACGGGTGTGCGTACCGCGATTCGTGAGTGGGGCGACAGCTCGCCTTCTCGCAGCGTGACCATCGTCGAGCTCGCGACGGGCAGGGTGCTGAAGCGCTTCGAAGGGCGCGTCGGGACCGCGCTCTCGCCTGGCGATCTCGCGACCTCCGACGCGTCGTTGGTCAGTGCGCTCTCGGGCGTGCGCTCCGACGCGAAGCCGCTCGACAGCCCGATGACTGGCACTTCGGTCGCGTTCCCCAATGCGGGAGGCGTCTCCGCCGACCGCGCCTACGTCGGTGACGCCGACGGAACGATATGGAGGCTCGATCTCCACAGCACCGACCCAGCCAAGTGGACGATCGACGTCGCGTTCGACGCTTATGGCGCCTCCACGGCAACCTACCCCGCCCTCGCCGGACAACCCGTCGTCGTCCCTTCGATTCTCAGCGTCGACACACTCGGCAATCCGGTCGTCGTGTTCGCGACGGGCGATCACGACGGGTTTCAGAGCTACTCCACGGGAATGAAGAATTTCATGGTTTCGTTCCTCGATAGACCCGACAACCACGGCGGCTTCGTGCCGACCGAGGCCTTCCGCGTGACGCTTTCCGACGGTGAGCGTGTGACGGGGCCGGCGACGCTCTTCGACAAGATCCTCTACTTTGCCACGTACGCTCCTTCGAATCCGAGCCTGGCGGCGTGCGCCTCGGGAACACCGAAGGTCTGGGGCGTCGACTATCTGACCGGCGCCGCGGGGCTCGACACCGATTCCGTCTTGGGTGCCGACGCGAAGTTCGTGACCTTCGACAGTCAGTCGGTGATCTTCGGCGTACAGGTCAATCGAACTCCCTCCTGCGCGGGGAGCGTATCGACCACGACGGACGGCTGGTTCGCTGGCAATTACGCGAGCACTTCGCGGACCAACACGGGCTCTTTTCAGCTCGTGTTCCAGACAGGGCGCGCAGACGGCTTCTCGAGTGCGCTCGGGCCCGACGCGCTTCTGTCGAGTGGGCAGCAAGGGGCTACCACCAAGTCACTCCACGTGAAGATCGCGGCGCCGAAGACGCTGACCAAAATCGTCAGCTGGGCTTCGATCGTCGAATAGGGAGCTCACGATGATTCATCTGAAAATGCAGAAAGCGCTTCCCCTGGTCGCCTCGTGGCTCGTCGTGGCCTTGGCTTCGGGACTTTCGGGATGTCGCCACGAGAGACACGACGCTCTCCGTCCGCCCGACGTGGCGCCTTTCGAGGCTCCCGATCAGCTGGCGGAGGGCGAGATGCTCGAGACCTCGGACGAGGCGTTTGGGCTCGCGCTCCCGGAAGGGCTCCAGATCACCAAGCGGCTCTATTCGAACGTGGTATTGGTCGGAACGAGGCCCTCGAGCGAGATCGTCGATTACCTTCGTCTGCACGTCGATGCGAAGGTCGAATCAGGGGTCGGCACCACGGTATTCGCCGACGTCACGGTCAAGAAGCCTCGAAGCGTTTGGCGAGGGAGTCTTCGTATCGAGGTCTCTCGCCAAGGTGCGACGACCCGCGTCGAGCTGTGGGGCGAGGTTCCTCCGCCGCTCCCCGACAATTCAGGCCGCACCTTGCCGAGCTGGTTTCAGTCGGGAACGCCGCCCAAGCGCGCCTCGCGCGACCGATAAACGCATCCTCGTCGGCAGCCTGCCTCGGCTCGTCGAGGCGAGCGCGCAGATCCCATACGGATCGCGTGAGTGTTACTTGTGGGTAAGGAACCCCAATTGAAGGCGATCGCTACGCCGTCTAGTGTAGGAGCATGCTCGACTCTTCGGTGCGACGTCTCTGGCCTCTTGGTGCGCTCGTTCTCTCGATGGTGCTCAGCATTTCTGCTGCGTCCTGCTCGGGGAGCGACACGGCAGGCTCGTCGACCTCGACCGGCACCGGATCCGGCGGTGCAGGCGGCTCCGCTGGGACAGGATTCTCCACTGGCTCGTCCTCCGACACGTTCGACGTCGAGCCAGCGCCACTCCAGACGCTCGACGTCGCGATCGGTGCGAACACCCCGACCGTGACCTACTCCGCCACGCTGGGTGGGAATCCCACCAACGCGACTTGGAAGCTCGATCGTGGCGACGTCGGCACGATGCCGACCGGCCCGTCGGCCACGGCGCTCTTCACCCCGAAAGGGACGGCAGGAGGTCTCGTCGAAGTGACGGCGAGCGCGAACGGAAAGACGGCGAACCGTCAGATCCTCATCAAGCTGGCGGGGACTCAGAACGGTGCCGATCCGACGAAGCCCGGCGAGCTGGCGCAGATCCCCACGACGGTCGGCGACCTCAAGGCAGGAGGCGGTGTCGGTGGAGTCGGCGGCGAAGGTCTCGGAACGCCGGTCAACGACACGACGATTCTGACTGCGCTCGGAGCTCCCACCGATCCGGCGAGTCAACAGCTCAAGTTCTTGTACCCCTACGACAAGACTGTTTGGCCGCGAGGAATGCTCGCGCCACTCGTCATGTGGAGCTCGGCGCTCGGGGGCGTCGACGCGATTCGAATGAAGCTCGAGACCTCGAGTGGCTCGTTCTCGTGGTCGGGCACTTTCGGACCTCCCCCCCTTCTCGCGCAGACTGCCGGCGGATTCATTCGCCACCCCATTCCACAAGACATTTGGGACATCGCGACCAACACCGCGGGCGGAAAGACCCTCAACAACCTCCCCGATACGCTGAGCCTCTCGCTCGTCGTCGAAAAGGGTGGAGTCGCCTATGGGCCCATCACGCAGACGTGGCGCGTCGCGCCCGGACGCCTCACCGGATCGGTTTACTACAATTCGTATGGCACTCAGCTGGTCAAGAACTGGTCAGCCACCGACTCGGCCGGACACCCGATCGGCGCCGCCATCTTGGGCATTCGCTCCGGTGACACGGCTCCCAAGCTCGTCGTAGGACAGAACAGCCCTCTCAACGCGAGCGGTATTCCGATCAACAACTCCGGCTGCCGTGTCTGCCACGTCGTCGCGTCGCGCGGGAAATGGCTTCTCACCCAATCCGAGCTCGGCGCACCGGGCGATGGTCGAAGCTTTCTCTACGATCTGTCGGCCGCCGACATTCAAGGATCGGTCGCGCAGATCCCGCAAGAAGGGGTCTTCACGTGGGCGGCGTTGACCGGTGATGCCTCGTTCGCGCTCAGCAACACGCTGAACCCGTCTTCGTCGAACCCCGGAATCACCAACAGCAGCGCGGGAACTGCGGTGAGCTCGTTCTGGTCGTTCGGGCCCACCCCCGCGGCGGCTACGGCCACGGGACTTCCGAACCCGCTCTCTGCCGGGTACCCCGCCTACGCGCCCGACGACAAGAAGATCGCGTACGTCGACGTGTTGAATCAGACCCAGAACTTTCACGGGCCCATTCGAGTCGGCGACTACGACGCCGCCACTCAGACTTTCTCGAACATCAAGACGTTGGTCACCCCTGCTTCGGGGCAGCGCATCGGCTATCCGGTATTCACGCCCGACGACAAGGGGCTCCTGTTCGAGACGCAGGTCCGAACCAGTCAAAGCGATTCGGTCATGGTCACGCGAAATGGCGCACGCAGCGAGCTCTGGTGGGTGAACCTCGAAGGCGTGGCCACACCCGTTCCGTTGAACGCGCTCAACGGGAAAGATGGCGTAGGCAATGCCTATGTGCCGATCGGGCCGAACAACCACGGAATCGCCGGCGCATCCGATCCGCGGAGCAGCTACGACGAAACCGGATTCGACGACACGACGCTCAACTACGAGCCCACGGTGCTGCCGGTCGTTTCGGGTGGCTACGCATGGGTCGTCTTCACCAGCCGCCGCGAATACGGAAACATGCTCCAATCGGTCCCCTGGCGGAGCTGGGCTCCCGACTACGACACGACCGACCTCTCCAAAGCGACGGTGAAGAAGCTCTGGGTCGGCGCGATCGATTTGAGCGCCCCACCCGGCTCGGATCCGAGCTTTCCCGCTTTCTATTTGCCCGCTCAAGAGATCCTCGCCGGCAATTCACGCGGCTTCTGGGTGCTCGATCCGTGCAAGGGAGATGGTCAATCCTGCGATACCGGCGACCAATGCTGCGGCGGGTTCTGCGAGCCCGATGGCGTCGGTAATCTCGTGTGCTCGCCTCCGACCGCGAATTGCTCTGGCCTTCAAGAGAAGTGCTCGACGGCGGCCGACTGCTGCGACCCGACGAACCTCTGCATCAACGGCTTCTGCGCGCAGCCCGTCCCCAACTGATCCGCGCCTCCTCCTCCGAGCTTCCCGTCTTCCGATCTTCCTGTTTCCTCCTCTCACCTCGGAGCGCAGAGCACGAGGCAGACGCAGAGGCAGAGGAACGGGAAGATCGGAAGGTTGGAAGGGAGAGGAAGCAGAGCGAGAGCGAGAGGGGCGCGGTCAGCCCTTGGGGGCGGTGACCGTGATGAGGCCTTTGTCGCAGGTAGTCGCGACCTTTGCGGTCTTGTGACAGCGGGCGAGCGCGACTTGCCGTTTGCCAGCGGCGAGCGCGCGAAGCGGGGCACCGGCTACTCCCGCCGTCTCGTGGCCGACTTCGTCGCGGAGGCGTGCGAGCGTGGCGTAGCCGAACGAGGAGCCCATCGTGCCTTGGGCCTCGAGGTCTTCGAGCGTCTTCAGCGCGTCGCCTCGCTCGGTCGGAATGCGCGCGGCGATCTCTCCGAAATCGGTGAGGAGCGAGGGAGTCGGACCGGCCTCCTTCTGCTTTCGGACCTGGAGGTAAGCCCACTTGGTCTGCTCTTCTTCGCTCGGAAAGCCTACGAAAGGCGGCTTGTCTGCGCGCGCGATGATTCGCGCAGCGACGCGGAGCGCGAGATCTTTCTGAGGCCCCATCCCGGTCGACGCGTTGGAGATGCGAGGCTCGACGGCCAGAAGAGACGCGAGCGCCCCGCTCAGGTTCCCCTCTTCGACCTTTTGCTCGGCGCTGGCCACCTGCGGCGAGGCCGCTGACTCGGCCGCTTCGAGCGGGCTCGAGCGCAATGCCGTGACCGCAAGGAAGACTCCACCTACGATGCCGAGACCGACGTGCTTCATTGGAGCTTCTCTCACCTCGCCGAGATTATGAAGGACCACCGCCCGAGCGTCCATCGCATCGACTTGGCGAAAGCCACGATCGTCTCGGCTCTCGCGCTCTCTTCGGCCATGGGCTGCGGTTCGCAAGCCTCGCAGAGCACTTCGTCGAGTGCGTCTCCGAGCGCGCCTCCGAGCGCGAGCGCGAGCCTGCCTCCCGTCTCTCAGCCCGACTACTGCAAGCGGGTCTGCGAGCACGCGACGGCGTGCGGCATCGAGGCTGCCCTCCGCATGAAAGACCTCGACCCCGAGGCAAAGTCGGCCGTCGAAAAGAGCGGCGCCGAAACAACGCGTGTATGCGTCGCGAGCTGCATCGCCGATCCCGCGACGCCGGTCCGGCTGCAGCTGGCCGAGCGCTGCAATCTCGAGAAAGACTGCAACGCCTTCGCGAAGTGCCTCACCGATCTAGGCACCGAGCTGAAGAAATAGAACCCCTGCGCGCAACCCCGCTCTGCTCCTCTCCGCTTACTCGGTGCGAGAATCCGTTCGGAGCGTTGGTGCGCACGAAAGAGGGCAAATCGGCTAATCTCCAGTCATGGGCGGCCAACGCGGCCCCGACGACGACAATCCCTCTTCGAAGCGAAACCTGCACTCGCTCTTCGAAGACGACGCCGACACCGAAGTGCAAAGTCGACGCCAGTGTGTCGATTGTCGCGTGTTCGCGCCGCCGACCAGCTTGAACTACAGTCTGATCAGCGCGAAGTGCGGCGGGCGATTGTCGCGCGTTCCGGGCCCCACCGGAACGACGTACGCGTGGCGCTGCCCGACGTGCTCGCTGAAGCATCGTTCGAGTGGCGGAGCCTGATTTCGGTCGGCGCTCCAAGACCGAGCGCCGCGATCACGCATCGGCTATTCGGTAATGCGTCGTCGCGATCGAATGAACGCGGCGAGGGTGATGAGCCCTGCGATCCCCAGCCCGACCGGCGCGCCGGGAGTCAGGTTCGACGACGCGGAGCAGCCCCCTGAAGAAGGCGTCCCGGTGCCGCTCCCGCCGCTCCCACTCGTCTGCTGGACAGGCGTCGTCTGGAGCGAGATGTCGGCGCAATGATGGTAAAAGCAGCCGCCGGGGTTGTTCAGTGGATGGTCCGACATGAACTCGGTCACCTGTAACGTGCAGTGGGTGCACGTCACGTCGGCGGGCAGCGTGATTTGAATCGATTGCGGCGAAGTGAACGGCGCGGAGTGGGCGAACACATTGTCGGCCAAGATCGGGAAGACCGGAGGATCTTGCACCGGAACCGTCCCACATGGACTCGAATTGGGGGTGACCGGAGGCTCGGCCGGGAGCTCGCTTCGGTCGTTCACCGACAGCGCGATTCGATAGTGACCCGCGTGATAGATCTTCTCGTCGATGGTGACGGTGATCGTCTGGCCCGATTGGAACGCGGTCACCGTCCCGGTCGCCGTGCCGCCGGCTTCATCACCACAAGGCCCGAGCTTCTGCGGCGATCCCAACGCGTCTTGTGACGAGGCGGCAGCGGGTGATTGGAGCGTGAAGTGCGCCTCCGAAGTTCCGGAGACGAAGGCGAACGCGGCGGCGAAGGTGAAGCCGACGAGGCGCCTCGAGCTCTGTCGAATCATGGGCGACAGTGTACAGCAGAATGAGCGAAGTCCCACCGTCTCGCGAGGCGTTCGTCGAGGCCCACGTCGTTCCTGAAGATCCCTTGGGTTGACTCGTGTGAGCGGAGTCGCGATGAGATCTCATGGCTTCGCGCGCGCTCTGGCTCGGCTCGCTCTTGCTCGTGGCGTGCTCGGCCACGACCAAAGACGGGGCGGGAGGCGCAGCGAGCCAATCCTCGACCGATGCAACCACCGGGGCCACGTCGGCCCACGACACGTCGATCGGCAGCGGCACGAGCGGCGACGAGACCCTCACCTCGTCGTTCGTCTACGTGGGCTGCAACCGGCTCGACAAAGCCCATTGGGTCCCCGAGTCGAATCCGAGCTCGGCCAACACGGCCGAGCTCACCCAGACCTTCGCCGACATCGCCAAGCTCCCAGACACGCCCCCGCTCTTCTTCTTCGCAGGCGACTTGGTCCTCGGTCTCGACACCAAAATGAGCGTGTTTCGAAGCGAGCTCGATGCGTGGGCGGTTGCTTATGCGTCCGACGCGTCGAAGATCGCGACCAAGCTGTCGATGGTCCCCATCGCCGGGAACCACGAGATGCTCGCCAAATCGAAGAGCACCGGCAAAGCCGAGATCACCAATCCGGGCGCCGACGGAGTCTGGGACGATTGGCTCGTACAACAGCAGTTGGCAAACTTTGCCGGCAATGGGCCTTCGAATGTGGCTCCCAACGTCGACGCGCTCGAAGACGATCAGAGTAAGCTCACCTACTCCTTCGATTCGGGCTCGCTTCACTATGTCGTATTGAACACCGACACTGCGACCTCGACCCCCGATGCGTCGACCGGTTTTACCAAAATCGGCTGGATCGCGATGACCTGGCTCGAGCACGATCTCGCAGCGGCCGAGGCCGATCCGAACATCGAGCACATCTTCGTATTGGGGCATAAGCCCATCGTGTCTCCTACGGGGGATACGGCTAGCGATGCCACGGTCGACACTGGATTCACGTTGGCAGTCGAATCGCTCCTCGATCAAACGAGCAAAGTGCGCGGCTACTTCTGTGCGCACGCTCATCTCTGGGATGCGACGCGTCTCCCCGGGCCACGCGGCGTCTACCAAGTCGTCGCCGGAAACGGCGGCAGCCCGGTCGAGTCGTCGTGGTCTGCGCCTTTCTATGGATTCACCGAAGTGCGAATCTATTCGACGGGCAAAGTGGGAGTCGTCAGCCACGAACGCCCCGTGCCCAGCCCGTACGACGGGCCCGCGAGCCCCACGACCCCGCGAAACGAGCTCGTCATCTCCCCCTGATCGCGCGAGCTCTTCGGGGCACGTTGGGGCGGAGCGGATTGAACAGGAAGACAGGAAGGTCGGGAATCGACGCATCAAACCGGCGCAGCCCCTGCGCACTGCGGTGGAGCCACCGTCAGGCCTTCACTTTGCCCACAAAGGCGGAAGACGAAACGCGGCGTGTCAGTTGAGACGCACCCAAGCTCGGTCTCCGCCGTATCCTCCGTCAATCTTTCTCTCTTGCTGTCTTCCTGTCAAATCTCCGCTCACGACCGCCCAGGTTGCGCGCGCTCAACCTACGAGCCCGCGTGCCCGCTGAACGAGCTCGACCATGGCGCGACGCACTTCGTCGGGTGTCCCGACCGGCTGATCGAACGCGATTCGCGTCGCGCGCGGACCGTCTTTCGTGATCACGGCGAGCTCGAAGCCATAGCGATCGACTGCCGTCATCGTGGCGCTGGTCGCCTCGGTGATCCCGGCGAGCACGCGCGCGTACGCGAGCACCGCTTTGGCGTGGTCGCCGTTCATGTGCTCGAGCATGCCTCGCGCCGACGCCGTGAGCGGATCGGGCTCGGCCGTTCGGTAGTCTTTCGCGTCGACCCACGACATGCGACCGAATCCGCCGACGTAGCGGAGCGCTTGCGGCTCGAGCACATAAAAGGCGAAGTCTTTGAAGTCGACGTAGTACGAAGCGCTCGGCTGCTGCTCCAGAAACAGCGCCCGCTGCGCGTCGAGCTCGGAGGCCGCGACCTTCGCGCAAAGCCCGAGGATCGTGACGCGGCCGAGAGCGAGCGGTTGGTCGTGCGCACCGAGAGGCTCGGTGATGAGCACCGACGCGTTGCTGCACGCGTGCAGATTGCCCGTGTGCTCTGCGAGCTCCGACAACAGAAAGAGCGGCCGACCCACCGGATCGATCGCGACCGTGACCAGCGAGCCGTAAGGGAACCCAGCGGGATCGCGCGCAATCGTCGACAGCGTCGCCGCGCGAGCCGACTCGACCAGCGTTCGGCAGCGCTCTGCGTGGGTGGGCGCTCGAGCTTTGGAGACGGCGTCGTCATCCCGGGAGGCTGGGCGTTGATGCTCGTTGGGCATGGTTTCTCGTTCGTGGCTCGGAGGGGAGGGGAGGCCGAGCGCGATCATGGCACCTCGGTCGATCGAAGTCGCGTGGGCCTTCAAGTCTCGTCCACATCGAAGTGCTCGCCGTTCATCGAACGGGTCTGCAAGCACTGCGTGTTTGGCCGCGCCGCGCCCCCGGCTCGACCATGCGCCCGTGGCAGAGAAATCCGCGTACCAGGTTCGAGTCGTCGGTGCGCCCGGCGTCGCGCTTCACCGCGACCTCTACCACCGCTTTCTACGTGTCTCGTGGTATCGCGTTTTACACGGTGAGGCCGTCGGGGATGGCCGACTACGTGAGCGCGCTATTGGCCTATCGAGAGCTCACTTCCGGGGCCACCGAGCTCTCGACGGTGTTCGAACGAGCCTGCGCGCCAACGCTCGTGAAGGTGACGGGAACTGATCGCCACTCCTCGTTCGTTCTTTCGCCGAGCGACGGCATCGCCTACGACAAGCCCATGTCCGACGCCGATCCCACCGACTTCTCCGAGGCCCTGAATCTTTCACGTGATGGGTGGAACGCGGCGATGAATTTGCGCTTCGTCCACGCGACGCGAGACGAGGTGCGCGCCGAAATCGTGATCGGTCCTCAACATCTGCAGCCGTACGGCGTCGTCCATGGTGGCGTCTACGCGGGCATCGTCGAGACGCTCGCGTCGTCGGGCGCGGCGCTCGACGCCATGGAGCGTGGCTACTCTGTCGTCGGTCTCGACAACCAAACGTCGTTTCTTCGCGCGACCCGCGGTGGAACGCTGCACGCGACGGCGACGCCCCTCGCGCGCGGCAAGCGCTCACAGCTTTGGGAGGGGCGTATCGTCGACGATGCGGGGCGCCTCGTGGCGACTGGTCGCGTTCGTCTATTGTGTCTCGAGCCGGGGGCTACGCTGGCCGGCGAAGCGGTCGCGCTGAAAGGTTGAGCTTCGTCGCAAGCGCCTCGCGGCGGCACCTCCATTTCAAGGATTCGGGAGTAGACGGGTGCAGCGAAAACCAGCGGTGACGAGGCCGCTCGCCACCTTGGGATCGAATCGATCGGGTCCGGGAGGAGGCGCACCGCCGTCACGAATCGCCCGTTCTTGCAGCGTCGTCTCGGCGCTCATGCCACGCGCCCTGCACAATGCATCGGCGTCTTCCCAGCGCATTCCGACCGCAGGTGTGTCGGGTGTGTCGCCTCGAGGCTGCATCATCGAGCGCTCTGCGCACACGCGCTCGGCGAGGCACGCGTCGTAGCGCCAAGACTCGATCGCGTCGGCGTCGACCTCGAATGCGAGGAGCGAGACCTCGCCGCGAGCCCCGAACGGGACGTCGGTCGGGCCGACACGGAGCAGCTTCTTCGGAGCTCGCCAGTCGGTCTCCTTCTCGGCGACTTTCGGTCGAGCCGTGCATAGCCCGTCGCTACACGTCCCCGAGCAGGGGACGCCGCAAGCGCCGCAATGAGCCGAGCTCGTCAGTACGTCGGTCTCGCGCGCATCGAGGAGGTCGTGGTTGCAGTCGCGGTAGTCGAACGCCCCCTTGCTGCGCGCGTGCGGATCGTCGCTGCGTCGGGGAAGGCTCGCCGTCGTCGAGGTCGCGGCGTGGCCGGCCATGGCGGCCGCCCACCCATCGACGCTTTGCGCACAAGACGCAGAGCAAGCCGATGCAATGCACGTCGCGACGACGAGCCACGAGCGCGGGGCGTGCCGTCTCGGTCGAGGTCGGTGCTCGGTTCCGAAGCGACGAGGCGGGCCACCATCGAGCGAGTGAGAGTCGAAGGGGTCGGAGGACAGGGACCTGTCGAGCGTAGCAAGCGCTCCCTGTTCGTCGTCGGTTTCCTTTTCGAGAGCTCTCGTTCGCGACCGAGGTGACCAATCCGCTTTACAGCGTGGCTGCCTTGAACGAGCCTCCGCGCGAGAGGTCTCTTCGAATGGGCATGCGCAATCGGATCGTCGCCACGTCGGCGTTGTGGATCGTCCTCGGTGCTTGCGGAGGGGCGAGCGAACCTGCCGCCTTCGAGGGATCGCCCGCCGCGAGCGGTGCGGCTTCAGCGCGTGCTTCTGCGTCGGCCAAGGCTCAGGGGTCGGCGAGCGCTTCTCCCTTAATCGCTTCCGCCTCGGCCGAGCCTGCGCCTCCTCCCAAGACACCGAAAGAGATCGTCACCGGCTACGTCGCCGCGAACATCGCCGGCTTCGGAGCGCACGATGCGAAGAAGATCGCTTCGCTCTACGTACCGCGCGCGGTCATCGCGAGCCCAGGCGAGCACGGCATGGAGCAGACCGGGCGAGCGGAGATGACACGCGATCTCGCCGCGATGTTCGATGCGTTCCCCGACGCCCAGCTCTCGAGCGTGAGGCTTCTCTCGAAGGGTCATCTCGCGGTGTGGGAGTGGGTCGTCCGCGGCACCAACACGGGCGACTTCATGGGTCATCACGCGACGAATAAGCGCATCGGCTACCACGGTGTCAGCGTCCTCTCGTTCGGAGACGACGGCCTCGTGCGACACGAGACGATGTACTTCGATTTTGCCACCGTGAAGGCGCAGCTCGGGCTGGGCTCGAACAAAGCGAAGTCGCGCGCCGCCGACATCGTCCCGACGGCACCCGAAGAAATCTTCGTCCAAGGTGACGGTCTTCCCGAGGCGATCCCCGCTCTCGAAGCATTCTTCGGCGCGTGCGATCACCACGACGACAAGGCCCTCGCCGCCATGCTGACCGACGACATGTCGATGAGCGCTGCGCCCGCCTCTGCCGACCAGAACAAGAGAGAGTTTCTGAAGGGCGTACGCGACGCAGCCAAGGCGTTCCCCGACGCGTCGACCGACACGGTCGCGTGCTTCCGCTTCGGCGAGATCGCGGCGTGTGAGACGGTCTGGAGCGCGACTCTGCACGGCCCCACGAAGCCAGGGCAGAGGCCCGCCGTAGTCCATGCGATCGACATCGTCAGACTGAAAGACGACAAGATCGCGTCGGTCTCGGCCTTCAGCAACTCGGCCGAGCTCACCGGCCCTTCGGTCACTCCAGAGGCTCCGCCGAAGAGCGGCCCCGAGGTCGTGAAGATCGAGAACAAAGGCAGCCCTCCGAAGAAGACGCCGCCCAAGAAATGATCCGGTCGGGGGACGCCGAACCCGACGATGACTAGGTCGTGTGACGCACCGGTCGACATCCCCCGGCGGGCTCTGAACACGGTGCGCGCCGTCATCCACTTCGAAGCGTCCGCGCGCTTTCCAACACGAGACCAGCTCGTCGCAGAGCCCGAGCGCGACGGCACATCCAAGCCGAGCGGCCCCGACGGGACGGGGCGATTGTCGACTCATGAGCGATCTCTTCGAGGGTGGCGCGATCGCCCTACGCGCGGGCGTCGTTCGTGAAGCACATTCGTCGCAGACGATCGCCTGCTTCAGAGAATCGGCGTCTCCACCGTCGTCTCTTCGCGCAGCCCACGCCTCGAGAACGTCGCGAGCTCGCTCACGAGCGCGGCCACGTCTCCGAAGAACGGGAGATGGTCTCGCCCTCGGAGCGTGACGAGCTTCGCATCGGGGATGTTTCGCGTGAGGTGCTCGGCGAGGGCGGCGCTCACGACAGGATCATCTTCGCGACGCAGCACCAAGGTCGGAAGCTCGACGCTCGACAAGAGCGCTCGGACGTCTGCGTGACCGAGGGACGAGAGCGCGAGCTCGGCGTTTCCTGGGCTGGCTGCGGCACGGAGGTAAGTAGCGTACCACGCACGGATGTCGGCCTCGTTGGCGGCCGATGGGGCTTCACGTCGAAGGAGATCGGTCTCAGGCCAGGTCGCGCGAATCGCGTGAAGATGCGCGTCGAAGGCTTCGGGATCGAGCCCGGCCGGAAAGTCGCTCGCTCGAAGTAAACGCGCAGCTCCGCCGAAGAGCGCCAGCGAGCGAAACCGCTCTGGCCACGATACGACCGCGCGAATGGCAATCGGAACCGCGTCGCCCGTCGCCACGACGAGCCCACGCACGACGCGCGCGGCGTCCATCACGGCGCGCAGGTCGCCGGCGTGGTCCTCCAACGAGGGTGCGACGGCCGCGCGGTCCGACAATCCGGAGCCACGCTTGTCGTAAATGATGACGCGAGAGAACCCGCCGAGCGCTCGTACGAAGCCATCGAACGAGGCGCATTGAAAAGCTGCCTCGATGTGCGTGAGACCTCCGAGCGTGAGCACCAGATCGATCGGACCCGTTCCTACGGTCCGGTAAGCGATGCTCGTTCCCTGGTTTTCGCAATAGTGGATTGGTCCGAGGGTTGGCGCAGCCTGCACCGCCTGAAAAAGACGAGTGCGGACCTCCGCGGTAAAAGGCGCACCCGATGGCGACCCTTGAATCTGGGGGGTCGCCGGCGCGATGCTCGCGATGTCTGCATCGGGGATCGTCGGCTCGCTCGATTCACGGAAGAGATGCTCCTCGAGCTCGGATAGCGCTTCGAACAGCTCGACGGCGGTCTCGAAGCGGTCGCGCGGATCGCGTCGCAGGGAGCGGTCGACCACGCGCGAGACCGCCTGCGGGACGTCGGGAAGCATGTCGACGAGCGAACGGATGTCGCGCTCCTGGATGGCCCTTCCGAGTGCGGCGTAGCCGAGACCTTCGTGCGGAAGCCCACCGGTCAGCAGCGAATACATGACGAGACCAGCCGAATAGACATCCGAGCACATCGATGCCGGTTGGCCGCGCCACTGTTCTGGCGCCATGAACGCAGGCGTTCCGAGGAACAACCCAGCCGCCGTCTCGTAGCGTGGTGCTGCGGCGATGGCCGCCGCGCGTGCTCCGCTCACGAACGACGTTTCTGCATTGACGTACATGCAGACCTCTCCGGCTCCAGTACGCAGGGGCAGGCGATCGCTCGACGAGCCCGTCGACGATCCCGGCCGGGTGCTCCACTTGTCGAGCCGCGCCAGACCGAAATCGAGGAGCTTCACCGCGCCGGCGGAGGTGATCATCACATTGCTCGGCTTGATGTCGCGATGGACGATGCCCGCGCGGTGCGCTGCGGAGAGCCCACCTGCGATGCCCGATCCGATGCGGAGCGCGTCTCGCCAGGGGAGCGGTCGCGGAACCTGATCGAGGCTCGTCCCCGGAACGAACTCGTAGGCGAGGTAGGGCCGACCTTCGACTTCGCCGATGCGATAAACGCTGACCACGTTGGGATGCACGAGCCGGGCGATCGCGCGCGCCTCCCGAAGAAACCGAGCCCGCGCGGCGGCGGTCGGCCGGTCGGCGGCGATGAATTTGAGCGCGACGCGACGGTCGAGGACTTGGTCGTGACCGAGGTACACGTGGCCCATACCACCCGATCCGAGCGGGGAGATCAGGACGTAGTCGTCGAAGACACTCGGAGGCCGAAACGTCTTTGCTCCCTTCGTGCGCGGCGTCTTCGGCTGAGCTCGAACCGGCATCGTCTCTTGCTCGGCTCCATCTTCGACTTCAGCCGCTGGCCGGACGACGTTCGGAGAAGTTCCCGACGTCGCGTTCGGCGCAGCGGTGGAAGGGCTCGATCCGGGCGCGATGGGTTTGGGGAACGCTGATTGGGGCAAGGCAACCTGGTCGGGGATTCAGGGACAGGGCAGACCCTTGCGGACCTGCGAGTCGGCTCGAAAGCCTCAGGCGCTCTTCAGCTGACGCGTGTCGCGGCGACTCGATCGAAGTCGTCGAGTGTGCTCGACCAGGCAGCGACCTGCGTCGTCGAACGCCGTGTCGACGGTGGCATAAAGGTCTTCCGTTCGGGCATCGAGCGGGGTCGGTCGACCGACGAACACGGCGTCCCCAGGAACCGCGAGACTGATTCGGACGTGGTAGCGATTGCCTTGAACGTGTCGCTTGTGGGGGGCCTCGATGGCCACGCGGCAAATCTGCACGTCGCCGGCCCATCGATCGAGCTTGGCAGCCTTTTTCCTGACATACGCGTCGATGGCTTCCGAATGCTCGATACCTCGGAAAGTGACGGTGATAGGAAATGACATCAGTGACTCCTTGCTAGGCTCGTCTGCACAGTCTTCGTCGTCTTTCGCGCAAATCGCACGACCTTGACGCGCCCAAGCTTGCACGAGCCGTACCGTGTCTCCAAAGCTCGGCGCGATCGCTCGATACCGCCCAATTTGCCGCAAGGCGCGTATCGACAGTCGCGACGGCGTGTGGAGATTCGCCTCATGAGAGGAGAGTTGTCGCGCGATGAAGCCATTGACGTAACGGGTGGAGACGCGTCGCACGACGGGTTTCGCGGGTCGGCCGCTAGCTGCTAGCTGCTCGCCAGCTCAAGTCTTCGACGCGACGAAAGGCGTGTCAGCCAGCGAGCACCTGCGCGACAACGTCTTCGACCTCAGCTCGGCGAAAGGGCTTCGCGATCTGGAGAGGCCTTATGCGCTGGAGAAAGTCAGCCGCGGCTTCGGTGAATGCTCCACCGGTCATGAAGACCATCTTTCGAGCGAGCTCGGGCGACCGTTGCGTCAGCTCAGCGTAGACGCCCATCCCGGTGATATCGGGCATCATCAGATCGCAGAGAATGACGTCGAACGACATACCTTGGTCGGTGAGGTCTTCGATGACGTCGAGAGCCTGCTTGCCGCTGAACGCAATCGTCACGTCACGGGTCTCGCCGAGCATTCGGCCGAGGACCTTCGCGATGAGCGGCTCGTCATCGATCACCAAGACGCGCGCGCGGCGGACGTTGTCATCCTTCACCGCACAGCCCCCACGGCCTCGGTTGATGGCCTCGGAGAGGCATGGCCTCGGATGGCCTTGCCCGCGAGCAGAACGGTTTCGTCGAACATCTCTCCCCCGACGAGGGAGGCTAACACGGATCCGGCTCTCCGCGAGCACCGCCGGCAAACGAACGGTTCGCGGAATGACGTACGATTTACAGCCCTTCCGAAGTCAGCGGCCACGATCAGTCGCGGGCTCCGTTGCCTTTCGACCCGGTCATGAGGGAATACGTGAGCGTGACTGAGGAACGCCCGCGTTCTCGCTGAGCACTCTACGGACCGTCTGGCGGAGCGACTCGAGCGAGAACGGCTTCGGAAAAAGGATCGCGTCGAGCTTATGGGCCTGAGCCCGAACGAAGGCGTCGGGAAACGCCGTCATCAAGATGAGTGGTCCGTCCCAATGGCTCGATCGAAGCTTCTGCAGGACCTCGACACCCGTGAGTCCTGGCATGCGGTTGTCCATGATGACCAGATCGACGCCATCCATTGGATACGCGTCGACCTCGGACGTTCGCAGCAACCGCAGGAGCTCGGTCCCCGAGAAGGCCTCGCACACCTTGTATCCGAGGTCGCCGAGAAACGAGACCAACAGAAGGCACATGTCAGGATCGTCGTCGGCGATGAGGATTCGAGCGGGTTCAGGATCGGAGGTGGATCGCTGCCCCGATCGCACGTCGTCGTCATCGTCGACAACCTTGTGCTGTGTCATCGTTCCTCACGGGGGGGGCCAGAGAAGAGCATCACGGTGGAGTCAACACACGAGCCTCGTCATGTCTGCCCGGAATTCGTCGCAACTGGCGGTGATGTCGCGACTGAGCGAGCGATCAATGCTGAGAAGGCTGTTCGAGATCTCGCCCAGAGCGCCGAGCGAGAACGGTTCGGCGAGTAGCGTGACGCAGAGAGGCTCCGCTTGCCGTCGGAGGAGACCATCTGGAACAGACTCATGCCGATGCAAGGTGCGCTCCAATGACGTGCGTGAAGCGTCTTGACGGACTCGACCCGCTCAGCCCGGGGCATTCGATGGTCGATGACCAACCGATCGACCCAATCGACCGACGACACCTCGGCGCCAGAAGTGGCCAAAAGACGCAGTGCACCGTTGTCCTGGGCGAAAGTGCTCAAGGGAATGAACACGGCGTCATCGCAATCCTGGCCGGGCGACGATCCTTCTTCTGTGGCCGTTCACGCTCCGCCCGACCGAGGTTTGCGCCGCGCGGACGTGATTGCACGCACGGCTCCACTCTCCTCGGCGCCAGCCGTCGACGGCGATGAGGTTCCGTTGCGAAGGGCGACCTGGCTCGGATCATCGCGCGCGCCACACGAGCGCTCGACGAACTGGAGCTCTCGACCGAAAGCTGTCGCGCCCGGACTCTACTTTGCGAACGTGGTCGATGCGGCGCGCTCGATGGCCGGCGTGAAGGCCGCCTTCGCTCCGCCGACGACGGGAGCACCATGGGCAGGGAGAACGTTCTCGAACTCGAGGGCGAGGATCCCGCGCATCTCGGCGGCCGTTGGTTTGGTGTTCTTGTGCCAAGCCGGACCGACGTTGTGCGGTTTGATGAAGCCCATGAGCTTCATCATGATGCTTCCAGCCCAGCTGAAATACGAATCGGCCTTGCCCCAATTCTGTAGGCAATCTCCGGTGATCAGAATGCCGCCTTCGCGCGCGAGGAGCAGGAGCGCCTCGGGCGGCTTGGTCCCAAAGACGTAGAGGCTCGCGTTCTCGAGCGGGAGTTGCGTGTTGCGGGTAACCTGTTCGTCGGCTTCGAAGTAGACCTCTTTCCCACGCGGATCCAAGCCTGCCGTGTAGCGCTGACCTTGAATGGCCCAAACCTTCGCGCCGTAGCGATCCTTGTAGAACGCGTCGTCGGAGCCATGAAAACCGGCGAGTCGAATCACGTCGGTGACCTGGCCGAGCTTGTCGAGCTTCTTGAGACCCTCGTCGGTGAGGCGAACCGAGTTGATGAGTATGACGCGCTTGCCTTCGCGGACCACCGTCATGTTCCGGCTGAAGCGCACGGGCATCGGGCGCGGGAGGCCGATCGTGCCCGTCACCAGGTACACGTCCGGGAAGATCTCATTCAGTTCGCCGTGGGGGAGGGCGGGCGGAAACGGTCTGGGTTGCATGGCCCGCGCATCTTACGCGAAGCCGGCGTGACGACGTCCGTCAAATGACGATCTGCTCGCGGCGCTCGCGCGTCTCAGGTCGAGCGGTGCGAAGGGGCTCTATCTGATCTCGCGTTCGGCGCTGCGTGACGACAGGCGCGCGGAGGAGATGCAATCGCGATGCAAATGCTCACCGCCGCGTGATAGCGTGCGTACCCTGAGCGCTCTTTGGGCCAAGGGTCGCAACGCGCGAGAAAGAGTCTCGAAGCGCTCAAGCTGTCCCGCAGTTGTGTCGTACCCGCTCTCACCGGACTTCTTTGCGTCGCCTGCCCTGGCCCTCGTCTGTCTCGGGGATCCCGTCAGGTCGGGCTTCGCAGAGGGTCGGTGACTCGAATCTCAACCTGGCCATCGAGTGCGCCAAAAGGCCGCCTCGAAAAGGACTTCATGCGAATCGAACGAATCCTCCTCGCGGCAGCTGCCGCGCTCACGCTTTCGACGGTCGCGCTGGCACAAGAGCCTCCTGCTCCCGCGGTCTCGGCTGCCCCTGGTGGGGCGGCACACGCCGCGCCGTCTTCCGAGCCGCCTGCGGCCGCGACCGCCGCCGCGAGCGCAACGCCCGACGCGCCGCCCCCTGCCCACGGCGACAAAGAACAGGCGTCTGCCGAGCCAGATCCGAACAGCAAGGTCGCGCTCAAGTACGACGTCGGAATCAACGTCCAGAAGATGACGAAGCTCGAGCTCGGGCCAGGTACCTTCGAGGCAGACTTTCTCGTCTCCTATCATTGCGCTGCTGCGCCCTGCGAGCCGCACATCGACATCTTCAATGGCGAGATCAAGGGCAAGCCCGACAAGGTCGTCGACGAGCCGCTCCACAAGGTCTACCGCGTCAAGGCCGAGCTCACCGCCGACATCGACGTCAGCGGCTTTCCGTTCGACCAGCACACGCTGGGCATCGACCTCGGCGATCGCGACGAGAACGTGGTGTTCACCGCGAACGCGGCTGACGCACCCGAGCCCACCGACATCAAGATCGCCGGTTGGGACGTGAAACAAGGCCACGCAGCGGTCACGAGCGAAGAGCTCGGCGGCGGGATCAAATCGTCGCACTACGTCTACGGCGTCACGGTCGGCCGGCCCATGCTCGCGGCCGTCGCGAAGAACTTCTTGCCCGCGCTGACGATGCTCTTCGTGCTCTTCGTCGCGCTCGTGATGAGACCGAAGATGGCGACTCCTCGTCTGGCTGCCGGCACCGGTAGCTTCGTTGCGGTCATCATGTTCCACAACACCGCAGCGGCGCAGCTCCCGCCGCTCGGCTTCTTCACGCTCCTCGACAAGTTCATGTTCTCGCTCTACTTGGTGTGGCTCGTACACATCGTCTTCAGCGTGCTCATCATGCGCGCCGAAGATCAGAAGAACGAGAAGCTCTCCGAGAAGCTCTATCGGTTGGCTCTGATCGTCGTCCCCGTGCTAGCCGTGGTCGAGTGGGGGCTCATCTTCTCGCGCGTGATCTGAAACGGTCGCGACGAACGCGACGGAGGTGAGCTTCACGGGGCAACCTCCATCGCGTTGCTCGCCGATCTCCGAGACAGAAGTCTTCATCTTCGGCTGTGCGGTCGTTCGTCGAAGTCTCATCGCAAAAGGGCCCGCAGATAGACGAGTCGATCCGCCGTGGGCCATCGACCCGTCTCGCCGTTTTCGACCGGCAGGGTCGACAGAAGCCACGAGCCCGGCTGGCCACCGAGAATGGACCGTTCGAAGAACGCACGAAGGCGCTCGCCGAGGCGATCGGGGCTCGCCCGACAGACCACGTTCGCGCTCACCCGCAGGAGCCCAGTCGTGGGACTGCCCATTTGCGCGAGGAGCTAGCGCGCGTCGAGCCCCTCGGCGGCGAGGGCTCATGCTGCGACGGCCGCGTTCGCAATACGAGGTCGGACGCTCGTCGAGCTTGCTCAAGGTGAAGAGCTTCAAAGACGCCGAGGCCCGGGTCGTGGGGCACTTGCCCGGCGCCGGACGACACGCAGGAAGGCTCGGTGCGCTCGCTTGCGAGCTCGATGATGGAACACGCTTCTCGGTCGGCACCGGTCTCTCCGACGAGGAGCGCGGAGCACCGCCGCCGATCGGCGCATGGATCACGTTTCGGTATCAAGAGCTCAGCGACGATGGCGTGCCGCGCTTTCCCTCGTACGTCGGCGTTCGAATCGACGGCGTGCGAGCCGCGCCCCCAGCGAAAGACCGAACGAGCCCGTCGGTCGCGAAAGCCGAGAAACGCGACGCCACGAGCCGATCCGACCCTTCGGTCGCTGCGAAGCTCCGCGCCGAGGCGTCGGCCAAAGCCTTGCGCGCGGCCCGCGAGGCGAAGGCGGCGCTCCACGTCCGCTCGTTCAGCCACGGCACCAAAACGCTGCGGATCGAGCTCCGAGGTGCGCTCTACGAAGTGTCGATCCGCGAGGAAGGTGTCGACGATCCGGCGGTCGAGACCCAATCGTTCGAGACGGGCGCCGAGGCCTGGCGCGCGGCAGAGCGACGAATCGGCGAGCTTGCCCGCGAGGGCTGGACCGAAGAAGTCGACTCCGCGTCTTGAGCGCCTGCGCCGCTCCGGGAGCGGGGTTCGAAACATCCCATCGCCGTTGCAGACTTTGCGCTGAGCGGCTGGGCGAGGCTTCGCAAGAAGCGAGGAGCGACAGGTACCCGGCGACAGCGCCGCTCGCATACCTGGGCCGGCAGGGTGGCAGAGCAAAAGCCTGCGATTTGCCCCACAGACGAACGAGAGCGGCGAGGTGAACGAATCGGGGCTATGACTTCGCCATGACGACCATCGGACTCATCGGGGCAGGACACATCGGCAGCCAAGTCGCGCGACTCGCCGTGAAGAATGGCTACGACGTCCTGATCAGCAACTCGCGCGGGCGAGAGACGCTCGCCGAGCTCATCGCCGAGCTCGGAACCAAGGCGTGCGGGGGTACGCCGCTCGAGGCGGCCAAGGCGGGCGACATCGTCGTCGTCACGGTTCCGCTCAAGGCCTACCGGAGCGTTCCGGTGGAGCCGCTCGTCGGCAAAGTGGTGATCGACACCAACAACTATTACCCGCAGCGCGACGGACAAATCCCCGAGCTCGACAGCGAAGCCACGACCACTGCCGAGCTCTTGCAAGCGCACCTCCCCAAGTCGAAGGTGGTGAAGGCGTTCAATCACATTTATGCGGCCGAGCTCACGACCCACGGTCTCCCCGCCGGCACCCCGAACCGACGCGCCCTCGTCATCGCGGGCGACGACGCCGATGCCAAGGCCACCGTCACCAAGGTGCTCGACGCCTTCGGATTCGACACGGTCGACGCGGGTCCTCTCGCCGAGGGCTGGCGCATCCAGCGCGACACGCCGGGCTACGGTCCGCGCCGCAACGCCGAAGAGCTGAAGAACGACCTCGTGGCAGCCAAACGCTACCGCGACATGTGAGGCGCGGCGGGGTCGGCTGGGCGTGATCCGAGCGTCTAAACACGCCCGCCGAGAAATCGTACCGCGACATGTCGAGAACCGAAGCTCGGCTCCGAGCGCGTCATTGGCTTCGCCCTCGGGCGCCCTCACGATGTGCCTGCGACATGCGCGCTGGTCGTCCTGCGCTCGACGCGAGCAGACGAGCTGACGGCTAATCGAAGATGAGATTACCCGCCGAATGTCGGCCGGGCTCGGAGAAGGCGCGCCACGTCGGCGAGGTCCTGCGGGCGGCCCGCGGCGCGCTTGTTCGTCGTCAGGTCGTCGATGGATATGACTCGCACGTCGATCGTCCCAATGGGCTGCCACGGCATTCCTCAGGACCACGCGGAATGACGGCTGCTCGCCATTTCAGGCTTTGCGCTGAGAGGCTTGGCGGAGCGTGAGGATTTCTCCGATGCGGGCGGGCGTCACCATTCCGACGAGCTGTCCGGCGCTCATCACGACGATGGCGTGACCCGAGACGTCACCCATGAGCTGCATCGCGTCGACGAGCGGCATCGACGGAGCAGCCAAAGCGAGCTCTTTGCTCATGACCTCGACGATCGGGGTCGAGGTCTCCCCTCGCGCCATCGCGCTGATCAGATCTTTGCGCGAGAGGAGACCCACCACGGCGCCGCGCTCGATGACCGGAAAATCTTCTTGGAACTCGGAACGAACGTGCTCGACGGCGTGAGCCACCGTCTCGTCGGGCGTCAGGGTGCGAAACCTCTGGATCATCGCGTCGCCCACGCTGATGCCTGCGATCGAGGTCCGCACGTGCTCCATCACGGCCTCGGATTGGGCGCCCATCCACACGAACACCGCGACCAACACCAACATCGGGTTCACGAAGAAACCGGCGATCCCGAGGACGACTGCCATCGCTTGTCCGACGCGCGCAGCGAGGTCGGTGGCTCGCATGTGGGTCATCCGCATGGCGAGGAGCGCACGGAGCACGCGTCCCCCATCCATCGGAAAGGCGGGCAGCAGGTTGAAGACGGCCAGGCTCACGTTCATCCACATGAGCTTGGCGAGGAACGAGCCGCCCTCGAGGTGTACGGCCTCGGTGCTCGGAGTCATGCGCAGAACGAGCAATAGACCGAAGAAGAGCCCTGCGAGCACCACGTTCACCGCGGGCCCTGCGATGGCCACGAGCAGCTCTTGCTTCGGATCTTCGGGCATGCGCTCGAGGCGCGCGACGCCGCCGATCGGAAGAAGCGTGATGTCGCGGGTGCCGATGCCGAACCGTCGCGCCATGAGCGCGTGACCGAGCTCGTGAAGCACGACGATCCCGAAGAGCGCGAGAATGACGCCCACCCCGTTCAGCGCTGCGAGCACACCTTGACCATGCGTGAGGTGACTGATGGCGATCCAACCGAGCAGGAGCACGAACGTGCCGTGAACGAACACGTCGATCCCGGCGAGGCTTCCGATGCGCCAGGACCACCTGGATTTCGGGCGCTCGCGCGCGACGTGCGCGGGGTTGTCGATGGCGTGGGTCAATGGGCTTCCTCTCGAGACTGCGATCCGTACGGATCTTGCGATACCCCATTCAGATAGCACCCGGAGCGCCAACCGCCCTCGAGCTCGTGCGAATCGTCGTCGCCTCCGATCGAGCTCCTCGAGAGGCCGCGCGTCGACTCGCGTGGCTTCGGCGCTCGGGTAGCGACATGCATCGCTGGAGAGGTCTCTTCATCGTCTGCAAAGCTCGAGATTACCGGATTGTCCGACTCGGCAGGCGTATTGCGGCCCAGTAGATTGGGCTAGCGCTCTTTCAGCGCAACGGTTTTCTCGATCGTCGATTGGTGTTGGGCTTTGCAGCCCAACCTACTGCGCTGTGGCATGCAGCTGAAATAGACGAACTGAGTACCCTATTTGCAGATGAAAGCTGCTACGCCGCATTCGCTCTCGACTTGCGAAGGTAGAATGTCCGAAAAACGGAGCGTCGATAGCGCGGCGGTGTCGACGGCGGGCGTCACTTCGCGTGGAGAGTCGATGTCTTTGACCACCGAGATGTCGCCGATGCAGTCGGCTCCCGTGTCGACGAGGAGCGACAGCAGATCGTCTCTCGACGTCTTCACTCTGCGAACGAGCGCCTCGAGACGGAGCCCTTCGGGAAGCAAGCCCGCGAAGAACGGGTAAACGTTCGTCCCCAGCGTCTCGACGCGCGCGGGCTCGTAGGGGAGTCGGTACGCGATGCCTCGATCCCACTGCGGATGCGGCGCTGCGTGGTGCGAGGGCTCGTACTCGAAGACGGCGCCGTGCGACGTTCGCTGGAGGTGCCCCGCGACCGCTGCGCCGCGGAGCACGACGGCCGTGTCCGGTTTTGCGCTGCGTTTCATCGGTGGCTCGCGAGCTCGAGCGCGGCGGCGACGCGGAGGCCGTTCTTGCCCTGGTCGACGACGAGCTCGAGGCCGAGGACTCCCAGCGCGTCGAGCCGCTTGTCGAGCCGGAGGGAGCTCTTGCCTGCCTCTACGTCGTAGACGAAGTCCGGTCCGCAGCCGGCGAGCTTGCTCAGATCGATCTGGGTCAGCCGGAGCGCCTTGCGGCGCGGACGGATCGCGCGACCGAGTGCGGCGGTACGCGCCGTGTGAGGAGAGGATGCCTTCGTCGGATCCATGCGTTTGGCCTGATTGTCAGCAATCTAGCTCCAAACCCCGTCGATGCCCGGTCATTCAATGCGATCGCATAGGTTTTCGCCGAAGCGCGGCCTGGCCGGCGGTCATCGCATGATATCCATGCAATCGCATGGATACTGCCGCATCGAGCAACACTCGCGGCGCTCGCTTCGGCCGGCCTTCTGGCGCACCTCGACGCGCCACCAGGCGTCGCTTTCGCTTTCGCCTTGCTCGGAGTGGTGTGCCTCTCTCGCGCCGATCGCACAGCAGCAATGTGCCTGCACAATGGACGTCGCATCATGCACTAGCGTTTGTCAGTTGGTGGCTTGCGGCGGCGGCGAGTGTCACACATCGAAGGTCGAGACCCATCGAAATCGAAGCGATCGGTCATCTTGGTGCCCACGTCAGTCCGTTCGAAGTCGTGATCGTGATCGTGATCGAATCGCGCGAGCGCTCCGCGCACCATCGAGTCCCGGAAGTGCGTCGGTCGCACGAGCTCGGTCACGCGGCTCGTGAGCTCTTGCAAGATCAAGAAGTGGCGAGCGCGCCAGACCCCATCCGGGAAGCCATCGACGATCGCTTCGAGCTTCAAGTTGCGACGTTGGAGCGGCTGGCCTCGTGAGAAAGCGAGAAGCTGCTTCGTCAGGCCCGTCGCGCGGCTTGCGGCGAGCTCGATCTCGAGAATGAGCTCGGCGGCGGGGTGCGAGCCGAGCATCGACTTCGCGAGGTCGGCGTTTCCGACGATCTGACGAGCATCTTGTTGAAGTCGTGCGCGATCCCGCCGGCCATTGTTCCGAGCGATTCGAGCCGTTGAGCTCCGCTCACCTTTTCTTCGAGCGCCCGCTGCGCGCTCACGGCGCGGATGCGGCCCGCAACGACCGACACGAGCGCTGCGACTTGGACGATGAACGACAGCTCGTCGGGCGTCGGTGGGAGCACGCCTTCGGCCGCGAACGTACCCACGCACAGCGCACCGACGCGCTCGGCGAGGTGAAGCATGGGCACGATGAGCAAGGTGCGGTTACCGAAGTAGGCTACCTGCTCCTGGTCGGCGAGCGGCATCTCGCGCAGGTCGTCGACGACGATGGGCTCGACCGCCGTCAAATGCAGCGCGACCCATGGATCTTTCGCGACGTCGAGCGACGCCATGCGCTGATCGACCCGCGCCTTGTCGGGCAATGCATAGCCGACGATCTCGATTCCGATCGCTTCGACGATTGGCAAGAAGAGCCACGCACGCTGGTACCGCTTGCTCGCCGCGACGGCGTCGACGACGCGGTCCATGACGTCGGCGAGGGTCGTCGCTGTGTGCAGCTCTCGCGAGAGCGCCCAAAGAGAAACGCTGTCCAGGGTAACCGACGCTACCGCCTGAGGCTCCGCTTGAACACACGCGCCCCGATCGAGCCAAGTTGACGTGGGGCTCCTTCGATGGTCGGCTCTAGCGATGAAACGCGTTCTAGCGCTCGGATTCGCCGCTCTCGCCTCGTTCTCGGCTTCGTCGGCGCACGCCGATCTGCCGCCCGAGCCGGGCCACACGCGGGTCAACTATCAATTCCAAATCGACGCGGCCATCGACGGCCGAGCGCTCGTCGCGTTCCCCATCTACAACTTCACCGACAACGAGAGCCACTCTCAGGTTCTCGCCGCCGGGACCGACGTTCGACCCGTGCAAGGCTATACACCGGGAATCTACAGCGTGGCGACGGCCGACGTGGCGAGCATTCCGAAAGGTCAAGACGAGGCGGAGAAGTTTCTGAAGGCGCACGGCGCCCTGTGCTTGAAGCACGTGCCGCGCGTGTTCGACGTTCCGACCAGCACCGGAGTCGACGGCATCACCGACGTGATCCACGTGAGCCAATCGGGCGTCGGGTGCCAAGCATCGTTGGCCAAGACGATCTACGGGGGCCCCGGTGGCAAGCGGGGTGAGGGCGGCGCCGATGCATCCGGCAATCGCACGCCCCCGGCTCCGTTCGCGAGCGGGCTCCCGTCGCTCGGAGATTCCGGGTTCGCTCTGGCTTCTACATCGACACCTCCGAGCCAGCCGGCGTCGTCGGCTGCGCCGTCTGCGCTTCCCTCGCCTTCGACTCCCTCTGCGCCGTCTGCCGTCGACCCGCCCAAGGGTGGCGCTGGCTGCGCCGGCTGCGCAGTCTCCCAATCGTCTGCGCCGTGGGGCGCGGTCGGGCTTTCGGCGCTCTTGTCACTCGCTGCCTGGCGTCGGCGGAGCGCGCGCTCGAACCGGGCTATTTGAGGAGCTGCTCCATCAACCACGCCGCCATCCCCGCGCCGCCGTCGATCGAATAGTGAACGCCGTCGGCGCGGATCACGACACCGTTGTACTCGCGCTCGCATTCGCCCTTCGGACAGAGTCGCTCCTGCAAATCGATGATGTCGACGCCCTTCGCTCGCGACACCGCTTTTCGGAGCGATCGATTGATGCAATCGACCTGGTTTCTGTAATCGTCGTTTTCGTACGGGCCGAGCGGGTAGGGGACCGTGACGGCCCACACGCGCGTTCCGGGAGCCGCGAGATCGCCGAGCCGCAGATCGAGGTTGTTCTCGAACGCTGTTTGCCACTCGGGCTCGCAGGCCCGCTTCCACTTTCCGTCGACCGTGATGCCATAGAGATAGGCGCCGCCGACGAAGACCAGCGTCGCTTGCGGACGTAGCGCTTGGGTCTTCTTGGCCCACTCGGGCCCTTTGCATGAATCGGTGAGAATCTTGCATCCGTCTTGCCCCTCGAGCTCGACGCTGACTCCAGGTTTACGCAATCCTCGTAGGCACCAGCCGAGCGAGTTCGCGGTCGAGTCGCCGAGCACCATGATCTTGAGCTCGGGCGCATCGGCGAAGACCGGCGGTGGTGCGATGATCGGCTCGGGCGAATTCGTCGACGCTAAGAGCGGTCGCGCATGCGTCCCGCGAACGACCATCAGAATGGCGACCGCGACGACGGCTGGAACGACGTAAGCCGGTCGACCGAACGGAATGCCACGTTGCCGAATCGGCCGTTCGAGGAAACGATACGACACGATCGCGATGGCGAAGGTCACCGCGAACTGGACGACGTGCAGATAGCGGCCTGCGTGCACGCGCTCTTGCGTGAGCAGGACGTTGACTGGCCAATGCCAGAGATAAACCCCATAGCTGATGGTCCCGACGAGCGTGAGCGGCTTCAGCGACAAGATTCGCGCGATGATGCTCTTGTCGTTCGCGACCGCGCAGGCGATGAGAACGAGGGCGCCGAGCTCGGTCAGCCAGAACCCGCCGTGGTAGAGAAACCGGTCGGAGCCGCGGAGCTTCCACCATGCGGCGCCGAGACCGACGATGGCGAGCAAGCCGAGCACGTCGAGCTTCCGCGCGGTGCTCTGGGAGATGACGGTGCTCGGTGAAAGAAAAGTCGCGAGGACGGCGCCGGCGAGAATGCCGGTCGCGCGCGTATCGGTGCCCAGATAGACGCGCGAGGTCGACTCGGGATTGAACAAGAGGAGCATCGCGGCCACCGACGCGGCCATCAGCGCGAGCGACAAGAAGAGGACCGAGCGACGGGTCCCGCGCCTCAGCACGAGCCAAATTACGAGCGGCCAGACGACGTAGAACTGCTCTTCGATCGACAGACTCCAGGTGTGCTCGAGGGGCGACGGGGCCGCGAACAGCTCCCAATAGCTTCGCTGCGTGAAGATCGCGCGCCAGTTCGCGACGTAGCCGAGCGTCGCGAGCGCGTCGGCGCGAAGCCCGCGGAGCTCGGTCGGCTTGGCGAAGAAGGCGCCGTAGAGCGCGACCGCAGGCATGAGCGAGAGGAGCGCCGGAAACAGTCTCCGCGCGCGACGTACCCAAAAGGTCGAGAGCGCGATGCGCCCCGTGTCTTCGTGCTCCTTCAAGAGGAGCGACGTGATCAGGAATCCCGAGAGGACGAAGAAGAGATCGACGCCGAGGTAGCCGCCCGGGAGCGCGCCGTTCGCGTGAAAGAAGAGCACGCCGAGGAGGGCTGTCCCGCGGAGGCCATCGAGCGCGGGCAGATGCGGAATTCCCGTGCGTTGGGCTGAAGACGAGCTCACGTCGGGCGCACCATAGCGAAAGGCTGCGCGGCGAGCCACCTCAGGATCGGCCGCGAGGAACGCCCGCATTTTTGCTCACGCTCCGCGAACGAAGCAGCGATGCCCTTCAAGGGCACGCAGTCGACCTGAGCGCGCTCCGAGGGCTGATTTTTTGGGAGCTCGAGAGCCTCGCAACCGCAGAAAGAGACGAAGAATCGCTAACGGGGCCGGTTCGCCGTGCCTTCAACCGTTCGGCCGCGAACACCTTTCGTTTCGTGAGCCGGGGCGCTCAATACTCGTCGTCTCTCTCCCGCTTCGTCGCGTGCCAGATCTCCGCGTACTTCGCCTGGACCATCGGATTCAGCTCGTCGCCGAGCTCGAGCGGAAGCTTCGCCGCTCGAATGAGCTCTTGAACGTCGGCGAGGTCTTTGAGCCGATCGGGGTTCGTGATCCCCGAAGCAAGCTTCAGCTCGACGAGCTGATTGACGGGTAGGACCATCATGCCCTCTCCACGAATGGCCACCCGCGGATCTGGGAAGCTCACGGCCTTCGGCTTGCCGTCCCCCGGATAGTCGCCCGTGATGAGGACATCGATCTTCACGTTGAACTCGGTATCGCGCATTCCCCTCGACCCAGGGATCCGCTCGACCCATCCGCGGCCAAGGTGCTTTCCCTTGAACGACGCGAGGCCATCGCTGGTCAGGAGCACGTCGACGTCGGTCGTCACACGCTGATAGCCGTGCGCGTTCAGGGCCATCGCGCCAGCCACGGCATAGGGGATTTCGTCACCTTCCAGCGTCGCACAGAGCTTCCGCATGGCGCCGTGCACTTCATCGAGTCCCATGAAGAACCTCTCGGCGAAAAGGGCGCCTTGCCAGAAGCTCTGAGACTGTTCGGCGCTCAGCTCGGTCTGCTTCGCTGACTCCCGCATCGAGACGAGCCTAGCACGCGTGAAGATCCCGCAAAGGACCTCGAGCGGATGGATGGGCCTCGCCACGTCCACGATGGCGAAGTTCGGCATGAGCATGTGCGTCCTCGGCATGGCAGAAGCGCTGAAGCCCCAAGGGATCGCCGTCAACGCGCTCTGGCCGCGAACGGTGATCGCGACGCCTGCCGTACCCACAAGGTCGAGAGCGCGATGCGCCCGGTGTCTTGGTGCGCTTCTTCAAGAGGAGCGAGGTGATCGGCCGCGAGGAACGCCCGCATTTGCCGAGCTTCTGTGGGCTATTCGAGACGCCTCCTCTGGGCTGTGTATGCTGAAAAGGTGAAGCGTTTCTCCGTCTTCTTCAGCCTGCTCTGCATTGCCGGATGTGGAGATCGCGTTCGTCCGCACCTCGACGATCCGGGCAGCGGGGTCCCCGGAAGTGGATCGGGTAGCGGCTCGAGCGGTCTGGGTGGTGGCGGTCCGTCGAGCAACGGCTGCAGCGCCGATCTCACCCAGACGCTCGACGTGAACGGAGTCGTCCTCCAAACGTGCGCGCCTGACGAGGGGTGTGCCGATCGAAAGTGCGTGCCTGCATGCGAAGCGGCGGCCGCGAGCCACGGTAACGTGGGCTGCGACTTCGTCTTGTCGACGCCGCATTTCTATCCGACGATCGCTCCGCCCTGCTTCGCCGCGTTCGTCACGAACAGTTGGGCGGTGCCGGCGCAAATCACCGTCACGCGCGGGAACGCCACCTTCGACGTCACGAAGTTCGGGCGGATCGCGAGCAGCGATCCCGAACCGTCCCACTGGGAGGCGGTCCCGAGCGCCGGGCTTCCGCCCGGGCAGGTGGCAGTCTTGTTCTTGTCCGACGATCCGGCGAGCTTCAACGTGACGGCCCTCATCTGCCCGGTCACGCCTGCAGTGCACGCGACGAACGGAACGGCGATTTGGCCCGGAGACGGATCGAACGGTAC
>JAYUUB010000185.1:0-3787 GCA_043755175.1 Polyangiaceae bacterium | reverse complement strand
GCTTCACCATCTCGGCCGCGATCACGTCGCGCTCCGTCTCCATCATTCGAGCGTGCAACTCGCGCTCGAACTCGGAGAACGCACGGGGTCCCGTCTTGCCCTTCATCCCGTGAGTCTCCAGAAACTCACGGAGCTTCGCCAGCGGACTCCGTTCCCCCTCCGTTGGGACAGTCGTGTCCGCCTTCATCGTCATCGCTCGGTTCGGGGTCGTCATGCCTCGCTCAACGACCCGCCCACCCCACAAATTCCCGCTCATGGGCCGTCACGATGAGATCTGCACCCTGTGGACACGTCCGCACATTCCCCCGACACAATGTTCAAGGGTGGCAAATCGCTCTACGCTCCACAGCTTCAGTTCGCCGCACACGGAGTTCAGCAAGGTGTTGCGGGTCCCAACGCGGACGTGAAATTGTTCAGAACGGCGGACACGGGGCTGGCCTATATCGGCCTTCACTACGGCTACACCCATCGCCTCGAGGTTGACGGCGGCGGTCAGGTCGGTCGCATTCAGGTCGAATCATGGATCATCAATCCGCTGTCGATCGCGCTGGGCAAGTAGCCTCCGATGACGCACCTTCAGAGGCGGAACGCCCTCGTGCATCTGGTGAGCGCATTGGTCCCGAGCAAGCGACCGAAGCGCGAGGAGGTCGTTCAATCATCTAACCCCTCCACGAGTGGCGTCCCTTCGGGGCTTGCCGCCGAATCGTAGCCGAGTGTTGCGCGTCACGTTCACGAGTCACCGGGGGCAGGCAGTGCCGATGTGGAATTGTGCCGCCCCTGACGAGAAGGCCTCGCTCTTTTCATCGGTGTCGAGGCGGAGCGTCCTCGCGGGTCGACGCGAGCGACGAGCACATCCCCCAACCACCCGGCCACCTTCAGGGATGCGTACAGGGCCGACAGTTGCTGGGGACCAGCGCGCCATCTCGCAGCGCGACCCATTGTCCGGCGTGCGAGCTTCGGTGCTCCTGCAGCCAGCACATGTTCTCGGCGAAATCGCCTCGTCCTGACCAGATTGCGTCTCGACCGCAGACGGCGCGAGAAGATGGCACCATCGCGTCGACGCCACCGCAACCTTGCGGGCTTCGGGCACTCTAGACTGCGCAAGGAGGTCGCGGACTCTGTCGTCGACCGAGGTGACGAAGTGCGCGCGCGTCGGGGTCGAGCCCTGCTGCCTCGGCGGCAGATTGCGCGTGCGAAAGTTGAGCGGGCGAGCATGCTGGCGATGGCCTCGCTCGGGTCGGCCAAACGGATCCGGAACGTTCGAGTTCCCCACCACGGACTTCGACATCTCTCGATACTTTAAGCTGAGCGTCGGGATTGGCGTCGAGGCGGCAAAGCCAGGGCTGCGTGATCTCAGCACCGCCTTTCGGGTTCCGCTCGACGATGGCGCTGAGGCGAGCCTCACGTTGACGATTGAAGTGCCGCCCGCGGGGGACACCCTGGTCGTTCGCACCAAGACGGTCGCCGACGACAGCGCGCAGGGGCTTTCATTCTTCGACGGACCCGGCATCGTAGAGGCCATGCTCCGGGCGAAGAACCGCGCCAAGCGTACCTTCTTCGATTTCGCGACCGCTGAAACCCACACCATCATGGGAGCTCGCTCATGAGCCTGCATAGCGAACACGTCGGGACCAAGTACGAGCCGCCCCATTTCCAGCGCTGCACCAGTGAGGGGGCGCCGGTCCGAGAGGTGCTCGAGCGCTCGGTTCGAGCGACGACGATCGGCACCGGCGAGGCTATCAGTGAGACCGGCGGTCCGGCGACCAGCGAGAGCGACACCGGTCTTTACGCCCTGGCGACGTTTCTGGAGGGCGCCGAACCGTTGCGCCAAGCTCTCGCGACGCGCCGCCTGAAGGGGGAGGTTCTCGGACCGGAAGAGGGCGCGGCACTGGATCTCCTCAATGCTCATCTCGACTCAGTGTTGCCGGGGCCCAGGGCCGAGCCGCCAGAGGTCACTCAGGCAATGATGGAAGCTACGCGACTCTTGGCCAAATACGGACGTGGCTAGGATTCATCTCGACACGCCTCCCGAACTTGGCGACGACGCCGTCTATGGTGAGCTCCGTTCTTGGCTGCTTCGCCACTTCTTCTATCAAACGTGCGCGTATTGCCTCACGACACAGCCGAGCGTGACGATCGATCATTTCGCTCCTCAGAGTTACGATCCGACGCGCCTCCACGATCCGACGAACCTGCTTCCCGCGTGTTGGGCGTGCAACGGCAACGGCGGCAAGGGCGACTACCATCCGCTTCATACGAATCGAAGACGACTGCCCAAAGACACGACCGGGCACGCGGTGATCGACGTGCGGAACGAGAACCTCGCCGAATTCTATCGCGTGGAGGCGAATGGTGAGCTGAGCACGCACGATCCGGCGACGGCCGATCGCGCCGCCTGGATCGCGACCACGCTGCTCAAGCTCGACCGACCCGCGCTCGTTAAATACCGCGAGCGCCTGCTCGCAAAGTGCGATGCTTGCGCTCAGCTCTTGAAAGGCCACGTTCCTGAGATCGAGAGCGGGCCAGCCATTGCGGTGCTTCTCAAGGATCTCGCGGAGCAGTGGGTGTTCGTTGACGGCTTCGACATCCCGGTGGACCCCCTCTTGAAGAGCCGTGTCCTCCAGACGCGCGCGGCACTCAACCCTTGAGCGAAACGCTCCTCGGATGTCCCTCCTTCTCTTTGGTCTCCCGCAACGCCTCCCAGTATTGCTTTGTGGCGTCTTCGATTGCTCGTGCGCCATCTCCGCTAAGTGCTGGACGTGGGCTTGGAAACCTTTCGCGAGTCCCGAAGCGGCATCGCGCCAGCGCTTTATCTGGGCAGGCAAAGCTTTCGCGGTGACGAAGTCGACGTAGCGCGTTTCGATCCTGCCTCGAACTCGTGGGTCTGATGGAGGATGAAGGACTCCACCTCCCTCGCGATCGAATTTGTCCGTGCGTCGAAGAGGAAGAACGTCGGTGTGTCGATGACCACGGTCGGCAACGTCAACTGCAGTCGCAAGGCGATGCCCTCCTTGGGAGTGCTGGCATTCACTTCAGCGAAGTGATCCGCTGTCTGTCGCTCGCAGGCGGTCGTCGCGTCGACGAGCCGGGGGTTTCGCCCGCGGGGCTCCTACTCGAGGGTTCTGTCATGTCCTCAGATCATGGCATCCTCCCCCTCAGAGCTTGCTTGGCGCACCGGGAAGATCCGAAGAAAGAGGAAGCAGAGGAAGGGCAGTGGGGTCAGACCTGCTCGAAGAGAATCGGCTCACGCGCGAGAACGAATTGGTGAACGAGCTGTTGCGCGTCAGCCGATAGATCAGCGAACCGCGCTCCGAATCCCGGCTGTTGCCACGGCGGGCCTTTGTCACCGGGTGGGCGACCCCATTCGACGACGCCGAGCGTCTCGAACTCGACGCCACCCGGCAAGCTCACGCGAAGCGCGACGGTCGTGCCGAGGTTCGGCGCGGGACGATACGACGACACGAATACGCCGCCCTCACGGACGACGTCGCCAGCCTTCTTCCATCGATAGAAGTTGCTCGCGCTCTGCATGTCGATCGCCGCGTCGAACCGCGGGTGATTGCCGGCCGCGATCGCTGCCGTCTGACTGATGCGACCTTGCAGACCCTTCACGAGGTTGGTCAGGTCGGTCAGACGTTGCTCGACGCGGAAGACCGCGGCGCCGACCTGCGGCTCGATCGAACCCCCGCGGCCTTGCGCCATGGCTTGCTGCGCGCGCGCGACCGCTTCGTTCTCTTCGGCTGTCGCGCCAGCGCGCTGCACGAGAGAGGCATGCGGCGGAACCGGC
>JAYUUB010000184.1:0-74618 GCA_043755175.1 Polyangiaceae bacterium | reverse complement strand
GGGCCCGCGTATAAACAAGTCGATCGATATTCCGTCGAGACCGAAGTGAGACGGGCGCCCGAGGAACGAGCACCGGAAGCCTACTTTTGTAGGCTGAGGAGCGCATAGACGAGGCCGCCTGGCTCACGATGGTCTCGGCGGCCTAGCACCGACTTGTCTCTATGCGGGCCCCAAGTCGTCGCAATGCCCGTTCGAGCTGGTAGCCGTAAAGAAGGTGCTTTCCTCGGGCTCGGACGTGTCTCGGCTCGGAACCGCGTCCGTCTTTGGTGCGTCCACGTCGCGGGAGTCGGCGATCGGGGCGACCTCGCGCCTTGGGTTGCGTGGTGGCTCGGGCGCGCTGGGGGCCGTCTGGGCGCGGGCGAGCCGCCGATGGCTGCAGCTGCGCAAGAGATCACGAGACTGAGACATCGCGAGACGTGGCGCATCGTTCCTCCGACAGGAGTGGTCCTTTCCATAGCGAACGGACCGTATGCCGTCAGCTCGAGCCGCCGCGCGCACTCAAGTTTTCAGCGGGGTGTCCGTTCCCTCCCGAGAAGCGAAATCCCAGGAGAGCGCGACGACATGGAACATGCGAAGCCAGGCGGGCACCGTCAGCACCCGCGAACGCTGGGGTGGGTGGGCGCGACGGCGCTCGCGATGGGCGGGAGCAATCAAAGTCTCTTCCTCATTGGAGCCCTCATCGCTGGACAAGGCGCCATCAAAGGACAAGGCAGCGCGGCCATTCCGTTGCTCGTCGCGGGGCTCGTCCTCGGTTGGATGGCGCTGCCGGGCTGGACGGAGCTCGTCCTCATGTGGCCGAACCGCGTCGGCGGGATCGCAGCTACCTGCGGCGAAGCGTTTCGACCGTACGCGCCCGTCTTGGGAAACCTCACGGGCGTCTCCTATTGGTGGGGCTGGGTCCCTACCTGCGGGCTGACGGCTCTCCTCTCCGCGTCGGCGATCCAACAGTGGTTCTTGCCGTCCGCGTCGGTGCCGATGCTCGCCTGCGGTCTCGTCGCGTGCTTCACTCTCGTGAACCTCTCTGGGGTCCAGTGGGCCTCGCGCCTTGCGGTGCCCATGGCGACCGCCTCGGCGGTCTTGGCGTTCCTTTCAGCGATCATCCCTGTCGTGTCTGGCCACGTCGATTGGCATCAAGCCGCGACGTTCCACCTGGATACGCCGTTTCCCGGCATGTTCGGGAAGCTCACGAGCGCCATGGCCGGCCTCTATCTCGTCGGCTTTGCAGCGCCCGCGTTCGAGGCGGCCGCCTGCCACGTCGGCGAAATGAAGAACCCCGCGAGGGACGTTCCCCGCGCGATGTTCGCGAGCGCAGGGATGGCGACGCTCTACTTCCTCGTGCTGCCCGTGATCTGGTTGGGCGTCTTGGGGCCTGATCCTCTCGCCGGAGATCTCGCGCAGAGGCTCGGGCCGACGTACGCGCCGCTCCTCGGCTCGGCGGGCAAAGCGGCTGCGAGCTGGTTCATGGTCTTCAACATGTTCCACGGCACGCTCGCGCCGCTCACAGGCGTCGCCCGCACGCTGTCTCAGCTTTCCGAGGACGGGCTGCTGCCAGAGGTCTTCGCCATTCGGAACAAGAAGGATTGTCCTTGGGTGGCGATCGTCGTCACGGCCGGCGCCGCGATCTTGTTTCTCCTGATTGGAGACCCGGTCTGGCTCGTCGCCGCGGCGAACTTCACGTACCTGATTGGCATCGCGCTGCCGAGCGTCGCCGTCTGGCTGCTTCGCAAAGACCAGCCTGACCTCGCCCGGCCTTACCGCGCGCCGCGCGGTACCATCCTCCTCGGTCTCGTGGCCGCCGGGGTCTGGGGCGTTTCGACGATCCTCGGCTTCGAGCAGTTTGGCCTGCCTACCGTGCTGCTCGGTCTGGGCCTAGCGTACAGCGGCTCTGCCCTCTATGCGTGGCGCAAATGGAGCGACCGCCGAAAAGCCAACAAGAAGGGCGCAGCGCGCTCGCTCCACCTCAAGCTCACGGGCGCCATGCTCCTTGTCTTGACCCTGGACGGTGCGGGCTACTTGATGGCCGTCCGGTCGGTCCACGGTGAGCACGCCGGGCTCGTCGCCGCGCTCGAAGACATCTTCGTGGCGGTCGCGGTGCTCACCATCACCGTCGGCCTCGTTCTCCCAGGCATGATCGCGCACTCGGCCGTCGAGGTCTCGGCCGCCGCCGATCGTCTCGCGACAGGGACTCTCGCCGACTTCTCCAGGGCCATGGTCGCCCTCAGCGCGGGCGATCTCGACGCAGCCCACGCCCGCGTCGACGTCGTGCCTGTCGTCGTGAACTCGCGGGACGAGGTGGGCGACATGGCCGCGAGCTTCAACACGCTGCAAGCGGAAGTAGCCCGCGCAGCGTTCGCGCTCGGCGGCGCCCGGGAAGGCCTGCGCGGCGCGCGCAAAGAGCTGACCGAGATCAATGCCAGCTTGGAGAGGCGCGTCGGCGAGCGAACCGCGGAGCTCGAGGCGACGCACGCGAAGCTAGTCCAAGCGGCCCGGCGGGCCGGCATGGCCGAGGTCGCCATTGGGGTGCTCCACAATGTCGGCAACGTGTTGAACAGCGTCAACGTCTCCGCCGAGCTCGTCAGCTCGAAGGTGAAGAAGTCAAGGGCCGCCAACCTCGGGAAGGTGAGCGCGCTCTTGGACGAGCACCGCGGGGATCTCGGCGCTTTCATCACGGACGATGACAAGGGCAAACAGATCCCTGCCTACGTCGCGATGCTGGCTCAGCACCTCGACGAGGAGAGGCAGACGCTCGTCTCCGAGCTTGAGTCGTTGACGAAGAACATCGAGCACATCAAGCGCATCGTGAGCAGCCAACAAGCCTTCGCGAAGGCTGAGAGCATGGCCGAGGTCCTCGATCCGAAGGAGGTTTTCGAGGAGGCGGTTCGCTTGAACGCTCGGACCTCCCAGGGCACGGCGATCCGCGTCGTTCGTAGCTACGCGGACGTCCGGCCCATCGAGGCCGACAAGCACGCCTTGCTCCAGATCCTCTTGAACCTGATCAACAACGCGGTCGACGCTGTCGAGGCGCGCACCGACTCGTGCGAGCGGCAAATCTCCCTCGAGTTGGCCCTGGACGACGGCGACGCGGTCGCGATGCGCGTCGTCGACACGGGGGTCGGCATTGAACAGGGCGATTTCGTGCGGATCTTCGCGCACGGCTTCACGACCAAGCCGCACGGCCACGGCTACGGGCTCCACAGCGCTGCCGTCGCGGCGAAGGTGATGGGCGGCTCGCTCTCCGCCGCGAGCGAGGGCCGAGGCAAGGGGGCGACGTTCACGGTCGTGGTCCCCAGGCGGCCCCCGCGAAGAGACTCGCACCGCGCCCCGAGCGACTCGAAGCAACCGCTCGCTCGTTCGGAGCGTCCCGCTTCCCCCAGCGGACTGCCGGCCGCGCGCGTCGAAGCTCAACGATTGTCGTCCTGAGGAGGCTTCCGTGGTCATTGCAAAGAACAACCGAGTGCTCATCGTCGACGACAACCACGCGATCCATGACGACATGCGCAAGATCCTCGTCGGCGGCGCCAGCTTGGAGCTCGGCGCGCTCGAGGGAGCTCTCTTCGGCGAGACGCAGCCCGTCGCAGATCGCTATGAGGTGGACTCCGCTTACCACGGCGAAGAGGGCTTCGAGATGACGTGTGCCGCCCAGCGCGCCGGGCGGCCCTACGCGCTCGCCTTCATCGATATGCGGATGCCTCCCGGATGGGATGGGGTGAGGACGATCGAGGCTATCTGGCGCGAAGACCCCGAGATTCACGTCGTGATCTGCACGGCGTACTCCGACTCGACCTGGGAGGACGTGCTGCTCCACCTCGGGTCCGTCGACCGCTTGCTCATCTTGAAGAAGCCCTTTGATCGGGCGGAGGTCTCGCAGCTCGCCTGCGCGCTGACAGAGAAGTGGCGGCTCGCCCATCAATCCAAGATGCGGGTCGCCGAGCTCCGCGCCGTCGTCGACGAGCAGACCCGCCAGCTCGAAGTGCTCTATCGAGATCTGAAGCAATCGTCGGAGACGGCCCTGGCCAGGAAGAGCGCCGAGCTCGAGCAGAGCCTCGCGCTCGCGTACGCGATTCAAGAAGCCGTAGGCGAAGGAATTCTCGTCGTCGATGCCGAGCGCAAGGTCGTCGGCTTCAACTCTCTTTTCGTCGAGCTCTGGTCCATCCCGAAGGAGCTCGTCGAGCGCCGTGACGACGCGTCGCTGATCCAATCCGTGCTCGACAACCTCATCGATCCGGCCGAGTTCGTCGCTCGAGTCGAGCACCTCTATCTCCACCCGGAGGAGTCGAGTCGCGACGACATCTTCTTGAAGAACGGCTCCGTCTTCGAGCGCCGCACGGCGCCCGTACACGCGGCGAGGACGATGCAAAGCAGGCTCTGGTGCTTTCAAGACGTGACGGAGAAGCGTCGTGCCGAGTCCGAGCGGATGCAGACGCTGGAGCGCTTGACCTCGATGGGGCGGCTCGCGGCCGGCGTCGGGCACGAGATCAACAACCCGCTCACCTACGTGAGAGCGAACCTCGTGGAGCTCGCCGAGTCGATGCGTGCGAGCCGCGGTTCGGCTGGGGCGCCGGCCTTCGAGACCGCGGACGAGCTCCTGTCGAATGCCATGATCGGCGTCGAGCGCATTCGCGCTGTCGTGAGCGATCTGCAGACGCTGGCAAGGCCACGCGACGGGGGGCACGTGCTCGTCGACGTCGAGCGCGTCCTCGACCAGTCGATTCAAATCGCCCGCAACGAGATTCGTCATCGCGCGGAGCTCGTTCGTCGCTACGCCAACGTGCCGCAGATCTACGCGAACGGCGAGCGCCTCGGGCAGGTGTTCTTGAACCTGCTCATGAACGCCGCCCAGGCGATTCCGGAGGGGCGCGCCGCGCTGAATAGGATCGTCGTCCTGCTGTCGACCCTGGAGGACGGTCAGGTCGCCGTGGAGGTTCAGAACACGGGCGGTAAGATCCCGTACGACCAAGTTGGTCGCCTGTTCGACCCGTCCTTCACGACAAAAGCAGTCGGCGCAGGCACGGGCTTGGGGTTGTCCATCTGCAAGAGCATCGTCGAGGCGCACCGCGGCACCATCACCGTCTCGAGCGACGACGCTGGGACGAGCTTTCGCGTCGTGTTGCCAGTCGGCGTCGCCGAGCCAGTCGCGGTCGACGACAGGGCGCCGTCGCCAAGGTGCGACCGAAGCGGCAGGATCCTCATCATCGAGGACGAGCCGTTGACTGCGAAGGTCATCTCGCGCGTGCTGGCTCAGTCGCATCAGGTCGTCACGTGCGCGGCCGCCTCGGAGGCGCTGGCGCACCTCACGCGCGGCGAGCGGTTCGACGCGATCGTCTGCGACTTGATGATGCCTGATTTAAGCGGCATGGACATGTACGCTGAGCTCGTGCGCGAGCGACCTGCGCTCGCGCCCAAGATGATCTTCGTCACGGGAGGGGCGTCCACGCAGCGCGCGCACGACTTCCTAGCGAGCGTGCCCAACCCGCGCCTCACCAAACCGTTCGATTCGGAGACCCTCCAACGAGTCGTCGGGGAAGTGGTAGCGCAATGAAGACGACCCATCTTTCGCGATGGTCCCTCGCGGAGGCAGCGGCTCCACGGGGCGCCGACCCAGTGCGAAGAGTGCTGGTCGTCGACGACAATCCGTCGATCGGAATGGACTTCCGGAAGTTGCTTTGCAGCGACCTGGGTGCGACCGCGCTCGACGACCTCGACGGCGCGCTCTTCGGCTCGGCGCAGCCGTCGTCGACCTACAGGTTCCAGGTCGACTGGGTGTCGCAAGGGCGCGAAGGAGTCGACGCCGTGCGGCGCCAGCAGAGCCTTGGACGGCCTTATGCACTGACCTTCGTCGACATGCGCATGCCCCCGGGCATCGACGGCGTCGAGACGCTCGAACAGGTCTATGCGGTGTCGAACGACATCGAGGCCGTGATCTGCAGCGCGTACTCGGACTACTCATGGCATGAGGTCATTCGCCGCCTGGGACGTCCCGGAATCCGCCTTCTGCTCAAGCCGTTCACCTCGAACGAGGTCCTCGATCTGGCCTGGACGCTGACCACGAAGTGGAAGTCACGAAACCCCTGAGGTCATCGAGATGCGTGTGGGGGGATCGAACCGTGAAAACTGTCGGATGTTCACCTCAAACCCCCGACGCCGGCGCATCGAACCCTGCGCCCCGTTTTCGTGAGCGACGTCCCGAATGCCTTCCGCGCTGCATTCCACACGTGCTCGAGACCGCTCACCATGCCTCGCGCGGCTCCTGCCCCGCGAGGGAGGTTTTCATAAGTTCTGTATGGCGTCCGCGAAAGCGACCCGAATCAATGCCCGGCTCCCGAGCGAGTCAGCCCGCAAGGTCGCGTACTTGGAAGAGCCGCAAACCCTTTCGCAACCTCATGCGGCGATGAGGTGACGTGCCGGCTCGATGATGTCGCATTCACTGAATGCCAGGCAGGCGCTGCGTCGGCTCTTCACGGTGGAGGACGAGACGCTTGAATGCCTCGGCAGTGGGGGCGCTCGGCGAATGGTTCGCATTGCTCGCGGAGAGAGCGGGCGGGATGACGACGCTGCGACCGCGCTGCTCGACGAACTGGTATCTTGTGAATGCGGAGCGTGGCACGCGCCTCGTCAGAAGCGAATGCTTTCCTCGGTGAGTCGCGCGCGAAGATCTGCCCCGCGCTCGTGTCGGTCGATGCTCGCGAAACCGCCCCGGGCCATGGTGGCGCGGAGGTACTCGACGAACGGAGCAACGATGTTGCTGCGCAGCCGGACGACGCCGTCCGCGCCGTGACCGAACGCCTCTAGCTCGTACGGGCCGTCCTCCTGTTTCGCGCCGTACATCGCGGTGTCGTAAAGCGCAGAGAGCTTCGCGATGACGGTCGGCCCGGTCGCGGGTCGTACGTCGCGCGCGCTCGCCAGCGAGGCGAGGCTCGTCTCTGGCAGCGCCGCGAGACACTCGGCAACACACCTGTCCATCGCCGCCTTGAACCGCGCATCGATCGCGGCGAACAGCGAGGTGGCGGTCGTCGGATCGACCTCCGTCACGACGAGCAACGAAAGCGACTGGGCGGTGGGATCGTCGCGTCGACGCATCGCAGCCACCAGCGTCTCGCCCGAGGTGATCTCCGATAGCGGCGAGGCGAGTGAGGTCTCGAGCGCCGGGTTGCGGTTGAGCACGCGATTCATCGCCGCGAGCTGCTCGTGGGGCGTGAGCTCGTTCGCGCGCGCGAGGGCCACGTCGAGCGGCGGGAGGTTGGTCTCGGCGGGCGTCATGGGGTCCTCGAAACAGGTCGGATCTCGTGCGCTTGGCGTCGGTCGTCCAAACTGGAGGTCCGCGGCGTCGACGGTCGCACGGTCATTGGAATGCGCTCATCCCGGCATTCCCTCTCGCGCTCTTGCGCTGGCGTATGGCGTACGGCATCGAGACGATCGGCATCAGCGCGCCGCGCTTCGATGTTCGGCTTCGAGGCGGTCGGGATCAATGCGCGGCACTCCGAGCCGATGGCCCCCCCCCGACCGAATGCATTGATTCCAAGTCGGACTTCGTATCGGGCGTCATCGCGAAGGTAACTTCGAGCACGAGACGTCGGCGTAGTTGATGGTGCCGTCGGTCGCAGAATTCGGGTGGGCGCACATGTAAAACGACTCGTGATTGCAACCCTTCGCGGAGAAGACGGTCATGCGAGAATGGAATGCATCGCGTTGCTCGGATTGGGTCTTCTTCCAAACCGCATAGCGCGCAGGGTCTTCTTTGACGTCGCTGGGGGGCTCGGGGGCCGCCCCGACCGTCGCGCTGTAAGCGTCCATGTCTTTGCGCTCTTGGGTCGTCACCGAGTCTTTCGGGCAGGAGAACTCCTTCGAGAAGGTCTCTCTTGCCCCCCCCTCGAGGCTGCACCCGGCGAACACGAACGTGCCGACGAGCAGTGATGCAGCAGCGACCAGGCTCGCCCGACATTTCATCTCGTCGAGACTACATCTTACACTCCGACAAAGCCCGCTCATCGATGCCCGTTTCGGTCGCGAAGATCGCGGTGAGCCCATTGCCTGAGCGACGCTCCGGGCCGTTGGGACGTGGCTCCTGGTCGCGCTCGTCGCTCGCTTCGTCGTCCGAGATTTCAGAGTGCAAGCCTCGCCGCGAGGTGCGTGACGGCGTGAAAGAGGAGCTCGCCATTGGAGGGCATCGGGCCGAGCATCACGATCGCGTGTCGAGTCCAGCGCTGCATGGCGAGGGTTGCTTCGTCGAGGCCCGAAGTCGTAAAGACCACCGTGCGGACGAGCGGACTGAGGCTGGCGCTGGCCCGGACCGACTCGGATACGAAGCGGACGCGGCGCATGGCTTCGCGCGCCTCATAGAGGCCCAAACCGAGCGCCGCGACGGGGATGACGCCTACTGCGCGGTCGAAGTGTCGGCAGGCCTCTCGCCAATCGCCATGAAGCGCTTCTGGCAGGGCCTCGAGCTCTGCCTGGGCCGCGCGATTGGCGGCCTCGAGTGCCGAGTCGGGGACGAGACGGTCCCAGAACGACATCGCCGACTCGGCCGCTGCGTGCACCGCCGACGCGCGCTCGAATGCCTGCTGGTGCTCGGTGAGGCGAGCGAAGTGCGCTGCAAAAGGGGTGGGGGCAAGCTCGGCTGCGAGCCGCGTGACCCACGGATGCTCGCCTTGCGTCGCATGCCCCGTCGCAATGACTCTCGCGACCTCACTCATGAGCGTCACGCGATCGAAAGCGCCGCCCACGAGGCCTCGGAGTATCGACGCGACCCCGTCGATGGCTTGGAGCGTGTGGGTCACGGCGACGACTGCGAGGTGGCGGGAGGTCTCACCTTCTCGAACGATCGCGATGCCGCGCGCATTCGCGCTCACCGCGAAGATGGCATCGCGAAGGGTGAGCGTGGGTATCCGGTCGCGGAGCTGCGAGGTCAGGCGCCAGGACTCGTAGCAGAGCCGCTGAACGAGCTCCGTATGCCAACTGCGTCGCGTCACGGGGGCGAGCTCGTCGCGCGACGCGCCCTTCCCCCACGAGCCGAGCTTCTCTGCGAATGGGCGCGCCCGCAGCGCAGCGATCGCCGCGTCGAGGTCGTAGATCATCGCGCCGTGCGCGATCGCTAGGTCGAGGGGCGCGATCGCGCCGACCGACGAGAGCGCGAGTGCAATCTGCGCGCGCGGATCGGATGCGAGGGGATCGTCGGGCGTCGTGCGTGCGGCCGCGGCGCGATACGGACCCACGTCACCGCGGCCTCGACTGGGTCCGCTCCGAAGGGCCGCGCCCACCTCTGCGAACGCAGGAAAAACCTCGTCGACCGTGTGAGCCAGGGCGCTGACGGCCCGCATCACCACGGCGCAATGGACGGGATGAAGCGACTGCACCACCGCTCCGGTCTTGGGATCGATCCCTTCTTCGAGCATGTACAGGGCCCGGACGATCCCGGCCGCACAGGTCGCGGCGAGCCATACGCGCAAGGGTGGGTAGACGCCGAGCCCCTCCATCATCGCATAACGGTTGTTCTCGAACGCGCGGATTAAGCCATCTGGATCTGGCGCGCGAACGCCAATACCCTCCAAATCGAGGACGTTCGACAGGCGATCGAGGAAGCCTTCTTTCGCGACCGTCGGTCGTCCGTCGAGCTTCGAGGCGAGCTCGCGCTTCAACGCAGTCAGACTCGACCGCCCGAGCGCGTGGCCGACCCGCGCAGAGAGCGTCTGGGCATCGACGGGTGGGTACCCCCACGAGGGATCCGTTGGTAGCGGAGGCGGAGGGGGCAGCCCGCCGTGGCCGTCGTGCTCGAGCGCTTCGAGCACGGCTCGCAGATCGACGCCAGGTAGCCACGTGTGAACGGTGAAGTCGACAATGGCCTCGAGCTGCGTCGTGATGGTTTGGCGCTCGTCGTTGGGGCCACCCGTCGAGCTTCGCGCGAGCGTGAGCGCTCGGTCGGTCATGCGAATGAGACTGAGCGGCGGCGCTGAGCGCGCGGCGGTACCGAACGCCACCTCGACCGCCTGCCAGGCCATCTCCAGCCGTCGTTGGGCCCGGCCGAGCTCCCCCGCGAGATCGGGTCCCGAGTCGCCTCTGGCACCCGTCTCGTCAGCGCCCTCCCGCCCCGCAGTCTGATCGCGCTGGGCGCGCCAGCGTTCGCCCAATGCGTTCGATTCGGCTCTCGCGAGCTCGCGGGCTGCGATGAGGCGAACGAGATCTCGGGGGCGCAACGGGTCTGCTTCGCTCATTCCCTTTCGTATCACCTTAGCTCCGCCGATTCGTCGGCCCGACCCAATCCGAGCTCGCCGAGGCGATGGGCATCAGTGTTCACACGCCTCAGCAGGGTCGGTGTCGCCCGGAAGGCCAAGCCATTGCGCTGCTGCGCATCGCTGCTCGCCACCCACGGATCATCGGAGAGAACCTCCCTCCTCCGCCTGAGACCGCTCGCAGCGCAGTCGAACAGGCCCGTTGCAGCTGGCGGTCGCCGTGCTGCGCACCCCTCTGGCGCTTGCAACTGAATGTCAATGAAGTTGGGCAGAGCTTCATGTGTTCACTCCTTGAAAGGCTGCCCAACAGGCCATTGCAGCCGCCCTCCGCGCCGCCTTCGGGATTCGGGTCTCCTCGATGAACGTCACGCTCTTCGCGAAACGGGCAGCTGTGTGATTGCGAGCGGCCCTGCACACCTCGTCAATTCGCAAATCTTGCCCTGATTTCGTGCAGCGTGCTCTGCCGAGGCCGCACACGATGGATCTAGCGAGCGCGCCTGGGTAGGATGCGGCGCATGACACGAGAGCTCGTTTCCTATTCAGAGGGCGGTGACGACTTCGACGCTTTCATTGCTCGCCCGAGCGGACCGGGTACTCACCCGACGGTGCTGATTTGTCACGCATGGGGCGGGCGCGACGGCTTCGCCGAGGCGAAGGCCGAGGCGCTGGCCAAGCTCGGCTACATCGGCGCGGCGATTGACCTGTACGGCGTGGGCAAGCGCGGCACCGATACGGCTTCGTGCCAGGCGTTGATGATGCCGCTCGTCAGCGATCCGCCGCTCTTGAGGCGTCGTCTCGGCGCTGCGTTCGAGGCGGTCTCGGGCGTCTCGGGCGTCGACCGCGATCGCATGGGGACCATCGGGTTCTGTTTCGGCGGCATGTGCGCGATCTTGACCGCGCGCATGGGCCTCGCACAGCGCGGCATCGTCAGCTTCCACGGTCTCTTGAAGATTGGCGAGAAGCTCGACCAAAAGGCGAAGGCGCGTATCTTGGTGCTGCACGGTCAAGACGATCCGATGGCACCCCCCGCCGACGTCGGTACGTTCGCCGAAGAAATGAAGCGCATCGAAGCCAATTGGGCGCTCGAAGCCTACGCAGGAGTTCAACATGCCTTCACGAACCCAGAAGCCAACGACGGCGGCATGGGTCTCCTCTACGACGCCGAAGCCGACCGTCGCTCATGGATCGCGATGACCCGTTTCTTTGGCGACGTATTCGCTCGAGGCAGCGAGATTCAACAGGAAGACAGGGTGCGCCAAGCCTGAGTGAGGAGGAAGCGATGTAGATGCGGAAACCTTTCACTGCAACCCGCGGGTGAAAGTCCCGACCGGTAAGGCTGACCACCAACCGGAAGCGAGTCTTGGGCGAGCCCAGCAGCAATGCTGGCCGCCATCCTCAAACCTTCCTGTCCTCCTGCCCTCCTGCCCTCCTGCCCTCCTGTCCTCCTGTCCTCCTGTCCTCCTGTCCTTCTGTTGCATCTCTCGATATCGCTAGTGAGCTCCGAGCTGCCCCACACGGACCGTAACTTCACCGGTCGAATCGTTCGCGTCGAGGTACTCGCTCAGCGAGCTCGAAAAAGATGGTGGGGGATCGCCTTCCGCGTCTTCGAGCGCAGAGCTCACACCATGAGCGGCAAGAGCGGGCCCTGGTATTCGGGTCGGTTGACGAGATCGCGGTCGCCGAAGAATTGGGTGCCAGTCAGGCCCACGGCGTGGCAGATGCTGGTCAACAGCTTGTTGTGCGGGACGCGTTCGGTGCCATTGACGTCGCGAAGGCGCAGGTAGCGACCGAGCTTCAACGTTCGGTTGCCGCCGCCTGCGATGATGACCGGGTGGCGCGTGTGCTGGTTGTCGTGACCGTCGTGGCCGAACTCGTTGTGCCAGAACACGATGGTGTTATCGAGAATGCTGCCGGCGTTCGGATCGTACGGATCGACGACCTTCGACAGCTCGTCGAGGACCGCCGCGAAGTGGCCTGCCGCCCAGCGTTGACCCGCGCAGAACCCTTGCCGCAGCGTCGTGTTGGTTCCGCCCGACGACCAATAGTCGTGGACGAGATTTTCGTGGAAGCGAAAGCTCGCGCCGTAAAGCGCCGCGGCGCCCGAAGCTTGGACCTCGGGGACTTCGGTGTAGTAGTTGGGATAGTCGTCGAGGATTCGCAACGTCGCAGTCATGCTGCGGCCACAAGCGAACGCCTGGGCGATGACGGCGGCGTGGGCGCGCGCGACCTTCTCGACATTGGTGTAGTCGCCGACGCTGCCGTTGTTCGCGGGGACATCGGTGCCTTTGGTCGTGCAGTATCCGACCGGCGGCGGCTTCATCGTCGTGAGCAGCTTCAACATCGCCTCGCGGTGGGCGGTGATCTTGTCTTTCTCGACGCCTTGGAGCCGCGCCTCGAGCTTGGTCAGAGCGCTCTGGCCGTGCATGACGATGCGGTTTTCGCCTGCGGCGTAATCGGCAGCAGGAGTCCCCGGATCGGGCGGGAGAAAGTCGGAGGGGAATGCTTGTTGGAAGAGAGCGCTGGGGCTCGTCTCGGCATCGCGAGGGATGCCAGCGGAGTCGAAGCTCATGCACTTCCACGTCCCCGCGCCTTCGACGCTGGCAGTGAGCAGCACCGGCGCGCCGAGCTGGCCGTGGAGCCAGAAATCGAGCGACGGGTGATTGTCGAAGTTGCCGCTGCGGTCGGCTGGCGCTTGAGCGCCCGTGAGCATCGTGCCCTGCTCGTTGTGGCCGTGGAAGGCATACAAGTTCGGCCGTGTTCCCTCTTTCACGCATTGCGTGTCGAGGCCGTCGAGCACGGTGATTTGGTCGCGCCACGGCATCAGCGCGTTCAAAATCGAATCTTGGTAATCGAACGTGAGACCGGAGAGCGGCTCGTCGATGGTGGCCGGCTCCGCGCCGCTCATCTGGCGCGGTATCCAGAAGTTTCGGTCGACGCCGTGGGGCGTGCGCACAGCGAGAAACCGCACCGGACCCGCGGGGGGCGCCGCTCGGGCGGTGCCATTGCGAAAGGTGGAGGAGAGCAATGCGGCGGCTGCAGAACCACCCAAGAGAGCAAAAGCGCGTCGGCTGAGTTTCATGGCTACTTCCTCCTTTCGATGAACGCAGGGTCGCGCACGATGGCCACCAAGAGCTCTTCGAACGAACCATTGCTGGAGACGAAGGCGTCGTAAGCCTCTTTCGATGCACGCACCGTGACGGGAGCGCCGAACTCGGCGCCCATCAGGAAGTGACCGAAACGTTGGACCAGGCATTGCTCGAATCGCGGATCGGCCGCGAGCGCCGCCGAGAGCTCGGGTGCCGAGTCGTACGACTTCCCGTCGAGCACGACCGAAGCCTCGACGGGTTTGCCGTCGGGATAGACGGTTTGCCAGCGACCATCGCCCCCGAAGCTCTCGAAGGCCAGCCCGACGGGATCGGACGTGGAATGGCAGCTGCCGCACGTTGAATTGGTGCTGCGGGCGGCAGCGATTTGCTGAATGGTCGCGTCGGCGCCGACGATCTGAGCCTGTGCAGCTTGGAGATCGATGTTGAGCGGGACGATGGTGTTGCACATGGCGTCGCGGTAGACGGCCATTCCCCGACGCACGACGTTGTCGCGGCCCTTCTTGCCGTGCGATACGAGCCACGCGCCCATCGTGAGAAGCCCCCCTCGCTGAGCCGGATCGAAGTCGAATTGTTGGACGTCGGCGCCCGGCGAAGACGCGCCGTAGTAGGTCGCGACTGCGGGTGAGGCCCACGTGTGATTGGTGGTCAGCAGGTCTTTGAGCGTGCCGTGGCCGGTCACCACGACGTTGCTGACGAATGCGCGGTACTCGGCGTCGAGGTCGGCGACGAGCGCGGGATCGAGGCCCGTCTCGTTGCCCTGGCTCTCGAGCGTCGACATCTTCAGCCACTCCCAGAAGAAGCGCTGCCAGATGTTCGCCGACTTCGCCATCAATCGTCGCGTGTGCTTCTCGCGGACTGCCGGATCGTGAAGCTTCCCAGCTTTGGCGTCGGCGAGCAGCTCGGCGTCGGGCGCGGCGTCGGTGAGCGAGAAGCCCATCAGATTCGCGATCTCGTATTCTTCGAGCGCGACGACGCCCGAACCGTCGGGGCCAATCTCGTAGCGATAGATAAACTGGGGAGAGAGAAGAACGGCGCGCACGACGGCGGTGAATGCCCAGGAGTCACCGTACGTCGCCGCCGTGTCGACATAGACGCTCTGGAGCTCGGCGGTCTCTTCTGCCGTGAGCGGTCTGCGATAGGCTGCCTCGGGAAACCAGCCCATGAACGTCGTGAAGCAATCTTTGGTTCCGAACGTCGGGCATCGCGCGGCCGATGCGCCTTGCGTCGCGGTCCACGCGCCGATGGTGCGCGCGGCCTCGGTGAACTGCGAGGCATTGCCGAGATCGATGCGCGCGGCCGCCGAGATGTTGGTGAGTCCGAATTCGCTCGAGCCTTCGGGCAAGTTGACCGCGGGGGCGCCTGGGAAGAAGCGCTGGATCTCTGCATTGTATTGGGTGGGCGTGAGGCGCCACACGCGCGCGTCGAGCCGCGGATCGCCCGGGTCGGTGCCGTCGGGCTTCGCGCCACCGTCGCCAATCTTTCCGATGCATCCCGTGAGGACGATCACCGCGAGGAGGCTCGTGACGTTTCGCATGGACCGAGGGTAACGCGAATTGTGGTCGAACCGTCCAAAGAAGGCACCCTGTCGTCTGTCCATGTGTGCCCCTGTGCCGACCCGGTCCCCGAGCGCTCGACGCCGAACGGCGCAAGCGATTGCGCGAGACCGAGTGATCTCAAAGGAATGCACGACGTTGAAGAATTGGTTACAGAAACGATCGTCGCCTCGGATTGGGGGGACGTCGAACTGTCCAGGGGCACTCGGTAACCATGTGCCTCGATGATTTTTCTACGAGGGGTGGCGCATTCAACGCCCACTCCATGAAGATCACCAGAGCGTCACCCGCGCTGAGCCGATGATGCGTTGGTCTTCGGAGCTCCTTCGAGCTCGGCGAGCTTCGCCACCAATTCGTCGCGACTGTACGGTTTTTGAAGAAAGGTTTCTCGCGCGAGCTCGGCGTGTCGACCTGCGTCGGCATACCCGGAGACGAAGATCACCTTGAGCAACGGCTGCTCAGCTCGGAGCTCTTTCGCAATCGATGGCCCGTTGCGACCCGGCACGGCGACGTCGCATAAAAGCACGTCGATCGGTCCATCGTGCTCGCGCGCACATCCAGCTCAGTCGAGCGTACTGCGTCGCTTCGGTCGTATCGCCGCAAGGCTTGCTCGAGCGTCACCGTCACCTGCTCGGCGATGGCCCGGCGCGCCACGGCGAGCACCTTCGGCAGATCTCGGTAGAGCGCAGCCATTAACTTGCCCTGCAGGCTCGTCAACGCGGGGTTCCGTGCGCGCGCGGCGGCATTGACGAGCTCCAGAATGAATTCGTCATCGACCATTCGAAACACGTACGCAGGAATGGGTACGTGATCGATCACGCCAAACGGGATCGTCACCGAGGCAATCTACCTCTGCGGCTCTCGGGGCGTGGGAGGGAGTCAAGTTTCTCTTGATGAGGCGCGTCGTGGGCCGAGCACGCGTCCGTTCATGTCCGTAAAATGGCCGATGGACGACGGAATTCCCCATGTGGCATTCTGAGGCATCGCACCCACCACAGCGGGCCGTTTCCGTGACGCATTTGCACCTCCACGAAGTCGACCTGACGAGGGCTTCTTCGTCGATTGCCGATGGTTCAACGCGGTTCATCTTCCTCGCGCAATCGGATCGGTCCGACGTTCTCGGGCACCAGCGCGGTGGCGGCGATTTGCGCATAGAACGCGCGAATTCGATTCATGTCGGCCTTCACGTCACCGGTGAGATGAATTGCAGGCCCGAGCCCTGCGCGCTTGCGCCGGTAGTCGAGGTATCCGGGAACGACCGGCACATGGGCACCGCGAGCGATGTGATAGAAGCCAGATTTCCAGTGCTCGGCGCGCTTTCGCGTGCCCTCGGGCGGAATGACGAGAACGAGCTCGTCAGTGCGCTCGAACGCCTGAATCATCTCGTCGACCACGTGATGGTGACCACTGCGTTCGATGGCGACTGCGCCGAGGGGACGAAGCACGACCCCCATCGGCCCTTTGACCCAGTCGCTCTTGATCATCCACGACATCTCGAGCCCGATGCTCCTCGTCAGCGCGATGAGCAGCAAGCCATCCCAATTGCTCGTGTGGGGCCAGCCGAGGCAAACGAACTTCTTCTCCGGCGGCCTTCCACCCTCGAAGCGCCAGCCAGCCAGACTCAACGGCAGCGACACGGCTTCTTTGTTCATCCGACGACGCTATCTCGATCATCGGGCGTCAGGCCACCCGAAGGGATCACGCCGCGCTCTCGAGAGGTCGATCGAACGGTCGTCTCGGCTTCGTCGCTCTTCGATCGGACAACTGGGTGCTCATTTCGAGCCTCTTGGTTGCGGCCTGCGGCGACCCGGTGCACGCGAATCCGATGAAGTCCTCGGTCGTCCCTCCTACCCGGCTCGTCGGACTCTTGGCGGTTGCCTTGCCCGCTTGCGGGTCTGCGCGTGTAGCGTCGCTGCCGACCGGCCCCTCACTCGAGAAGCACGCGACACCGACACCGACACCGACACCGAGGCCGGAGTCGATTGCATCGGCAACCAGCGTGGTCGAGCTGCTCGCGCCACCGAGCGACAGGGATATCCAGGCATTTCGCGTGCTTTGCAGCCCGAGCCGGTCGTCTTCGGTCCGAATCGGCGCGAGCCCCCCGCTCCCGTACGAAGACTTCATCGAACCTTGCATCGTTCGGGGGAGAATCGACAGCCTTCATCGAATCACGGTCCGACATCCGGATGACATGGCGCCACGGGGCGCGCTCGAGGTTGGTCTCGACGAGACGAACGTTCCCTGCGAGACACCGCTGAACAAGGAGGCTGAGACCTCTCAGTTCACCCCGCCCAGAAACCGACGCGCGCGATTCATCGTCATCGAAGGCGGCGAGCGCATCATCAGCGCCCTTCGGCCAGGTCGCAACCTGTGCGGATGGTCGACCTACGCCACCATACCGACCCAGGAGCCCAGCCAAAGGTATCCGACCGAGGCACGTCTCGAAGACGAAGCAGGAATGCTGATTGCCGCCTACTCGGACTACGCCGAGTCGGGCTCGCCCTCGACGCTCGAGCTTCCATGGCGCTTCGTTCGAGAAGGGAAATCTCGTCGCGTTCCATCCGACGGAGGCAACCTATTGGTCAATCCAATGGTCCGCATCGTCGACGGGGGGATCAGCGCAACCTCGACGGATGGTTCGGAGGTCGAGTTGCGAAGCAAGCTCGGCAGCTTCGGGATTCGTGCCGAATCAATCCTCGACGATGGGCGTTTGCCGGCGTTTGAAGGACACAGTGATGGCTATCACTTTGCCGCCGTTCGACTCGGTTTGCCCGGTGGATTGGCGAGCGGTGTCGTCGCCGAGCATCCGAACGTCTTGGTTGATTCGGCCGAATGTCGAGATGCCGATGTCGGAACGTCTTCCCGTCTGGTGGAGATGAACGTGGCGAACCCGACGCCCGAGCACGTAGCTCTGCTCCAACATGTTTCGAAGTGCTGGCGCGCCGTCGGTTCTGACGTGTGCGGTGGTCCGTTGAGCGTCGTCGTCGAGATCGGCGCGACGGGCGACGTTTCTGCGGCACACCTCGTCTCACCTCGACCACTCCCCGAGGCCTTCGAAGCATGTGTCCTCGCGTCCTCGCGTCCTGCCCGGTTCTCCGAGCCCGCACTCTTCTCGACGACGCTTGCGATTCCTCTGATCCTCGACTGAAAATAACCTCCCCATGAGGAGATCCGGCGCACCGATGCGTTCCCCCGCCCCGCTTGCCGTGAGGCTCCGATCATCGCCGACTACAGCGCCAAGAGGAGCTCCGGCGGACCGATGATCCGGCGTGAGGGGCCCGACTCGTCGAGCTCGACCAACACGAATCCCGAATCGAGCTTGAACCACGCAAGCTTTCCATCGATATCTTAGGGATGAGTCGTTCCACGCCGTTCGTGCACGCCAAGGGGGCAAGCCCGATGCGCGTTTCGGCTGTGGGTTGCGCGCTCGCGCTGGTCGCTTGCGGGTCGCCGGCTGCTCAGCTCGAGGCGCCGGTCGGTCCTCGAAAAGACTACGGCCATTTGCTCTTTCCGCGTGCGAGCGCGGTAACTGGAGCATCCTCGGCTCCGCCACCCAAAGAGCTCGTTTCAGCCGAGCTGCTGCGCGAAACGGGCCCCGCAACCTGGCGTGCCGACAGCGACGCAGACGGACCGTTCTGGGTGCGATCGCACGGAGCTCGCGCGGCCGATCTGGTGATTCGCGGCACGACGTCACCGTCGAAACCCGACTACATGGGGCAATACTTCGCGCCGGGTGCACGGCTCGCGACCTCGATTCGCTTGAAGACCGAAGGGCCTGTTCCCGCGCTGCGTGTCTGGGCCAAGGCGAGCGGGCCCCTCGGGATCCTCGTCGACGGCTACGAACCCGACGCCAGAGAGGACGGTGCGCTCTCGATCGATCTCACGCACCACACCGTTCAATTGCCCGGCGGAAGCTCGGAGGTGCGGCCGGCAGTCGAGGGCGAAGTCTTGATTCGCATCGCCGACATCGATCGTCCGAACGAGCGACGCGGCCAAACGTCACCTTATGTGATCGTCGTCACCGAAGATCTCGCTTCGCCGCGCGTCGAGAGCCCTCTCGCTCGACCGCCGCTACCGAAGGACGCATTGGCTGTGCGATGGGACATGCGGCCAGTCGATTGCGGTCGCTCCGAATTCGCGAGTCATTGCTATCGCGCCGCCGTGATCGTCGGAGGAACGCGGTTTTCGTTGCCGGGGACGCTCGACGGCCAGTCTGATTGCCTACCCGAAGATGCGGGCGTCGTCTGCGAGGGCGCTTCGGGTGGAACGATCTACGACTTTCGCGTGGCGCCGAGCGGCAGAGTCGCGCTCATGTCGCACTTCCATTCTGATGGGGCTTGCTACGTCGAAGGCACCGACTGCGGCACGCACTCGACGGTCTTGAGCTTTGGCATCCCTGCCGGCAAGCGTCTCGTCGCCGATCCCGCAGGCACCTTCCCGCCTTTGCCAGCGAGCGCTCTCAAACCTTGAAGCCAGCGCCTTCTGGTGACCGACGAAAGCCGAGCGCGTGGCAGATCTCGCAGACACCGTCGGTGAGCCCGGCTGACGCATAAACCGCTATTTCGTGGGGGCCGCCGCGAATCTCTGCGATGGGCCCGAGCGTGCCTGCTGGCGCAGCAGGCCAAGGCGCCCGCGCGCTTCTCGAATAGCGATAGACCACGAACACCGACTCGGTCGACCGTTCGGACATCGCATCGAGCGAACCTACGAGCGTCGCCCAGAGCGCGGGTGTCAGTGAGAAGGGATCGACGTGGACGAGGAGCGCGCCACCACGCGGCACGCGCGCGAGCTCGTCGACCGAGACGGCGTCATCGACGACGAAGACATTCGAGAGATGCTCTTCGGCGATCTGCCCATGGAGCTCTGCGCGCGTCGCGGCGTTGGCTTCACCGAGCACGGCACGACCGCGCGCGTCTCCGAGCGTGTCGATCACCAGACCCGAGGAGCACCGATAGTGCCCCGTGCCCGCAAGCGAGGCTCGCTCGCGCGCGGCATATCGCTCGTAGGCCGGGTTCCTCTCGACGTGGGCCTCGATCTCGCGACGCCAGCGCTCGGGATCGGCCAGCGAAGCCTGCAGCAAGAAGCCATGCGTATCGACGTAGCTCACGCTCGAGCTTCGCGCAGCGAGCATGGACGCGAGCTCCACCAAGGCCGCGTGCTTGAGGATGTCGCCAAGATTTCCGACGCTCCGGCTCTGACGATTGATGGGGCGAGCCATGCGCTGTCACACTACCAGACGGGCACGTCATGGCAGGGATTCGGGCGTCTTTGAGAGCCGCATCAGAACGGGGGAATGAAACCCTGCGACGGCCACGGTGCCCGCGCTCCATCCATCATCACGCGAAGTGACGGTCTCGAGTCGGCGAAGGGGCTCATTCCGAAGAGGCTGGGGCGGGCCTGTGAATCGCCGACGCGCGCGGTGTGAATTCCGTGTGAAACGGCGCCAGAGATCGACCATTTGCAGACGTCGTTCACGAATAGGTCACTGGGACGGGTCCCCGAGGGGCGGGTAGGGCGATCAGGTTCCCCAGCCGATATCGGAGCTCCTCACGGGTTGATTCGGAGCTTCGACCTTCACGCCGCTCCACGAATCTTTGCGTCGCTCACAATCCTCGAGTGTTCCGAACACGCGCTCGAGTGATTGGCCCGCAGCATCGATTCGTTCGCGCTCGAGCGAACCATTCTGCTCGTCGACGATGCTCTTGAGGCGTTCTTGGTTCACCAGCGAAGAACGCCACGACGCGCGCATCTGCCGACCCTTGTCGGTGTAGCAGCGCACGGAGGCCTCATCGCCGTTCCGCCGCGCCTGCATCAGTCGCTTGTCGCCCCGGCAGAGGAGCTCGTCGGCGCGAGAGAGCGCGAGGCACGGCGCCTCGTCCGACCGATCGTGCTTCAAGAGCGCGTCGGGGATCGCGGTGTCGCTGCGTGAGCTCGAGCCAGGTTCTCGCGCTTCTCGATGCACGGTTCCCGCGCATCCGAGCAGCAGAACGAGGCTCGGGGCCCAGGCTTTCGTCGATAACCAGCTTGCCATCGACCCATAGGTTGCTCTTTAGTCGTGATCATTCACTCGGACAGACCTTCCGAGATGACGGAAGGTGGGCTATCCCATGGTCGTGGCAACCCCCAAGACCAACCATCTCGCCGAAAAAGCTTGGTTTCAGAGCGTCACGAGCGATCCGAAGCGCTACCCGCTGAACGAGGTCGTCTACCGCTCCGACCAGGGCGATCTCCTCGAGGTCGTCCACGACATGGACGTCTTGAAGCGGCGCTCGCCCGAAGACTGGAAGGCGCTCTTCGATGGTCGTTACGGTCGCACGAGCTGGCCCTACGGTAGCGGCGTCTGGAGCAAGCACGAGTGGGTGCAGCCGCTCGTTCATCCCGACAACGTCGTCTCGCTCTTCGAAGGCAACACCAACCTTCTCTGGGCCGACCGCTACGGGAAAAGCCTCGGCCTCGGCGATCTCTGGATCAAGCAGTGTGGAACGAGCCACACCGGATCGTTCAAAGATCTCGGGATGACCGTGCTCGTCTCCAGCGTGAAGCAGATGATCTCGGAAGGAAAAGCCATCCGCGCGGTCGCCTGCGCGTCGACCGGTGACACTTCGGCCGCGCTCGCGGCCTACGGCGCGGCAGCGGGCATTCCGGTCGTCGTGCTCCTTCCCGCCGGCAAGGTCTCGGCGGCGCAGCTCATTCAACCCATCGCCAACGGAGCGCTCGTCGGGAGTCTCGACACCGACTTCGACGGATGCATGCGCGTCGTCGAAGCGCTCACGCAAGATCCGACGATTTACCTCGCCAACTCGATGAACATCCTGCGCGTCGAGGGTCAGAAGACCATCTCGCTGGAGATCGTCCAGCAATTCGATTGGGCCGTTCCCGACTGGATCCTCGTCCCAGGAGGCAACCTCGGCAACGTCTCGGCCATCGCCAAGGGCTTCGTCGAAATGAAAGAGCTCGGCCTCATCGATCGATTGCCGCGTATCGCGTGTTGCCAAGCCGAGCGCGCCAATCCACTCTACGAAGCGTATCGACGTGCCCAAGCCGAAAGTCGTCCGCTCCGCGAAAGCGACTTTCATCCGATGATGGCCCGCACCACGCTCGCCTCGGCCATTCAAATCGGCGCGCCCGTCTCGCTTCCCAAGGCGGTTCGAGCGCTCGCGCAGTGCAATGGTGTCGTGGAGCAAGCCACCGAGAAAGAGCTCGCCGATGCGGCCGCCCGCGCCGATCTCACCGGCCTGTTCAATTGCCCGCACACGGGCGTCGCGCTCGCGTGCCTCGAAAAGCTCGTTCTACAAAAGCTCATTCGCGACGAGCACCGCGTCGTCGTCGTATCGACCGCCCACGGCCTGAAGTTCACCGAGTTCAAAGCGCGCTACCACGAAGAGAGGCTCGATTTCAAGGCGACTTACGCCAACAAGCCCGTCTCACTCGGGTCGGAGCCGACCGAGGTCGTCGCGGCCCTCCATCGCGAGCTCGACCGCAGGTTCAAGTGATGACCCCGCTCTGTTTCCTCGCATCTTCCGGTCTTCAGATTTTCTGTTCCTCTCCTCTCGACATCAGCGCGAGTGAGGGCGAGGCAGCGCAATCGAAGATCGCCAATTGGGCGCAAGGCTTAGTCAAAGCTTGAAGAAGAAATTCCAGAACGCCGGGGCCGCGAGCGCGTCTTGCCGATCATGGCCTTTGCCAGACGTCTGACACCAGACGACCGGCAGCCCGGCATTGCAACCGTCGTAGGTGACACACGGAGCTGGGTCGAACGCGGTCGTGGTGGTGCCGCAACCGTTGGCTGCGAGATATTGATCGCGCGCGCCGAGGCTCGCAGAAATGTTCACGGTGGGGTCGTCTGCGTCGTGAATCAGGAGAGCCGCGACCTTGCCCGTACAGCTCGATCCGGTCTGGCCGCCAGCGATGCTCGCGACGCCACGAAGCTCGCTGCCGCGGATGCAGGCGAGCACGTGCGTCATGAACGAGCCGCTGCTGTAACCAGCAATGAGGCGATGCGTCGTGTCGGCGCAATATCCACCTTCGACTGCGACGACCATCGCATCGAAGAAGGCGACGTCGGGTCCGTTGGCCGATGTGTCCCAGCAGTTGTCGACCGCTCGACCGCGAACGATGATCGCGTCACCCGCCGATTGGGTTTCGATGGGGACGTTGTTGCTCTCTTTGTCGACGCTGCCGCTGCACCCGTGAAATTGGTAGACCACGGGATAAGGGCGCGTCGGATCGTAACCAGGCGGGAGATAGACGAAGTAGCTCCGCGTCGTCCCCGAGACGTCGACGGTTTTCGGGCTCCATTGACCAGCAGGATCGGTGACGGAGATGCCGCAGCCCGCCGTGCCGTTCATGGTGCCCGTCCCCGTGCTCGAATTGGCGCCCGTGCTCGTCATGCCGTTGGTCGTGCCGGTCGACGACACTTGTGTGTTCGACGTCGAAGGCCCGGCGCCTCCGGTGCTCGCGCCACCTCCTCCCGTGGAAGAAGTCGTTCCATCGCTGCCGCAAGCGACGAACGACAGCATCGAAGCCGCAAGGACCGAAGCGGATGGCGAGTGGCGCATCGGCCGAGCATACACGCATTCGGCTGACCTTCGCGATCTCGGTCAGTGAACGGCGACGCCTCTCGCGGCCCCGTCGCATACGATTGGATCGAGCCCTGCGAGCTCGAGGTCGACGTTTACCCAAGTGATCATCGACTCGACCGGATCGGCGCCGAGCGCGCCGAGCGCGCCGAGGTCGCCGTCGATGAAGAAGAACGGAGTGCCCTGTAAACCCAAATCGTCGGCCTCTTTCATGTCACGCGCGACCACTCGATCGCGCGGCGCGACTGCATGTCGGCTTTGAGTTTGCGCAGATCGATCCCAATCTGCTTCGCGTAAGGGCAGGCCCTAACAGCCCGGTCGAAATAAGCGCGTCGCGAGACCGCTGAGACCGAAGCGAGACGGTCGCCCGACGAGTGAGCACTGGAAGAATGCGAATGTTTCGCCCCCTTTGCATTGCCCCGCGGCTCCATGATTCCTCAACGATTGATTGCGGGAACGGGTGCGCTCGATGGCTCGGCGACTGAGGGGCAGGCGTCGACGGCTGCGACGAGCAAGCGGCCAGACTGATTGCGAAGAGTCCGTGGATGAGACGCAAGGCTACTGAATACCAATCTTTCGGCTCGGGCCCCGCAGCTGCATCAACCGGCGCTGCCGATGACTACTACCTACGGCGCGGCCGATCTCCGTTCGTCGACCTCATGGTCGATCTCGGACTGGCGACGGAGTGCCTAGGAGAGCACCGGCGCGCGTCGCAAGATCAGAGTCGCGACGCCGGGAATGAGCGCGAGCGTGCCGACGGTCGAGAGCGCGAGCCCTCCGACCACCGCGATCGCCAGGGGCTGCTGAATCTCGGCGCCGGCCCCGAGACCGAGCGCCAACGGAAACAGACCCACGATGGTCGCGCTCGTGGTCATCAAGATCGGTCGCAGCCTTCGCTGCGCCGCCGACGCGACGGCGTGATCGGGGGCCTCGCCCGCGTCGATGCGACGCTCGGCTTCCTCGAGGAGCAGGACTGCGTTCTTCACGACGAGCCCGACCAGCAAGACGAAGCCCATCATCGAAGAGGCGTTGAGCTCGCTGCCCGTGACGAGGAGCGCGAGCGCACCTCCGAGCAAGGCTACCGGAATGCCCGCCAGCGAAAGCAGCGCCAATCGAAAGCGTCGAAACTGGGCCGCGAGCACCGCGAGCACGAGAAGGAGCGCTGCGCCCCCGACCTCGAGGAGGCTCTTCACCGTGGCGCGCTCGGCGCCCACCTGACCGGCGACGACCAAGCGGACGCCCTCGGGGAGCTTCAGCCCAGCGAGGCGAGCGTCGATGTCGCGACCGACCGAGCCCAGATCGCGCGCGGCATGATCTCCGGTGACGCTGAGAACCGGGCCGAGCGCTTCGTGCAGACGCACGGAGGGCTCGGTGCTCTCGGCGAGGTCGGTCACCGCAGCGAAGCTCGTCGCGTGCCCAGCGCGGACGAATGGAAGATCACGAACGTGCGGTGGGTCGAGACGCACTGGATCGGGATAGCGGACCCGCACGTCGATGAAGCGATCTTCCTTGCGCACCTGGCCCACGATGCGCCCGTCGAGCGCAGTCGAGAGCGCGCTCGCGATGTCGGACGGCTTGGCGTCGAAGCGAGCGATCGCGTCGCGCTTGACGGTGAACCGCAGCTCCCGACCCTCGCGCTCGCGGCCGTCGAAGAGATCGACGAGGCCCGACACGCCGTCGATCCGCTTCGCGACGGCGTCTGCGGCTTCGGCGAGCTTCACGGGATCACGACCGAAGAGCTTCAGCTCGACAGGCCGCGGGTTGCCGCCGAGATCGTCGAGCACGTCTTTCAGCACCTGCACGAACTCGACGCGCGCCTCTGGCACCTGCTCTTCGACCTCGCCGCGGAGCTCGGCGATCACGTCGTCGACGCTTCGTTTGCGCTGGGTCCGCGGTACGAGCCGCACCATGACGTCGCCGCGCGAGAGCTCGGTGGCAGTCGCCGGACCGAGCTCTGCGCCGCTGCGTCGGGCGAAGATCTCGACCTCGGGGACACTGCCGAGGAGCTTCTCGATCTTGCGCGCGACGCGATCGGTCTCTTCGAGCGAGCTGCCCGCCGGCAAGAAGTAATCGAGGACGAAGCCGCCCTCGTCCATCTGAGGGAGGAAGCCGCTCGGCAAACGAGGAAAGGCGATCGCGAGGAGCGCCGTCATGCCGACGAGCGCCGCGACTGCGGCGATCGAGCGCTTCGAGAGCCACGCGAAGAGCCGATAGACGCGCGCCGACGGAGGCGAAGCGACCTCGTGCTTGGACGAGAGGCTGACTCCCGCGGCGAGCGGTACGAGGATGAGCGCGACGAGCATCGAGAGTACGACCGCGGTGACGACGGTGAACGCGAGCGCCCGGAAGAAGTCGCCGACCACGCCGCCGAGGAAGGCGAGCGGCAAGAAGACGACGACGGTCGTGGTGGTCGTTCCGATGACCGCGGGCGCGAGCTCCTTCGTACCGTCCCGAGCGGCGCGCAGCGGGGATTTGCCCAGTCCTTTGTGGCGCGCGATCGACTCGACGATCACGATGGCGTCGTCGATGACGATGCCGATCGCGACCGCCATGCCGCCGAGGGACATCAGGTTCAAGGTCTGGCCGAAGACCCTCATCACGAGGAAGGTCATGGCGAGCGTGACGGGGATGCTCGCCGAGTGAACGAGGCCCGCGCGCGGGTCGCGCAGCGAGAGGCTGATCACGACGAGGCAGAGAAGGACGCCGATGATGATCGCGTCGCGCACGCTCGCCATCGACTCGTCGACGAGAATGGCTTGGTCGTAGACGGGTCGGAGCGAGGCGCCCTTCGGCAGCAGCGGGGCGAGCTCGCGCGCCACCTCTTCGATGCGACGAACGACGGCGGCGGTGCTCGCCTGCGGGAGGCGGGCGACGCTGATGGCGACGGTCTCACCGTCGGGTCCGCCGACGCGCGCCGTGCGATCTTTGTGACCGTCGATCACCTCGGCGACCGCACCGAGGGTCACGATTCCACCCCCATCGGTGGTCACGAGCGGGATGGCCGAGATGTCGGCGAGGCGCTTCGGCTCTGCGTCTGCGAGAACGGTGACTGCAGCGGCGCCGTCGAGCGCGCGGCCTACCGCGCTCGTGCCGAACGCGCCTTCGATCCTCGACGCGGCGTCGTCGGCCGACATGCCGAGACTGCTCAGCTTCTCGGGATCGACGACCACCTCGATCTCGCGCTCGTCGCCGCCGACCACGTCGACGCGCCCGACCCCGGGCGTCGACGCGAAGGCAGGCTCGACGACGAGATCGGCCGCCTCTCGAAGCGCGCGCGGATCGACCGGCCCGGCGAGGTTGAACGTCACGACGGGGAACGAGCCGGTCGTCACCTTCTCGACGACGAGAGTGGTCTTGTCGGGCAGTCCGGCACGCGCCTCGCTCACCGCGGCTTCGACGAGCTGCAGCGCCCGCCACATGTCGGTGTCGGGAGCAAAGTCGAGCGACACCTGAGTCGCGCCGCGCACCGTCTTGCTCCGAATGCGCGAGAGGCCCATCACGCTCGACAGCGCCGTCTCGAGCGGGCGCGTCGTGGTCGCGACGAACACATCGGGCGGCGCGGCGCCCGACTTCGCGACGACGACGATGCGCGGGAACTCCACCTCGGGGTAGATGCTGCTCGGCATCTGAAACACCGCGGCGACGCCCATCACCACCAAAAGCGCGGTCACCATCCATACCGCTGCGCTGCGTCGCCGCAATGCCTCGAGGATCCCGCCAGGCTCGTCGGGAGTACTCTCCCGCGCTGCGTCGCTCACGGCTCGACCTGACGCGCGCTGGAGGAGGCGGCGGGGTCCGCGGAGGTCTCGGTGATCGGCGTGCCGTCGCCGAGGCCCAGCACGTCGCCGAGGGCCACGCGATCCGACGCTTCGAGACCTGACAACACCTCCACATTCGTCTCGTCTCGGTAGCCGATGGTCACGTGAGCGAGCTTCACCTTGCCGCCGTCGCACGTGGCGACGTCGGCGCCGTCCAAGATCGCGCCACGCATCGCCGCACGCGGGATCGAGAGGGCGGACGCGAGCCCTTTCGCCTTCACGCGCGCCCGACCGAAGGCGCCGATGCGGACTTGCGGCTCGTCGACCGACGCCATGAGGGCGATGCGCGCGGCGCCGAGCCCCGTCTTTGGATCGAGCGCCCGCGAGAGCGCGGCGACCTTTCCTTCGATGCGCCGGCCCGAGAGCTCCACGACCACGTCGTTGCCTTTCTCGATGAGGGCGAGCTCGGGATCGGTCGCGTCTGCGACGAGCTCGAGGTGCGCGTCGGCGGCGACCTGCGCGATGGGGGTCGCCGCGGTTCCGTCGACCACCGCGCCTGCGCCGCGCCAGATCTTGGTCACGACGCCGTCGAAGGTCGAGCGCACCTCGACGCGGCCGAGCGTCCCGCTCGCGAGACCGGCCGCCGCCTCCTGCGCGTTCACCTCTGCGTTCGCTGCTCCGACGCGTGCCTCGGCGGTGTCGAGGTCGCCTTTCGACATGATCCCTGCGGCCTGCAGCGTCGTCGCGCGAGCGAGGGCGGAGTCGGCCTCGGCCTTCGCCGACTTGGCGCGCGCGAGCGCTGCCCTCGCCTCTCCGACCGCAGCGCGCGGCCCGAGATCGTCGACGATGGCGATGACGGCGCCTTGCTTCACGCGCGTTCCCTCCTCGACCTTCACGATGAGGATCTTGCCAGCGACGAGCGAGGCCACCGGAAGATCGCTCCCCGGTCGGGTCATGACGCGGCCGCGGAGCTCGACCGAGCGCGCGAGCTCACCGCGCGAGACGCGCACGCAGACGACACTCGCCGTCTTGGCTTCGTCGGGCTTGCTCTCTTCGATCGGGCGTATTTTGCACGACACTGCGCCGAGGACAGCGTGCAGCACGACCGCCAGCCACACGACGAGCGGCGCTCTCGACGGGGCCTTCATGCGGGGCATCCTACACCCGCGAGCGCTCCGGGGCGTCATACGCGGAGGTTGCCTTCCTCGGGCCGCGCAAAAAGGAGAGGCTCGCCAACGCGTGTGAACGACCGGGTCGTGCCTGGCGCGGTCCTCTTTCCGTTGCGATGGCTCAATGAGCGTGCGAAGTCCGCGATGGCGTCCCATGCTCACGGTGCGCCGTTCGAGGCGCGAGGAGATTGCAAATGAAGAACGCGTTGAGAACCATGCGTCTCACTCTCTTGCTTGGTGTCGGCTCAATGACGGGGATCGCTGCCACCGCGGCGGCTGAGACGCACCAGGCCAAAGTCGCCATCGCAGATGCGCGCGCCAAGGCGTTGAGCCTAGTCGCGGGAAAGCTGGTGAAGGAGGAGCTCGAGCATGAGGACGGTCGCTGGATCTACTCGTTCGAGATCAAACCGACCGGTGAAAAAGGCAAATTGATCAAAGAAGTGAATATCGATGCAGACACTGGCGCTCTCGTCGGCATCGACACCGAGAAAGACTGACGGCGCCAACGAGAATGAATCGAGGCGGTTCAGCTCGAGGTTCGCTCGGCACGTTGTGAAAGAACGAGGCGATCTTCAAGGGCGGTAGGCTAGCATGAGGGTCCCATGCGCTCGCGCTCGCTACCTCCCGCCGAAATGAGCTCATCGATCGATGGGGAGAATGCGTTCCGAACGAGTTTGACGAAAGAGTCGCCCTACATTCGACTCTGGATGGTGAACTTCCTCCGCGCGCGCGCGGTCGGCGCCACTGCCATTCGTTTCTACTTCGACGGTGGTGCGGTGAACGTCGATCTTCTTGCAGCAGACCGCTTGATTGAACAATCGAGTCCACCCACGGCTCTTTACGTCAAGCTGGTCTTAACGCTCAAGGAGATGGCCTGCATTCCGCTGGGAAGCATCGATCAAAAGCAGACCTATCGGCTCTTGCTGACTGCGCGTGGCGTGAGCTGGGGCTACGAAGTCTCGGTCACGGGTCCCGGCGAGCGACCAAACGTGGTGCTGCGAGCCACCTCCGCGGGGCCGTGATCGGCCCTCCGCGTCGCAGACACCTACGAAAACCTGCAACGCACTCAAGCCGACCTCGTTGGTTGCTAAGGGCCGGCGTATAAACGAGTCGATCGATATTCCGTCGAGACCGAAGGGAGACTGGCGCCCAAGGAACGAGCACGCGGCGACGACACCGCTCGCCACTCCATCGGTCAATCCGAGTCGAACGGCGGCAAAGTGATAACCGTCGCTGTGTCCGGCAAACCCCGGCAAACGCCCATCGTCGAGCATTGATTCGGCACGAATCGCGAAGCAAGGCGCGTTTACTCATCACGCTGCGACAGCAAACCAACAAGGGTCGGATGCCGAGCTCATCCAGACTCGTCGAAACGTATTCGCGAGCCACCTGGTGGGTGGCAGCCGGTTCCTCGGTAGCAGGCAAAGAGCAGCCGTAGCTATTTTTGATGACCGTGAGCGCGTCGCTTCGTCCCGTCCTCGAGCTTGGCCTCGACCTCCTGGACGGTGCGATCACAGGGATGAATCGCCTCCCAACTTGGGGCGCTGAAGGCTCACCGCGACCCGCGGGTCATGCCTTCCTCAGCGTCACGGAAGGTGCAGCCTGGTTGAAGCCACACGCGCAGCATCCTCCTTCGTCGACAGCTGGTACGTCCACCGTCCGGTCTGTCGCGACGTAGCCGGGCGCCTCGATGTGCAGGTGGTAGCTGCCGGCGCCGCTACCGAGCAGGCAAACTCCCTGATCGTCGCAGGTTCCGGGGGCGCCCGTGACTTTCAGGCCTGTAATGGCGTCCCTGGTCGTGGCATCGGTGACGCGGAGAAAGATGGCCGTTGGGCAGGGGCCGCACTGGACGCCATCGCAGCAACCGCTCCCCGCCAGGACTGCCAACACGGAGACCAGCGCCGAGACCGAAGTTCGAATAAGCATTCGCCTCGCCATTGCATGGGCCGTGCCGGGGGTCTTTCGCTGAACGCCTCGGGCGCCCACTCGCAGAACGGGGTGAGATCTCCCGCAGCGGTCTCGAGGACCGCGGCTGAAGGGCTCGAGGCTGAGCTCTGAAGTTCGCCGAGTTCTCCGCCCTGCGGCGCGCGCGATCCGAATCTGTTTCAATCCTCGTTTGCCCATTGGCGATCCACTTTTGAATTCGCGCGGCGTCGTTCGGATAAGACACGAGCTTCGGTGCCACCGAAGTCATCGCGAATCGAACGCCACGGATCGGGCTCGTAGAGGCCAGGGTGTCGGCCCAATCGCAACGCTGATCCAACCGTGATAACGTGCAGCCCATGTGTTCTTCGACTTGGCGCGTCACCGTCTACCTGGGAACGTTGGGCTTTTCGATGTTGGGTTGCTCGCAGAAAGACCCGACTCAGGGGTCGCCGTCTTCTGTGGCAACGACGGCGACCTCGAGCGAAAGTGCAGTCGTCACGTGTGAGAACGCCGGTGCACGCTACGCAAAATCCCTTTCCGCCATGCTCCTCGGTGACACCGCCCCTGCAGGCGCGCGAGACGCGTCGAGCAAGATCCTCGAGCCTGCGATCACGCGAACTTGTCAGGCTGAAAAGTGGGACGCGAAAGTCGTACGCTGCCTCGCCGATGCCAAAGACGCGGTCGATTCGGAGGGGTGCCTCGAGTCTCTCGGAAAGGCCACTCAAGACAAGCTCGACCAGGCGGTGGCGCAAGCGTTGGCCGACGCGCGGAGCGCGACTGCCAATGCCAATTCGATGCCCACTGCGAACGCGTCTGCATCAGCTACGCAGATTGGCTCGAGCACGACGCCACCAGCGGCGCCTCAGCTCGGGTCAAAGAATGCCAAGCCGAACGAATCGAAGGCCGGGCGTATCGCGCCAACGTCGCAGCCGCCGCCTCATCCCTCACCGAAAAATCTGCCCGATACGCCCTTTTGATAGGGCGCGTCCGAGCGCGGCTGCAATCGATGCAACGGCGATCAACGCCGGGTTTTCGCGAGTGCGGAAGCGGCACACACCCTGTTGCCGAGTTGCTCGAGGGGGCTCGTGATCTTGATCCCGGAGCGGTATCGATTCGGGGCTACCAATGATTTTCCGCGAGTCCGATCTATCGTCTGCCGAAGCACGGCTGTGCGTCCGATTGCCCACGTCCTTCAAAAATTTCGTGCTCTCACGCGACCTCGCCTCGTTCGTTTCCTGGCACGTGCTCCACCCGTCTGAGTGGTGGCCCGTGCGGCACGACGAGGCGTACACCCTCGAGCCCGGCATCGTGTTCGCCGAGCACTTTGGCGTCTATTATCTCCTCCGCGAGACTGCGAGCATCCCACAGCGGCTCGATGCTGCGATCTGGTCCTGGGACGCACACACGCCGCGACACTGCACGCGAGTCGCGAGCTCGGTCGACGAGCTGCCAGAAGTCCTCGAACGGCTCGCGGACGAGCTTCTCGGATCGTGATCGCCGTCCCGCCTGGCCTCTGCGTAACAGCGGGTCGTGATGTGAACCCTGGGTCGCGTCGCATGACATTCGGGCGGGCGTACGAGGTCGACTCAGGGTGTTTGGTTGGTCGCCGGAGTCCCGCGCAAGTAGTCAGTACGAGCGAGGCCATTGCCCACGTGGCAATCGATGCAGTATTGAATCTTCCCCTTCTCGGCGAGCGCGCCAGTCGTGTCGAAACGACCCCACCACCAGTCTCCCGTGTCGGGGGCGTACCCGCTCGCGAACTTGGCGAGGACCGTCGCCGACCCGTCGGGATTCCCGTCGGCGGCGATGCCTTGCTTGACCATGATGGTCCCGACAGGGAAAGGGCCTGCCTTGGCCATGGCATCACCGGGATTGATGGCCCGGTAGGCAGTGGCGGCTTCGTCGTTGACCCACACGACCACCTTCGGCGCGAGAGCGTGCTGCGAGGCGACCGGATCTTTGGTGATTCGGGTGAACCCCTTCTGGGTAAAGTGAGAGACTGCGGCCGTCACAGCCGACTCTCCAAAGGCGGCGGCTCCGCCAGCGCTCGAGCCGCCAGTACCGGCGGTCTGGGTACCGCATCCGACGGACGCCGCGAGAGCCCCACCCACGAGACCCATACCCAAAAAGGCTGCAATGAAGCTATTCATGATCTCCTCCAATGACGTGGCTCGGGGGCCGTGAAAGCCCCCGATGTTCGAGCTGTGTCCCAGCCTCGGCGAGCATTTCTTCGGGGACCTGTTCCGATAGCTCTCGGGGAATGTCCGTTCCTCGGGTCTTCGCGACCCACAACACCATGGCCAGGGTCGGCCTCAGCATGACCACCTCGCCGGTCACCATCGAGCGGCCCACCAGGCAGAGCGATGGCACTGCGTCGGGCGCTCTTCGTGATTCACCTCGCTTCACCGCGGCCGCATATTCGAGGACGTCGTGTGAGTATTGGCGAACCGTGAGCGCGGGATCTTCGTACGGTTCGTGAATCGACGTGCGATGCCGGAGAAAGTGGAGATCCGCAATCTCCGCGAGGTACGGCGGAATTTGCGGATCTCGCGCAGCTCGCTCGGCGAGATGGTCGGAGAACGTGGCGCCCATCTCGTTCAAGTCCCAATGCCGCCCAGGCCAGCGTTCGAGGTAGCCGAGGACGATGACGTCCCACAAAAACGGATCGAGAGCCTGCGCGGCGGCCTCGACAGCGGGAAAGAGGCCGCGAAGAAGGGCGTGGCAACGGTTGGTGACGAAACGCCGATAGACCTCGAGGCGGCCCTGGCCTGATGGCGAATCGCCCAGCTCATGTGCCATTCGATTGAGCGGCAGAGCGCCCGCCAGATACGCCGGGAAGATGGAAAAGAACGCGATGGGAAGTTCAGTCATTCGAAGACTCCCGCCGAAATGGACCAGCGAACGCGCGCAGCCTCGAGAAGCGCCCGCGCCTTGTCGGCCTCGTCGAGCACACGATCGACCGATGGGAGGTTGTTCTCCCATTCGATGAGCGTCGGAATGGGGCCGAGTCGTTCGAGAGCCGCTCGATAGAGCTCCCACACGGGCTCGGGTACCGCTGAGCCGTGGTCGTCGATCAACAGGTCTCCTTCGCGACAATGACCCGCGAGGTGAATCTGCTTGGTTCGAGCGAGCGGTAGATCGTGGAGGACCCGTTCGGGGCTCTGCCCATGATTGATGGCGTTGACGTAGACATTGTTGAGGTCGAGCAGCAGTCCGGCGTCGGCCTCGTCGAGCACGCGCGTGAGAAAGGCGCCTTCGGACATCGCGCTCGAAGGCATGACTGCGTAGTAAGTGATGTTCTCGACCGAGAGCGGGAGCGCGATCGCGTCTCGCGCTTCACGGATGCGCGCCGCGAGGTGGTCGGCCATCCGTTCGGAGAAGGGCAATGGGAGGAGCTCGTGGAAGCTCATGCCTCCGGCCGAGGCGAAGGAGGCATGTTCGCTGAAATAGGGAGCGTCGATTCGTTCGAGCACGCGTGCGAGATCGCCGAGGTAGTCGCTGGACAATGGGTCGGGGCTTCCGAGCGAGAGCGCAATGCCATGGGCGATCAGCGGCCACCGCTCACTACAGGCATCGAGGGCCCACTGTGCGCGGGGGCCCTGACGCATGTAGTTCTCTGGCTGGATCTCGAGCCAGTCGACGCGGCGCTCGGTCGCGAGGATTGCCCCGTGATGCTCCGGTCGAAGACTGATCCCGACACCTTCGATGCGACGACTCATGGTCTCCTCGGTAGAGCGCCTGGCCGGCTCGCGAGGGCCGGCCAGGTTCTGCTCGTTCGATCAGCCTCCCGTTCCCGTCGAAGCGGAAGAGGCCTTCGACGTCGACGATCCCGTCGATCCGCAGCCCACCGAGCCGGTGGTGCCGCAACCCTTGGTCCCCGTGGTTCCGCAGCCCTTGGTCCCCGTGGTTCCGCAGCCTTTGGTTCCTCCGGCTCCGCCCGCTCCTCCACTATCGCCGCAGCTCGCTGCGGCCAGTCCCGAAGTCACCACCAAAGCCGCCAAGACGGCCGACAATTCACGCTTCATTGCAAGGTTCCCTTTGTGTTGATGTGGCATTTGCTGAAGTTGGTCGCGAAAGCGCGCTTGGCGCTGACGTCCATGTGATCGAAGAGGTAGCGTCGCGATGCGCAAACGGCGTTCGCGTGGGCGTCGCCCGCGTCGAGCGCCCGCTCGACATCGAGGTGACCTGTTGCTGGTCGACCATTGCGACATCGAATGGTGCGCGGACCTCCATGGGCTCCGACCTGCTCCGGCTCCTCGGTGTCGTCCGGACACGAGAAGCGAATGAATGGATCTTCGAGGTTCGTGTCGACGGGGCGCGAGGTCTCCACGGCCGACTCGTCGAGGAGAACGGCGAGGAGGCCGTACAGCCCACTCGCATCGGTCGGCCGGTTGGGAAGCCCCTCTGCTCCGGCGAGTGCGCTCTCGGGCTTTTTGCTGAAGTGGCAGACCTCGCAGCGGTTCAATGCGACGAGGCGGTCGATCTGGCCTTGAGGGACGTCGGTCCTCTCGAGGAGAGCTCGAAGGGCAGCGTCGGCTCCGGCTTCCGCGTCGTGGTCACCCCGGAGCCATGCGACGCCCTGGAGGCGATCGCGCTCGGTCGGCTCGAGCACATGAAACTGCTCGCCTTCGGGACGAAACTCGGTTCCGCGTACGTCGACGACGTGCGTACCCGCTTCGGTGTGGAGAAGCTCGATGCGATCGACACGAGCGCCCGTCGGAACCCGCAAAGAAGGTGGCTTTTGCGCGGAAGATTCGTCGACGGTGAGGAGCGCGCCCGGCGGGAGTGCCAACCACACCTCGACGAGGTCGGAGTGGTCGAGCGAGGTCGGCGGGCGGATCGCGGCCACCATGGGAACGAAGCCCTGGCTCATCCAAGGGTCCCGTGAGGTGCTCCCCACGGAGCGGTGCTCGAAACGCTCGGGCGCGCGCTCGCGTCCGACCGTAAGGAGAGAGAGGGTGAAGAGGGCACCGACACCCGTGGCGAGCAATCTCACGGCGTGGGCATTTACCTCGACCGCGTCCCATGGTTTCGTTGCGAGGCGTATTTCTCAGGTGCTTTTGCGCGTGACGCAAAAGCAGAACGTCGCCGGATTGCGTCCGCGGCCGCGAAGAGCGAGAACAGCTGCCGTGGATCGCGCCAAGAAGGTGACCGGGCTCTGGGGCGCACTTCCGATCTTCAGGATGGTCGCCGAAACCGAGAGCGTTTCCGAAACGGCACGCCTCGTGGGCAAGACCCCGTCGGCAGTTTCCCGAACCCTCGCGTCGCTCGAGCAAGGGTTGGGGAAGAGGCTGTTCATACGCAATGGCCGCAGCCTCGAGTTGAACGAGGCGGGCAAGCATCTACTTCGGGGAACGCGCGGTGCGATGCGCTTGGTCGACGAGTCGCTCGCCGCCATGAAGGGTCGACTCGTGGGCTCGCTCCGCATCACTTCGCAAGAGCCATTCACTTCCCTCTTCTTGCCTGATCTGCTGGACGAGGTCCGGAGAGACCATCCAGCGCTCGTTCCAACGCTCACGATGGTGACGAGCGATCTCGTCGCAGCTCGTCTGCTCGACGGCTCGGTCGATGTCGCCTTCGTTCGCTACCCTCCGGTCAAAGGGCCACTCGTGGTCTCGACCATCGCGAGCTTCAGCACCGGGGTTTACGGCAAGCGAGACCATACGGCGTCGGCCACGCAAAAGAGCGATCCACGAGCGCTCAGGGGCAGCTCGTTCGTCGAAGTCGAAGCTCCAAAGGGTGCGTCGCAATCGCCATGGCCTGCCGACTGGCCCCGGACCGTCGGGCTCGTCGTGCCCGACTACGACGTGGCCATGGCGTATGTCGAGCGCTTCGGCATGCTCGCGGTTCTTCCTTGCGACCTCGCCGAGACACGGAAGACTCGACTCACCCGACTAGCGCTCGAGGGGACGTCACCCGTGCGCATTCACGCGATTCGCCGCGAGCCCGTCGATGGGCCGGGGTCGGCCGACCTCATCGTGGGCATTGCTACGCAACAACGTGCCCGTTCACCGGGTAGGGAGCAGCGACGGCCCGGACCGACCGCTTGAATGTGCCAGGCTGCTCGAACGAGGAGCTGGAAGACAGGGCGCTTCTGAAGTGGAAGAGCGAAGAGACAGCGTGCAATCTGGGAGGCGCAACGTGGGTCCGTCGGTCTCGCGAGGCTCCTGACGCCGCAGCCTGGATCGCCCATCGTGTCGACGACGTTTCGAGGCCAACGAGACGCGCCAACGCGCCTTGCTGTTCGTCACCGTTACGACGACCTGCGTCGTGCCACCTCCGCCCTGCGCTGGCACCAGGGAGACTACTTGGAAGAAATCGATCCGTCGCTTTCGCAAATCGCCGCGCGAAGCCAGCGAGTCTTCGAGGAGCGGGAGCAAGGCTTCGCTGAGAAAGGTAGGCGCGAGACTTCGAAACTGTCGGGACTGGCCGGTCCCGCCGCCGCCGCCCGAGCCCTCGGATCTCGCAATCTCGATCGTCACCTATCGGATTGCTCGCAAAAGACCGTAGGTAGCAGCGGAGGAACGCAACGTGTCCGAGAGCTCTGCTGATTCAGAAAATTGTCCGACACCCTCGCTTGTCAACGCCGCCCACCTCAATCAGCAGGTCCTCGAAGCGCTCGCGAAGCGCTCAGCCCCGGCGGCGTTTGCCTACCTAGTTCTACTCCCAGTCATTCTCCTGGCGACCGGCTTGTTTCGCAGCCATTGGGTGCTGTCTCTCGCTGCGATGGCATGGCTTGGCTTTGTCGGCTGCCTCCGTCTCCACGTGGCGCGGTCGTTCCCATCGCTTCCCGCGAGAGCGCATGGCCGCTGGGAGCGGTCCTTCGGTGCACTCGCTCTGGTCGCGGGATCGACCTGGGGTCTCGGATGTGCTGTGTGGACATTCGAGCGAGGTTTGGGCCATGGATCAGTCATCGTTTTGGTTGCGCTGGCCGGTACGAGCGCGGGAGCGGTCACCTCGCTCGGCCCAAGCCTCCGATTGCTCCGAGCCTACCTGGTCTGCATGCTGGTTCCGACCGTTGTCGTGATGGCGCTCCTCGGTGACAGCTCGGTGCTGTCGTGGGGGTTCGCTGTGCTCCTGCTCATCTATCTCGGATTTCTCACTGTCGAAGGGCGACACGTGCGCGACGGCTTCGTCCTGGCCGTCGCGCATTCGACCCTCCTCGAGAATCGCGCGACCGAGCTCCACGACCGCGCTCGCAGTATGAAGCTCGTTCTCGACAGCGTCGGGCAAGGGTTTCTGAACGTCGCTCCTGACGGCGTCATGTCGAGCGAGCGCTCCGCCATCCTTTCTCGTTGGTTCGGTGACGCCATCGTGGGAGAGAAGCTCTGGAGCTACCTCGGCCGCACCGACCAAGAGTTCGCCCGTTGGATCGAGCTGGGATTCGAGTCGCTAGAATCTCAGATCTTACCAATCGATCTGGTCGTCGACCAACTGCCTCGACGAATGAGCTTTGCTGGCTTCATTCTGTCGTTCGAGTACCGGCCTCTGATGCGAGGAGCGAACGTCGAAACCGTTCTTCTCGTAGTCACGGACATAACGGGCGAAGTTCAGCGTGAGCGCAGCGAGTCCGACAAGTTGGAGATGATGGCTGCGTTCGAGCAGCTCGTGCGCGACCGAGCCGGATTCCAAGACTTCTTCAGCGAAGCGGAGGGGCTCCTGGCGACGATCGCAGCGCCCGACTGCCCCGTCCAGGAGATGCGCCGCGCTCTCCACACACTGAAAGGTAACTGCGGAAGCTTCGGTCTAACACGACTCGCGGCGACTTGCCACGCCTTGGAGACTCTCCACAGCCAAACAGGTGAGCCCCTATCGGCAAACGACATGCGGTCTCTGCAAATCTGCTGGCGGTCGGCCATGGGCCAGTTTGACACCCTGCTAGGTGACTTTCGCAAGCGCCTCGACGTCAGTCGTGACGAATACCAAACCCTTGCCCGCGCGATCCGTTCAGGTGTTCCCCGCGCAGAGCTCAGCCAGTTGCTCGACGGTTGGTTGCGCCGACCGACCGCTTTGCGACTGGCGCGTATCGCCCACCACGTGCCCGAGATGGCATCACGGCTAGGAAAGGAACCGATCTCGTTGTCTTTGGAATCGAACGACTTGCACCTCCCGTCAGTCGAGTGGTCTGGATTTTGGGGGGCCTTTTTGCACTTGGTTCGCAACGCCATCGTCCATGGGATCGAGAGCGCCGACGAACGACTTCGAAGTGGAAAGTCTGCCTCCGGACGGATCGCGCTCAGCACCCGCCTCGACAACGATGAATTCGTGGTGAGCGCGGAAGACGATGGCCGTGGAATCGACTGGGCTCGAGTGGTCGCTCGGGCCAAGGCGATGAACCTTCCCCATGGCAGTACCCAAGAGCTCGAAGCGGTTCTGTTCCACGACGGAGTGAGCACGTCTGACTCGGTTACTACCGATGCGGGGCGCGGCGTCGGAATGGGAGCAATTCTTGCGGTCACCCGAAGCCTCGGCGGACGAATCGAGATCTGGAGCGAAGCGGGGAAGGGTACACGTTGTTCGGCCCGCTTCCCGTGCAGCGTCCTGGGGATTAGGGCCGGCGTATGAACAAGTCGATCGATATTCCGTCGATACCATTGCGAGACAGGCGGCCTCGTCTCTGCTCCTCACAGTCTCGTCAGGCTAATGCCGTCACGGTTGTCCACCCAAAGGGTCCAAAGGAGAAAGACGCCGACACCAACCATCAGCGCACCGGCCGATCGTTCCATCCACCTGCGCCAACCGAGCCTCGAGAGCCACTCGGTCATGCCGCCGGACGCTAGCCCCTCCACACTCATCGTCAGCCTCTGCCATGTTGGCGACCATCACGACGGAGCTTCCGGCCACGACTGCCGCATTGGATGCGGCGGGGGCACTTCGCTCGCGCGACGCCTCGGCAGGCCTGCATCCGATCGCTCCGAGCATTGCGGCCACGATGAGGTTCGATAACCAGATGGTCTTGTTCATGTCGCTCCTCTACTTTCACGTTTCGGGGCACAGCCGCAGCCCGGGGACGGCGCCACTTCTTCGGCGATCCCCGCCGCACGGTCTTGCACGTAGGGCTCGCCGCATTCGAGCGAGCGCTCCGCACGCGCGAGCTCGCGGCCTAGGTACGCGGCGTGATCGAGTCGGCTGACGAGTCCTCGGTCCGCGATCGCTCCGTAAAGCGCCGCCGAGGTCTTGCCCTCGAGCACGCACGTGAGCACACCGGCGGTTGTGAAGTGTTCCACCGAGACCACGCCGCGTCGCGTATCGGGGTAAACGATCAAGTAGCCGGCTGGGTCAGGAACGAGGCGCTTCGGCTCAGCAGCGACGACATGCTTCACGCTCACCAGCGACGGAGCCCCTTCGAACGGTCCGGGCGCCGAAGCACCCGCCCGTCTCACGAGGTCCACGATTCGATTGACGTTGGTCTCTCCGATCGCAGGCATGAGCTCGATCTGTCGGCGGAACGCCGCGATCTCGTCGCGCGCCACGTTCTTCAGCACGGGACGCTTGCCCTTCGCACCCAAGATCCGTCCCGCGTCGTCGACGCCGTTCTCGACGAGGCTCTGCATCGACTGCCCCGGCAGGTGACCGATGGCTTGCTCCGTGTCGTGGCCGCAGAGGACCAAGCGCCGCACGTTCGGATTCGCGAGCACGTTCGTAATCACGCGCTCGATCCCCAGGTTCTCAGTGTGCATCGTTCCGACGATCGCCAGGGAATCAGGTGCCGCCCCTGCGAGCGCACCGACAAGAGGCGTGTCGTTGAGGGTACAAACGGCAACCGGCGCTCCGAATCGAACTACCTGGTAGTCTCCGGCCAGCGGAGGCCACCCCACACGCGCGCTCGGCGCTTCGGTCGGGCAGAGATCGAGCGTCGCGGCTGCCGCGGGGTACGCGTCGACGAATGCGTTCGCCGCGATCGCCGGATGACAGGTGGCGCAGCCGAGACAGTCGTACTTTCGTGGCACGAAGACCGCGCGCGCGGAATCGAGCACGCCCGCAAAAATGGCGCTGACTTCGGTCTGGCCGAGTGCCTCGACCGTCTGTTGAAGGCACCCGCAGCCATGGCACTTCTTCGCCGCGACCGCTTCGTCGAGCTGCTCGCGCACGACGTGGAGCGCACGCCTGCGGACATCGTTCGCAGCGCTCATGAGCGCCTCTTCTTCGAGGGAAGGACGCGTTCGACGAGCTCGCTCGCGAGGGGGCTCCGCAGCGAGTAGTACGCCATCTTCCCGTCGTTTCGGTATTTGAGCACTTTGAGATCGCGCAGCTTGCGGAGGTGATGCGAGGCCACCGAGACGCTGATCCCGAGGACGTGCGCGACGTCGCAAACGCACAGCTCTTCCCCCTTCCGCAACGCGTAGAGAAGGCGGAGGCGGGTCCTATCTGCGAGTGAGGCGAAAAGGCCGCGCGCGGTCTCGAGCGCCTCGTCGGTGGGCATGTCGACGCACATCCGCGCGACGAGATCTTTTTTGAAACAGGGGACGTTGCAGAGGTCGCCGGATGTGCCCGCCCCCTGTTTCCCCGTGAGGTCACTCATACGAACATCTGAATGACACCCGCGCCGGTCGCCGTCAAGCCTGCTCGACCCACGGCCTTCCGTCGCCCGAGAGGGTCGCTGCGCTTTGCATGCCCGGAAGCCCTCGCGTGGTCCGATATGCGCAAGGAGAGCTTCGGGGCAATAGGGGCGTCGGCCTCAGTCGTTCAACCCGGAGCTCGGAGCGCGTAGCGAACGCGCAAGAGGGAGCTCACCATCACGACCACGATGCACGCTTCGACGAAGACCTTCTCGGCGTCGAACGGATCGATGGGAGCGTTCTTGAGACTGGGATCCGTAAGGATTCCATGCAGAAAAAACAGCCCGGCCGCTGCATAAGAGACGAAGTGCATGGCCTTCCACCGACGTCGGCCGAGCCGCTTGCGAAAGTACGAGGTGACGACGACGAACACGATCCCGTAGAGCGCAATCGCGCCGAGTGTGTTTTCGACGGGTTGCGCGGGCGACCATAACGGTACCAAGACATCGATGACGCGAAAGCCAGCGCGCTCGTCGAGCACGATGAGCGCCGGGTGCGCCACGGCAAGTGCGAGCGCGATGTAAGCCGTCCAATTGTGGAGCGTGAAAAGGCGGATCTTGCGCTGCGGCCAGCGTCGAAATGGGTCGATTCGCGTCGAGAGAGACAACCCGAAGAGGATATTGAGCGTGAGGAGCCCCAAGGCAGCGAGGCCCACGTCTGCGGCAAGCTCGTTTAAAGACATGGTCGACCTCGAGTCATCGAAAGCCGCGGGATCACTCAGCGAACCGGAGGTGGCGGGTCAGCGACACGCGGAGCATCAGCCCGATCTCGAATCCCGGCTGCGCCCTCTGGCGCAGATTCGCCGGGCCGTCGGTGGCGTGCGACGCTGCCTCGAGAAGCGCATTCAAGCGCTGGTCGAACCACGGAAGGTTCCAATCGAGCGCCGTGCGCAACGCCACGACACTACCCGTGTGCGTGTCGGGCCCGTGGAGGAGTGCCACTTCCGGACGCAGAACGAACGCTAGGTCTCCGAGTCTTTCAGAAGCATAGAGTCTCGTCGTACCTTGTAGATAGCCGCCCATGGCGCGCGAACCGCTGCCGAACGCCGACACGATCCACTCGGCTTCGAGGAGGAACGGCCACGAAGTTTTAGCGGTCAACGTAGCGTCGGCTTCGCCGGTGAGTCGGTCTCCAAAAACGGGTGCGGCAAGCAGAGGGCTATTGCTGATCGCCGAACCCATCGTGAACATGCCGGGCTCGATGTGACGCGTGTAGTCGCCCGTGAGCCCGATGGTCAGATCGAGTCGCGCGTTCTTCCAGACCGTCACGATCGTCTTCGCGGAGAAGTCGTTGATCGCTCCGAATCGGGGCTTGTCCTGATTGAGGGAACCGCGGTTGTCGCCCATCGACGCTTGAACGAGAACAGGGCTCAGCGGATGAAAACGGATTTGCCCACCCCATTGCGTACCGAAGCCATGCACCGAGCCCTGGCTCTCCAGGATGATGGACCGATTGATTGTCGGGAGGTTGCCACTCGAGAGGTTGTCTTCACGGCTGAGAATGTGCGTGTTCTCGCCATAAATCAGTCGAAACACGTCCGGATCGTCGGCCTGCACGCCGACAAAAGCGTTCTCGAAGAGCTTCGATGCAGGCTTGACCTGAAAAAAGTCGTTATCGGTGAAGTCGAGCTCGTAGATAGCGAGCGGGCGAAGGGGTCCGAGGTGCGGAAGATCGACCTCCATGCCCTGGCGAACGCGCCTCGCGTACGGGCCGCCATGGTTCGTGGCGACGACTCCTTGCCCGAACCACCACGTGGTGAGGCGCACGTCATGCCCTTCCAAGACGAGGCCCGCGTCGCGGTCGAGATGCCACCTCGTGGTCGGCTCAGCCGGATCTGCGCCGGCGTCCGTGGCTGGGAAGAAGACCGTCCAGGCGGTTGCCGCCGCGATGAGAAGTGCTCTCAGGGTCGAGCCCGCGCGTCGGAGATCGCGACAGGCCATGAGCGAGCTCATGCGAGCACGCGAAGCACGAGGCGGACGACCTGTTCGCCCTCGAGCGCGCCCGCGGCGAACCAGAACAGGAACGCAAGCGGTAGCAAGCGAAGTCGAGGCCGTCGTCGTGGTTCGAAGCTCGGGACTGGCTTCAGCAGGCGTCGAATGCGCATCGCGAGCCGAGCGTGCTCTCCACCGAGTCTTGCGGCTGAGACGAACGGGCGCCGAGTCATCTTTGCGCACAACATGCCTCGTATTGGATTCGTCGCTCATCGCACGGATCCATCCGCCGCTTTCGCCCTGAGCAAGTCCAGCTCCGAGCGCCAAGCTCGTGCGCCCGCACGTCGATGAAGCCGATCATCGATCGCCGCGTCGCGCCGAATTGTTAACCCCAAATGACCATCTGCAAGGCAAAGATGAGCAGCAGCCCGCCAACGAGGAGACGGAATTTCGTCGCAGGTAGCCGCTCAACGCTCTTCTTCCCCAGCCAGCTGCCGACGATCATTCCCACCGAAAGCAACAGAGCGAGACTCCTGGCCTTCACGTCGAACGATAGGAAGTGAACATAGACGGTCATCTTGGTGGCGTGCATCGCGACGGCGGTCGTCGCCTCGGTGGCGATGTACGATAGGGGTGGCAAGTCGAGCGCTAGAAACGCAGCAGCGCCAAGGGGGCCCGCGCTCCCGACGAGGCCCGAAAGAAAGCCGACCACGACACCGGCGGCCGCGAGGCGAGGTAGGGTCATCTCGAAGCTGGCCATGCCGGAGGCTCGGACGCCGAGGAAGAGAAGCAGGGCCACCCCGATGGTGCGAGTCATCAACGCCTTCGGCATGGCTACGAAGCAGTACGACCCCACCACTGCGGAGGGCATGGCCGCAATGAGGAAGATCAGGGCGGGCTTCCACGCGATCGATCGGACGCCGAACAGGGCGCGGGAGAGGTTTCCGACGAGTTGGGCCACGGTCAGAAGTGGCACGGCTGCCTCGGGCCCGATCACTCGGATGAGCAGCGGAAGAAGAAGTAGCGCACCACCGAACCCTACGGCTCCCGAAATCGCCGCGGCGATGACGCTTCCGAAAAAGAGGAGCGCAAGCAGGCCCATGTTCAATTTCCGCCACGCGAACCCGACTCTAGCAAGTTCATCACGGCCACGTTCATCCAAGTTCTCGGCGTCGTCGGACGTGAGATGCGAGACCGTTTCATCGATTTCGCTACCAGCCGTGGCCTGCTCGGCGACCTCCGCGAGCACGGCGGTGTCCCCGAACAGATCAAACGCAGCGTTTCGAGATCGGCTCGACCGAGCCGCTACATTCATTCGATGTTCGTCGTCTTGGTTGCATTTGGATTGGGTCGCCCCGAGCTCGCTGTGCTCGGAACGCTCGCCATCGGCGTCGCTTGATTGGTCGGTCTCCTACTCTGGGCTACCTGGCCCTTGCCAGCTCGACGAGCTACGCGGTACGCAGCATGGGAATCGCGGCCGTCCTGGGCGAGGTGTATTGTTTGGCTGCGGCGATGCTCGTTTCATCTGCGTCCTTGGTATGGATCGACCGCCGCTCGGGCATGGGCCGCGCGTCTCACGAAACGTTCGGAACCTGACACCCCCGACGTGCCTGAGGTGACGCGTGGTTCCGAGACCGCCTCGCGAGATTCATGACGCCCGACGATTGCCCGTGTGCGCTCTTTACGGCGTTTCTTTTCGATGATCGAGAGAGTCGATGATGGCAATCAGCGACTCGACGGCAGCACCGCTCGTCGCAGTCGTGTGCGACGACGAACGGGTCTTCTTGAGGACGTCGTCGATCGAATTGTCGAGCAGTGTCCATTTCTCGGGGCTCATGGGCTGCAAGCTACCCTGAGCGTCGTCCCAAGCGGTCTCCAGATCATCGGCTCTCGCGTTGGTTGCCTTCCAATCACCAGCCTGGACGAGGCCCTGCATGTCTTTGGCGATCGTTCGAAATGCCGATAGGTCGCCCAAAGGACGATCGGGCGACACCGAGACCGCGGCCCGATCGTGAAGCTGCGAGCGACGCAGAGAGTAGCCCGTGACTCCTGCGGCCAGGAGCGCGACCACCACTGCGACGAGCTGCAGAATCGCGCCACGACCGCTCCCTCGAGCCAGCTCTGGCGCATGGGGCTCCTCGATGAAGTCTCTGCGAGTGACCCCCAGGTAAACCACCACCGCCAAGATCGCGACGAGGAAGGCGGCGCTCGTCACCGTCGCGCCAAGCCCGAGTCCACCATTCGACTGGGACTGCGAGAGATAGTCGCCGAGCGACGCGCCGAGCGGTCGCGTCAGAATGTACGCGATCCAAAACGCCAACACCGAGCTCAACCCGATCCGCCAGGCGACCGCTACGGTCGCAATGAGACCGAGAACGAGGAAGCCCGTATGGAGGTACCCGACGCCGAGCTTCTCGGCGACGAGATCGCCGGTCGCCGTGCCCAAGGCGAAGGTGAAGAGAATGGCCAACCAATAGAAGGCCTCACGGCGGCGCGTGAAGATGGAGTGGATGTCGAGCGTGCCCTCTTTCGCGAACCAAGCGCCGAAGGTCAGACCCAGTGCGACGCTGAAAACGATCGTGCTCACTTCGAGGGGGAGATGAAGACTGTCGGTCAGAATGTCGGTGATGAGAGTGCCGAACACACTGATGAGCACGACGGCAAGCCAATAGATGGCCGGGATGTACCGCCGAGCGTGAAACTGCGCCGCGAGCACGATCAACAAACACAGGCCAACAGCGACGGACGTGCCCTTCAACCCGAGCCCCATATTGACGTTGAGAAAATCGGAGGCAGTCTCACCCACGGTGGTGCAGAGCACCTTGATCATCCAGAAGAACACGGTCACTTGTGGGACCTTGCAGAGCAAGCTCGCGCGCGTCTTTGGAATGGCGGGCTTGGATTCGCTCTCGTTCATCGGTTCATTGTCCTGACGCCAGGAAGCAAGAGGTTGCTGCGCGAATCCCAAGACGGGGGCGAGGCAAATTGCATCAATTGGGCGGCGGCACGACCGGAGCGAGCGTGGTCACGCCTGCGCCGTCCCATAAGCTCGATGGGGTGTCGGCGAGAAGGCACGCGCTCCCGTCGATGTTGTTGATCTCGACGACCGCGCCCGCGTGAGAGAACCCGTAGACCTTGTCGTTGACCGCAGCGATGCCGAACATGCTGCCGTAGCCGCTCGCGTTACCTGCGTCTGCGCAGCCGTTGCGTTTGACGACCTCCCCACGCACCGATTGGGTCACCGACTGCGTCGTCGCGGATCCGAGCTTGGCGACGTCGACCTCGATGAGCGTATCGGTCTTGTTGCAATTGCTGGTCGAAGGAGGAGTGGGGCAATCCCGCACCGTGGCAAACCCAAGCAGCGCACCGCCGTTCGCGAGAAAGACGATGTCGCCCGAGAGCTCCCAGGGCTTGCCCTGATGACTCGAGGCATAGGTATGACCATGCCCGTCGTTCTTCGGGATTGCTCCCAGGGTTCCACGTTGGGTGATGTTTCCATTCGCGTCGATCGACCAAAGCTCCCCCGCCGTATTCCCGGCGACGAGGACTTCGTTCTGGGGATCGAGAACGCCTACGGGGGCGAACGAGAGTCCGTAAAACTTCACACCCGGTCCTGCGTTGAGCGGCGTCTCGGAAGTGCAATGCACGGTGCTTCCCTGAATGGTGAGGTGAATGACCGACTTCTCGGTGATGCCCCATAGATCACCAGCGGCATTGACCGCGATGTCGGTCATCGATGAGCTTTGACCGCTTCCACCGATGCAGTCGAAGTCTCCGATCACGACCGGGGCTGGAACGCTGGATGCGGGATCGATCTGAAACAAGGTCTTGTTGGTATGGGCATACAAGACCAACGCTCCTCCGCCGCCAGTCGACGTCGACGACGTGCCGAAGCCCGAGGCGGCATTGGACGCGGTCGGACTGCCCTTCGCCCCACCCGCCCCACCCGTCTCACCGGCCCCACCTTGCCCACTCGCCCCGCTGCCAGCTGCGCAGCCAGCCGCGCAGCCAGCCCAGAGGCCTACGCCAACGATCCGCGCACAGTGACTGACAATTGTCCGGTTCATCGTGTTCCGCCCTTCGAGACTCGAATCGAGTGTGTCGTCAGCACGTGATTCGTCTGTGGCGCGCGGCGGTCAATCGAACGCCTGTGAACATGAGGGCAACTTCACCTCGAAACAAGGTTCCGAGCGTCCGTCATCTCCGAAAACGAGCAAGTCGCGTTTTGGTTACCTTTCTCGATGGCGACACCTCGAGACCGGTCATCATCGGCCCGCTCGTCGAGCGACTCGACCTCGCTGCTCTCGAGCGTGACGCCACGCCGGAACGTCTCGAGATTCGAGCCAGTCAAGCGATCCGCCTCGTTTGCGGCGAAGCCCGCATCGAGCTCGACTCCGATGGAACGGTGCGAACGCGTGGCGCCGACCTTCGCAGCGTGTCGACGGGGATCACCCGTATCGAGGGCGCCGAGGTGAAGATCAACTGATCGCGAGAGGCAACATGAGTGCGTCTTCTGGTCCACGTTTCTTGAACCTCCACGCTTCAGGCTTCGAACCGTTGCTTCTTGTGCTCAGTCAGCTGTCGGGCGCTACCCACAATTAGCGTCTGGCGTTGGGCTGATCACGCTCCAGTTGCGCCGCGCTCGCACATTCTCGGCGCACCCTACCTTTCGCCACTTCCGTCCTCCCGCACGCTCTGTTGGAGCTGCCATCATGGCTGCCGAAAGCCAGTCGAGTCGCAACCCCGTGGAGGACGGTGCGACGCGTCCGCGCTACCATGGGCGACCTCATGGCGACGAACGGTGAGCAGGTCGGCGAAGCTCGGTACCACTTGGCGCAGGCCAATGTGGCTTACGCGCTGGCAGATGCGCTCGATCCTGTGCTCGCCGACTACGTGGCGCGGCTCGACGAGATGAACCATCTGGCCGAGGCGAGCCCTGGATTCGTTTGGCGCTACCTCACCGACTCGCGCGATCCATTGCAGCGCGAGCTCGACGATCCGCGTGTGCTCTTCAACATGTCGGTATGGACCTCGATCGACGCGCTCCACGCATACACTTATCGCACCGCGCACAAGGAGGTATACGCCGCGCGAAAGCGCTGGTTCCGCGACGAAAAAGCCCTCGTGGGCGGTCACGCGCTCGCGCTGTTCTGGGTCCCCATCGGTGTTCGGCCCACAGTGAGCGACGCGAAGCTCCGCATGGCACACGTTCTCGAACACGGACCGAGCGCCTACGCGTTCTCGTTCAAAGACCGCTTCGCTGCGCCCACCGATTGAGCGAGCTTCGCGTCAGATCCTCGGGCGTCACGATGGAGCGCTGTGACCCCATCGGTGTGCGCGACCGTGGCATTCACGTCACCTGAGTGCAACCCCGCCTCACCGTTGACTCACGGTCGCCCCACGAAGACATGGACTTGGCGGATTTCAGGCGACAACGGCGCATGGCTCGTTGGTTGCTAAGGGGCGGCGTACAAACAAGTCGATCGATACTCCGTCGAGACCGAAGGGAGACTGGCCCGAGGAACGAGCACCGGAAGCCCACTTTTGTAGGCTGAGGAGCGGAGAGACGAGGCCGCCTGTCTCACGAAGGTATCGGCGGAATAGCACCGAGTCGTCTATACGCAGGCCCCTAGGGTCGCTTTCGAACAAAAGGATCCAACCATGTCTATCCTCACCTGGATTGTGCTCGGTCTCGTCGCTGGTTTCATCGGAAGCAAAATCGTCAACCGTAGCGGCGAGGGACTCATCCTCGACATCGGTCTCGGAATCGTCGGCGCGGTCGTTGGAGGGTTCCTCTTCAACGAGTTCGGCTCGGAGGGTGTCACCGGATTCAACGTATGGAGTGTGGTGGTCGCCACGATCGGCGCGATCGTCGTTCTGGTGGTCTATCACGCCATCACGGGTCGACGCGGAGCCGCAGTCTAATCATGGCCAACTCGAAGAAGGCACGATCCACGGCGACCGTGAAGAAGAGCGCCAAAGCCAAGGTCGAGGCCAAGCCCCGAGGGGTTTCGACCTTCGGGACAATCGAAAAGGCGCTGAAATCGACCGCGCGACGCCTTCGTAAGATCGCTTTGAGCGCGCTCGCGAGCGACGAGCCCATCGAAGCTACAGAGCTTCTGACCGCGCAACACCGACTCGTGGAGAAGTTCTTCGACGAGGTCGAGTCAGCCAATGGGGCGGCAGCTTCGACGTTGAAAAAGTTGGCCGACAATCTCGCTGCGCACATGACCATTGAAGAGCAGCTCTTCTATCCGGCCATTCGTCGCCTCGACGAAGTTCTCATTCTCGAAGGTCTCGAAGAGCACGCCATGGGTCGCTTTGCATTGGAGCGTTTGGTCACCACGAAGCCAACCCACGAGTCGTTCAAGGCACGAACCAAAGCGCTCAAAGAGCTGATGGTCAACCATCACAAAGAAGAGGAGCGAGAGCTCTTTCCAAAAGCGCGGAAGGCCCTCCCCAAAGAGGCGCTGATCGCGCTCGGGCAAGAGATGAAGGCACTCTTCGACGCGACGCTCCAGGCCGGATATTCGGTCTCGCTCGCACGCCAAGACGAATCCGATTCGAAGGCGCAATCGAAAGAGCGGACCACCAAGTCGAAGCCGATGACCGTCCGCGGCCACCAAAGACACGCCCTCAGCTGAGAGCGGCCTTTGCGTAGAGTGGCGGTGCCGATTCAGGCGTTCGTCACTCGGCACGAACGGGCGTGAGTTCGGTCGGAGTCGCGGGCTCGACGATGGCGACCGCGTCCGGGGGCCCTTGCCGAGCTGCATGGAGCGTCGCACGGCGGAATGACGCCAAAAGAAAGCGGACGGGCGCCATCTCCACGTGACCTATCGAGCTTCAGTTTGGACTTTCGTAGAGTGGAGCCATGAACCTCTCCATCTCGGCGACGTCTATCTTGTTTCTAGGTCTTTCGTGCACGATCGGATGCGGCGATTCTTCGGGAGATGGCGCGGGTGGCGCCACCTCGAGCGGCACGACAGGTTCGAGCAAGACCGTCACGTCGGGCGCCACGACCGTCTCGGCGACCGCCGGCGGCGGACCCGGGATCATGCACGCCTGCAACAAGGCTACGGCGTTCATCTGTGAAGCAGGTGACGCCAATCCACTCACGGACGACCAGTGCAACTCCGTGGGCGGAATGGCGAGCCCCGAATGCCCCACCACAGGGCTCATTGGGTGCTGCACGATTACGAATTTTCAGAATTGTTACTATCAGGGCGGAGCCATCGATGCAGTGGCCGGCAAGGCTAGCTGCAAGCAAAAAAACGGGACTTGGTCTACGGCTCCCTGAAAGCGCCATTGCGAGATGCAATCGCTCATCGCGAGCCTCGGATTCCTCCATCGGCCCAGCGGCTCGCGAAGGGGCGATCGAGCGATGTGACCGGCCGTGGGCTCACCTGTCGACGTCATCCTGTGCAACGTTCCCGGGGACGCCGATCGCCACGCCGCTCGATCCCTTGCCTTTGAATGCGTCCGTCCAGACGGATGGCCCGTCGGGCGCCCAGAGGCAAGTCACTTTCCCGCCATGGCCCAGAAAGACCCGCCCGTCCTCGACGAGAATCGAAGCACGGTCACCGAGAATCGAAGCACCGTCACCGACACTCACCGAGAAGCTCACCAGGGGCGAACGACCGTCGCCCGCCGCCGAGCGAGTTGACCGAGAGCATTGGTTCGTCGAGAGTCTCGGTCCTCATGAGCGAGCTTCCCTCTTTCTGCTTTCGAGTCCACGACGAGAGGCTCACGATCGCTCGCTTGGACTCCGACGCGCCAGTGCCTTCGTGGGCTCGCGGCGGGTTCGTGACGATCTCGCGGACGCGTGACGAGCTCTCGATCGTATGTGCACAGATCGACGTTCCACTCGAGCTCGTTCAGACTCGTGACAAGCTCGCCCTCGGCATCGTCGGAGTCGTGCCGATGACCACGGTAGGATTGTTGGCAGGCCTCTGCGCAGCGCTGGCCGCGGCTTCCGTGCCTGTGTTCGTCATCTCGACGCACGACACCGATTGGCTGCTCCTCTCGGCCGATCGATTCGACGCCGCGCGCGCGGCGCTCGTAGCCGCCGGGCACCACGTCGAAGGGGAAGACCCAGCGCGTTGAGCGCGCACCGGACGAAATCGATCGACCCTTGACGTTGCGTGTAACAGTGTTATGTCTCTCGTCGTAACACTGTGATGATCGAAGACAGCGAGCCCATCGACGCAATCTATCGAGCACTGATGGCAGGCGAGATCGGCGTCGACGATCTCTCGGCACGACGGATCGCGACCTTCCTCGGCAAGACGACGGGCGCGATTTACCACCGCTGGGGCTCCTTCGACGGATTGCTCTTCGCGGTCAGTCAGCGAGGCTTCGATGCTCTGGGCACGATGCTCACTGCAGCCTGGGTGCGCTCGCACGACCTCGGCGACTGCGCCGAAACGTTCGTCGATTTCGGTCTGCGTCATCCGAGCCTTTACCCATTGATGTTCGAGCGCCGCTTCGATTGGAGCGCCCTCCGCGCGGCTGGGTTCTACGAACGCGCGCTCCCCGGGAGTGAGCTCCTCGCGAGTGTCGTGTGTCTCCTTCGCGATGCCGGATCGAAGAGCCCGCTCGACGACACGCGCCTCTTGATGGCCGGCCTCCACGGGATCGTCTCGTTCGCAGCGAGCGGTCGAATGAACACCGGTGAGCGCGACTCGCCAGACCGCGAGGTGGCGATCAAGTCGGCGCGTCACCTCGCATTGCGCGTAGGCCCGACACCTCTCGCGAAGACCTCCACCAAGAAACGAGCACGACCATGAGCCAGCTCTCGACAGTCCTTTCTCTCGCGAACGGGCAAGAGCTCGACAACCGCATCGCCAAGAGCGCGATGAGCGAGCGGCTCGCGCACCCTGACGGTCGTGTGAGCGCCGAGCTCATTCGCCTCTATGCGCGCTGGGCTTCGAGTGGCGCCGGGCTCCTCATCACGGGAAACGTCATGGTCGACGAGAAAGCGATCGGCGAAAGCGGCAACGTCATCGTCGAAGACGAACGCGACCTCGAGGGGCTCCGCGCATGGGCAGAGGCAGCGAAGTCGAATGGCGCGCGGATCTACATGCAAATCAACCACCCCGGGAGGCAAGCACCTCGCACCGTGACGAAGCATCCGGTCGCGCCGTCGGCCGTTCGCCTCGCGGGCGCAGGTCCCCTCTTCAAGGTGCCGCGGGCGCTCGACACGCTCGAGATCGAGGGGATCATCGAGCGCTTCGCCAAGACCGCGCACATCGCCGAGAAGGCTGGCTTCGACGGCGTGCAGATCCACGGCGCGCACGGCTATCTCGTCAGTCAGTTCCTCTCACCCCGCACGAACCTGCGCGACGACGCGTGGGGTGGCGACGCCGTGCGAAGGCGGAGATTCCTCATCGAGGTCGTCCGCCGCGTGCGCGCGCGCGTCAGCGATCGATTCGCCGTCGGTCTCAAGCTCAACTCGGCTGATTTCCAGAAAGGCGGGTTCGACGAAAGCGAGTCGATGTCGCTGCTCGAGGAGCTCGATCGCGAGGCTCTCGATTTCGTCGAAATCTCTGGGGGTACCTACGAATCGGCGCAGATGTTTTCAGAGACGACGCCGAAGCGTGAGAGCACCCAGAAGCGGGAAGCTTTCTTCCTCGACTACGTCGAGCAGGCGCGCTCGCGTATTCGATGTCCCCTCATGCTCACTGGCGGTTTCCGGACGCTCGCCGGAATGGAAGAGGCGCTCGCTGGAGGTGCGGTCGACATCATCGGCCTCGCGCGGCCGATGGCCATCGAGCCCGAGCTTCCACGCTTGCTCCTCAGCGGCGAGCGCGATGCGGCTCTCACGGTACGGCTCTCGACCGGTATCAAAACCCTCGACTCGGTCATTCAGGGCAGTTGGTACCAAACGCAAATCGACCGAATGGGCCGGGGACAAGCTCCGGATCCCTCTCTCGGTCGCTGGCTCCCCGTATTGCGCTATCTGTCGCCCCGCCGTGTCTCCGAGCGCCCCGCGACTGCCTCGCGCGTCCGAGCGGAGCTGCACCCGAGCGACTTGACCGCAAACTGAACGGAGCTTGATCTTGCCGTGTGAGGTCGATGCCCGGCTGTGAATCAGAGAGACTCCCAATCGTCTCCGACCAATTCATGAACGGAATACGTCCGCGCAGTGCGGCTCGATAGCGCGTCAGCGACCGAGCGCCTTCAGGCCGAAGAAAATCAGAACGGCACCGCCGATACCGCCTCCGAAAAGGAGGTAAAGCAGGGACCAACCCGCGGCGAGCACGGGACTCGTGGTAGCAATGACATCCATCAACATGGTCGTTCTCCTCGTTTCGCTATCGGGTGAAGACTATGGAGAACCTTTTGATTCTCCATGGCAGCTCATAAAGCAAAGGTCCTGCCAACCATGACATCCGGAGGTCTCGAGACCCCTCGGTCCGACGACGCGAAGCTTCTCGCGCCGCGGTGGCATACTGCGCTCTTGGTCGGGCTTCTGCTCGTCGTCGCCGTGTCTGGGACGTGGCTCACTGCACGCAATCCCGCGACGCTCGCGGCACCCGAATCGGGCTCGCGAATCACGAGCGTCTATCTACCGATGATCCTCGTGGCGTGGGGGCTCGTGCTCTTCGCCTGCCGCTTGGGTCGGCGTCGTCTCGAGCTTTGGTCTCTCCTGGGTCGGCGATGGACCAGCTTTAGCCGGGCGGCCACCGATCTCGTGCTCGCGTCGACCGGATTTCTGCTGATCGAGGGCGTCGAGATGGCGTTCGCTCGACCTCTCGGACCGGGGCACAGTGCCGCGACTGTTGCATTGTTGCCACATGGCGCCGCGGAACGACTCGCGTGGTTGGTGGTCGCTGTGAGCGCGGGTTTCTGCGAGGAGGTCGTCTACCGCGGCTACTTGCAGACCCAGCTATCGGCATTCACACGACGCGCTTCGCTGGGTGTGGTGCTTCAGGCCGCACTCTTCGGAATGGCTCATCTCCAGCAAGGCACCGCGACCGCTGCGCGGTTCACGCTCTACGGCGTCGGCCTCGGAGCGCTCGCCACTTGGAGGCGATCCCTTCTGCCCGGGATCGTCTGTCATGTCGCGATCGACGTCGTGAGCGGGATGCTCTCGTGAAACGCAACGCGCCCTCGGCAGAACGCGCTCGCGGAGCCATCCGAAGGAGCCGACCTCGACACGGGTCGAATGATCCGTGTGCCCCTCAGCGAGGTGCTGTCGAGGCCGGAGCGCCCGACGTCGAAGGGGGTGGGTACCATTCTCCCGATTGCGCGGCCTTCTCTCCAGCCGCGCGAATGCGCGCCGCACCGGGGGGATCGAAGACATCGATCAGCGCTAGCTCGAGATCGTTCCGTCGGTCCCGGCTCTTCGACTGCGAATCGCCCATTCCGCTCGACGAGTGCGAGATCTTTTCTTCGTTCTCGAAATAGCGCACTTGGCATCCACCCGGGGCCTCGCGACCCTCGCATTCGAACCAAGTCACCGTCGTGGTGCTGGTGGTCCCCGCCTTGTCTTCCTCGCTGTGCCTCGAAGTGTGTCGGAGACCGCGACCGTCGTCTTGCCACGCGTACTGGAACAGCTTCCAGAAGTCGTTCGGTCCGGGCCGGTCCGATTTGACGAGGGTTGTCTGCTTCCAGACCTCGTCGAGAGGCTTGGGGATGACATAGCGGTCGAGCTCGCTGTGGATGGCGTTGCTTCTCGCGAACTCGGCTTTCACCCAGCCGCAACCCAGATTCAACAGAGGCAACGTGCCGAGACACGCGACGAACGACCGACGATTCATGAAAGCGACCATCCCTGAATTGAGCTCCAACCGCGATGGTAGCTACCACGGGCCGCGATGAACCTCCCTTCGAAAGCCGCTTCCCGACACGCTCTAACTGTTCACGAATCGGCCCTGGTGACGGACCCTGGTCTCCGACGTGCCTTCCGCGTCTTCACTGGAGATCGTCTCGAGCGCCGCTGCATCGTCGATGGTTCGGCTCACAGGCTGCTCGAAGGCTGCGATCCGGACGCGCTCATTTTCGCTCGCGCGGGGGGTCGATCCGAAGCCGAGGCGCGCGAGGAGCACGGGCAAGAGCAGGAGCGTCGCCGGGAGCGTGGTCGCTGCGAGGACGAAGGCGATCGCGTGGGGCGCGAACGCGCCGGTCGTGAGCGCGACAGCCGACAAGAGCGCCGGCAGCAGAGCGCCCCACGAGCGCATCCGAACGACGGCGAGCCCAGATGCGACGAGCGCACCGCCGAGGAGCGCCACGCCGGCCCCAGCGACCACGCCCCAGCCCAGCATTCCGATTCCGATCGCTCCCAGCGCGAGCCCGGTCGCAGCCGCCGACGTAGCGCCAGCGAGAAAGAGCCCACGAAAGCGTGCGGGGGCGAACGCGGCGCGCGCCTCGCGCGTCTGCAACATCGGACGCGCGAGCCACAGAGCGGCGCCCGAGGCGGTCGCGATCGCGGCCATGCCCGCCGCGAATCGGCCCTGGCCCAGGTGGTGGGCGAACACGACTGCGCCGGGAATGAACGCGAGCCAGCCCATCGCGCGCGCGAGGACTTGTGCTGCGAGCGATCGTCGCGTGATCCCGACCGCGGCAACGGCGATCGCGCCGATGAACGCGAGGTTCGCGGCATCGAGACCTTGGCGGTGGCTCGACGCCACTTGCGCGTAAAGCAACGCCACGCCGAGGAGCGCGAAGCTTGCTGCGATCGTCCGTTTGCCGACCGCTTGCTTCGAGGTGACCTCTGCGTCTGGCAACATCGAAGGGGCAACCCGCGCCGGACCGCTTTTACTCCCGGCACCCCTCCTGCGTCGTCACGATCCGCCATCGGGGCGCGATCGTGGTGCACACACGACACCGCTCGGGAGTAGAAAATGACGCCGGCTTCAATCCCAGAGCGTCGCGGTTCCGAACAGGAAGGCGTTTCCGTCGTTCGCGAAGTCGGGAGCGAGCACTTGGCTCTTGCACGAAGTGTCGAGGGCCTTCGTCGGATCGGTGACGAACTGGCCGAGGAGGCTCGCGGCGCAATCACTCCCTGCGCCCGTCGGGGTGTTGAAGAGACTTCCGTGCGCACCGTTCTGGAGAAGGACGAGGGTCTGGTTCGCGCCATGGACGGCCGCGGCCACCTCCTCGGCCTCAGCCTGTGGCGTCAGCGGATCGAGCGTGCCCTGAAGCATGAGGACCGGAACGGCGCTCGTCGGGTACGCGCCGTGGTAGGGCGAAGCGTCGTAGCGCGGCCAGACGTCATAGAGCGCCCGATAGAACGGACCATCGTTGTCGGAGAAGAGGCGTGCCGTGTCGCCCGACACCAGCGTCGCGAACGACGGGGGATTGGCGTCGTAGATCTCCGACAGCGTGACGTTGACGTTGAGCGCCGCGCTCGTCGTCGGAGGAACGGCCGCGGGCCCGGGCGCCAGGAGATCGCGCAGATTCAGAATGGCCGCCTGGTCACCGGCGTTGCACCGGTCGACGCGGAAGAGCAGCGCGGGCAATGCATCGCGTAGCCCGGCGGGCAGAGTGAGCGTCTGCCCGAAGAGGAGCCGGTATTCGGCTTTGGTCAGACCCATCGACGTGGGGCAATGACCCATGTCGAGCTTGGTCCCGAGGGCGATGACGAATGCGGTCGGGTTCCCACCGAGCTTGCCATTGCAGAAGGTGTCGGCCGCGCATGCAGCCAAGAAGGGCGCCGATTGCGCCTGGAGCTGAGCACCGAAGTCGGTGAAGCTCGCCGTCTCGCTCTCGACGGAATCGAGCACGACGCCGCTCGGCTGCGTGGGGAACTCTTGTAGATAGCGGAGCGCCCAGCGCGTCCCGTACGACGTGCTCCACAGAAACACAGATTGTCCGGTCGTGCGCGTGCGCTCGATCGTCTCTCCCAGATCGGCCGCTGCCTCGGCGGGGTTGAAGCCCGAGAGCGAGCCCCACTTGGCAAGAAGCTGATCGCGGCACGCCGTGCCAGCTGCGACGACGTCGGCTTGAACGGGGACCGTGGTCGCGCCGTCGATCACCGCGTCGATGCCGGTGCAATCGAGCGACGAAGAGCTCCCCACGCCGCGGTGATCGGGTAGGTATACGTCGAGGTCGGGCGCGAGCTTGGCGAGCGCGGGAACGATGCTCTCGAGCGAAGCACCGCTGAGCCCCGGGCCGCCTTGCAAGAGCCAGAGTTGCCCCCGCGCCGGCTGCGTCGCTGCGGGAACGCGCTTCACGAAGAAGTCGATCGTCTTGCCCGCCGGGTCTTTTCGATCGAGCGGCATGGTGATGGTCGCGCACTCGGTCTTCAGACTCGACATGTCGAGCGCGCACGTCGCCCATTCGATGGGCGTCGGCCCGGAGCCACCCGTGCCCGTGCTCGACGAGGTCGTGGCTGCTCCTCCGGTGCCGGTCCCCGATGAGGAAGTGCTCGTGGTCGTCGACGAGTCACCGCAGGCAGCGGCGACGGAGAGAGCGACGAGAAAAGCCGAGAGACCGGAAGGGCGCAAAAGCATGACGACCCTGTAGTTCCCCCGCCGTCTCCGGTCCATGCTCGAAGCGACGACGCAGTCGACGACTCTTTTGTTGGCCAGGTCTGCGAGCAGGGCGTGACTCTGAGCTTCACGCGGGGGCCGTCGAAGCTCCCTGGGTGAAAGACGGCCGCTCGAGCTCTGCTCGAATGCGGCCCTGCAAGCCGTCCACTCGACGGGGGCTTGCATTGCAGAACGAGAGGACTTCGATGAACCAACCCATGGGTACCGCCTTGATCATTCTGTTGGTTGGATGCAGCGGAGCGTCGAGCGCCCATGCGGTGGGTCGACTCGAGCAAGCGACCGTCTTCCGTAAGGACACTTCGCCCCATCGGTCGGCTTCGGCTATCCCTAGTGACGATGTCGTCGCCCTATGTTGCTGAAACCCGAAGAGGTGCTGCGTGCATCGTCGGCTTTCTGGTGGCAACGAGCTTTGCGTGCAGCTCCGATCCGCCGACGGGGCAGCCCGCCGGATGGGACGAAGAGGTCCGTCTCACCAAGCCCGACGATCTCAATCCCGATCCGCACGTGCTCGAGGTGAACCTCGACGCGAGGGTCGCCGATTTGTCGATCGTCCACGCGGGACCGACCACCGCGTGGACCTTCAATGGCACCCTCCCAGGTCCGCTCCTCGAGCTGACCCGCGGCGACCGGCTCGTCGTTCATTTCACCAATCACTTGCCTGGCCCGACGACCATTCATTGGCATGGTGTACGCGTCCCCGCCGCGATGGACGGGATGCCCGGCCATTCCCAACCCGAGATCCCGAGCGGCGGAAGCTTCGATTACGACTTCATCGTCCCCGATGCCGGGCTCTTTTGGTACCACCCGCACATCGACACTTCCGAGGGCGTCGCTTCGGGGCTCTATGGTGCGATCTACGTGAAGCCACAACCGAGCGATCCCGAGCCGATGCCCGGCGCGCTCGGTGACGATCTGGTGCTCGTCTTGAGCGACATGGGCATCGCCGACGACGGCTCTCTGCAAGACTCCTTCTCTGGAGGCGATCTCGGCGCGCTCTTCGGCCGTGAGGGCAATACGGTGCTCACCAATGGCCGGCCGCATCCTTCATTGAATGTGAAGAGCGGCCGACGACAGCGGTGGCACATCGTCAATGCGGCGCGCAGCCGCTACTTCAATCTCGTGCTCCCCGGTCACCGATTCACCGTCATCGGAACCGACGGCGGTTTGCTGTCGGCGCCCGTCGAACAAGATCGATTGCTCATCTTGCCGGGCGGACGCGCCGACGTATTGGTCACTCCGAAGGGCGAGCCCAACGGCGGCGTGACGCTCACGTGGGAGCCGATCGATCGCGGCTTCGGGACCTCGGAGCTTCGCCCTCCAGAAGACGTTCTCCGCATCTTCTTCGAAGACCGACCGAAAGGCGTGCCCGACGAGATTGCCCCGAAGCTTCCGCACATCGGTCCCGTCATCGAGCCGCTCGACACCACGAACGCGACGCCCGTTCACCTCGATCTCACGCAAGCGAAAGATGCACAGGGCCATCTCGTACTCGGCATCAATGGAATCGCTTATGCCGATTCGACCCCCATTCAAGCGTCGGTCGGAGAGACCCAGGTCTGGACGATCACCAATACGATGGAGTGGGCGCACCCCTTTCATCTGCATGGGTTCTTCTTTCAGACCCTCGACGACGACGGGAACCCCGAGTCACCGCTCGCCTGGCGCGACACGGTCGACATTCCCGTTCATGGTCGGCGAAAGTTCGTCGTCCGATACGACAATCGCCCCGGAATGTGGATGTTTCATTGCCACATCCTCGACCACGAAGAAAAAGGCATGATGGGCATGCTCGAGGTCCTTCGCCCCTGAGTCTTCGCCATCGAGCGTTCGCCCCTCAGCGTTCGACTCTGAGCCTTCGACCTGCACGAGGCTCGGCCCGTCGGGGCGCGTCGTCCGGCTCAGGCCGTGGGCGGGGCGAGCAACGCAGCGAGGTCGAAGACGTGCGGATCGTCGGCGCCCATTTCACGGAGCGCGCCTGCGAGTCGGAGCACGTAATCGTCGTTGGCTCCGCTCGGGCCTCGCCGTTCTCGAACCTCGTTGGCAATGGTCTCGAGCGGAGCGGGCCCGAGCCAGTTGGGGTTCTCATCGGTGGCGACGTACACGAGCGTCTCGTCGGCGAGCAGCTCTCTGGACGGCCGGAACGACGGAACGACGAGCCGCTCGTACCCTCCTTGCTCGCGGACATCGAGCGTGTGGAGCACCTCGTCGCGATCGCGATCCGCCACTTCGTACGCGCGACCGAAGCACGCTCGGCCCTCTTCGCGCACGAGTGTGACGACGCGGCCGGGGGCTCCCGGGACGCCCCGGTGGTCGGTCGAGCCCTGCCAGAAGCGGCGGGTGTGGCCGAAGATCACCGCCGCTTCTGCGCGCACGAACGGGAAGGCCGGGCGAAACACGAGCGAGCCATAACCGAAGACCCAAAGCATTTCGCGCGCGGAGATTAGCACGCCCGAACGGCGCCGCGTTCGAGCGACGGGCCCGACTCCTCGTCGATCGGCCCGGGCAGGATTTCGACTCATAACGCGGCCGCGTCGCGCCCAAGGAGCGGGCATGACCCAGCGCCGTGAATCGTCTCGCTCTGCTCCGTCGTCCGTTCGCGCCGAACGTTGGGGCGCCGGGAGTCGTCTCGCGACCAGCGTAAAAGCCGCTTCGGTGGCGCTAGCCATCGCCGCCGTGTCGGCCGCGCCCCGGACGGCGCACGCCACCGACTACTACCTCGAAGGCAGCGTTCTCGGAGGCGCGACGACCTGGTCGCCGACCGATCGCAACGTCCAAGGCGCACTTCGGACGGGCTTCGCGTTCGCCAACATCGTCGGCGTCGAGGTTCAGGGACGCCTCGGCTACGCAGCGGTCGATCAGCGCATGCTCGAAGCGCTCGGCGTCGGAACCAAGCTCATGATCCCGATCAAGCCGGTCACGCCGCACCTCCGACTCGGCATGATTCACATGCACGAAGAGCCTGTCGCGGCCGTGTCGAAAGATCCCGCGGGCGCCATCGTCGGTGTGGGCGACGGGATCCGCCACCGCTTCGGAATCGAGACCGGCCTCGGGCTCGATTGGGTCTTCGCCAAGACGAAACGCGTCCATTTTTTCGCGTCAGCCGAGGGTTACGTCGATGTATTCCCCGACGACAAAGGACCGCTCCTCTACAGCGGAGGAGGGCTCGGAATCGGCCTTCAGTACAACCTGTGACCGCGACGATGCGCCCATCGCTCCTCGCGATCTCGGTCGTCCTCGCCGCGGTGCTCGCCGCGTGCGGACCGGAAGAAGACTTCAAAAATGCGAAGTGCCCGCCCGGTGGAACCGCGCTGACGTACGAGAGCTTCGGACAGGGCTTTCTCGCGCGTCGTTGTCAGAGTTGCCACGGGCGCGACGTCGACGAGCGTCACGGCGCGCCCGACAAGTACGCGTTCGATTCACCCGAAGAGGTGAAGAAGTGGATCGACCGCATCTACGATCGCAGCGCAGGCGACAACACGTCGATGCCTCCTGGCCCCGACGATCCGCCGCTCTCGGAGCGCGACGATCTCGCAGAGTGGCTCTCGTGTGGCGCCCCTTGATGAAACCTCCTACGAACGATCGCGAGCGCCGACGCCGAGATGAGGCTAGGGTCCGCACAAGAACCGATTCGCATGACCTCTCTCCTCACACGCACGAGCTTCCGATGGTCCACCGCCGCAGTCGCGGCGTTGACGATGGTATCGTCGTTCGCTGCGTGCACCCAGGGGCCAGCGAAGCCGGCCCATCGAGAGCGATCGCTCGTACACGACGCTGATTGTCGCGAGGCTTCTCTGCCACAGGCGTTCATGTACCCCGCGAAGAACCGCACCGAATACGGCCCCGACGATCCGAAGGCCGACGGCTGCATGCTCCTCGTTCCCGACCATCTCTTCTGCTGTCCGAAAGCGTCGCGACCGACCGATCGCTAATCTTTCAGAAGGCGCGCAGATCGGCGAGGAGCGTTCGTCGTCTACTTGCGAACGACGAAATGGAACCACCACACCGACGAGGCGTCGTCCCCGGTCGACATGATTTGGCCGTCGAGGTTGTCGTAGACGAGCGGGTCGGGTCGAAACCCTTCTTCGACGAGCTCCCGCAGCTGCGCGGCGAGCGAGGCATAATGAATCACGATGCCGTGATCTTCTGCCGAGTCGTTCACGATCGCGTAATCGTCGGTTTGGTGCTCGAGCTTGGCGTAGCGCGATTGATTGAAGAGCGATCGGCCGTGGTGGAACAGCCACCTGCCTGCGCGTGCTGCGGCTCGAATGGGGTTCGAGGTCGGGGCAGGCGCTAGGCTCGTCGCCTTTTCGAAGTGTCGTCCGGTGAGGTTGTGCGCCGAGAAGACGAATATGCCATCGGGACGCAGCACGCGATGCACTTCACGGAGAATCGCGAATCGGTCGAGACGATCGACCGAATCGATGCCGTTGTAGCTGAAGACCACGAGCTTGAATGAGGCGTCAGCAAACCGCGATAGGTCGCGCGCATCGCCCTCCGAAACTCTCACGCCGGGAAAGCGTTCGCGGCATGCTTCGACGAGCTCGGGCGTGTAGTCGAGCGCGACGTAGTCGGCGCTGATTTCGCAGAGAAGCGGCACGGTGCGGCCTCCGCCGACGCCCAAATCGAGGATCGGCTGGCCTTTGGTCTCGGCCGCGATGCCGTCGAGCGCAGCGCGCTCACCGGGATCGGTGAAGCCTTCGGCCGATCGGTACTTGGCGACACACGCGCGCTTACGCCACGTTTTCTGATTGATCAGATCCATTCCAGACGGAGCGGGCGTGAGCATGCGAGCTCATGCTGCATGGGTCGTGCCGGTGCGGAAGGTCGCGAAACCAAGTCGAACGGTGGGGTTCGCGATTCGCAAAACGGCGCCTTCGGGTCAGATTGGCGAGGGGCTTCTACGCTCGAGACGAGCGAGTGAGGCGTTTTGGCGTCATCGGGCACCTCTTGTGAGCGCAGTGTCGGATGAGCCGCGACGCCAATGCCAGGAGAGGGCGCCCCGCGTATTCACCGTTCCTCGCGCTCTGATGAGTGGGCGCTGGTTCCGTTGGTGGCGACGCGCGGCTCGGCCGACGTACGTCCTTTTCGAAGCTCTGGATCGGAGGCCCGCCAATCACCGATGCGCGTTCCAGGGTGTGTGGGTACGCGGTAAGGTCGTGTCGCGACGCGCTGAAGGCTGGTCGCGCCGCCGCAGACGACCGGAACATGCTGAAAGGAAATCGTCGCGTAGAAGATTCGGTAGTGAAAGAAGTTCTTCTGCACGATGAGGTCGGCGCTTCGGGGATCGACGCCGAGCTCACGCCAAAACTTCGGATGAATCGGGAGCGGTGGGCGCTCGGAAATCGCGATGTGCACCGAGCCTCGAACGAGTCGAACGATGCGTCCGAAGTCGGTCGTTTGCTTCGCGGCCACCATCGCGCGCAGCGCCACTTCGGGCTGCTCGTAATCAGGTGTTCCGCGCAGAACGAGGTCGACCTCGCCTCCGACGGGGACCTCCCACGCGATCTCGACCGCCGCCGGATCGTGGACTGGCACGAGGGCGGTGAGCCCGCGATCGTCTCTCACGAGCTCGGCGATGATCTTGGTGTTTCCACCGGGCGCGCCCGCTCCGACGATGTCGTCGACGTCGACGAGCGTGACCGGACCCGCTTTGCGCCACAGCGAACGCGTCACGTCGGTCAAGGCCTCGGGGATCGATCGCATCGGCGGCAATGCCACGTTGCGCTCGGCCCAAGCGCGATCGGCCAGCTCTTCGACGAGGCGATCGGCGAGCGCGCGATCTGCATTCGTCGAGACGTGCACGGCCCAACCGAGATCGTCGGCGGAGGTGTACGGATGGACCATGAAGAGGCTCGCCGACACCACGCGCGGGTCTCGCTCGAGCTCACGCATGAAGCGAAACACTTTCCGCATCGGCGCGAGAAAGTCGATCGTCATTCCCCCGCCGAGGACCATCGGGAGCTTTCGCCATGCGTGCACTGGCTCGATGTGACCGCGCAGCGCACGAATGAGGCGGACGCCTGCGCGAAAGCCGGTGGGCGCGAGATCCCAATGCGGATTGGTGCGATAAGCGATCAGCACATCGACGGGATCGACCAACCCCGACGATAGATTCGCATGCAGATCGTAGCTCACCGCGATCTTCGCGTGGCGACCCAGCACCGAGCGTACGCGTCGCAACAAGACCGCCTCGGGAGCTTCGCCCAGACCTCGAACCTCCATCGATCCATGCAATGCGAGATAGACCCCATCGAGCTCGCCCGCGTCGCGAAGCCTGAGAATGAGATCGTCGACGATCCAATCGAAGCATTCACGTGTGAGAGGGCCACTCGGCACCGCGAGCCGTGACGACAGCGGAATGGTGGTGACGTCTCCGGCGGCGCGAGCGGCCTGGACGAACCCAGTGAGCTCCGCGTGCGGCAAGTAGCCGACGATCTCGGCGCCTCCGAGCGAAGCGGCCTTTCCGAGAGCCTCGCCCTCGAGCGAATGCATGCGGTCGAAGTCTTCGCGCGTCGTCGAGAGCGGCGAATACGCATTGGCTTCATGGAACACTCGACCATAAGCGATCTTGAGAGGGCGGCCGCCACGTCCGAGCCTTCGTCCCAAGAATTCTCCGATAGTGCTCTTCATGATGCCTCCGGTCGTCGTTTCAATGGGCGCAACACCTGGGTCCACAAGAGCTCGTGCACCGGCCCGAGATCGAGGCCTGTCATCACGCGCTGCACCATCAATCCGTCGGTGATGGCGCGAACGAGGTTCACCAAGGCGTCGGCGTCACACGGCTTCACCGTGCCGGCCACGATGCCTCGACGAATGCGATCGGCCGCGGCGCGTCGATGCACCTCGAAGACGCGATTGCCGATCTCGATGATTTCGGACATGCGGCCACCGCTCGTGGCGATGGCTTGGCTGAGGAGAGTGATTCGCTCTTCGCGTCCGTGATGGAAGGCGTGCACCGCGCGCACTTGGGCAAAGAGGCGATCGATGGGGTGCTCTTGCTCCTCGATCTTCGCGAGGACGTGGGCTGCCTGCTCGACCAAGAGGTCTTGGAGCGCGGTCTCGACGATGTGGCTGCGCGTGGGGAAGTGATAGAGCAGCGTCGGGCGCTTGATCCCGAGCTCGTCGGCCAGTCGGCTCATCGGAATGTCGAGCCCGACGCGCGCGAACACGCCCACCGCCTGGCGGGCGAGGTCGAGTCGTTTCTCGGGTTCTGCAGGGCGTGCCATAAACTGACACTTCGTCAGCTAACACCTGTCCGATTCGATGTCACCCCTCAATCGGACATGACGAAGCCGATCCGCGAGACATCCGGGATCGGCTTCGAGGAATGCTGCGTGCTGCGTCGAGCTGGTCAGCCGACGACGAGGTTCGCGATCTTCCCCGGCACGTAGATGAACTTCTTCACCTGCTTGCCTTCGAGGAACGGACCGACGCCCTCCGCGGTCTGCGCAGCGGCGCGGGCATCGGCTTCGTTCGCAGTGCGCGAGAGAGACACGCGACCACGGACTTTGCCGTTCACCTGAACGGGAAGCTCGACGACGTCGTCGATGCAGAGAGCCTCGTCGTACGTCGGCCAGGGCTGATGCGCGAGCGAGGTCGTATGTCCGAGCTCCTTCCAGAGCTCTTCGCCGATGTGCGGAGCGAACGGAGAGAGCAGAAGAGTGAGCGCCTCGGCGACCTCGCGCGGCACATGATCGTGGCTCCCGAAATGGTTCGTGAGCACCATCATCGCCGAGATGGCGGTGTTGAAGGCGAGGGCCTCGATGTCGTTCGTGACCTTCTTGATGGTCTTGTGCAGGAGCTTCTTCGTCTCGAGATCGATCTCCCCCGTGAGCGTCTTGTGGCACAGCGTCCAGACGCGATCGCGGAATCGCACGACGCCCTGAATCTGACTCGATTGCCACGGCTTCACCGCCTCGAGCGGGCCCATGAACATCTCGTAGAGCCTGAGCGCGTCGGCGCCGTGCGCCTTCACGATGTCGTCGGGGTTGATGACGTTGCCGCGCGATTTGCTCATTTTCTCGCCGTCTTCGCCCAGGATCATTCCCTGGTGAACGAGACGAGCGAACGGCTCTTTGTGCGACACGACGCCTTCGTCGAAGAGCACCTTGTGCCAGAAGCGCGCATACAAGAGATGCAAGACGGCGTGCTCGGCGCCGCCGACATAGAGGTCGACCGGCATCCAGGCGTCGTATTCTTCTTTCGACCAGCCGCTCGTCTCGTTCTTCGGATCGGTGAAGCGCAGGTAATACCAACACGAGCCTGCCCACTGCGGCATCGTATTGGTCTCGCGGGCGAACCATTGCCCATCTCTTTGAAAGAAGCGCCAATTCAACGCTCGCGCGAGCGGCCCCGCCGGATCGTCGCCCGGACGGTAATCCGCGAGGTTCGGCAGCTCGAGCGGCAGCTCGGACTCTTCGACGGCGATCGGCTCGTCGAATTGGACGACGTATTTCGCGCCCTCGCGCGGATCGCCGCCTTCGGGCAGCGTGACCGGGAAATAGATCGGAATGGGCTCGCCCCAATACCGCTGCCTCGAAAAGACCCAATCGCGGAGCTTGTAGGTGACTCGACTTCCGCCTCGTTGGAGCTTGGTCAACGCGTCGATGACTGCGCCCTTGCAGGCTTCGGTGGTCTGCCCGTCGAACTGGCCGCTCTGAACGGCGATGCCGTCGTCGAGGAAGGGCTCGGCGAGCTCGCCGTGGAGCTTTCCGTCGGGGCTCACGACCTCGACGATTGGCAGATTGAAAGCCTTGGCGAAGGCAAAATCGCGATCGTCGTGACCAGGGACGGCCATGACGGCGCCGGTCCCATAGGTGCCGATGACATAATCGGCCACCCAGATTGGAACCTTGGCGCCGGTGATGGGATGGCTCGCGTACGAGCCGGTGAAGACGCCCGTCTTGGTCTTCGCCTCGGCCATGCGATCGCGATCGCTGCGACGCGCCGTCGCGGTGACGTACTGGTCGACCGCGGCTGCGTGCTCGGGCAGCGTGATGGCTTTCACCAGGGCATGCTCGGGCGCGAGCACGACGTAAGTGACGCCCATCAAGGTGTCGGGGCGCGTCGTGAAGACCGAAATGTCGGCATGACCGAAGGCGCCGAAATGGATCTCGGCGCCCTCGCTCCGACCAATCCAATCGCGTTGCATCGTGAGCGTCCCGCTCGGCCATTGCACGAGCGCGAGATCTTCGGCCAATCGATCGGCGTAGGCCGTGATGCGCAGCATCCATTGACGGAGCGGCGTGCGAACGACCGGATGTTGTCCGCGCTCGCTCTTGCCGTCGACGACCTCTTCGTTCGCGAGGACGGTGCCGAGTGCGGGGCACCAATTGACCGGGATCTCGTCTTGGTAGGCGAGGCCGCGATGGAACAGCTTCAAGAAGATCCATTGCGTCCAGCGGACGTAGGCCGTGTCGGTGGTCGCGAGCTCGCGGGTCCAGTCGTAGCTGAAGCCGAGCATCTTCAGCTGGCGCCGGAATGTGTCGATGTTCTTGCCGGTGGTCTGCGCCGGGTGGGTTCCGGTCTCGATGGCGTGCTGCTCGGCAGGCAGGCCGAACGAATCCCAGCCCATCGGATGCAAGACGTCTTCGCCCTGCATGCGTGCGTAGCGCGCCACGATGTCGGTCGCCGTGTAGCCCTCGGGATGCCCCACGTGGAGGCCCGCGCCGGAGGGGTAGGGGAACATGTCGAGGAGGTAGCGCTTCTTCTTGCCGGGCCGCCTCTTGGCGACGAACGTCTGGTTCTCTTCCCAGAAGCGCTGCCAGCGAGGCTCGACCTCGGCGGGGTCGTAGCGGCCTTCGCGTGAATCCTTGTCAGCCCGATCGATTGCGTCAGTCATGCTCGAAAAGCCTCTTTGTCGACGGACCCTACCACGAGTCTCCGCCTGACCGAGACGACGCGCTTTTCGATGGTCGAGAGGCTGTTGAGTTGGCGTACCGGCCGTTCGGATCGAGGAGCCGCTGAACGAGGCTACAGCGGGTGTGCATCGCCTCTGCGGGGGCGTCTTGGTGCCGCGCTGGTGCTCGACGGCGTTTCCGTACGCGAGATCGACAGCGAGCGCTGGTGTTCCATTCCGAATTCGATGGGACTGATATAGCCGAGATACGAATGCCGCCGTCTCGTATTGTAGAAGCCGTCGATATAGTCACCCATCACGCGCGTGGCAGCGGCGTGCGAGGTGTAGATATCGTTGCCCACCAGCTCCGCCTGCAAGGTGCTGAAGAAGCTCTCGGCTACGGCGTTGTCCCAGCAGTCACCCTTCCGGCTCATGCTCGGAACGATGCCGAAGCGGTCGAGCTTGGCGCGGTAGTCGTCGCTGGCGTAAGGACTACCGCGGTCCGAATGTGCCGTGAGGCCGGGGAGCGGCTTGCGCTTCTGGATGGCGTCGCGGAGCGCATCGAGCGCGAGGAAGCGATCGTTCGTCGCACTCGTTGCCCAACCGACGACGCGACGCGAAAACAGGTCGAGCATTGCAGCGAGGAACAGCCATCCGGAATGGGTCCAGATTGTCGTCACGTCGGTGACCCACACGAGGTTCTTGTCGTCGGCACGAAAGTTTCGCTCGAGGAGATTGGAGGCGATTGGGTCGCCGTGCTTCGAGTCAGTTGTTGCCCGGCAACGCTTCTTCGGCCGGGCAACTTGCCACGAGCTTCACGGCGTCTGCCTTGAGCTCGGGCGTGAATGCTCTTCTTTCGCGCCGCCTCTTCTTCATCGCCTTCATGAGACACTCCCGCGCCGTTTCGCGCTACCCGAGGGGTCCGCGAAGTGGGGGGAAGGTCAGAGGTGGGTGGCGAAGCGACCGAGCGATCGCCTTCGTTCGAGCGGCGCCTCCAACTTCTGCCTGCGAAAAGCTCGCTCCTCGAGGGCTCGGATGCGAAGCAGGGTCGTCCGGGGAGCGATGGGAGGTTGGGATCGACTCCGGGAGCGGGGTTCAAGGCGCCAGGGGGTCGGGTTCAGACGGGCTGCCCAGGGGTTTACGGTTCGATTTCCCTAGGCGCCCCGATGCTAGAGTCGTCGCTCTTCTCGGTAGGCTCAATCATCGAACCAATGGCTCGGGCGGTGTATATTCATTACGCATGAGCATCAGGTCCATGGGTGTCGTCTTCTGTCATATCGCGTTCGGTGCGTTCTCGAGCGGGTGTCGTCCCGACCCATCGGGCGCTCCGGACGCGGGCGCTTCGGCGGCGACTGCCGAACCTGCGTCGGCGTCGACCGAGGCCGCGCTCGATCCGGAGGTCCAGAAGTTGATCGACGCAGCTCTCGCGTGTCCGTTCGACAAGGGCGATTTCGCCGACTGTGCGGCGGTTGCGGCGTTCGCGTCGAATGACGTGGCTGCTCTCAGCGAGCCACGCGCGAAAGAGACGATCTGGTCGATGTTGGCGAACCCCGACGAGCGCATCCGCGTCCTGGCGGTGAAACGGCTGTGGACTGTGTCTGCCACTTCCACGACGGCGAATGACGTCAGCCGCCTCTTCACCGTGATGGAGCGAGAGGCGAACCAGTGGGTGCGCGACCGGCTCGCCCAATGGCTCGGTCGCGTCGACCTCGAGCGCCTCGGCCTAGTGGGACGACTGCGCGCCCTCGCGGCCTCGAAGGACACCCGCATGCGAGCCTCGATTGCATCGGATGCCCTCGACTTCATGGGACACTCGCCCCCGGCAGTCCTTGAGCTCGTGGGGAGCCTGCTGCAGGACGAGGACCATACGGTGCGGCAGGCAGCGGCGCGCGCGCTAGCGGCGACGATCAGAGGGCCGGCGACCAACGACGACAGAGACAAGGACGTCCGGGGCACCACTTGCAATCTGTTGCGAGGCGTGATTGATGGTCCCAAGCCCTACGACGCGCTTTCGGTGGCGTCCACCCTCTGGCAATGCGACGGATTGCAGGCGCGCGTGCTCGACGCCGTGGACAAGGCGAGCGCTGACCCGCGCGAGCTGAACGGGGCTGGCGAAGCATACGCGTGGGCATTGCATTTGATGTGCTTCGACAGCCAATCGACCACCGAGATGCGAAAACGATCGTATGCGATTGCGAAACGGATCGCTGGCGACAAAGCCGTTTCGGGCTCGTTTCGCGCAGGTGCCATGGCGGCCATGGCCGCGTGTGATCCAGTGTTGGTCAAGAAGGACGTCGCCGCCTTCGAAAAGGACGGTTCACGTTGGGTGTCGGACGAGGCCGCCAAGATCCTCGGCGCAGACGCGAAGCCCACCCAGTGACGGTGCCGGCCGAGTCAGTTGGCATCACCTCTCGATATCTCGAAGGGGCTGCCGCGCGCATTATCCGCCACTACTGTCGGCCCCGGGCCAGGGGCTCTTCGGCGAGCGAGCAGGCAAACCCTTGCTGCGCGTCGTGGACCCGAAGCGAGCGCGCTCGGGCGAGCGGGTAGGCGAGCGCCAGGGCATCAACGTACACGCCGAGGTCGCTCAGCTCGCATGCAAAGGTGCGCGGTGAAGTGGTGCCGCAGGTCGAGGAGGTGGCGGCAAAGCAGCTCGCGCTCTTCGAGAAGGACACGGGCGTGCTCGATGTGCTCGCTCTCGAGCGCGAGCCTCGCAGGAAACCCTGGGCCTGGCTCCTGCGCCACGTTTTCGACGTGGACGTGAGCAGTCGTGTTCGGTGCGGCGACGTGACGCGCTGGCTCGAAGCAGCTACGACACCCGAGGCCGTTGCCAGGGTGCTCGCCAAGCACGGGCTCGGGGCTCGACCACCCTTCGAGATCCGTCCGAAGGCAGGTCAGCTTCGGCTCGCGTTCTCGAGCGCGGCTCGTTGGATCAGGAACGGCACATCAGAAGGCACATGTCAGGGCGGGGCTGCATCCTCTGCCTGCGAAAGCTCGCTCCTCGACAGCTCGGATGCGAAGAGGGGGTCGGCCGTCCCCACCTCGACCACGCTGTACTCGGACCGGGTCAGCCGCCCGATGGCGGCACGCTGGAGGTCGTCGTCTTCGATGAGGAGGAGTCGAGGCAGGGTAACGATCTTCCAGAACGGCGCAGTTTGACCCACCTTAAGTCCTGCGATGGCTTGAGGGCCCCACGGGGTGGCCGTTCATCAGGATGGGAGTTTGGAAGGCTCCCGGGCCATGCCAGCAGCAGCCATCGACGCCAACGAAAATGAACGCCTCCTCGCCGTGCAGGCGACCGGCTTGCTCGGCACCCCCGCGGAGGAGCGCTTCGACAAGATCACGCGCCTCGCACGCCGGATGTTCGACGTGCCTGTCGCCATCATCGACCTCGTCGGGGCGGAAGTGACGTGGTTGAAGAGCGCCCAAGGCTTCGACGGCGTCGATGCTCCGCGGGAGTGCTCCTACTGCCACCACACCGTCATGCAGGAGGGTGTGTGCCTCATCGAGGACGCACGCATCGACCCCCGGGTGTTCGACAACCCTGCCGCGGCGACCTTCCTCTTCTATGCCGGCGTCCCTCTCAAGTTCGAAGGGCGCAACGTGGGCGCGCTCTGCATCGCCGACACCAACATGCGGACGATGACTGAGGAGGACCTCGACGCGCTTCGAGACCTCGCCGCGCTCGCGGAGCAGGAGCTCAAGGTGGTCTCGCTCTCGGCCACGCAGCTCACGCTTGCGGCCTCGAACCGGGAGCTCGAGATGAAGTCGCTCGTCGACGTGCTGACCCGGCTATGGAACCGGCGCGCCATCCAGGAGATCGGCACGCGCGCGCTGGAGCAAGCGAGCGGTCACGACGGCAGCACCGGATTTGCGATCCTCGACATCGACCACTTCAAGAAGATCAACGACACCCATGGGCATGCCGCCGGAGACGAGGTCCTCCGCGTCATCTCGGAGCGCCTCCGCGCGGCCATCCGGAAGACCGACGCTGTCGGTCGCTACGGCGGAGAAGAGTTCCTCGTGGTGCTGCCCGGCACAACCGAGAGCTCGATGATCGAGGCGTGCGAGCGGATCAGGCGCGCAGTCTCGAAGCAGCCCGTGCCCTTCGAAGGCATCGACATCGCCGTCACGTGCAGCGTCGGCTGCGCCCTCGCAGAGAACGACGATTCCGCGGTCGACGACGTGGTCGGCCGCGCGGATGCCGCGCTCTACGCCGCCAAGCGCGCCGGCAGAGATCGCGTCGAGCACGCCTGGCGCTCCGAAGGGCAGACTGATTCAGCGAGCGGGAAGCGTGAATCGAAACGTCGCGCCGCTCCCGACTTCACTCTCGACTTAGATTCGACCCCCGTGGGCCTCCACGATCTTCTTGCAGATGAAAAGGCCGAGCCCGAGCCCGCGCGTCGTGTCCGCGTCGAGCCGCCGGAAGCGCTCGAAGACGCGCGGCAACGCAGCCGGCGCGATGTCGGACCATCGTCCCGGAGCACCAGCTCGGGCTAACGTAGGCTGCAGACTTTGTGGAGCGCTCTCGCACCAGTGGTCAGGCCGACGCGGGTCGGTCTCAAAGGACCGTGCCGCGAGCGCGAGATGGCACTTCCGGCTGACACCGAACCGATTGGCGCACCTCCGCGTGCGCTGCCGCGTCGGCTCTGGCTCGCGCTGATCTCGACGAGGGCTACTGGTAGCGGCCATCGCGACCGTGCCAATCGCCATGATCGTCTACGCCATCGCCCTCGTAGCCGCGGGGGTGATCGTCGCGCTGGCATTCACGCTCTGATCTTCGGCCGCTGGGCGATGCAAGACCATGCTGTCGCTGAGCGACTCGCTCGCTCCCATCCCGGACCGGCATGCGATACGCTGCGCCAGCCATGGCCAATGAGGGGTGCCCGCGCTGCAGCTCGACAGACATCGATGGACTCGACGAGCCGGGGCATCCGGCGCGCTGCCGCGATTGCCGACTCGTCTTCGATCCATCGAAGCGAAGCGAAGCGCGGTCAGCCGTCCTCGCGAAAGACGCGCCTCGCGGTTGGCGCTGCCAGATCGACGATCGCGAGGTGGTGCTCGAGCGGCGCTGGAAGGTCTCGCGGCCTCGACGCCCCCTCGTGCTGGGCCTTCTATTCGCAGTCTCGATCGCTCTCTGCGCGACCTTGCTCACGGGCGCCGAGTACAGCGTTTCCGATCGTGATCGGCCTCCTCTGAACCGGCGCGTGATCGGGATCTTCGGCATGGGTGTCTCCGCGTTCCTCGGTTACGCGTTTCTCGCTTCGGTCATGAACACCACGATCGTGGAGGCAGGCAAGCGAGGTCTGTCGGTGCGCAATCGACCGCTGCCGTGGCCCGGCGAATGGAAGGTCGAGCAAGGCGACGTACAGCAGGTCTTAGGCGAAGAGCTCCCCCAAGACGGAAACTTGAGCGCCGGCCTTCGGCGAGATCGAGCGCTCTACCGGGTTTCTGTGGCGTTGCGCGCCGAGCCTCGTGCGCGTGTGCTCGTCGACGATCTCGAGAGCCCCCGCGAGGCTTTGTTCGTCGAGCGAAAGGTGGAGTGGGCGCTCGGCGTGCCCGATCGGGTGGTCGCCGGTGAAATGCCCTACAAGAGGTTCACGCAGTAGCGCTGAGCCCTCCGCTGGACCTTCCACGCACTGCGCCGCGCGCGTCCTCGACGGGTGTGTGACGGCCGCCGTCGGTCACTGCGCTGCGTACGGTTCCCTCTGGCGCCCGCAGCTGAACGCCAATCCATTGGGCGACCGAGAGATGACACCTCTGCAGTGGCACGTTCTGCAGGGTGAGCTCGAGGAGCTCTGCCTCCGGGCTGGCGCGCGTCGACAACTCTCGAGGTCGAGATCGGCGACGGTCACGGAATCGTCCTCTCCTTCGCGGGGGTCTACGTGATGGGAAGCAGCCGCGAGAGGAGCGTCGTCTTTTGACCCCCGGCCGCCACCTTCTCCGTGATGGCGACGGCCCCGTTGCGCGTGACCGCGAGCGCGACCGGGAGCTTGCCCGGGATGGCGCGTGCCTCCTGCTCCAGGTCGGCGCGGACCCGCACGCGCAGCCGCTTCAGGCGGTCTCCAGCGCTGCCGCTTCCGAACAGGACGAGAGCGCCGTCGCGGACGTCATCTGCTCGCCATTCGCTCCAGCCCGCCTCGTCGACGCGAGCGACCCGTTGCACGCGCCCGACGTCCGAGAGGTCGGCTGACGCCGTCCTGGCGTAGAGACCTCCACCGTCGTCGTAGCTCCCGTTCGGCGTTAGATACCATACGAAGACGAAGCCATCTCGCAGCTGCGCAATGCGCACGTCGGAGATCTCGCGTCGATTTTTTGCTACGGCGACCTCGCCGAGCACCTTCTGCGGTGGGCCCGCTCGGTCAAGCATCCAGAGATCTGCCTGCCGCTTCGTCGCGACGAGGGCCAGCGCGCCGCGGTCCGTGAAGATGTGGGCGAACGTCGAGCAAGGAATGTCGGTGGGGCGCATCTCCGGTGCGGCGGCGCCATTCGCATAGCCATAGCCCAGGTGGCTCGATGGCTCGTCGTCGGTCCACGACACCAGCCGCATGAGCCATGCGGTCTCCCGGCCATGGGCGGCGGCAGCCATCCAAGCGACGTCGAGGTCGTCGCGGCTGGTCAGCACGCGCGGCTTCCAGGCGCCGCTCCCCAGGTCGACGAAGTAGGGACGATGGTGCTGAAGGACCTGGTCCCCCGAGTGCCGCTCCTCGCGGTCTTCGCGGGCGAACGCGAGAAGGGGCCGTCGCTCCCCGTGCAAGACGGCCGTCGCCAGGTAGGCGGAAGTCTCGGGCAACGTGAGCTCGTCGACGTCGGCGCGCCGCACTCCCTGCGCATCCAGGGCGAGGACGATGACGCGGTGCTCACCGCCGTCCGTGATGTGCCCCACGAGCGTCACGGCTCCGCCACCGCCGGCCGCGAACGCCCCCGCGCACCACGTCGCGCCCCGAGGTGTCGCCCAGATCGCGCGTTCGGTCTCCCGTGCCATCGGCCGATCTTGCGCCGCAGGGGCGCGAACGGCAACGGTGGAGCGCCATCAGCAGCTGCCTGAGGGCGAGCGGTCGCCGAAGTGCAGCGCGGCGACGGCGCTGCACTCGCTTAGCGGGCCGCCCCGCGCTTCAATGGCGCCTTGTCGATGTCGCTACGACGGTATCTTGTTCTGCCGTGACTGCAGCAAGACGCGCCAAGCAATACCAAGCACTTTTCCAAGGTCGCCGGGCTCAGCCTGGAGAACTGGTGCTAGCTCTGTTGCGATGAGCCGCCCAACAGGACGCTGCGGCAGACGACTGTCCTCCCTCAGCTAAACGCCAATACGTTAGGCAGTTATCGCCAGCTACGCGGCCTTGTGCGCCTTCTGGATTGCCCTGGCCAGATCGCGCGGCGTTGGTACCCGTTCACCGGGCAGCCGGCAAAAGCGAGGGCGGTCGCGTGTTGTCGAGGGCCGCATGACATGCTTCATCGAGGAACGCGAAGACGGATCTCT
>JAYUUB010000183.1:0-10974 GCA_043755175.1 Polyangiaceae bacterium | reverse complement strand
CACCCTCCGAAGAGATCATGCGTGGATCTCCATGTCGATCCCCCTTCGCGTATGATCACGTAGGGCCACGACGACCATCAGCCCGGTGAACGGGTACCGATGTACCGCGGGGCTGTCGACGTCTCCCCTCGTCGAGAGTCATACTTTCGGCGCTCTGGTCTCGTCTGAGAAGGGCCGCGCCCGACGACGCCAACGAGCGCGTCTGAGGATCGCGCTACGAAGTTTGGATCGTGGCGTTCGCTCCGAACGCTCGGTCGCGTCCGGAGCGGGAGCCGATCAAGAGGCATCGATCGGGAGCGCCAAGCTCAACCGCCTTTTTTCGACCATTCGCGGCCGTCGATGTCAGGAAAGGTAACGTCGCAGATTCCCATCTCGATTCCGTCGAGGCGTTGAAAGCCGTTCTCGTCGAGCTGGCCGGACCTCATCGATCCGTCGGGCAGCACAATCCGATAGCGCTCATTCGGAGCTGGCCTGCCCTTTTCGTCGACCAAGACGATCTCGATCCACGTGACTTTCGTATCTGGCTTGGGAGTGGGGCGTACGCCAGGCGACCACGAGGGAAATACCGAAGGAGCGTCGACCGAGATCCCGGGGCGCTCCCAACACCAGATTCGCTCGCACAAGATGGCCTCGAGGACGGGTGCTCCCCGCTCCTCTGCGGTGACGTAGCTCCGCGCGATCTCGACCTCGAGCTCCAAGAGAAAGGACTCGACGCGCGAGATGTGCTCCGGATCCGAGACCCAGGCGCCGACGAGGTAGTAAGCGAGCGTAGGCGCCATTCGCTCGAGCCCGGGCTCGTCGACCGACTCCCCGGCGCGCGTGAGCCAGATGTCGTCGGGGCCGAGCCAGAGCCCTGCGATCCGCAGCGAAGCAGTCGCGGCGTGACTCACCGGCCGGCCTTGGGGGGACCGGCAGCAAGCTCGGTGCCGCGACGATCGGCGTGGCTCTTCCATTCGACACGGAGTGCGGGCTCTCTGACCATTCGATGCTCCCAATAGGCATCTAGCGCGCGTCGCTCTTCGTTCGTGATCCCAGCTACTTTCAAGACCTCGGGCTCTGGCAACCCGGTGGCATGGAGATCGATGCACAATGCCGCGTAGCGGGCGAGGTCCCATCCCCTCGGAAGGGCATCTTCAGAGGGAGCCGGGCCGCGCTGAAAAGGAATGCTCGGCCGCCCGCCGCTCGAGCCCGCCCGCGTGAACCCGCTCTGCTCCGGGAGCCCCGCCTGCAGGTGGACCGTTGGTGGATGTCGCCGAATACCCTCGAATGGCTTCGCCTCCGGCGCAGCGCTTCCTTCGGGCAAATGGGCAGTCGCGACCAACGCTTGGGGAGCCCTGTTGACTGCGGGATGAATCGCATGCTTGGGCTTCTCTTCCGCGCCGAACGGGAGTGGCTTCTTGAAGTCGGCTGCCTCGGCGGGACGGGTCTCGCCCAAGGCGACTCCCGAATAGGCTTGCTGCATTCGAATGACGACCTCGCGGTCTTGGTTTTGTAGCTTCTCGTCGGCGCGCTGCTGCTCCGCCCGCCGCGCCGGATCTGAAATCTGCGAGGCGTGCGGTGTCGCGAACGGCGTCGAGGCCGGACCGCGGAACGCCGACATATCCATCTCATCGGTCTCCACCTGTCCCGCAAGAGAACGCGGGTCGGTTGGCGGAGAAACGGCCGGTCGGCCGAGGGGAGAGGCCTTCGACTCGCTCGGGAGCGGATGACGCAGGTAGCTCGGTATCTGGGCTGGCACGGTCTCAGGCAGCGAAAGCCTCGGGGGAGGGGCAGCGTCTGCCAACGGAACGATCATCTCTGAAGCCTCCGCTCTCGGGAGTGGAATTCCCTCGAAGGCTGCGCGGTACGCGTCGATGCCCCCGCGATCGCCGGCCCCGAGACGCGTGGTCATGAAGAGAGACATCGCGTGTTTGGTCGACTCCCAAGAACCCTCGTCGAGGCCTGATTCGGCGAGGATCTCACTCCGCTCCGCGAACGGGCGGGCGAGCCGCGCCGATGTCTCCGCGAATTCCACCATCGACAACGATCGGGCTCTAGCCATGATCTCCGCTCCTCAGCTATCGCGCCCGTGACGACAGCGTGATCGTCTGCTCGCTAGGATTCGACTGCAGAATGGCGTTCGATCCGGTCGCGACGATGAATTGCGCATCGGGCGCTAGCGCGACGAGCGCCTTGAAGAACGGATCGTGGTCGCTCGTATGCTGAAAGAGCTCCGGCGAATCGACGAGCACGAGACTCCGAGCGAGACCGAGTCGGACCATGGTTCCTGCAAGCAACACGCCTTGCTTTTGCGCCGCCGAGAGGTCGCGCGCCACCACTTCACCACCCCCACGCAGCGCAAAGGCGAGCTCGGCTCCGCTCCGCGCGAGTGCCTGCAGCGAAAGCTCGGGCACGAGGCGACGAATCGAATGCCGATAGGCCGCGAGCGAGTCGGGTCGATCGTCGGCGAGCAGAAGCCCACGTTTCTGACTCTCTTGAATTGCGAGCCCGGCATCTTGGGTCGCCAGCGCTTCGAGGCTCGGCACGAGGCCGGCGTACTTCTGGGCCATACGCGTCGGCCGCAGACGGCGCTCTTCGGCGAAGGTCACCGCTTGAGGCGCGACATCGAGCGAGCGATTGTCGGGAAAGTACTCGAGCTTCGCTGCCGTCGGCTCGGGCTTCCAACGTTCGAAGAGCGCGCGAAGACGAGGCGGCAGCTCGAGGAGGGGGGCGTCGGCCGACAGCACGAGATCGAGCGTGAGCTCTGGTTCACCAAGACCCGCAATGCTCTGCTCCTCGGCGTCGAGGTGGAACGTCGGCCGCACGCGACCCTTCGCCTTTCCCGCCTCGAGAAAGCGTGTCGGCTTTTGCGGAGGGCCATAGGCACCGATGCTCTCTTTGGCCCAGACGATGACTTCGAGCAGCGACGTCTTGCCGCTTCCGCGCGGTCCGGTGACGATGGTGACCGGGCGCGGTCCGCCTCGTCTCTGCGCGAACGAGTGGGCCCCGTCGGGAAGGCCACGAACGTTTTCGAGCTCGATTCGAAGAAGCTTCATACTTGTCAGTTCAGTGTGATGAGCGCGCCGTCGACGTCGACGACGCCATCGGCCTTGAGGTGAATGTTGCCACCGGTGATCGTCACTTTCCCACCCGTGAGCGTGGCACCACCGGGGGTGAGAACGAGTGAGACCCCGCCGCAGCGGAGCTCGATCTTGCTCGAAGCTTCGAGTCGAATCGTGTCGGACTCGAGCGACAATTCGTCGCGGGCGACTTGCTTGCTCGTGGTGCTCCGGATCTCGAGGGGGCCCGTCTCCTGCTCGTACGAGGCGGACCGCACCTTCAAATCGTTCGCGACCCGAACGCTCGCATCGCCTCCCACCGTGACGGCAGCGTCGCCGTCGACGTTGACCGTCGAGCCTTGGTTGACCTGCAAACGGTGCTCACGCTCGGCGCGTAGCCACAATCGCTCTTTGCCCGGTGCGTCGTCCATCAGGATCTCGTTGTAACCGTCGCCGCCGATCGTGCGCGAGCGCCAGAGACTCACCGTGCGATCAGGATCGGGCAGATCGAGAGGTGTGCGCGCAAGCGCATTGTGGACGCGACCCACGACGACGGGTTCGTCCGGATCGCCTCCCAAATACGCCACGAGCACTTCGTCTCCGATGCGAGGGAGAGTGACCATGCCTCGATTGGCTCCGGCCCACCCCTGCGAGACGCGCACCCATCTTGTCGGATTGCCTCCTCTCAGATCACGTCGATCCCATGGGAGCTCGAGCTTCACGCGACCGAATTCATCGACGTCGACCGAACCTTCGGTTCCGTCACCGACCACGAACGCCGACTCCGCGCCGGGAAGGCGAGGCCTCTCGACGGGTCTCGCATAATGAGGAGTCGCCGCGGGAACACATCGACAGAGATAGCGCCGGCCCGGTTTGCGCGGAGCGTCTCCTTCGAAGGCCGTTCCGTCGTCGATGCGGATGCGCGAGCCGATGACGACGAAATCCTCGCCGAGGTCGGCTCTCGGATGGTCGCGAAGCGTGAAGCGGCTGCCAGTATGCATGGCAAAGCTCGGAGCCCACGAGAGCGCGTGAGAGGGGCCGCGCCTCGCGACGAGGTCTCGCTCGGCGAGCTCGCCCGCCTCACGCTCTGCCGAAAAGCGTCCTACTCGAAGCTCCTCGTGCGATCCGACTTCGTGAGGAAGTGTCTCGGCACGGGGCACCGTCGCGTTGCCTTCGAGCCCATACGGTCGCGCACGTGCCAAAAGCGGATGCTCGAAGTCGTAGTCGCGGAGCGAGACGCGGGTGACGTCGAGAGCGAGCACGCTCCCGATCCCGACCACGTGCGGAGCATCGGACACGAGGCCGGTCTCTGGTCGAAAGACGAGGGGCGTCGGGACGACCGAAGCGGCCGACGCGATGGAATCAGTGATGGTCAATACGCCTCCGTGGGTATGATCGAAGAATGCCACCAAGTGGTTCTCCGAGAGGAGACGGCGCACGAACTGAAGGTCGGTCTCGTCGTATTGGGCCGTGTATTCCGGCACGGCGAGCGTGCGGCCGACTCTCGACATCGGCGGCGCAGCACCCGCTGCCGCGAGCGTCGCCGTGATGATGTCGTTCGCTGCTTTGTTCTGATGAATGCGCCGTGCGAATCGACGAGCCAAGAGCCAGAGAGGTGGCGCGACCGATACCTCGTAAGCCGAGAGCTCGCCGGCGAGACCCATCGCGCTTCGTTGTCGACAAGCGCCGACGAGACCGCGAATCTCACCGAGCCACGGCTCACCTTCGAAGACGACCGTGACGTCGCGCCCGACCACTTCGCGCGGGTCGACCGACGGGTCGGTCGAAGTGATTCCAAGCGTCAGCGAATAGGGCTCGTTGATCTCGTCGATGTATTCGGCGGAGTGGACGCGAATCGTCGAAAATGGCTGCGGCCCTCCGTCGTCGAACCGAAGACTGACGCCGGTGTCACGGGTGCTCGAAGCCGTCATTGGAGACTTTCGCGCAAGATGGCGTAGTCGCGGCGCGTGGCGACCAGCATGCTGCCGTCATGGTCGAAGCCATCGAGTAGGTACACGAGATCGGGATAGAGCTTGCGAATCTTCGCGGCGAGCGCTTCGAAATTCTTCTTGTCGTTGCGCGTCAGAGCCACCTCGGCTTCTACCAAGAGAGCTTCTGGGGCGTACAGACCCGTGAGCTGATGAAGCGGCGCGGCGGTGAGGGTGCCAGTTGTCTGGTAGAGATAGTAGAGAGCGCGGTTGAAGCGTAAAGGGTCGGCCGGGCTCACCGAGGCGGAGACTGGGTGTGGCTCGGGCGGCGGGATCAGGATCCACTGTCCCCAAGTGCCAGCCTCTCGGAGGTCGTCGGCCAACTTGGCGAGCTCGGCTTTCTGTGCTGCATTCGGAGCGTGGAGTGTGACGTCGAACGGCTCGGCGTCGACTCCGGCATAAGAGACTGTCACACTGTATCGACCCGGCTCGAGCTTCTGGAGACCGAGGTCCGAGAGGTCGACGAGCATTCGACGGCGCTCACCGCCGCTGACATAGGCTTGTCCAGTCATCGGTCGCCCCGAGCCCCCCCCGGGGCCGCCCCCAGCGCCGAACTTCTGGCTGAGCTCGTCGCCGCTTTTTCGGAACGACGCTTCTACATCGAACAGCATGAAGACGTCGGAGGCGGGGGGCGCGCCAAAGCTGACGACCGATGGATCGGGCTCGAACCAAGACGTGATGGCGACGTGCATCGGAAAGCCGAGCACATAGTCGTTCAAGTGTGCCACTTCGGGAGTCGCGATATGTGATGGACTGTAGTTCATCGGTGGAGCCTCGAAGGGCGAATGGGTCGGTCCCGTGCTCGGTGCGGCCGTGGTGGCGACGATGGGTGCTCGTGGTGGTGCGCCCGCAGCAGCGGACGGCGGGAACTGTCTCGTGGAGTCGATGCGCTGCGCTGCGCATCCAGCCAGGAGGGTCAAAACGAGGATGCAGAAGACTCTCATGGCTCATCTCCAAGGTCGGAGGGGATTGTCCTCCAGGTGGGTTCGGCGCAGCTCTTTGATGTGGCGAGCGCACAGCTCACCCAGGGGCCCGTCGCCGGTGTTGGTGAGGAGTGTCTTAGGCACAGGGAGCTCGGGCTTGACGAGCCATTGACCCAAATAGTTCATCACACACGACCGCTTGCGTTCGGTTCGGTAGTCCCAGCTCCCGCACATGTGCGGAAAATCGAAACCGTGCGTCAGCTCATGAAGAAGCGTTATCGCCAGCTCGTCCGTGAGGGCGGTAGGTCCCGAGTGGCCCTTCGTTTCTTGGATCGATGCCGTGAATATCGCCACGCGTTCGCGACAATGGCTGCCCTCCTTGTTTCCGTCTGTTTCGCCCAGGATTGGCCGATTGCCCTCGGGCGTGACTGTCACGAAAAGCGGACCCTCGGGAACACGGTAACCGCCAGGCCTCGAGCCCGCAGTGCCTTTCTGGAACCGCATTCCAAAGTAGGAAGTCGGTCCAAAGTCGTGAGCCCGGAACTCCGTCCAATAGGTATGTCCTTGGAGGAAGCACCGCGTAAACTTTTGGCCGTGGACCTTGAAGAGCACGTTGCTGTCGCGAAAGAACTCTGCGCTGCAAGGCTCGGTGCTTTCGTCGGCCGCCCAGACGAATCTGAACGCAAACGCCTCTCTGCAATCGCCCGGAAGGTCGACATATTCGAGTCGTTTCAAGGTCTTTTTATCTAGGTACGGGGTGCCGTCCGCATTCTTCAGCGTGAAGACCGATGCCATCCCTTCGTAGAGTGGGGGGACTTGGGGGGGCGTCTTGAATGCCCTGAGGGCTGCGAGCGCAAGACCCCAACCGCGATTTTCGCCATGTGGGGAGCACACGGCGAAGACGCTTTTGAGGCGTTTTCGATAGCTGTTCTCGTCAGCCGCGAAGAACGGAACGTCGGGGATGATCCGTTCGGGAGCGACATCGAGCTGAAGGCATGCGGGCTCGAACCCGCGCGCCGCTCGATCGAGCGGCAAGGGCAAGGCGCTCTTCATCCGTAGGTATGCGAGATCAACCCGGTTCCACAGGGTCATGATCCCGGTCTGATCGGCGAACGACTCGAACGGGGTATCTGCGACGAGCTCGGCGCGAACGACGAGGTTGTCGCCGGCCATGTTCGTGCAGTGAAGCGTCACTCGGCTCTTCCCTGCGACGACGCTCGTCAGCGCGCGGTCGTTCCAATCGATCTCCAATGCGTAAGGCTTCACCATCTCCCATGCCGGGTCGTGGTCGCGCGTGCCCTCGTTGTCGTTACCTCGTGCCCCGAGGTTCTTGCCGGTATGGGGATCGTGGTCGTGAAAGTCCGCATATGCGCCCGACTCGAGGTGGACGGTCGGATCGTCGTTGAAGGGATCGTCGACGTCGACGATCGTCCAGCGGATCTTGGCGCCGTCGGGAAGGTGTCCGCGGAGCACGTCGACCGAAGCGTGCAAGACGATGAGCTGATGATTGGCTCGGAAGTGATTGTGGAGATCGCGATTCAAATAGATGCGTCCGCGATCGTCTTGGCTCTTGTAGTGGTCGACCGCGATCGCGCCCCGTTTGCCGATGGCGAACGGCGGATCGGGCTTGTAGAGGCCCTCGACTCGGGTAATTCGCACCGCGACGGTATCGATCACGCGCAAGGTCGCGAGCGTCGTCGTCCCGTCGGCGGCACGTGCGGCGACGCCTTCGAGCCGCGTGGGAATCAGTCGAGCAACCACATCGTATCGGAGCGTCAGACCGTTCTGCGACGAGGTCCAGGGCGCGGACTCCCAGGGACCGGCGAGCCCGTCGGTCAGTATGCCGATGGGGGCGCTCTCGTCGTCGTCGGCCCATATCTCGAGGCGCAACGGAACGATTTGGCTGCCCTCGACGCGAAGCTCGTGAACGAAGCCCGATGGATCGACTCGGAGGTCGAAGCTCGACGTGTCGCCGGGGATCACCCGACTCCGGCCGATGCGGCGTTCACCGATCGTCGCGAGAAGATAGGGACTCGCGCCACGCGCGGAGACGAGCGCGAGCTGCTCGAGGAGAGCATCGGCGAATTCGATCTCGCGTAGGGTGATTTGGACGAGGGCGACGGGGGACATTCGATGGGTCTCTCAGGCGACGTCGTGGTGGGCGACGAGATCGGCGCGAACCTCGGGCGTCGGCTCGCCCGTCGGGGGCTTCGATAGAAAGCGTTGGAACGCTCGAATGGCCTCTCGCGTCGGCGCCTCGAGGAGGTTGTCGATGGGTCCGTCGTAGAAGCCGAGGTTTCTGAGCCTGCCTTGGACGCCAGCCAGCTCGTCGATGGGATCGAGCGCCCCAAGAGCGATGGGAATCGCCATCCCGTTCTCGGACGTTTGCTCTTCCAGGCTGCTCGGCCAGAGAGTCAGCACTCCCGACCTCGATCGAGCCGAGATTGGATGCACGATGGGAGCTCTCCCATCGGTCGTGCCGCGCACCGGATCGCCGCCGTCGATGACGAGCTCGTAGTCGACGGAACGGCCGGTTTCGATGCGAAGCCTCAGCATCGTGGTTTGGTTTCGCGCGACATAGACGTGGCGCTGACCGGTCGCGGCCTCTTCGACGCGCTCCTCGCGATCTGGAATCACGACCGTGTCGCCGGGAAACAGAATGTTGGGGTCGAGGCGAAGCACGCGAAGCGCGTGGTTGCTCGGATCGTCCCAGATCGTTCGGAAATCGCGGAAGCGAAACTTGGCTGCGATGCTCGACGCGCAGTCACCCTGCGACACTTGGTAGCGGATCACCAGGAGCCCCCTCTCGGAGGCGCTTCGTACTGCAATTCTCTACCGAGAGCAGCCGAATTGCGCCGGTGCGTGGTTCGCATGGAGGTGGAGTCGCAGCCCGCGCGGGCACCACGCCAACTTTCGCACCGGCGCGATCCGAATGTTTTCTGCCGACCCGCTTTCGGCCGAGCTCCGATGTCAGGCCCATGGCAGCCAGGGCACCCACGGGCCTGTTGCCAGGACGAGGACGAGCTTCTTCGGTAAACAACCAGGCTCATCGCCTCGCTCGCGAAAGGTGGGACCCCGAAGGAGATCCTCGCGCTGCTCGTCGGGTCGGCGTCGGCCAGGTCGCGCGTCATCTCGGGAGAGAACCCTCGCCCGACGCGATGGCTCAGGCCCGCCTGCGAACGATGGCACACCGCGGAGTCGCCGATTGCAGCTGCTACTTGAACTATCTCCTCGTCGGCTCGTGCTCGGCGCCGATTCAGTCGATGGGCGGCTACTTCGGCTTGGACCAATCCTGTTCCCACCAATACGGATGTTGCGCTCAGTTCTTCGGAACCTGACGGCGCCCCATGCCGCGTGAGCCGCTGGTAGTCGGCGAAGCTCGCGGCGGCTCCCGATCCTTGCCGAGCGCTGAGCTTCTCGTGCGAGTCGAAGCCCTGTGGCCCCGCCGCAAAGCCTGCGGTCTCCGGAACATGACCGACGGGTCGCTGGGGGAGCACGACGCTTTACCAAAGCGGAGCGCCGCGGGCACGAAGCTCAACCTGAAATGACGTCGAGCGATCATGGATATGGCTCATGCCGGCACCATGCGACTCTCGCTCGACCGTGAATGTGGCTCTTTCTACGAGCGCCGTGCCGGGCACGAAGCCTGCTTACTGGGCCCCATGCTGGGCAAGCTCGCGCTGATCGCACCGCTCGTTGTGGCGTCCGTCGTCGGATGCGGGAATGCTGTCCCCGTCGATCGGAACGGTGGGACCGATGGCTCTGGGACCGGCGCTGGGACTGGCGGCTCGGGAGGCGGCTCGTGCGAGCCTACCTGCGAAGCCGGTCGGACGCCCAGCAAGGGAATGAGTTGTGGCGATGTGGGCAACTGCGCCGCTCACTTCGTTTGCGGCGAGTGGTACCTCTGCATGGGGCCGTGTCCCGTGGGCATGTGCAAACCGGGCGACATCAAGGTCGATACATGCCCGCCGGGGGCGACCTGTTACGTCGACCAGGGGTGCCCACAATTGGCCTATGGCACCATGCCCGCGACCTGCGCTGTCGCATCGACTTGTACCGCACAACCGGTTTGCGATCCGGGCGACACGGTCACGGAGGGAGCATGTCCATCCGACGCTAGCTGCTACTCTCCGAACGTCTGTGGACACATGATCGAATGCATCGACGACGCGCTCCCGCAGCACCGGTGCCCCGAAACGCTTCCCGGGGTCGGCGCGGCGTGCGTGTTCCCAGCCCTCGTTTGCGATTACCCGACGACACCAGGATGCACGCACGAGCTCAATTGTTCCAACGTGGGCATCTGGGCCGACGCAGGCGAGGTCTGTCTGTAGCTGGAGCACCATGGACGGCTATGCGCAAAACGGCGTGCGCCTGCGGCAAGCATCATTTGCAACCGAGGTGATTCGTGCAGGTCGCGCCAGAGCCGGTCGACGGCTTGACGGCGCTGCGGAAGCACGCGAGCAGGTCAGCGTCAGTCGTCGAGGCTTTGCACGTTGCGAGATACGCCTGATCCTCGAGGGTGGAGGGGATCTGCTCGCACTTTGGCGGCGTTATGTCAGCGCCGACAAATGTGTCGTCCGAGACCGTGCTGTCGCCGAAAAGGACGTAGTCGTGATAGGTCACGTACTGGCCGGCATTGGCGGTGTAGAGCAAGTGCAGGCGCGCAGGCGTCCCAGCAATGAACGCGTCTAGGAAGCAGCGTACGCCCATCGCATCGAATGGAGCGACCGGCTCCGTGCAGTCCGGTTGGCCCGGAGCGCACATTTTGATGGTGAGCGCGGCGCATGGCGTCGGTGCCGTGTTGCACGTGGCGGACTCCCCGCTAGCGGCCGAGCTCTGAGAGGACGAGCTTTGTTCCGTGGAGCTGGTCGGCATCTCGGCACCTGAGCCCTCGCCGAATCACCTCCGCAGTCGACTCAAATCGCGTTGCCCGACGAGAGCGAGCTACCCGATGGGTTCGACGCGCCGCGATTGCGAACGAGACCGCGCCCGACGGACACGACCACCGAGAGCTGCTCGTGCGCG
>JAYUUB010000182.1:0-3815 GCA_043755175.1 Polyangiaceae bacterium | reverse complement strand
CGGAGCCACGGGCTCGACCTTCGCTCCCTCGACGGCGGCCTCGTCCAGTCTGTCGCGTTTCACCTCGATGAGCGCGAGTGCGCCGCTGTAAAGGAGTGTGGCGACACGGTCGGCGATCTCCTGATCGTCTTCGGAAGAGCGGAACGGAGCAGGAGAGAGATCGCGCACCAAGAGTCGCAATTGGCTCGCACCGCCAGGCGCACGCAGTACTCGCTCCACGAAAGAGCGCGCGGCCATGCGATCGTGAAAGCGACGCACGCCGCGCCGTTCGAGGGGCGGGTCGCTCTTCATCGCACCCAGCTCGGGGCTCCACCTCGTGACGACCCGAAGTCGCTCGAAGCCAAGGGACAACATTCGCTCGAGCATCGGCTGCGAAGATAGCATCGCTCGACCTTGCATGCGCCGATGGAATCCCCGAGTCTACGCGGCACCGTCGTGGGTCACCCCGAGATCGACAATGCAACGCCGTTCGCCGCTTCGCTGACCTTCGGGCTCGACGAGAGCGGTCGACCGTTGCTCGTCGTCCTCGTCGAAGCGACCTATGCCCTCGCTGCAGGCCGCTCGCCCACCCTCGCCGAAGAGCAGCCTCCGACATCCCTGACCGGAGAGCTGTGGGGCGAAGACTCGTCGACCTCGAGCTATCGAATCGAGCCGGCCTTCGCATTCATGAAGCCCGCGACCGACGTCGCGCTCGTTGGCCACGCACACGCGCTCCGCGGGCCGGTGACCGAGCTCGAGGTGCTCTTTCGGATTGGATCGATCGGGCGGCTCGTGCGCGTCGTCGGCGACCGTTTCTGGGTTCGAGCCATGGGAACCATCGGCGCGACGTCCCCGGTCGCCTTCGCGCAGATGCCGCTCGGCTACGAGCGAGCGTTCGGTGGCTGGGACAGAAGCCATGCAGACCCGACTCATCACACCTTCGAGCCGCGAAACCCGATAGGCATGGGGTTTCGCGCTCCCGACGGGGTCTTCGAGGAGCGCGTACCTCTCCCGAACATCGAGGATCCGCGCGATCTCATTCGCCAGTACGGACAGCGGGCCGCTCCGGCCGGGCTCGGGTTCGTCTCGCCCCACTGGTCGCCGCGCGCCGAGCTCGCAGGAACATTCGACGCCGCTTGGGCGAAGGAGCGCCATCCGCTTTCGCCCCTGGACTTTGATCGCCGCTTCTTCAATGCCGGGTCAAAAGGGCTCGTCGCTGCGGGGTATCTCCGCGGAGACGAAGAAGTGGTCATCGAGAACGCCTCGATGCTGGGTCGACTCGTCTTTCGGCTGCCTAATGTGCGCCCTCCCGCGTGTCGAGTTTCGCTTCGTGGTCTGCCCGACCGCGAGGTCGCAATGGCCATGGACACGGTCGTCGCCGATACCGATCGCGGGGTGCTACGATTGACTTTCCGCGGATTCACCGAGCTGAGAGGTGGAGCGCACGACGTGCGCGCCATTCATTTGAAACCGGCGGACACTTGAGAGGGGAAGCGAGCACATGGGAGTCACCGTAGGCGTCAACAAGATGTCTGTCGTCCACGCGAGCAGCAGCGGGATCACGCCGGCATTCCCCGATGTGTGTCTGACGCCGAGCCCAGCTGGGCCCATTCCGATTCCGTACCCGAACATCGCTCAATCGAGCGATACGGCCTCGGGCACCACCAAGGTCAAGTGCGATGGGGAATCGGTCTGCGTCGAAGACTCGAATTTCAGCACGAGCTCGGGTGACGAGGCGGGCGCGAGCGGAGGCGTCGCCTCTGGCAAGACCAAAGGGAAAGCGGAGTTCATCAACTACTCCTTCGACGTGAAGTTCGAAGGAAAGGGCGTCGCGCGCGCCTTCGACTTGATGCTTCACAACGACAAGAACACGCCGCCCTTTCCGGTGATTCAAGCGCCGGTCGTGGTGATCGCCGTGATTGCCGACGTGAAGAAGAAGTGCGCGTGCTGTGCAGAAGACATCTGACGGCCTCTGACTCGGCAGCACCTCATCCGATGCGCTCGATCTCCTCGAACAGGTCGACGAAGGACTGATTCGTCCAGGCGAGCCGTGCCATCGGCGGGCAGAGGGGAAGTGCGTCGGGCACCTGAAGACCGATGAGCTCAGCCATGTTCAAGAGGGCGAGCCCTTCGATCGAAACCTGACTCCGCGGCCAATACAGCATGTCGCCTTCGTGTACCGCCGAGGAGTCGCGCTCCGCATCGAGGGACGCCTGCTCGTCTGCGAGAAGGGCTTCGAGCGCCGCCGCGAACGCGCGCGGATGGCGGGTCACCAGGGCCTTTCCGATGTCGTATCGAGCCGAGCTGGCTCCCTGGAGAGCTCGTTCGAATCGCGCCAGAATGGCCTGTAGAACGCCCATCGGGAGCGGATCGGGCTCGAGCACGAGGCGATGAAGCAGAAGCATGAAGCAGAAGTCGTCTTCGTACTCCCAGTCTTCGTGCCAGGTGTCACCGGAGAGTCGGGCGATATCCCGAGCGACAGGGAGCGAGCCAGCGGCGACCGCGTCGAGGAAAGAGCGCGTGCGACCGAGGGCCAGGTGTCGGTCGTCGGTGTTGCCTTCGAGCGCCGATCGCCGCAGGAAGTAGCGCCGCGAGCTGGCGCTTCGAACCAAACATTCCCGTAGCTCGTCGGCATCGGCGAGCTCGAGAAGATGGCAGAGCCCGAGCGCCTCGAACTGGAGTGCGAATGCGTCGAACAGGTCGGCGAGGGTCGCTATCGACTTGGCCTCGGCGACATAGTGCATGCCTTCTCGGAGCTCGTCGACGAGCTCGGTGTGGATGTGGGCGAGGTCCATCAGACGAGCCCCGTGTACGCGTCAGGATCGATGAGCTTGAATCCCGAGAGCTTCGCGTCGTTCACGCGGTCGAGGAAGTCGGTACGAACGACCACCACATCGCGCCAATGCTCGAGACGAAACACGCGAAGCTCGGCTGGGACGTTGTCGTGACGGAGGACGAGCCGCTCACACAGAACGATCGACTCGGGATCGATTGGATTGCGCTTGGCGGCAGATAGCGGCTCATCGATGCAATCACAGACCGCGAGGGGGTTCGCAATGAAGTAGCCGTCCGATGCCGAGCGCCCCTTGTGATTGACGATGCGGATAGGGAGAAGCTCGAGACGGTTATCGCGGGTCTCGGCGTCGAGTGTGGCCGCCGCACGTCCGGAGATGACCAGCACGCCTGCACCATAGAGGCTGTCAGCGAGCTGAATGTCTTTCGGGTATCTCGGATCCATGGCGCAGAAGGCGTCGTCGGGCCAGCCGGCGAGACGTGAGACGCCTTCGTCGAGCTCGAAGCTGTCTTCGATCCCCTGGACACCGAGGATCTTGCAAATGCCGTCGGTTTGACGGCCTGGTCTCCAGACGCGAAAGCTCATGTTCTATCTTGGGGAATGCGGGCGCCTATTTGATCATCGCCAGGAGGTCTTCCCGCGCGACGCGTCGATTCGCCGGAGGACGAACGCGCGTCTTGATGGCCTCTTCGTCGGGCGACATCGAGAAGGGGACGTGCCAGTGGTCGTTCATGTCTTTCGGCTTCGTCGCCCCGCTCGTGGCGAAGCTGAGACAAGCCATCGTGCCGCCGCGGTTCTTTCCACGCGTCGTGAGAAACTTCTTCCACTCCGAGCTTCCAAGCTCGAAGAGCTCCGCCACGTTCTTGCCTTCGACGTACTCGCACTTTTTTTTCTTGGAGGCGCTCGTCATTTTCTTCCAGACGTTCTTGGTCATCCAGGCGCTGACGGTGTCGAGGTAGAGATTGTGATCGACTTGGTGGCACGGAAGCCCGTCCCACTTCGTCGTATTCGACGGATCATCGACGTACGCCCACTTTCTGGG
>JAYUUB010000181.1:0-11057 GCA_043755175.1 Polyangiaceae bacterium | reverse complement strand
TCGACGTCGGGCTCGTCGACGTCGGGCTCGTCGACGTCGGGCTCGTCGACGTCGGGCTCGTCGACGTCGGGCTCGTCGACGTCGACCCGTTGGCCTCTGACCCCCTGCGCATTGAGATCTTCGGAGAGCGCGCGTGCGAGTGAGGCAACCCTAGCTCGCTGCGGACGAGGGTGGCCTCGCTGGAGATCGTGCGTAGGCTCCTCTCGGTGAGGTGCCCCAAGTGTCATCGCTACTATCCCGGTGAGTACAGCTTCTGTCCTTACGACGGGACCTCGGTCGTCGAGCGTATCGATCCGAGCACGCTTCGCTCCGATCCGACGCGCATCCAAGACAAAGTCTTCGCGGGGCGCTACCGGATCAGAGGCTTCGTGGGAAAGGGCGCCATGGCACGCGTCTATCTGGCCGAAGACGAGCGCACCGGTCAACCGGTCGCAGTCAAGGTGCTCGAGCCACCCTACCGCACCGATCCGAGCGTACGAGAGCGCTTTCACCGCGAAGCCCGAGCGGCGAGCCTCATCGGCCACCCGAGCATCGTGCGCGTCTTCTCCGAAGGCGAGCGCGAAGAAGACGGAGCGCCGTTCCTCGTCATGGAGTTCTTGGTCGGCGAGACGCTCGGTGATTACACGCGGCGCGAAGGTCCGATGCCCGTCGATCTCGCGCTCTCGGCGCTCGGGCAGGCCGCCTCGGCCCTCGCGGCGACGCACGCAGTCGGAATCGTCCACCGGGACGTGAAACCCGACAATCTCTTCTTGTTGGGAGAGCCCGGTGATCCGTACGAGCTGAAGGTGGTCGATTTCGGGCTCTCACGCGAGCCCGCGAGCAGCCTGACCGCAGCCGGCGTCATCATGGGGACGCCCTCGACCATGGCGCCGGAGCAGATCCTCTGTGAAGGCGTCGATGGTCGAACCGACATCTACGCGCTCGGCATGGTCATGTACCTAACGTTGACCGACGCCGACCCATTCTCGAGCCTCGCGGCGTCTGGCACCTCGAAGCCGACGATCGCCACGTCCGAAGAGAGCGATGACGTCTCGACGCTCGCGCATCACCTCTTCACACCACCGACGCCCCCGCGATCACATCGCCCCGATCTAGACGTTCGCGTGGAGCGCATCATCCTGAAGGCGATTCGAAAAAATCCCGCCGAGCGTTTCCAATCGATGGATGAGCTCCTCGTCGCCATCGAAGCTTGGAAAAAGCCGGGCGTGACATTGCCCGATCCCTTGCCGCCCGAAGAGCCCTACCCGCCGTCGACGACGATCGGCACGCTGGTGAAAGCCAGCCTCGGCCGTGCGATTGGCCTCTAGCGTCCAGCTCGCCAGTTTCGAAGTCATTCCCGACACGCCGACGACGATTCTCACGCCAGAGACGTCACTTGAGATCGGCCAGCGTGATCGGGTGAACGTTGAAGTCGTCGAAGGAGCCTTCTTGGTTGTTGGCCCCAGCCCCGACCCCGATCGCAATCGTGTCGTTTGCCCCGTCGTTCATCCAAGCGTCGCGCAGGATGCTCTGCGCGTCGAACCATACGTCGGCATGGCGGTAAAAAAAGTGGACGCGTCCCGCGTGGAAGGCGACGCCGAGGCCGTCGGGAACGAAGCCCGGATTGAAGCCAGCGAGCTGCGGCGTCTGGAGCTCGTTCTTGCTCTTGTCGTAAGCGACCTCTTCGGACATGCCGTTCTGATCTTGGACGCCGAGGTAGGCGATCGTGCCGCTCGGATAGTCCGCGACGGAGATCGACGCGTAACACTCGTCGTATTGAGCGCTCGCTTTGAGGAATGCTTCGGCATAGCCGTTCCCGGTGTCGATCTTGGTGTGGAGGTGGCCCCCGTCCTCGAACACGGTCGCGTGTGCAGACCAGGTGTCCTGGTCGAAGCTCGAGAAGGTGTCCTCGAGACCGCCACACTCGGTGAGCACCGAAGATCCGCCGGCGCCGGTGCTGCTCGATGACGTGCCCGTTCCGGTCGTTGCTCCCGACCCGGCCGACGAGGTGCTCGATCCCGGGCCGGTCGACAGGGTCGTGGCCGAGCCGCTGCTGTTGCTACTCGACGTGGCGCCGCCGGCTCCGCCAGCGAACGGGGCGAAGTCGAAGCTACATCCGACGAGCCACGGGAGGACGACAATCCAAGGCCTAGGAAAGCGCATTCTGACGAGAATAGCTTGGCGCGGGGCGGCGCCCAAGAAGGCTCTTCTGACGTACGGGAACCATCGCTCTCGACCCGGAGACCCCGGATCCCAAACCCCGGGTTGATCGAAGGCTCCATCGCCTCGAAAGGCCCGACACGAGTCGAGCCCGCGAGCACGAGCCTCAAGAACGGTGGCTCCGGGTGCGAGCCCGAAAACATCATGTGGTGCGCGCTCTTAGGCGCGGCCCTCGTTGGCGACCGACCTCTGCATCCGAACCGTGTTTTCCAGGCACAGTCGTTCGGAAGCAATTGGCCGTTCTCGTGCATACCGATCGCGAGCTCGAACCGCGGATCAATCATTTGAGCTCCCATTCACCGGCATCCAAACACCTGCTTTGGCATCGTCGTCCGAAGCCACCGAGGATTCTCGAACATGGTTTTTCGCCTCCAAAGAGCGTCTCGAGCGATCGGCGCCGTCCTATCGCTCCTCTGCATTCTGTTCGTCGCCGTCGGCTGCCAGCGCTACGACACGCTCGTCGAAAAGGACCAGATGGCCGCAGAAAAGTGGTCGAACCTCGATGCTGCTCTTCAGCGTCGACTCGATCTCGTCCCGAATTTGGTCGCCACCGTCAAGGGCTCGGCCAAACACGAAGAAGACACGCTCGCCAAGGTGAGTGAAGCGCGGGCGCAGGTCGGCACGTTGCACCTCACCGCCGACGATCTGACCGATCCTGAGAAGATGGCGGCCTTCGACAAGGCCCAGTCGCAGCTCCAGGGATCGCTGTCGCGACTCATGGCGATTCAGGAGGCGTACCCCGATCTCAAGGCGAACCAGGCCTTTCACGATCTCCAGGTGCAGCTCGAAGGCACCGAGAACCGCATTCTGCGAGCTCGTGAGGAGTACAACGCCTCGGCACGCGACTACAACGCGGAGCTCTTGAAGATCGGCGGCCAGGTGGTGAACAAGGTCACGGGCAAACCCTTCAAGCCGCGTCTCTACTTCACGGCTTCGGTCGAAGCGCAGTCGGCTCCCAAGGTCAATTTCTGATGAAATCGCGGAGCCCGTGGCCCTTTTGGGTCCTCACGGTCGCTCTCTCGCTCGTGACGTGGCTGTGGGTCGCTCCGGCTCGCGCTGCATTCGTCCCCCCACCGCTCGTCGGCCATGTGGTCGACACGGCGGGCAAGCTGACCCCTGACGACGTCGCCTATCTCGATCAGAAGCTCGAACGCGTCCGGCTCGAGAGCGGCGTCGAGATCGTGGCGTTCGTGGCGGGCTCGCTCGATGGAGCAGACATCGACGATGTCGCCTACCAGGCCTTCAACACATGGAAGCTCGGGCAGAAGGGCAAAGACAACGGGGTGCTCGTCGTCGTTTCGCCAGCCGATCGACGCGTGAGAATCGAGACGGGTCGAGGCGCGGGCGCCGAGCTCACCGACCTGCAATCGAACGACATCATCCGCAACACGATGGGACCTCTGTTGAAGGAGGATCGCTTTCGCGACGCGCTCGACCAAGGGACGACCGCGATCGCGCAAGCGCTGGCCACGGGCGCTCCGAGCCCCGGCCCCCCTCCCGAGGCTGACAAGCCATCGCCCCTTCGAATCGGTCTCTACATCGGGATCGGGATCGTCGTGCTCATCTTGTCGATAGTGTCTCCAGCCTTCCGACAGCTGCTCTTCTTCTTTCTATTTTTCGGTCGAGGCGGCAGAGGCGGCGGCGGGGGATTAGGCGGCGGCGGCGGAAGCGGATTCAGCGGAGGAGGAGGAAGCTCCGGCGGCGGCGGATCGAGCGACAGCTACTGAACGCCAGCGGCGACTTGGATGTGCGCTTTCGCCACATCCGTGACAAAGTGACGCACTCGTGCGATCGATACCATCAACTGGCGCCACAATGAGGCGCAATCGAGACGGCATGGGTTGTGCTGCTCGGACGACAAGCCATGAAAGACCGCGTTCTTTTCGTTGATGACGATCCCGATCAGTGCGAGCTGATCGAGCTCACGTTGAGCCGAGCAGGCTTCAGCGTGCGTACGACCACGTCGGCGACCGAGGCGCTTGCGCTCCTGGCAGCAGAGTCCTTCGACGTCGTGCTCACCGATCTCGGAATGGCCGAGATGAGCGGCCTCGATCTGTGTGAACGCATTCTCGGAATCAACCCCGACAATGTCGTCATCGTGGTCACCGGCAAAGGAAGCATGGAGACTGCGGTCGAGGCAATGCGTGCAGGCGCTTTCGACTTCCTCGTCAAACCGCCCGACACCAAGCTTCTCACGCTCGCCGTCTCGCGCGCTGCCAAGCATCGCCATCTCACCGTCGAGGTGAAGCGGCTCCGCGAGAGCGCAGGCCGCGAGCAACCTGGCGCCATCATCGGCAACAGCGTGGCGATGAAGCGGGTGTTCGATCTCTTGGGGCGCGTGAGCGCGAGCGACGCGTCGGTGCTGATTCACGGCGAGACCGGAACCGGCAAAGAGCTGATCGCGCGCGCCATTCATTCGATGAGCCCGCGACAGGTCGGGCCGTTCGTCGCGATCAATTGCGCGGCCGTCCCACCGACCCTTCTCGAGAGCGAGCTGTTCGGACACGCGCGTGGCGCCTTCACCGACGCGAAGAACGCTCATCGAGGTCTGTTCGTCGAGGCGACCGGCGGCACGTTGTTCCTCGACGAGATCGGCGAGATGTCGCTCGAAATGCAGCCCAAGCTGCTACGCGCACTGCAAGAGCGAAAGGTTCGCCCGGTCGGCGAATCGATCGAGATCCCATTCGACGCGAGGCTCGTCGCGGCGACGAATCGCGACCTCGAATCGGCGGTCTACGAGAAGCGCTTCCGCGAAGACCTCTATTACCGAATCAACGTCGTAACCATCGATTTGCCCCCGCTTCGAGAGCGCGGCGGCGACGTGTTGGCCCTCGCCGCTCACTTTCTCGACAAGTTCGGAAAACAGACCGGCAAGCCTGGGCTCTCGCTCTCGGTTCCTGTGGCACAACGCCTCAGTGCGTACGATTGGCCCGGCAACGTGCGAGAGGTCGAAAACTGCATGGAGCGCGCAGTGGCTCTGGCCCGCTTCGATCAAATCGTCATCGAGGATCTTCCCGAAAAGATTCGCGCCTACCGCTCGGGGCAGTTCGTGATTCAGGCCGACGACTCCAGCGAGATCGTCACGATGGAAGAGCTAGAGCGACGCTATCTGCTCCGCGTGTTGAAGCTCGTGGGCGGCAACAAGTCGCGCGCGGCACAGATGCTCGGACTCGACCGACGAACGCTCTACCGCAAGCTCGAACGATACGAGCAAGCGAAAGCCGACGGCACCAGTGTCGCGCCCTCGTCGACGACGACGAGCTGACCATGCGCGATCCAGAGGTCGGCGACTCCAATTCGTACATGAAGACGCGCTTCCTCGAGCGCATCGCTCACGATCTCCGTGGCCCCTGCGGCGTCGCTCTCGGGGCCCTCGACGAGCTCGAGTCCGCGCTCGGGCCCGAGCTCTCCGGGACCCACGCCAAGCTCATTTCGATGACACGCAAGTCGACGCGCAAAGTGCTGCGTCTAGCGCAGAAGCTTGCCTGCGCGGCGGAGATGTCGCTCGGCCCGCACCTCGATTTCTCGCCCGTCTACCTGGGCGAGCTCGCGTGGAACGCTGCTGGCGCTTCAAACGCCATCGACGGTCGACGCGGGATTGTCCTCGAGATCGATCCGACCCTGTCGACGAACCGCGTGGGGCTCGTATCGGCCGACAGCAGCTGGATCGAGATGCTCCTCACCGACGTCATCGGAAACGGCCTCAAGCACGCCTATTCGAAGGTCGGCGTGTCTGTCGCCGAGAACGCAGGCTCCGCGTGGATCGTTGTGACCGACGACGGTAGAGGCCCCCCGCCGACGGCGGTGCCTCTCTTCGGGCCGAGCCAAGATCTTCGGGGCCTAGGGCTCTCGCTCGCCATGGGCGACCGCGTCGCGCGTGCACACGAGGGGTCGCTCGAAGTCGCGCGTCTCGCCGATGGCACCACCCGCGTAACGCTCACGATTCCACGCCTCGACCGACCTGAAACGGCTCGCGCCGCTGTATCGGTCCGCCAGCCGCGATGAAAGATCCGACCTCCCTCGCCGAAGTCATCCGTCGTCGAATCCTCGTCGAGGTCGAGCGGACGAGCCTGGAGATGTCGCGAAGTGATATCGACACTCTGACTGATTGCATCGCAGTCGGCGTGCTCGGCGCACTGCGAGACGATCGCTCTGCCGACGCGGTCGAGCCGGCGCCTAGGGCGGGCGCCTCCACGGTGGTCGATCGTGCGGCCGACGCGGCCAACGGTCGGCTTCTCGCAGAAGAGCAGCGCGCGCGTCTCAACGCAGAGCGCTTGAATCGCCTGAAAGACGAGTTCCTCGCGACGGTGTCGCACGAGCTTCGCACGCCGCTCCAGGCGATGATGGGCTGGGCACGCCTTCTCAAGAGCGGAGATCTCGATGCAGCCGGCACGCAGAAGGGGCTCGAGGCCATCGAGCGCAACGCGCATTTCCAAGCGCACCTCGTCGAAGACATTCTCGACGTGTCGGCCATCGTCAGGGGCAGGCTTCGACTTCGAGCCGACCCCATCGATCTCCCGACCATCCTCGACGCGGCGCTCGAGACCGTCCGCCACGCGGCGCTCGCGAAGGGCGTGACCCTCACCGCAGTGTACGAGCCCGGGGTCGGGACGATGGTGGGTGACGTCGAGCGACTTCAGCAGATCGTGTGGAACCTCCTCGCCAACGCGGTGAAGTTCACGGGTCGTGGTGGCCACGTTGGCCTCGCGGCCCGTCGCACCGCCGCATGCATCGAAATCACCGTCGACGATGACGGAAAAGGGATTGGTGCAGACTTTCTTCCCTTCGTATTCGACCGTTTTCGACAAGCCGAAGGTGGGTCTTCGCGGTCGCATGGTGGACTCGGTCTCGGCCTCGCGATCGTGCGTCACTTCACAGAGGCGCACGGTGGCTCGGTGTCGGCGTCGAGCGCTGGTGCGGGCAAAGGGTCGCGCTTCCGAGTCGAGCTCCCCATCGGCGCGATTCCCGTCGCTCAAACCTCCGTCCCGCGGAGAGCGCTCGGCGAGATCCCGACGGCACCACTCCGCAGAGCACTCGACGGGCTGCGACTCCTCGTGGTCGACGACGAAGACGACGCACGCGAGCTCTTGGGGATCATGCTCGAGAAGTACGGAGCCACGGTTCGCGCCGCAGCATCGAGCCAAGAAGCGCTCGGCGCGCTCGACGAAGCGACATTCGACGTGATCATCAGCGACATTGGCATGGCAGGTGAAGACGGTCATGCCTTCATGCGCAAGGTCCGCTCTCACGTCGGGCAATCCGGACAGGCTAAGACCTTTACCTCCACCATCCCGGCCCTTGCTCTTACGGCGTATGCGCGCGCCGAAGATCAACGCAAAGCCCTCGCTGCGGGCTTCCAGATGCACCTCGCCAAGCCCGTCGAGCCAGCGACGCTGATCGATTCGATCGCCCGCCTGGCCGGACGTGGTGCAGATCCCGTGACTCCCTAGCTGGTAGCGAGCGCGCCGCCCACGAATGGCAATCGATCGTCGCGGCGAGAACGTGCCCGCTCGCGGCTCATCGGGACGCAACCGCTCGTCGCCTTCTCCCCCAGCACGCGCGCACCTCAGCCTTCGGGGTCGCGAACTTCTGGAGGGAGCGACGAAGAGCTACCTTGAATGACGGCTTCGACGACGTGGTCCTTGTCGGCGCCACCTTCACTGCGCCCGAGCGCTTCGTGGTCGCGGATGAGATCGCGTGACAGATAATCTCTGAGCCAGATGCGCTCGAGGATCGGGTACGCGGCCACGACCGGCAGGAGGAGAATGGCTCCTACGATGCCGTCGAGGCTGGCTCCGATGAGAAGGGCGAGCAGGACCGCCAACGTGCTGAGACGCATGCTCGCGCCGTACACCCGCGGAACGATGACGTAGGTCTCGAACATGTGATAGCCGAGAAATGCGACGCCCACGATCAGCGCTTTGGATGGCGAGTCGGCGAGAGCGAGGAGTACGGTCGGCGCGGTGGCGATGATGATTCCGACCACTGGAATCACGTCGCAGAAGAACGCGAGCAGTGCCACTGGCAACACGGCGGGCAGGCGTAGAATACTCAGTAAAATGGCGACGAAGATCGAGAACAGCAACGAAACGAAAAGCTGCCCGCGAACATAGGCACATATCACTGCCGAGACGGCAGGCACGGTCTCGGCCATTTTGGCGCGGTGGGAGCGCGGGACATAGGCGATGAGCCACGCATAAAGGCCTTTGCCGTCGATGAGGAAATAGAGCGTCATCACGACGACGAGCACACCGGTCATCGCGGCCGAGAGCGCCGACATGCCGATGGCGAGTGGTCGATGGACGAACTCCAACACCTCGGGAGCGCGCGGCAAGTCGAAGGCCTGATCGATCACCTTCGACAAGAAAGGCGTGGGGTGCAGGCGGCAGAGAACACGCACATGCAAGCCCGGAAGGTCTTCGCCGAGCGCCGCCAGCTGAGAGACGAGGGGCGGAGCGACGAACGCCGCGAACAGCGCGACGAGCGAGACGACGGTCACTCCGAGACCGGCTGCGCCCGCCCAACGCGGGACTTTGTAGCGTTCGGCGAACGCGATGACCGGCTCGAGAGCGATCGCGAACAGGAATGAGAACGCGAGGAAGAGCAGCTCGGGTGCGAGGCGAATCATCACCCAGACGAGCAGCACCGTGCCGAGGAGCTTCAGAATCGTGAGCGTGGGGACGCGGACCTCGAGGTGGGTCGTCCGTCGTCGTCGGATGCGCGCTCGTTCCGCCCTGGTGTCTTTCATGGCCGAGCCCCGAGATTCGTGACGGGGGTGGAGGAACGCCGAGCCCGGTGCTCTTCGTCGAGTACGAGGTTGAGCGCGAGCCCGACGAGGAGGGAGAGCATGAAGATGAACACGGCAGTCATGGTAACGGCAAAGACCGCAAGTCCGGCAAGGTAGGCGCTCCCGTCTCCGAGCGTGCCGATGAATGCCGCATAGCACGCGCCGAGAACGAGCTGCAATCCGACGGCGAGAACCACCCCCGGAAGGTGTACGGCCGGACGCGCCGCGCGCGGCACTCCTACGTGGAAGAGCCCGAGCGTCATCAGCAAATCCGTCGCGATTCCCATACCCAGATGGAACGCCATCGTGAGAGGGGTGAGCGGCGAGACCGACGACTCGCTCCGAGGATGGAGCAACCGGTCGAACGGCGCACCCAAGATGGCAATCGCCGTGACCGCCAGCGCAAGCGCGAGGCAACATCCAATCGACAAACACCGTTTCTTCCACCACGCGCGGGCAGCGCCTCCGGCGAGCGCTTCAAACGCGTCGAAGACCGCATGGACGCCGCTCGAAGCCAGCCAAACGCACGCGATCGTCGCGACTGGTCCGAGCCGACCTCCGTCGTACGATGCGACCTTCGACAGCTCGCGCGCGACCAGCTCACGGGCCTCGGGAGGCAGCGAACGCGACAAGAGCCCGACCGCGAGCTGATCTGAGAACGCGACGCGCGCGGCGATCATGCCCGATACCGCCGCCAAAGGAACGAGCGCGAGCAGGAGCCAAAACGCAGACTCCGAAGCCAAGCCGACGATGCGCTTGTCTTCGGAGCAGCGCCACAACGCCCGAGCGGTCTTCGCGATCTTCTGGAGATGATGTGGGTGCCGAAGGCCGTTGAGCGTAGGAAACCAGCTCGATCGGTTCACGCGGTCACAGAGTCACGCGCTCCGTTTTGTTCCTCGGGCGCCGAGACCTGTGAAGGCGAATCCGTCGTTTCCTCGACGACAGCGCTGGTAGCAGCGCTCGCATCGACGGCGAAGATGTCGCGAGCCGCCTTGGCGATGGCGAGGCGCGTGTCGACTCCGGCGCGCGGGGCGAAGAGCATCCCGACGCCGACGCCAACGCCGAGGCCGACGGTCATTCCGGTGCCGAACGTGCCGAGCCATCGGGCACCGCTCTGCTTTTTCGCGAGACCCACCGTGCCGAGCACGTCGTCGATCCCGAGGCTCCGAATCACCGCGACTGCGTCTCCGAAGGTGCGCAACGCCGAGCGAGCCGAAGTCGAGACGGACTTCGCCCCCCTCTCCGCAAAAACGGCGCCATCGTGGACGGTCTCTTTCGCTTTGTCGATCACGTCTGCATGAATCATTTCAATATCCTCTCTTCTTCAGTGCCGCGACGCGGCCAGGAGATCGCGGGGCACCCCACGAGCGGCTGCTCTTACGCTTCAGCTCGGCTTCTTGCTGTCGGTGTGCGCGAGGCGATCGGTCGTGTGCTTGACCTTGTCGGTGAGCTCGCTGACTGCGTCGGTCGCTTTCGCCGACTTCTCCTCGACCACGTGCTTCGCCTTCGAGCCGACGATCTCCGCCGTCGCGGTCGCCGAGAGCTCCTGCTCTTGGACCTTCTCTTCCAAGACGTGTTGAGCGTGCACGGCGGCTTGCTTCGCCTGATGGCCCATCCTGGTCGCGGCCTCTTCGATCTTGTGGCTGGACTCGATCACCCGGTCGGCGACTTTCGCCTCGAGATCGCTCACGGCCTTCACGCCCTTCATCGCGGCCTCTTTGGTTTTGTCGATGACCATCTTCGCGGCGCTCTCGACCTTGTCGGCGGCCTGCTCGATCTTGGTGTTGGTCTTTTTTTCATTCATGACGCGACCCCTTCGCATGGCCCGTGCCACCCCGGGACCTAGCGCTTTCGCTCGCGTGAATGCCGCGCCGCTTCTACAATTCCGCCACACGTGGGGCAGGCATGTTCGCGATCGTTCCTGGCTCGGTAACGTGACCTGCGAGAGCCCTCGCGTGCTTTCAGGCCGCGTGGCGGAAGGTCAAGTTGATGCGGCGCTCGCCGAGGAGCGGATGGAAGCCCGACGGCAGCGGCCGAACGCCGTGGAATCGGAGTCGATCGACACCGCCCC
>JAYUUB010000180.1:0-74915 GCA_043755175.1 Polyangiaceae bacterium | reverse complement strand
CGCTGACGCGGCCCGTAGACGGTGAAGTAGCGGAGCGACACGGTCGAGACGCCGAAGTTGTGTCGGTAGAGCTCCGAGAGGTGCTCGGCCGCGAGCTTGCTCACGCCGTAGGGCGAAAAGGGTCTCGGCCGGCTCGTCTCGCGCATGGGCAGATCGAGCGTGTCGCCGTAGACCGAGGACGAAGACGCGTACACGAGACGGCGCACGCTCGCGCCCTTCACCGCTTCGAGTAGCCGCTGGGTCGCGAGGATGTTGTGGCGGGTGTAGCTCTCGAAGGTCACGCCCCAGCTCGCGCGGACGCCAGCTTGTGCCGCTTGATGAAAGACGACCTCGACGCCGCCGAGGAGGCCGTCGATATCGGCGACCGAGAGATCTTGCTCGCGTAGCTCGAAGCGGCTCGAGCTTCGGAGGGTCTCGAGGTTCGCCTCTTTCACCGAGCGTGCGTAGTAGTCGGTAAAGCAATCGACGCCCACGACCTCGTGGCCATCGGAGACCAAGCGCTCAGCGAGCGTCGAACCGATGAAGCCTGCGACCCCCGTGACCAGACAGCGCATCCTTCGCTCGAGATTAGGCGCATAGACCTATTTACGCCTCCATCAATGTTCGCGAAGGTGCGCCCATGCGCGTTCTCGTCACCGGTGGCTCGGGCTTTCTCGGCTCGCACGTCGCGGAGCAGCTGAAGAGCCGAGGTCACGAGGTCGTGTGCCTCGTGCGCAAGAGCAGCAACACGAAGTTTCTCACCGAGCTCGGCGTCTCGCTCGCCCTCGGCGCGGTCGACGATCCCGCGTCGCTAGGCCCTGCGGTGAAGGGAGTCGACGCCGTCGTTCATTGTGCCGGGCTCGTGAAGGCCCGCTCCCAGGAGGAGTTCGATCAGGTTCACGTGACCGGGACGTGTGCCTTGGCCGAAGCCGCCGTCACCCACGCGCCCGAGCTCCGCCGCTTCGTGCACGTCTCGACCGCAGGGGTGATGGGTCCTTGTCGGGCCGGAGAGAAGCATCGCCCCGGCGATCGCGAGAACCCCCAGACTCGTTATTCGAAGAGCAAGCTCGAAGGCGAGAAGGCCCTCCTCGCTTTCACCGACCGCCTGCCCATCACGATCATTCGACCGCCTGCCATCTACGGGCCTCGCGACAACGAGATTCTCGCCTTCTTCAAGATGGTGCGACGGCTCCGCGTCGCCTTCAAAATGGGCGATTCGCTGCAGTCGGTGAGCATGGTGTACGGCGCCGATTGCGCCGCCGCGTGCATTCGCGCCATCGACGCCGAGGTTCCTTCAGGGTCGATTTACTTCGTCGAAGACGGCGCGATCTACACGTTCGAAGACATGGCCCGTGCGATCGCTCATAGCTACGACGTTCGGCTCCTCGGCGTGCCGCGCGTGCCGCCCACGGTTCTCCGAGCGGCTGCGGCGGTGTCGACCGCGTACGGCGAGGCCTTCGACCAGGCGGTGATCTTCAACACCGACAAGCTCGGTGAGCTGCTCATGGAGCACTTCGTGGTCGACTCTTCGCGCACGCGAAAAGACCTCGACTGGAAGCCGACGATGGGTTTCGCCGAGGGAGCCAAGATCACCGCCGATTGGTACCGCGCGCACGGTTGGGATTGATGCGGCCCTCCACACGATGAGCGGCCGAGTGGCCCAAAGATTTGCTAGAACCCCGAGGACATTCGATGAGACTTGCGACACTCGACAACGGAACGCGCGACGGCGAGCTCGTGGTGGTCCATTCGGACGGAGCACGGTGCGCGTCGGCACGCGACATCGCCCCCACCTTGCAATCGGCGCTCGACGACTGGGCCGTTTCGGAGCCGAGGTTGCGCTCGCTGGCCGATCAGCTCGAGATGGGCGCAGTCGACGCTCGAGTTATCGACTTCGAGAAAGTCCGCGCCCCGCTCCCGCGCGCCTACGAATGGGTCGACGGCTCGGCCTACATCAATCACATCATTCTGGTCCGCAAAGCGCGCGGCGCAGAGCCTCCCGAGACCCTCGAGACCGATCCGCTCGTGTACCAGGGCGGATCGGGAGAGATGATCGGTTGTCGCGCACCGATCGAGCTCCCCGACCCGGCGTGGGGGTGCGATTTCGAGTCGGAGATCGGCGTCATTCTCGGCGACGTGCCTCGCGGCATCAAGCCCGAGACGGCCGCTCCCCACGTGCGTTTGCTCGTGGTTTTGAACGACGTCACGTTCCGCAATCTCATTCCCCCCGAGCTCGCGAAGGGGTTCGGCTTCTTCGTGTCGAAGCCCGCTACGGGATTCGCGCCCTTCGCCGTCACCCCCGACGAGCTCGGTGACGCATGGCGCGGAGGCCGCGTTCACCTCAAGCTTCAATCGACGCTCAATGGAGAGCTCGTCGGAGATACCGAGGCCGGACCGGAGATGCACTTTTCGTTCTTCGATCTGTTGGCGCACATCACCAAGACGCGCCGCTTCGTCGCTGGCACCATTCTCGGGAGCGGAACCGTCTCGAACAAAGATCGTGCGCGCGGGATTTCGTGCCTCGCAGAGCGCCGCATGACCGAGACCATCGAAGAGGGCAAACCGAAGACGCCTTTCATGAAGGCCGGCGACACGATTGCCATCGAGATGCGCGATCCCAATGGGCGAAGCATCTTCGGTCGCATCGAGCAGACGGTCGTCGCCGTCGATTGAGAGGTCTTTCGATGAAGCTCTACGGATATTTCAGATCGAGCGCTTCGTACCGAGCCCGCATCGGCCTCGCGCTGAAGGGGCTCGCCTACGAGTACGTGACCGTCAGCCTCCTCCAAGACGGCGGACAGCAACATGGCGACGAGCACAAGAGGCGAAACCTCATGGAGCAGGTCCCGGTGCTCGAGGTCGAGCACGAACCGGGGCTCTTCGTGCTCCTCTCGCAGTCGGTCGCGATTCTCGAATACCTCGAAGAGAGATACCCCGATCCGCCGCTCCTCCCGAAATGTCTCCATCTGCGCGCGCGCACTCGAAAGTGCGTCGAGATCGTGAACTCGGGCATTCAGCCGCTCCAGAATCTCGGCGTGATCAAAGAGCTGAAGCGCCTCGGCGTCGACGAGCAGGCCTTCGCGCGACGGGCCATCGAGAAGGGCCTACGAGCCCTCGAATTCGAGGCCGAAGAGAGCCAAGGACGATTCATGATTGGTGAGACTCCGACCCTCGCCGACGTGGCCCTCGTTCCTCAGCTCTTTGCCGCGCGACGGTTCGGTGTCGACGTCGACGCCTTCCCGAACCTCGCGCGAATCGATCGTTCCGCGAACGAGCTCGATGCGTTCATCGCGGCTCATCCCGATCGTCAGCCCGACGCACCAAACCCCGCAGCGCCCGAAGCCGCGCCGCCTTCTCCGCCGACACCCACGAAATGACCCGCGAGGCCACCATGACGAAGCTCGAATCCCTCGGCATCATCCGCGTCGAATCGATTCACTATTACGTTCGCGATCTCGACCGCAGCCGGCGTTTCTACTGCGACCTGATGGACTTTGCGGAGATCGGCGAGAGTGACAAAGGGCTCACTGAGCGCGGTAAGCAGAGGAGCATTCTCTTCTCGGCGGGCGACGTCCACATTCTCTGCTCGGCTCCCGTCGGTGAGGGTGGCCGCGCGCACCGCTATCTGAAGAAACACCCCGATGGAATCGGCACCGTCGCGTACGAGGTCGTCGACATCGAAAAGACTTTTCGTCTCCTCGAAGAGCGCGGCGGTACGCCCATCGACGAAATCAGGACGCACGTGGACGCGAGCGGCCACACCCTCCGGACCTTCTCGATCACCACGCCTTTCGGAGACACCACATTCCGCTTCGTGGAGCGAAAGGGCTATTCGACGCTGTTCCCGGGCCTCGAGCTGTATTCGACGCCGCGCGGCGGAAAGAACAAGTTCGACTTCCGCGAAGTCGATCACATCACGTCGAACTTTCAGACGATGAAGCCGGCTCTCTTGTGGATGGAGCACGTGCTCGGTCTCGAGCAACTGTGGAACGTGCAGTTTCACACCGATGACGTCTCGACCGACAAATCGCGCGGATCGGGTCTGCGATCGATCGTCATGTGGGACCCGCAGTCTGGCGTGAAGTTCGCGAACAACGAGCCATGGCGCCCCTTCTTCAAGGCCTCGCAGATCAACATTTTCAACGAAGACCACCGCGGTGACGGAGTGCAGCACGTCGCGCTCACCGTGAGCGACATTCTGACGAGCGTAAAAGGGCTTCGCGAGCGCGGCATTCAATTCATGCCGACTCCGGGGACCTACTACGAGATGCTTCCCGAGCGCTTGAAGAAGCTCGGCGTCGACAAGATCGAAGAAGACATCGCCGTCTTGAAAGACCTGCAGATCCTCGTCGACGGTGAAGACAAGGGGCAATACCTCTTGCAGATCTTCCTCAAAGACTCGGCGGGTCTCTATGGGTCGCCCGACGCCGGGCCGTTCTTCTACGAGGTCATTCAGCGCAAGGGCTCGCGGGGCTTCGGCGCAGGCAATTTCAGGGCGCTCTTCGAGAGCATCGAACGACTCCAGAAGGCAGAAGGACGCGCCTGATGCTCGATCGAATGACCCTCGGCGAGGTGCCGAAGAAGCACCACATCGCGCTACGCGGCGCGAGCGGTGACCTGCGCTACGAAGAGTGCATCACCCGCGAGGGATTCGATGGCCCGTATACGATCGTCTACCACGAGAGGCGGCCTCACACCGCGCGGCAGGTCGACGCGAAGAAGCGCTTCGCGATGCCCGAGGCCGCTCCTTCGATTGCGCTCCGTCGGCGTCATTACGACACGAACCGTCTCGGAGGGAGCGGCGCGCCCATCGAGGCGCGCATACCCGTGCTCTTCAACAAAGACGTCGTCCTCTCGATCTCGAAGCCGACCGAGAGCGACGACGTCTATTTCTCGAATGGCGACGCTGACGATCTGTTCTTCGTCCTCGAAGGACGCGGAACTCTCCGCACCTCGTTCGGTGACGTCCCCTTCGAGAAACACGATTACGTCTACGTGCCCCGTGGGACCATTCATCGTTTCGATCTCCCCGCCTCTGTGAAGCAGAGCTGGCTCGGAATCGAGTGTCTCGGCGGCGTCGGAGCGCTCAAGCAGTTTCGCAATGCGGTGGGTCAGCTGCGCATGGATGCGCCCTATTGCCATCGCGACTTCACGCGGCCCGTATTTCGCGGCCCGCTCGATGAGAGCCTTCGCCACGTCGTCGTGAAGCGGCAGAACGAGCTATGGGGCTACGACTACGACGAGAGCCCGCTCGACGTCGTGGGTTGGGACGGGACGGTCTATCCGTGGGCGTTCCCGATATTGAATTTTCAGCCGCGCGCAGGGCAGATTCATCTGCCGCCGACCTGGCACGGGACGTTCGCGGCGCGGGGTGCGCTCATCTGCAGCTTCGTGCCGCGTCTCCTCGATTTTCATCCTGAAGCGATTCCATGTCCGTATCCGCACTCGAGCGTCGACGTCGATGAATTTATCTTCTATTGCGACGGCAACTTCACGTCGCGCAAGGGCATCGGCGCCGGAAGCATGTCGTTTCATCCGGCGGGTATTCCGCACGGACCCCACCCGGGGGCGTACGAGTCGAGCATCGGTGTGAAGGCCACGACCGAGCTGGCGGTGATGCTCGATTGCTTCGAGCCATTGAAACCCACGACGTTCGCTCTCGGCATCGAAGACGCCGCTTACCACGACAGCTTTCGCTGACGCTCTCGCTGACCGGCTTTCGCTGACCGGCTTTCGCTGACAAGGAGCCCTGGGGGCTCGAGCCCTACGGAAGCAGCCGAAGCTTTCGCTGGGGCGGAGCGACCTCGGGGACCTTCCAAGGTGCCGGATCGGCCGACTCGACGACGATGTCTCAGAGCCCGTGATCGAAGGGCTCTCCGGGCGGTGGCGCGACGCAAACCCGCCTCTCGCGCTGGCCTCGTTCAGCGAAGACCGTCGCGCGGTGGTGGCAATAGGGGTTGTTGCCGCGTTTGCCGAAGAACACGTGGGCGGTCCAGGAGCAACCGGCCTTGCAGACATCGGCATAGTAGCAACCGAAGCAAAAGCCCCCTAGCTCACTCTGTCGCTCTTCGCGAGCGACGCCGAGCTCGACTGATTGATCCCAAATCGCACGGATCGTCTTTTGGCGTACGTTGCCACCCGTGTAGCGTGTGGTGGGGAGCGACGGACAGCCCTTCACGCCGCCGTCGGCTTCGGGCTCCAGCGTCGAGACGCCTGCGCCGCAACCCTGATGATAGGCACCTTCGCTACCGGCGCCGCCGACGGTCGAAGTCTGTGTCGCGCCGAGCACCAAGACGAAGAGATTCGCACGACGAATTCTCAAGGCTCGTGCGCGCGCGAACGCGGCTTGCGATCGATCTGGACGAGCCTCTCCGCCGAGAGATGGGCTCCGGGATCGGGCGCATCGACGGCTTCGAGGACAATCTCGAACAGCCCGTTGTCGAAGGGACGACCGCTCGCGGGCGCCCCCGCGACGAGCCGCTCCCGAAGCCCCTGGGAGGCATAAGTGCGCGCTCGAAAGTGACAATAAGGGTTGTTGCCCGGGCGTCCGAGGACGGCGTGGGCAGTGAAGCTGCATCCGCCCAGGCAAACGGAAGCGAACGGGCATTGTCGGCAATAGCCCCAGAGCTCCTCTTCTGTGCGAGCGCGGGCGAAGGCGAGCTCGGGCGCGTCGTTCCAAATGGAGGCGATCGATTGCTGACGCGCTTTGCCGCCGACGTACGTGTCGGTTTGGAGCGACGGGCACCCCTTGACGGCCCCGTCGCTCTCGATACCCATCACGAACCGACCCGCTTGGCATCCGGCCCAGTGATCGCGGTCGAGAGGACGATTGGAGCGTAGCGCGGCCTCTTCGGGGCCGAAGTATCCGAGGTTGTTGCCCGGCATGACGAGTATGCCATCTTTTCGAGCGCGCTCTTTCAGCGCAGCGATTCTCGGGACGAGATCGATGAGATCGAATGGCTGGAGCACCATCATGGTCCGATCGGCGGCGCGGCCGAGCGGGGTCGTGATCTGCACCTGCCACGCGCGGATGCCTTGCTTCGACAGGTGCTCGTAAAGCGGCTCCAGATCACCTCGATTGAGGCGATTGAGGTTCGTGTTCGCGGCGATCGGAATGCCCGCATCTCGAAGGTTCTGGAGCGCGCGATTCGCCGCCGCGAAGCTCCCCTCGAGGTTGCGCATCCGGTCGTGGGTCGACTCGAGGCCGTCGATGCTCAACGACACTTGGGCGATTCCGGCGCTCGCCATGGCGCGCGCGAGTGCCTCGGTGATGCCGCGGCCACCCGTGGTCATCGTGGGGCGAATCCCCGCCTGCTTCAGAGCACGCGCGATCTCCAGAAAGCCTTCGTGCAAGTAGGCCTCACCGCCGATGAGGACGACCTCGCGCGTCCGCATTTCGGCGAGCTCGGCCACGACGCGGAGCGCCTCTTCGGTCGACAGCTCGTCGGGGCGCTTGGCGCTGGCGCGTGATCCGCAATGGGTGCACGCATGGTCGCAACGAAGAGTGAGCTCCCAGACGACATACGCCGGAAAGAAGTCGCTCGAGAGCACGTTGAGGCGGCGCGACATCGGGTGGGGATGCCCAAGGGGCTGTGCAGGAATTGGATGCATACCATCGTGTCGATACCATCGCCACATCGGCGGCCTCGTCGCCCCGCTGCTCAAAATACCCACGTATTCTTGCGCTGCTCACTCCTCGGGCGCCAATCTGGCTTCGTTCTCGACGACCCTGATACGCATCCAATTCCTGCACAACCCCTGAGCAACACACATGCCGCGCTCGGAAACCAGCGCCAGCGCGATGATCGGCCAGCTTCCGGTAGGGCAGTGACGTCGTACTGCTGCGGCTCCCCGGAAGCGCCTCAGCGTTCATCGAGCACCTGCGAGAGGCTGAGGGGCGACAAATTCAGATCGATTGGGCGCAACGAAAACCGACCGTGTGCGTGCCTTCTTTGGCTGGCAGCGCTTCGCGGGTCGTCACCTCCATGTTGCGCGGGTGATAGCTCAGAAACCCACCCCCGCGGATGACGTACTCGGTGTGATTGCCGCAATCTTCGTTCGGGTATTCGCAATAGGGGCTCGAGGTCCACTCCCAGACGTTGCCGGCCATGTCTTTCAGACCATCGGGCGTGTTGCCGTCGGGAAAGCTGCCGACCGGAGCGGTGAGAGCATAGCCGTCGTCGAACTCGTGCATCATCGGCCAGCTTTGGCCCTTCTTCGCGCCGAACACGCTGCACTCTTTGCCACAGACGTTCGTGAGCTTGGGGGTCGGAGCCTCGATTCCCCACGGATAGTTGCCTTGGTACGCCCCCAACTTCTTGGGCTCTTTCGCGCTCGAAGGGTTGCGCGCGCCACGCTCCCATTCCGTCTCGGTGGGGAGTCGTTTGTCAATCCACTTGCAGTAGTTTATGGCTTGCAATTGCGTGACACAGTTGATGGGGTGCTTTGCGACGTCGTCTTTGCCCCAGTTGCAATAGTCACCCTTGATGGGCTCGGTGCATGCCCCTTGGTCGAAGCAGGTCGCGAAGTCGCGTACCGTGACCTCGGTGGTGTCGAGAGCGAACGCGGCGAGCATCACGTCGTGCTCGGGCGCCTCGGTGTCGAAGAGATCGTTGCCGATGTGCGCTTTGCCTGCTGAAAACTTCACCATCGGCGCGTTCTTGGCGCGGTCGACGCAATATGAACGGTAGCCGAGATAACCGCCACCTCCGGCGAGCGCGAGAAAGAGCACCACCCCGCCGAAGCGCAGCAGCATGCGCAGGGGGCTCGCGTTCCTGAGCAGGCGCTCCGCTTCTTCGGCCGTCCCGGAATACGAGGGAGGCGCCTCGGCGATCTTCGCATCGGTGGGGGCCTCGACGTCTTCGGACATCCGATCGAGTTCGCCCTGCGTGAGACGGCTGTCAAGTAAGAGACCCGGAGCGACGGTCGCCCCTCGCCCCTGACAGCGACGTTCAACCGTCGGAGTCGGCTCGCCTCACGTACGCGACCGCCGCATTGGCCCACGGCATTCGATCGAATCCGGTGCGCGTCAGAGTGAACCACGACAGCTCGATCGGCTCGGGAACCTCGAACCGCGCGTCGACCTCGGTCCTGTGCTCCTCGTCGAACCCAAGCTTGCGCGGGACCGCTGCGCTGCGCTCGTTCGCAGTCCGGCAATGAATCTGTACCCTCGTCGCATCGAGCCTGTCGAACGCCAGCGCCGCGAGGAGTTGGACGGCTTCACGTACGTATCCGTGACCCTCCGCGCTCTTGCGAAGCCAATAGCCGATCTCGAATGAACGCTCCGCCCAATCGAACCGGTGGAGCCCGGTGCCGCCGATGATTCCGTGAAGGCCGGTCTCGATGGCCATGGGGAGGTTGTCGCGCAAGATCCACCAAGCGTGGGCCTTTCGCGCGTAGACCTCGCTATCGAGCACGTTCTTGTGCGCGGTGACCCAAGGGAGCCAACCCTCGAGGTGCGCGCGATCTTCGTTGATCGACGCGAACAATCCCCGGCCGTCGCCCCGTCCGAAGGGTCGGAGCAGCACGCGCGGACCTTCGAGGCGCATCGGGAGCGGCAGAAGCTCGGGAATCACGGCTTACAGCATAGCCGTGCGCTCGTCGAACGATCGCAAAAGCTGGCCTCCTCGAGGCTCGCCTTGCTAAGGGAGTCCATGCTCACCTTGACCGACGCGGGTCTCGCGCGATTCGCCGCCACCGTGCTCGGTGGACCACCGAGCGCGGCGATTCGAATGCCGGGCGGCGCGTCGACGCGCACTTACCACCGCGTTCGTCGTGGTGAGCGATCGATCGTGGTCATGTTCGTCCCCGACACGAAGCCCGATGAGGTGACGAGCGGAGAGACGCGCGCGCGGTGGCCCTTCTTGGAGGTGCATGCGCTGCTCGCGTCGGCCGGTGTACGCGTTCCGAAGGTGCTCGCCGAGGCTTGTGACGAGGGCCTTCTCGCGCTCGAAGACTTGGGTGACGAGACGCTCGCCGCTTTCCTCGAAGCTTCTCCCGAACGGCGCGAGGAGATCTATCGAAAGGCCGTAAGCGATCTCGCCCAAGCGCAGAAGAGGCTCGACCCTCTTCCGCTCGGAAGCGTGGTCTCGACCCGAGCATTCGACGAGACGCTGCTCCTCTGGGAGATCGAGCATTTTCGCGAATGGGGCCTTGAGGCCCGAGGCATGGAGCTGTCCCCGACCGATCGAGCGAGCTTCGGTGCCATCGCTCGCAGGCTCGCCGCGCGGGTCGCCGCATTGCCGCGATCGTTCGTCCATCGCGACTATCAGAGTCGGAACTTGATGGTGATCCGAGACGCCGACCGAGCCGAGCTTTGTTGGATCGATTTTCAAGACGCGTTGCTCGGTCCGCAGGTCTACGACCTCGTCGCCCTTCTCGGTGACAGCTATCAGTCCTTTTCGCGCGAGCTCATCGACGCTTGCCTCGACGAGTTCGTGGTTGCCCGCGGCATCGAGTCGGAGCGGGCGCGGGTCGGGCTCGAATTCGATCTCGTGACGGTGCAGAGAAAGCTGAAAGACGCCGGCCGATTCGTCTTCATCGATCGCGTGAAGAAGAACCCCGACTACCTGCCTTACGTCGACCCCACGATCGACAAGGTCATGAACGCCCTCGAGCGGCTTTCGAGCGATGACGACATGCGAACGCTCGCCGAGGTGCTGAAGCGAGTCCTCCGCCGTAGCTGAAAAAGACCCGCGCGACGATCGGCGCGCGGGCCCTCAATGCATCGCGCGCGTCAGTGCGTCGGAGTAATTCCCGATGGCCTTCGTCACGCGGTCGGCTTCGGCGCCCGCGAGGAGCACCGGGCGAAAGTCGTTCTGCACGCGGTTACTCGAAATGGCGACCGGAATGATCTTGTCGTCGAGCGGCTCGAGCTTGCCGTCTTTCAACGTGAATCGCGCGCGGTAGATCATCGAGTCGAGCTCTGCCGGCTTCGCGTTGCCCCCGAAGACGAAGTTTCCGAGGCTGTAGATGATCTTGCGTTTCTTGTACTGCTCGATCCCTTGGAGCACGTGGGGATGATGGCCGAGGACGAGGTCTGCGCCCGCGTCGATCGACGCGTGACCAAGACGGATCTGCACGGTGTTCGACGCGTGCTCGCCTTCGATCCCCCAATGAAAGGTCACGACGACGAGATTGTCGGGCCGCTTGTGCGCTCTGATGTCTTTTTCGACTTGCTCACGAATCTCGACGCGTCCGCCGGTGTAACCGAGATTGACGACCTGGATTCCGTGAATGGTCCTCTCGTCGACGTGGCCGAGACCGAAGTAGCTCACGTTGGCGGCGTCGAGGCTCGCGAGGGTTTCGACGACGCCCTTCGGTCCGCAATCGTTCGCATGGTTGTTCGCGACGTTCACGAGCTCGACGCTGCCTTTGACCAGCATTTGAGCGAACTCGGGTCGGCCTCGAAAGGCGAACGGGAGCTCGGTGCGCTGAGGGTGCGTCCCGAGGGTGGTCTCGAGGTTGGCAATGGTGAGATCGTCTTCTGACAGAGTCGCGACGACGCCGGAGAAGGGGCGGCCGAAGTCTTTTCCGTTCACCTCGAACACGTCGTGAAAGCTTCCCGGAGCGAGCTCGGAGCCGGCTGCATCGCCGAGCGTGCAATCACCGACCGCGCTCAACGTGACGATCTGCGCCGCCGATTCTTGCTTTGCGCTCGCCGCTTCACGTGGTGCATCGACGCTCGTCGATGGCGCCGCCGATTCTTGCTTTGCGCGCGCCGACGGAGCCGCCACCGGCTTGTTGGTCGCAGCCGACGCGACCGTGGCGTCGGTCGAGCAACCGCCCGTGTTCGATAGGCCGATCGCGAGCCCGCACAGGGCCGCAGAGACTCTGACGAAGTGAGGAATGGGGGAGCTCACGCGGGGCGATAGTCGAGCGTGACGGGCTCCCGGGCCAAGTTCCGGGTCGGAGGCTGAAGCCGTTCGCGTCGGTTGAGCGCCGTGGGCCTGCCTCGACTCTCGGTGTCGTCCACCTCAGCGGAGAAAGACGATCCCTTCTTTTTGTAGGCGGTCGGTCGTCGTTCGAATGGCGAGATCTCCCACGTCGCCTCCAACGAATCGACGCCCGAGCTTGGCGGCGACCACCAGCGTCGTCCCGCTGCCGCACATCAAGTCGGCGACGGTGTCGCCAGAACGACTGGAGGCGCGAATGACGCGATCGAGGAGCTTCTCCGGCTTCTGGGTCGGGTAGCCCGTTGCTTCTTTTCGAAGCGGCGTGTTGGCGACCATCGCGCGAATGTCGGTCCAGACCGAGCCGATGCGTCGGCCACGGTCGGCATAATATCGGTAGGCCTTTCCTCGAATGGTTCGCTCGCGATAGCGACGCCCGTCGGCATCGACGTTGGAGAAATGCATCGACAGGCTCGTGTCGGCGTAAGGCTCGCGGAGCGCAGGATCGTCGTAATGAAAGGCGACTTTCACGCGATCGGCGGCGCTACGTGCATAAACGAGGATCGTCTGATGGGTGACCGACAAGCCTGCGCCACGGCCTCCGTTGCCGGGGACCCAGATGATTTCGCCGAGGAACGCTTTTCGACCGAAGACACCATCGGCCGCGATCTTGGCTTCATGCACCGCCCGGTGATCGAGGTGAAGATAGAGCGAGGCTCCCTCGTTCATGCGTTCACGAATCGCACGCAACGCTCGTGCAATCATGACGACGAGGCCTTCGACGTCGCTTCCGTCTTCGTACGCCGCGGGCCCACTGGCAGATTGTCTGCGTCCGCGTGCCTCCCCCGATTGCGTGCGTGCACCCATCGTCGTGCCCACGCCGTAAGGCGGGTCGAGATAGACCAAATCGAAGCGGATGTCGGAGGGCAACGACGCGCAGACCTCGGATGCTTCTGCGTGAACCAGGCGATGCGGCGGCAGCTCTGACGGAACATCGAGCGCTGATTCGGTCTGGTCGGTCATGGGGTGAGAATCGCGTTCAGCTCTTCTTCGTCGGTCATGGCAAGCTCGGGGAGATCTGCCGAGAAGGGCCATTTGGGTCCGCCGGCACAGCCTCTCACGGCTTCTTCGGCCGTGCATTCGATGCGCATGTGGATGTGATCGTCGTGCACGGCGCTGTCGCTCGGCTGCTGCATGACGGTCTCGGCATACCAGACCAAATCGGAATCTTCGCCGAGAGCGCGCGCGTGCTCGGTCAGCAGACCTTCGACGGGTCGTGAGACGAAGAGCCATTGAATGTCGGTGTCGGGGGCGGTCAAGAGCGCCTTCACGAGGAGCCATGTGCGATCGACGTCGAGGCGAACGAACGTGCCCTTCTTCGGCGTCTCGGCGAGCCCGTCAGGGCCGAACCGAACGAACCCCGGTGAGCGCACCGGGGCGCCTTCGGGTGTCGTCACGAAATAGAGGAGATCGGCGTCGCGCCCCGATCGGTGCGAGCGATGTCGCTCGGTCGGACCTCCGAATCGCTCGGAGAGATCACCGACGACGAGCGGAGGCGATCCGGGCCTCTCGGTCGCCACCTTCTTCGCAGCGAAGCCGATCGTGCCGACGAGCCTCGGGACGCCATACCGAACACCGTCGTCGCGAAACAAGACGTAGCCGGTGCCCTTCTTGGGCATGGGGACGGCTCCGGTCACGACCCCGTGATGCGGCAAACCGAACGATCCGGCGAAGCGAGGAACGAGCGGGCTCGGGACGTCGATGCAACCTCCGAGGAGCGCGGCGAAGGCGAGGGCGAACGCCTTTCTGCCGAAGGTCGTTCGAGGTGCCGGGTGCTGCATCGGCCCGACCCTACTTTCTGGCTCGAAGTGTCGCAAGATCTCGATGCTCCGAGCGGGCCTCAACCTTCACGCCCCCGCGCATGAGCCTCTTCGACGTGCTGCTAGACTCCGTAGGTGCTTCGATCAACCGTCACGCGCTTTGGCGCAGTATGCCTCGCCGTGTTCCTCGTCGCGTGTGGGGGATCGGCGTCGTCGTCGCGTTTCGGAGCGGGCCTCGACGGGCCGCGAGCGACCGCCGAAATGCGCGCGCTCGAGCATCGGATGTTCGAGCGCGTGAATCGCGATCGTGCGGCATCGGGGCTGCCGCCGCTCGAGTACGACGAGCATCTCGCCGATCTCGGCCGCGCCCACTCCGAAGACATGCGCGTGCATCATTTTTTCGCCCACGAATCGCCCATTTATGGGGCGCTCGACGATCGCTTCGATCGGGCGGGCTACGTCGCGAAGGTCGCGCGCGAGAACCTCGCCGAAGCACCCGACGTGGACACGGCCGAAGACGGGCTCATGAAGAGCCCACACCATCACGAAAACATCATGGCGCGCGACGTGACCAAAATGGGAATCGGGATCGTGCGGGGCGGCGTGAAAGACCCGGGGAACATGCTCTTCACGCAAGAGTTCTCGACGCCGGCGCGCGACGTCACGAAAGCCGAGGTTGCGACGATCGTGCTCGATCGCATTGAGGCCGAGCGCAAACGCGCAGGACTGGCTCCTCTCGCCGAGATGCCCCTGCTCGGCGATCTGGCACATTCGTTGGTGGACGATCTGGCCGACGACCTCGGCCAAGCCTCGCTCGACAAGATCGCTCAACGCGCGGTCGAAGGTATCGGCGCTGCGCCAAAGAGCGGGCTCACGGGGGTCGTCGTCGGCGCGACGCGTTGCTACGATGGCGACGACTACGAGGTAGGCGCAAACTCGAACGATCGAGCAGCACGAGGGATCGGAGTCGCAGTGAGAGACGGACACGACGAGCGTGGTAGACCTGCCAAGCAGGTTTTGGTGCTGATCGGGCGATGAAGCGTCGTCGTCGTGACGATCACGCGCCCCGAATGCGCCGCGCGAGAAAGCTTGCGAGGGTCGCTTCGATCGAGCGAACCGCGGTCTCGTCGGCGTACGAAGCAGTGAGCTCGTAGCGCTCCGAGGCGTGCGTGACGTAGCCGGCTTCGGCGAACGCCGCGAGCGCGTTCTCCACCGTCGGACGGCTCAACGCTTCGCGTCGATCGATCTCGCCGCCGAGGAACATCTGCTCGCCGACACGGAGCGCCCGAGCGACCAGCTCTTTCTTCCCGAGCGGCCCGTGCAAGAGGACGCGAAGCGTGCGGGCCGTGAGTCGGTAGCTCTCGAGAAAGCTGTCGAGATGGGACGCGTGAAGCGCGAGCCAGCTCGAGCCCGAGAGATCGCCGTCGCCCGGTCCGGCGACGAGGAGGCCTTCGGATTCGGTGAGCACGTCGGTCACGCAGAGCTCTCGAACGGCATGATCGAGGAGCACGTCACTGGAGAGATCGCTTCGAAACATGAACTCGTGGTCGAAGAGCTTCGACAGCTCTTGCGCGCGCTCGAGAAGCTTCGAACGGTCGACGCCTTTCGATCGCATCGAGAGCCAAGCGACGCCGACGAAGGCACGGTCGACGAACAAGTGAATGATCCCGTTCTTCGCGAGATCGAGCCTCGAGCGTGCACCTCGCGGAACCGTGTAAACGACGTCGGCGGCGAGATGGGCCGCCTCGCGCCTCCGCGGGGCTCGCTCGATCGTGTCGTCGGGGACATGCTGTCGCACGAGCCCGCCACGAGTGAAGACGAGGGCCGCCTCGCGGACGGCGCTCTCTCGAAGGGTGTAGCTCGCCCTTGGGTCACCCTCTTCGTGCACGTGGCGTGAGACGAGCATCGTTGCTGGACGGCCGCCAGCGCGCAGGGCGTCGGAGAGGAGCCGTCTGCATCGATCGACGAGCTCGGCGTGGGTCAAGCCCCGCCCGTGCATGTCGAGCAGCGCCATCGCGACGAGCGCGCCGGCGGTCACCGCCGTCGCCCGGTTGATCTCGCTCATCACGCGGTGGGCGAGCTTGTTCACGAGCGAGCGCCTCTTCGCCGGCGTGAGCGGAGACTTGTCGAGCCCGACCTCGGCGCGAAACTGCGACAGGTCGACGATCTGCCCGAACTGCAGGTTCACGCGGCCATATTTGTCGCGCAACGCCGCACCCACGGCGACGAGCGAGCGCGCGCTCTCGGTGACTTTGGGTGCGCCAGCCTTCTCGCGAACGAGCTCACCATCTTCGATGGTTCGCTCGTAAACGATGCTGATGGGGACGAACGAGAGCGGTCGAGCCTCTTGCGCGAGCGCGGCGTCGACGACCAGATTGAGCAGCCCGACTTGGGGTGGCGAGAGCTTGCCGGTTCGAGAACGCCCGCCCTCGAGAAAGAACTCGATCGCCCATCCGTCACGGATGAGCCTTCGGATGTACGCGTCGACCACCGCCGCGTAGAGCTTGTCGCCTTTGAACGAGCGTCGAATGAAGAATGCGCCGCCGCGTCGCAAGAGGCCGCCGACCGGGAAAAATGCGAGGTTGTCGCCCGAAGCGATCACCGGGAGCTCGAGCCAGTGCTTTCGGAGGACGTACGAGAGAACCAGGTAGTCGACGTGGCTCTTGTGACTGGGAAGCAACACGATGCCACCGCGCTTGGCGGCCTCTCGAACGCGCTCAATGCCTTCTTTGTCGACGTCGATGCTCGTGTAAATCTGTTTCACCAGCATGTCGGCGATGGGATCGATCGCGTCGATGAGATCGGGGCTCGGCATCGCGGAGAGCTCTTGAAGCATGCCTCGCGCGCGCTCCGCGAGCTCGCTCTTGTCGGCGCCGCCGTGCTCCACCATGTCGTTCATGATGTTCTTCAGCTTCGGCGATCGAAGGACCTCTTCGCGAATGCGGTCGGGTGTTTTGCGGGCTGGCCCGAGGATCGCGCGTCGCTCGCGCTCGACCTTGCGGAGGAGCGCGTAAGTGAGCCGTCGAACCCTCGCGTACTCGTCTCTGGGCCCCCTGAGCACCTCGCTTCGATCGGCTTCGACGAACTCGCGAATGCTGAGCGGCTCGCTCACGCGGAGGACGCCATGCTTGTAGTTGAGGAGAAACTGGACGGTGGCGCGAAGGTCGCCGGGCTTGTCGGTCGGACCGAAGATCGCATCGACCGCCGACCAGCCGCGCCGCTCGGGTCGCTGCGTCCAGATGAACGTGAGGGGGAGCATGACGATCTCGCGCTCGATCTGGGGCTGCAGCGCGAGCACCGTCGCGAGGTGATCGTCGCCCTCGAGCTCATTCAGTCGTGGAATCGATGCGATGCTCGGCGAGCGCTTCAAAAAGAGGACGGCTGATCCCCCGCCCATGATGCAACTCTCGAGGGTCTCCTCGGGCCCTCGCTGCTGTCTCGAGGGCTCGGAAAGGATGCGCGGCACCTCGCTCGCGAATCGGATCGGCGGCAATTCGAGGCGCCTAACCAGGTGCTCGAGCGCCAGATAGTCGACGAGCGAGGCGCTCCGGAGGACGTAGACCACGGGACCGCGCTCCGAGGCCTCTCGGAGAGCGTGCTCCCACGCCTCGTCGAGATGAACGTGGCGAAAGAGCCGCTCGGTAGCTTGTCCAAGAAGAGACGTCACGCGCTCACCAAGCTACCCAAATTCTGGTCAGAAGCACAACGGAGCGCAATGGTCGCTGACGCAGCTCGTCCACAGGAAACAGCTCGCCCCGGTGCAGCATTGCATCTGGCACACCGCGGAGTTGGTCCCTCCGATGGTGCATTGCTGGAAGCACGCCATGCTCGAAGCGCACTCCACGTCGAAGAGGCATGATTGCGTCGAGTCACAGCAGTTGCCGACGATGCATTGGCTGCACGGTGTGCCGCCCGGATCGAGCGGGCAATTGCCCGAATCGATCGGCGCCGTTCCACATTGGCCACCATTGCACGTGAGACCGACGCAGCATTGCGTCGGAGCGTTGCACGTCGATCCGGGCGGGAGGCACGAGCCGTCTCCGCATTGACCCGAAGTGCACGTCATCGAGCAGCACTCGGAGGGCGAGCCGCAGGTGAATCCGTCGAGCTTGCATTGGCCGATGCCGCACGTTCCGTTCGTGCACGAGCCTGAGCAACACTCCGAAGGATCGGCGCAACCGAACCCATCGGAGGTGCACATCGAGAACCCGCAGGTGGCGGTCTGGGGGTTGCAGAACGCCGAGCAGCATTGGTCTGCGCTCGAGCAGTTGAATCCGTCGGGCATGCACGCCGAAGGCCCGCAGAGCTGCGTCTTGGGATCGCAGTTCTTGCTGCAGCAATCGAGCGACGAGCCGCATGCCGTCCCGTCGGCTTGGCACGAGCCGCCATTGCATACCGAATTGACGCACGCGCCGTGGCAGCAGGCTTCGGTCCCGTTGCAGGACGCGCCGTCGCCGAGGCAGACCGGCTTGCCGCAAGCTCCGCCCTCACACGATCCGTTGCAGCACTCGCTCGGGCTCGCGCACGTCGAGCCATCGGCCTTGCAAGAGACCGGGGTGCAATGACCCGCGTCACACGATCCGGTGCAGCACTGCGACGTGCTCGCGCAAGAAGCGCCGACGGCCTGGCACGAGCCATTGCCACAGATCCCGTTCTTGCAGCTCCCAGAGCAGCAATCCGAAGGTCCGCCGCACACGAATCCATCGGGCTCACACGCACTGCCGCAATGGTTGTCGTTGCATGAATGATTGCAGCAGTCGTCGTTCCCGAGGCACACGGCGCCCTGCGGCTTGCACGTCGAGGCGCCGCAGTAGCCCTGGTCGCACGGCCCGTCGCAGCACTCGGTCGCGGTCGAGCACGCCTGCCCCTGCGCTTTGCACGACGTGCCTCCGCAGAATCCGGACTGGCACGTCGACTTGCAGCAGCTCCCGAGCTCGGTGCACGCGACGCCCTTGGGTTTGCAATCGCTGCCGCCGCAGAAGCCAGCGACGCAGTCGTAGTTGCAGCAGTCGACCGTCTTGGTGCACGCCTCACCGTCGGCGCGGCAAATGGCTTCGGGCTCACAGACCGACGAGCGGCAGAGAAGCGTGTCGCAGCATTCGCTCGGCGTTGCGCAAGTCGCGCTGATGGCGCCGCAAGAGCTCGGGCCGTTGGTGAAGCCCTCTCCGCGTGCTCCGCATCCCGAAAAACCGACGAGCAGCGCCCACGCGAAAAAGACCGCGCAAGCGGCAGAGAGGGCGATTCTGCGACGCATCAGACGATGCTACCCGAGATCGGGATCGACGAGCCCGTGAACGCTCGGTTCACGGGGTGCTCACGCTCGCCGCAGCAAAACCGAAGCGGGCACGTCCGTTCCGGAAGCGCGCTTGCTCGTGACGCGTTGCGGTCGTATGCCCAAGTCTGTGAGCGAGCCCGACGAAGAGAGCGACGTGCCGCCGCCGCCGCCCCCGGAGCGACCGGCGCCGCGCCGTGTTCGCATCGATTCGTCGCCTCGTGCGAGCGATCCGCGAGGTCTCTACAATCGCCGAGAGCCGAAGGAGCGTGACTCGGGGGGATCGAACTTCGTCGCCATCGTCCTCGCGCTCGGGTTGGTCGTCGGTGGAGGGCTCCTTTATCGCAAGCTCGCAGCCCCCGAGAACCCAGACGAACGCGATGCGCTCGCGATGGCGCGCGCCTCGGCTTCGGCGCTCGCATCGGCGGCGCTCACTCCGCCTCCTCCTCCGCGCTGCGTCGATGTCGTCCCTGCTGAAGGTTTCGTCGTCGGCGAGCTCCCGGCCCAGAAGCACGTGGGCTCCACTGAAGCCAACAGCTCGGCCTTGCCCAACTTGATCGCGAACGAAGGAGACGACGACCAGTTTGCTCCCTTCGCGGTCGTGTTCGGGCGGGCCGCAGCAACTGAAAAAGGCTTCTATCTGGGGGCGCTTCGTGACGGCGAAGGCGGGACCATTCTCTCGGTGGTCACCCTCGGACCCGACGGAAACGGTGGTCGCTCGGTGAAGCTCGCGCGCTCGCGCGGAGACCTCGAGCCGCCTGTCGTGGTTCCCGATGGAGACGGCGCGCTCGCTGCCATGCTCGAGCCCAACGCTTCGGGGCTCGCGCTCAAGCTCGCGCGCATCCGAGGAGACAAGGTCGAGTGGGGAGCCGAGCTCGATCAAGGCCGCGACGACTCGCTCGCTCTCGATCTGGCGACCTCTGGTGAACGAGGTGCGCTCGTCTGGGACGAGGTCAAAGACGACAAGTCTCGTATCGTGCTGGCGACGTTTCGGCTCACGACGATTGGCACCACGACCGCGCCGAGGCCCGTTACCAGCGACAAGACCGACGCCGACTCACCGCGTCTCGTCTCGCGCAAGGGAGGCTACTACCTCACGTACATCGCGCGCGGAGCCGAGCTCACTCGGCCTCCTCGAGCAGAAGACGATCTATCGACGAAGAAAGGCAAACCCGGCGACGAGATCGACGAGTCGAAGGGCGAGCACGTGGTGGCTTCGTGGCTCGAGGTGATTCCTCTCGACGAAGCCGGGGCCCCGACGGCGCCGGCGCTGCGCGTCACGCCGGAGCGAGGCAGGGTCGCAGGGTACGACGCCATTCCGATCGGTGAGGGCATGCTACTCGCGTGGCGCAACGAAGAGTCGCCAACAGGCGCGGCCGGAGGTCAGGTCAAGGTCGTGCGGGTGACGGCCGGTGGATCCTCCGATTCGCTTTCGCTCGAAGAGGGCGCGGGCGACGGCGTTCCCGTGCTCATGAATGGCTGGCTCTCCATTCCGACCTTGCGCGGGGCCGACATGCTCGCGCGACTCGATCCCGAGGGAAAGACCACCGAGCCGATCGAGCCTGAGCCGAGCATCGCGCGCGGCGAGCCGCTCGCGGCGTTCGGCAACACCGTGTTGCTCGGAGAGCCTGAAGGCAAGGCGATGCGTCTCCGTGTCGTTCGTTGCGGAGCGAAGATCGTCACACCCAAAGCACCTGACTTGGGCGCGGTCGACGACGCAGGGCCCTGACGATCAGCTCTCCGGAAAGAAGCACGCGGCGCGGTGCGAACGACCCTGCTCGAGCGTGTCGAGCGTCGGGGCATCTTCGTCGCACTTGCCCTTCTTCGCCTTTGGACAGCGAGAAAAGAAGACACATCCCTTCGGGGGTGTCGACACGCTCGGCGCCTCGCCGATCAACGCCAAATGGCGTCGGTCGGGCTCGCGCTTGCCGATCATCGGCATCGCGCTGAAGAGCGCGCGCGTGTACGGATGGGCGCGTCGGGCGATGACGTCGGCCGTCGGTCCGATCTCGACGAGCTTACCGAGGTACATGACCGCGAGGCGGTGGCTCATGTGGTCGACCACTCGGAGATCGTGCGAGATGAAGAGGAAGCTGACGCCGAGCTCGTCTTGAAGCGACTCGAGCAAGTTGAGGATCTGTGCTTGGACCGAGACGTCGAGCGCGCTCACGGGCTCGTCACAGACGACGAACTTCGGCTCGACGGCGAGGGCGCGCGCGATGCCGATTCGCTGTCTCTGACCGCCCGAGAACTCGTGTGGGAACCGACCCATCATCGAAGTTTCGAGGCCGACTCGCGAAAGGAGTGACGCCACACGATCGTCGAGCGCACCTTTTTCGGCGAGCTTGAAGACGGTGATCCCTTCGCCGACGATTTGACGCACCGTCATGCGCGGATTGAGCGATCCATAGGGATCTTGAAAGACGAGCTGCATCTTGCGCCGGAACGGATGCAGGCGCTTTTCGGAAAGCCGCGTGATGTCGACGCCGTCGAAATGGACGCGACCGAGCGTCGGCTCGTGGAGTCGGAGAATCGTGCGGCCCAACGTGCTCTTGCCACAGCCCGACTCGCCGACGAGCCCCAGCGTCTCGCCGTGTCTCACGTAGAAGCTCACGTTGTTGACGGCGTAGTTGAACTCCTGCTTTCCGAAGAAGCCGCGTGTCGTCGGGTAGAGCTTCGACAAGCCTTCGACTTGGACGATGGGCTGTCGGCCCGTCTTGAGCGGCTTCGGGATGCTCGTCACGCGGTCGTCGCTCGCGGTCATGATTCGTCCTCGAGCTCGAGCGAAGCCGGATGCGGCTCGTCATCGAGAACGAGCGCACGCCTCGAAGACGGCGCAGCGGGAGGCATCGCGGCGAGCCAACACTTCACCCGGCTCGGGCCCATCGAGAAGACCTCGACCTCACCCACCGAGCACTTGGCCATGCGGCTCGGACAACGATCCGCGAATCGGCACCCCCGTGGCGGGCTCCGCAAGTCGGGCAGCGAGCCTTCGATCGTCGCGAGGGGCCGACGCTTCTTGCCGCGCTCTCGTCGTTGGCTGCTCTCGAGATCGTGGATGCTCTCGAGCAGCGCCTGCGTGTACGGGTGGCGGGGCGAGGTGAGGATGGCTGAGGTCGGCCCCTCTTCCACGATCTGGCCGGCGTACATGACGATCACGCGATCGGCTATTTGCGACACGATCGCGAGGTCGTGCGAAATGAAGAGCATGCTCATCTGCTCTTCGGCGACGAGATCGACGAGGAGCGTGAGGATCTGGGCTTCGACGCTCCTGTCGAGCGCCGTCGTCGGCTCGTCTGCGACGAGGAGCCGCGGTCCTGGTGCGAGGGCCATCGCGATGAGCACCCGCTGACGCATGCCCCCCGAGAGCTCGTGCGCGTAGCTCGAGAAGCGGCGCTCGGGCTCGGGCATGCCGACCTTTCTCAGCCAATCGACCGCGCGCCTTTTCGCCTCGGCGCGACCCACGTCGGCGTGGAGTCGGATCGCTTCGACGATTTGCGCACCCACCGTGTAGACCGGATTGAGCGACGTCATCGGCTCTTGGAACACGATGCCGATCTTGCCTCCGCGGATGGCGCGGAGCTCGTCGTCGGATGCCGCGACCACGTCGGTGCCGTCGAGGTGGATGCTCCCACGAACGGTCGCACCGGGAGGCAGCACGCGCAGGAGGGAGTGGGCGGTGATGCTCTTGCCGCATCCCGACTCGCCGACGATGGCGACGACGCTCCGCCTCGGAACGTCGAACGAGACCGCGGTCGTCGCTTGAAGGAGCCCGCCTTCGGTCACGAGCGAGATCGAAAGGTCGCGAACACGGAGCAGCGCCCCGTTCGCATGGGGCACGGTCTCGGGCTTCTCTCGGGGCTCGTCGGACGGCGCTTCGCTCACGAATCACCTTTTGGGAGAGAGCTTCTTCAAGAGCTGCTTCGTCCCCGACTTCGGAGACTTGCCGTCGTCTCTCGGGCGCCGCTTGCCTCCACCATCGGAAGGAGGAGCGTCGCTCGATGCGCTGCCGCTCGGGGCCAGAGACGCCGACGCGCTCGCGCTCGCCGATGCGCTCGGCAAAGATGCATCGACCTTCAGGTAGAGCTCGAGTCGCGGGGCGGTTCCGGTGCCGAGGCCGGTCGCATAGAAAGCCCCGATCGGGTCTTTGCCCTTTGCGAGGATGGCGATCCCGTGGCCGGTCTGAGCCGAGCCGAAGAAGTGCGTGACGTCGATCCGAAGGCTGTTGTGCGAGCGTGGCGTGGCGTCGGCGACGGTTTCGGGGAGGCCGAGCGACGGTTGCCGGCCCCACGAGACGCTCTCACGGCTCCACTCGTCTCGAATCGACGCGATCTCGATCGGGACTGGCGAGAAGGGGCTCGGGGCGCCTTCGGCGGGTTCGAGGACGAGGAACGCAGAGTCGAGCTCGACGTCGGAGCCGAGCGCGTCGTCGAACGCGAGCAGCATCACCACGTCTCCTGCCGATGCGCGCCCGAAGCCGATCGTCGAAGGATCGACGCGTTCGTTCTCGCGCGACGACAGCACCGCGACCTTGGTCGGCTCGAGGACGATGCGACGGCTGGCCAGCGGGACGACGGGCTCTGCGCGCGGCCGGCAGCGACCGACGATACAAGCCCTGTTCTTGTCGCATTCACCTTGCCCACGGCAGAGCCCGGGAGCGTCGCGCGGCGCGCAGCCCACCAACGTCGCGAGGCAGAACGCGGCTCCTCCCAGACCTGCGCACAGGCGCGCGAGCAAGGTGGATCCCGGGGTCGTCATCGGACCGCGACGATAGCACGCGGCAAGTCTTCGGGGGCCGAGCCGATCGGAAACGAGACCCGCCGTCTCGTGGTCATCGCATGACGATTACTGGAGCAACTGAGGGAGGTACTTGCCGAACGTCTGCGACACCGTCGCGTCGTGGGCACGTGCAAGCGCGGGGAGCGCGTCGAGCTCGCGAAGGACTCCCTCGTCGGCGGGGTTGTCGACGACGCCCTTGCGGAACGTCGCCGAGAACGTGTCGAAGTTTCGATCCCACGTGGCGGTCTGCCACGTGACCACCACGTTCGTCTGAGACGGCGCTTTCGATAGGGTCTTCGCCAGATCGGGGCCCATGCACGTGTCGATCGAGATCACGCTCCGAGGCACCAATTTCGCGCGGACGGCGGCGACGATGCCTCCGCCCGAGCTGCATCCGGCGCCCGAGTGACCTGCGACGATGATTCGACTGCGATCGATGACGGCCACGCCATCGAGACTTTTCTCCGTGAGGTCGACGAATTGGTCGAAGTCGAAGACGGGAAAGCTCGCGTCGTGGGAGACGGCGTCTGGTTGAATCGAGCTCGGTGCGGCGAGGAGCACGGGCGGGATCTTTCCTTCGTCGATGAGGTCCGAAACGATGCGACGCACGTCGCCCTCTTCACCGCCGCCCATCCACCGGTATTTGATGAGGGCCTTGTTGAGGCCGTGAATGAAGATCACGATCGGCATCGGCTTCTTGGCGTCGACGACCTGATCGTGAACGAACACCCGGCCGAGGTATGCGCGCGACGGGACTTTCACGTCCTTCGCGTCGTACGCGAAGTCGATGGTCTTGCCCGGGAGAGGCTTTGGCTCTGCGACCTTCTTCTTCGTTGCCTGAGCTTCGTTCTTCTTCGTCGCGTCCCCCCCGCCAGAAGCCTTCTTGTCGGCAGCCTTCTTGTCGGCAGCCTTCTTGTCGGGGGAGCTCTGTTTCGCCTCTTTCTGCTCGGCGCGACCGTCTCGTTCCTCGGCACCAGTCACGCCGGGCGCCTCGTTGCGTTCGGCGCGAGCGCGCTCGTCGTCGTCGGTCGTCAGGCTCGACCCATCGACGTCGGAGCGCCGTTCGATCGACTGGTGGTCGGCGAGCCGGTGCAAAGGCGCACCGAACAGAGCGAATGGCGTGACGAGCGCGAGGAGGCGCGTTGCGTTTCCGAGCTTCATGGAGTCGATGGCTCCTCCAACTTCGAGTCATCGCCCTTCTTCGCTCCGGAAGGAAGTTTGGCCGCGGCCCGGCGAGGTTCTGTCCGCGACCGCTCGAGCTCATGGCCGGGATCGAGAATGTCGACCTCGCCGAGCACCGAGAGCTCTTTCGCCAAGACCTTCGCATCGCCGATCACGATCGCGACCTCGTCGCGCTCGAGCATGTGTCTCCCGACCGATGCGACGCGGTCTCGCGCCGTCATCCGCGATTCGACGCTCGCCTGTTCGAGCGTCGACGGCGAGACGCGCAGCGCGGCGAACGTCGCGAGCGTATCGGCCACGAATCCAGGGCGATCGAATGCGAGGCTCAGCTCGTCGTCCAGGGCATCGCGCGCCCGACCGAGCTCCACGTCGCTCACCTCGTTCGTCGTGTCGGGTGCGATCAGCGCGGCGAGCATCGCGGTCGCGTTTGCTTCGGGCACTTCGGCCTCGAAGAGAGCGATCCCCGGCCCGTCCCGGAAAGACACGAGTCTGAATCGCGCACCGCTGGCGTGCTTCATGCGCCCGAGGATGACGCGCCCGAAGAGGCGGAGCGCGACGGAGTCACCGTCGGCAAGCTCCGGGCCCAAGCGTCCGAGCGCGATCGAGACCGAGGTGCGCGTGGGGTCGTCGACGAGCGCTATCCTGAGCGGTCTCGGACGCTTCATCGGATCGTCGATCGAGACCGGGACCGGGCGCGTCGTCGGGATGTGGGCGAAGGCGTGCTCCGCGATGGCTCCGACATCGATCCCGCCGATCGGTCCCACCACGACGAGCGTCAGATTTTCACCCACGTAGCTCGAGTGCGCGCAGTCGTTGACCGCGCCTGCGTCGATCTTCGCGAGATCGTCGCCCGTCGGATGCACGGTCGCGTACGGGTGCCGGCCGGTGGGCTCGACGAACAAGTCGCGTCGAATCAGCCGTTCGCCCGCTCCATCGAGCGAGCGAAGCCATCGAGCTTCGTCGGCACCGATGGCACGGGCGGCCTTCTTGGCGTCTGCAGGGGAGAACCGGGTCCTGCTCGCCGAGGCGCCGAGCGCGATGAGCGCCGGCTCGAGCGCGTCGGGGAGAAGGGAGGCGCCGAGGACCACGTGGTCGACGTCGGCCTTCACCGAGAGCACGAGCTCTTTCGGGTCGAGCGTCGCCCGGACGGGGCGCGCGGCATCGGCGATCGCGTGCGCCGTCACGGCGGCACGACCGACGCGTTCTCCGTCCGACGCCGTCCCAGATCGGACGACGAGCCTGACGTCGACGAGCGGCTGCGACGGGCGAACGACGGTCACCACGTGAACCCCCGACGACAGGTCGACGACGCTGATCTCCGGAAATGAAAGCGGCGCGCGGGGTTCGGACGGAGGAAGTGCGCTCGGCGTGAGCGCGTGTGCCTCCGTGAGCACCGAGGGCGCAGGCGATCGTGCGAGCGCCTGTGTGGTAGGAGCTGCAGCTCCGCCGCATCCCCAGACGACAAGCATGGCGCATGAGCACGCGGCTTTCCTGGCATCGCTCACGGACTCTTCCCCTTCGTCTTGGCGGAGTGGTGCGATCCGCCGCCCGATGATTGAACGGGCTCGTCTTTCTTCGATGTGGGTTTCGCGCCGGGCTTGTTCGGCGGCGGTTTCGCGGAGCCTACTTTCGTAGGCTCTCGCGAGAGAGCTTTGGTCTTGCTCGACGCAGCGTGGCTCGGCCCCTGCGACGTGCTCTCGACCGTCGGGACCGGTTTCGGCGACGGACCCCGTGCGTGAGCGTCGACGTGCGACGGTCGAATCACGACAGCCGTGCGCCGCAGAGGACCCAGGTATTTCGTGAATGCATCTCGCAGCGCCGGAGCGTCGGTCGCCTCGAGCTGGGATCGTTCGTCGTTCGGCTCGAGGTCGCCATCGGCGACGGCTCGGCCGTGTGCGATGGGATCACGAAAGACGCCGAGGAGCCTCGTCCAGGCGGTGCGTCGCGCCCATTCCATCTCTTTGGTCGATGCAGGATCTTTGCCGAGGCTCGCGAGCGCGGTCTCGACTAGGCGCCGGGCGGGGAGCGGATCGGCGCCGCGAGGCAGCTCGATCCGTAGCGTGAAGAGCCCAGGGCCTTTCCGCCGCTCGATCCGAGCGAACGCGCGCCCGTCGAGGTCGGCGAGCCCTTGGGCCAATCGACCCGACTCCGCGGAGAGCAGCACCTGAGCGAGCTCGAGCTTTGCCCCATCGCGCCCCAACGAGGGCGGCAGCGCCCAACCGTAGAGGAGCAGGGTCACTTCATCGTCGTCGATGATCTCGGCGGTACGCTGGTTGGTCTGCTCCTCGAGCTTCGCGGGCGCGTCGATATCCGTCGAACGATCCGCTTCGAGCGCACTTTCGCCGGCTGCTCCAGAAGGCCGCGCCGTGACGAACGTCTGACGGACGAGGTCGAGCGTCCGCTTTGCATCGAGCTGTCCGCTGACGACGAGCGTCGCCTGCGCGGCCCCGAAATGTGCGCGCACGAACGTCTCGAGATCGCTCGCGGTCACGACATCACGCTCGTCTCGTCCGCCGGCTCGCGGACGCTCGTAGGGGGCGAATCCTTGGAAGACGAGTGACTCGAGGCGATCTTCGAAGCGCTCGCGGAGGCTCACTCGGTCGAGGAGGGACTTCGCTTTCGCGAGCCCGGCCGGCTCGATGTCGAACGGCATCAGACGCTTGGCTTGCGCGACGAGGCCGAGCTCGAGCTCTTGCGGCGGGACACGAACCACGAACGTCGTCTGATCGCGGTCGGCATCGAGGGTCAGCGAGCCGCCTCGCTCGAGGATCGTCTTGGACGAGCTCGCTTCGTCGAGCCTCAGCATCTCGGCGGCGAGAGCACTGGTGCCGCCGTGCCCTTTGCGATCGCTCGACGATCCGCTGCCGAAGCGCAGCACGATGGTCACGGCGGCGGCGTCGGGCGCGGGGACGACGACGACTCCGAGGCCACTCGGAAGCGTCAGCCGCTCGGCATGGGCCTCGGCGGGGGCGCTGGGGAGCGGACCCGGATCGGCGACGATGCTCGGCCGCGGCGGAGCTTGGCCCGCCTTGGTGGCCTTGGTGACTTTGCCGGCTTTGGAGGTCTTGTGATCGTCTCGCGGAGACGACTTCTTCTTCGCGCCCGTAGCGGGCGCCCCGATCGGGCCGGCCCAAGCCCAACCCGAGGGAAAGACCCCCAGACCGAAAAACAAGGCCGACGCGACGACGACCCAACCGAGCTTTTGCTGCCGGCTCACGGTCTGGCGATAGCATGTCTCGGAGAGCGATGCCGAAACCCCAGGGATCGGAGCCTGGGTCGTGCCCCTGCGCGTCCGGCAAAGAACTTGGCGACTCGTCGCTTTCTGGTCGACGATTCGATTATGAAGCGTGCTTCGTTCTTTTTCGCAATCTTGGCGCTCGCCGCTTGCAACGGAGCGCGGGCCAGACCGGAATTCGACGATCCGGGGGGCGCGTCGTTCGTGCCGGCGGGCGGCTCGGGCGGAGGCGGAGGCTCTGGGACGACGTCGAGCTCCTCCGCGTCGTCGACGTCTTCGTCGTCGACCACAGCTTCGTCGTCTTCCTCGTCGACGACCTCCTCGTCTGCGAGCTCGACCGCTTCGAGCACCGGCACCGGGATGTGAGCGGCCGGTCCGACGCAGGACGCCTCGTCGTGGCACCCCAACCGATGGTCGTCCGAGAGCGATTGTTCGTGTCACGCCGCGCTTCACTCGATAGGCTCCGCAGCGCACGTCCGGAGAGCCGCGCATCATCGGAAGCAGCATCATCGGAAGCCGCATCATCGGAAGCAGCATCATCGGAAGCAGCATCATCGGAAGCAGCATCATCGGAAGCAGCATCATCGGAAGCAGCATCATCGGAAGCAGAGCGCTGTCCTTCTTTCGACCCACCGGAGCCCGCATGCTGAGAGCCGACATCGCCACGGAGCACTTCGACCCGACCTCGCTCGGAGCCGAACACCCTGCGTTCGCTCTGCGGCCTTTTTTCCTCGACGGAGCGGCGACGAGCCCTCCCACCGCGGGCGCGGGGCTCGACATGGGCTCGCTCGTTCACGCCGTCGTCGCCTCCTTCGTCTTCGCCCTGCTCGGGATCCTCGTCTTCGGGGTGGCGTTTTGGGTCATCACCAAGGTCGCCCCGTTCTCGATCCGCAAAGAAATCGAAGAGGACCAGAACACCTCGCTCGGCATCGTCATCGGCGCCGTGATCATCGGTTTGTCGCTCATCATCTCCTCGGCCATCAAAGGCTGACCGAGCCAATCGTCTCCCTCGCTTCGGCGCGGTCGATTGCGCCATCGTTCATGGTGAGCCGCGAGGTCGCGCGGTACCAGCTCGTCCATGCGCTATCTTCGGTTCGTCGGATTCAGGCAGACGTGCGATGACGAGGAGTGTTGAGCTTTCATCGATCGAGCCGAGAGGCACGGGCTTCTGGCTATGGGGCCGAACGATCGATCTGACCGTCTTCGGAGGAGCAGCCGTGGTGGCGCTCGCGCTCTTCGCGCTCGGTCCCGAGCTGTCCGATGATGGTGCGCTGCCGCTCTGGGGGTTCTTGATTTTCGTGGTTTGCATCGACGTAGCCCACGTCTGGTCGACCCTCTATCGAACCTACTTCGATCGCGACGAGCTCCGTCGTCGACCGCTCCTCTACGTCGGCATACCGACTGGCGTGCTCGTCGTCGGTTTCGCGCTCCATCTCGGCTCACCGATCTGGTTTTGGCGGGTGCTCGCTTACACGGCGGTCTACCACTTCGTCCGCCAACAGATCGGTTGGGTCGCGATCTACCGTGCGCGTGCCATCGAGCGATCGCCCATCGATCGCCTCGTCGACCAAGCCGCGATCTACGCGTCGACGCTTTTTCCGCTCGCTCATTGGCACGCCCACGCACCTCGCGCGTTCGAGTGGTTCGTCGAAGGTGACTTCTTGCCACTGCCGGCGCTCTTGCCTCTGCTCCCCGTCCTCGAGATCGTCTGGGTGCTCGCCCTCGTCGCGTACGTGATTCGTGCCGCGATGCACGCCCGCAACGGACACATCAACGTGGGAAAGCATCTCGTGGTCGCAGCTACTGCGCTCACTTGGTACGTCGGCATCGTCGTCGCGAAGAGCGACTTCGAGTTCACGGTCGCGAACGTCATCGTGCATGGAGCACCGTATTTCGCGCTCCTCTATTTCTACTCGAAGGAGCGAGCCCGAGAAGGGGCCCCGATGGTCATGCGTCTCGTCGCTCGGGGTGGCATCGCGGCGTTCTTCAGCATCGCGATCGCCTTCGCGTTCGCCGAGGAGCTCGTCTGGGATCGTGCCGTCTGGCACGCGAGACCCGGTCTCTTCGGCGGCATCGCGGCCGACGGCCCGTCGCTTCCACGCGTCACGCTCGCGCTGGTGGTCGCCGTCCTGGCGCTTCCACAGGGTACCCATTACGTTCTCGATGCCGTCCTCTGGCGTCGAAAAGACACTCGATCTGCTCAAGCGCGCGCGCTCGGGTTCGGCGGCGCGGCGCACGAGGCCATCGAGCGACTCGGGTCTGCGGAATCGTCGCCGCCGACGTGATCTGCATCGGGGTCTACCGAGGCCTCAGAACTACGCTCGACTCCGGTGCGCGGTACGGGAAAGATCGCGCTCTCCTCGACCCTTGGCTCTCGGACATGGAAAAATTCGCACCTCGTTCTTTCTTCGCAATCGGCACGAGCCTTTCGTTGCTCGGTGCGTGCTCCGGGTCGAACGACTTCACGATCGCCCCCAACCACGCGAAGGCGGCCGAAGCCACGGTCGACGTTCCAGGGCCGCTCGACACGGGCCGGCTCCCCGCCCTCGCTCGTCCGACACGCTATGCGCTGAATCTGACCATCGATCCGAAAGAGCCACGATTCTCGGGTCGTGCCGTCATCGGCGCAGAGGTCTCGCAGCCTACGCAAGCCATCGTCCTCCACGGTCGCGAGCTCACTTTCACCGAGGTCGCCGTCGTCGACCACGGAGAGGTTCTTCGAGCGACGGCAACGGCTCGCGCGAGCGCGCACGCCCTCGGAACACCCGACGAGATCGTCCTCACGTTGCCGCGGAAAGTCGAAGGCACGATCGAGATCGACCTCGGCTACACGGGCGCCTTCTCTGATCAGCTCGTCGGGGCGTACCGCGTCGCGAGCGGCGGTGATGATTACGTCTTCACCCAGTTCGAGCCCATGGATGCGCGCCGCGCTTTCCCGTGCTTCGACGAGCCGGGGTTCAAGGTTCCGTTCGATCTCACGATCACGACGCCGGTCGGGAACGTCGCGGTCGCGAACACGCTCGCCACGGGCCAAACGACGAGCGACGACAAGAAGAGCATCACCTTCAGATTCGCTCCGACGAAGCCCTTGCCGTCGTACCTCGTGGCGTTCGCGGTCGGTCCCCTCGAGATCCGTGAGGCGAAGGGCTCGAAGCTCCCGCTGCGCGTGATCACGACTCGAGGCAAAGCGGCGCTTGGCGACGCTGCCCTCGAAGCCGGCCGCGCACACATGGAGCTCCTCGAAAAATACTTCGATCACCCCTATCCGTACGACAAGCTCGACCTCGTAGCCGTCCCCGATTTCGCTGCTGGGGCGATGGAGAACGCCGGGTTCATCACGTTTCGCGAAGAGCTCATCCTCATCGATCCGAAACATTCGTCGGTGAGCGCCCAGCGAAGTCTCGCGCTCACCGTAGCGCACGAGCTCTCCCATCACTGGTTCGGTGATCTCGTCACCATGAGCTGGTGGGACGATCTCTGGCTCAACGAAGGTTTCGCAACCTGGATGGAGAGCAAGATCGTCGATTCTTGGCGTCCAGAGCTCGGCGCGGGTGCGAGCGCGCTCGCGTGGCGAACCGGAGCGATGCAGCTCGACGCGCGATTGTCGGCGAAGGCAGTTCGCCGCACCGTCGCGAGCGCGAGCGACGCCGAAGAAGCGTTCGACGGCATCGTCTACGACAAGGGCGCGGCGATCCTCGGCATGCTCGAGAGCTGGCTCGGTCCCGACAAGTTCCAGGCGGGCGTCAGACAGTATCTACATGCCCACGCCTACGGGAGCGCCACCTCGACCGATCTGTTCCAGGCACTCGGAGACGCGTCGGGCAAAGACGTCCTCTCGGTCGCGACTTCGTTTCTCGATCAGCCGGGCGTTCCGCTCGTCTCCGCGAAGCTCGAGTGCAAGAAAGACGCATCGCCGACCGTGCTCCTCGCCCAGAAACGGCTGCTCCTCGGCTCCCACGATCCGAAGAACGGCACCGAGAGCCGATGGAAGATTCCTGTTTGCATCGGCTACGACGGCGACAAGTCGACGCCCGCGTGCACGCTCCTCGACGGGGAGACCGCGCGCGTCGAGTTGCCGAAGGGTGTGAAGTGCCCGAGCTGGATCTCTCCGAATGCCGGACAGCGTGGATACTATCGCTACTCGATCTCACCAGCGGAGTTTCGCTCCCTCGCCAGGTCCGCGCCGAAGCTCGACGTCGTGACCCGCTTCGGAATGCTCGACGACGCATACGCTCTGGTCGAGAGCGGCGAGCTCGGCGTCGACGTCCTGTTGGATCTCCTCGCTGCGTCGAAGCCGACCACGGGGCGAAAGGGCGTCGTCGGTGAGCGCGTCGTCACCGAGGAGGTCGTGTCGCTGCTCGTGCGGCTCGAAGGCACCGTCGTCGATGCGCCGTCTCGGGCAGCCTATTCGACCTTCGTCGGATCGCTCTTGCTTCCCCTCGCGCAAGAGCTCGGCTTCGACCCGAAAAAGGGCGAGTCAGAAGATCGAAAGCTCCTTCGCCGTTCGGTTCTCGAAGGGTTGGTCAACTTGGTCGACGATCCGTGGGTCGCCGTCGAAGCAGAACGTCGTACGAAGGCCTTCCTCGCCGATCCGGCGTCGGTCGACATCGACGCGGCGACCATCGCGCTCAAAGCGTCTTCACGCCACGCGAACGCGGCTCGCTTCGACCAGCTCTTCGCTGCGCTCGGAAAAGCCGAAAGCCCCCAGATTCGCGTCGCCCTGCTCGGTGGGCTCGGGAGCTTCGAAGATTCGGAACTCCTCGAGCGCGCCCTCGGTCTGATGTTTCGACCCGAGATGAAGAAACAAGACGGGCTCTACATCGTGCGAGCGGCGGTGGCACGTCCGGCTTCGCGGCCCAAGCTCTTGGGTTTTCTCGGCGCCCACACGAGCGAGCTCAAGAAGAAGGTCCCCGCGTTTCTGCGCGTGAGCTTCGTCGAGGTCCTGCGGGTGTGCGACGCCGACTCCATCGGCGTGGCGCACACCGCGTTCGACGGCAAGCTCTCCGAGGTCGACGGCGGCGATCGAGCCGTCTCACAGCTGTTCGAGCGCGCCAACCTCTGCACCGATCTCGCCGCGCGCGAACGCGCTCGGCTCCACGCCTGGCTCAAAGTGAAGTGACGCGAAGAGGGCTCGCTATTGCGAGGTCCCCTCTTCGGGCGCTCGAACCGGTGGCCGTCGGTCGAGCAGATCGAGCGCCGCGGCTCGCACGATGCGAGGCAGATCCGTCGCACGGGTGATCTGGCCGAGCTCGCCTCGCAAGAGGAGGGGAAGCATGGGCACCGCGATCGTCGGGGGCGTGTAGGGATTCTGGACCAACGTCAGCCGCACCCGGGGTCGCGGTGACCAGCGAGCGCTTTTCGCGATCTCGGATTGAATGTCGGCGTAGGTCGGTCGTCGCGCCGCCAAGAGGACGATGTCGGCCTCCGTGATGCGTGGATTTCCGAGGATCGCGCGGATCACGTCCGGGTGCGGATCGCGGAGCAGTCGGTCGAGCATCATTCGGTCACGACCTCGGGCGAGAAACTTTCTCTCACCGAGCGTCAGCGCCCGCCCACCGCGTGGCGGCGCCGTTCCTCCACGCTCCTTCGGGTCGGGCGCCGAGAGCTCGCCCGGTTTCGCTCGCCGCCGAAGGAGGCGCGCCAACGCAAAATACGACTTCACATGCGCCAGCTCGCGCAGCGCTTCGATGCGAGGATCGTAGTGCGGATCGGTCAGCGTGGGTGTCGCTGCCGCGAGCACCTCGCGCGCGCGCTGATCTGCTTGCTCGGCCAACCCGGCGATGGCGTCCAAAGCCTCTGCCAGATCGTCGAGTGGGGCCGCCCCGAGGTCACTCGCCACCATTGCGAGCCGCATCGACGTCTCGCGAAACGTCGGGATGCGATTCATCCAAAGGCGTGCAAGGTTCTTCATGCCCCGTCTCAGCATACCAAGTGAGTCGCGCGCAGCCACCGTCCCGGATCGAACCCGTTGTTCTCGTGGCCCCTCGCCCTCGGCTTGCATCGTGGTGTCGGGCATGCGGCTGGGCGAAACCACCACGGGGGCGAATTGCCCCATCGGACTGGATTCCTTGCACGAAGGAGCACGTAGACCAGGGTGGGTGGCGTCGACACCGATGTGCGTCGACGGGAATCGTCGTCGAAGGCTCGCCCCCTTCTTGGGTTGGCGTGCTAAATTTCGAGAGCGTTGCGGTTCTTCGCACCACAGCGTTCCGCACACCTCCGCGCCTTTGGGCGGGTTGAATGGCCCAAGAGAAAGCTGAAAAAGCCGAGAAGCTGAGCCCTGCAAAGCAGGCTGCAGGCAGGGTCGGCACGGATTTAAACGCCAAGTGGCGCATCGACAAGGTCGTCGGTGTCGGTGGCATGGGCGTCGTGTTCGCGTGCACGCACAAGAACAACGGCACCCGTTCGGCCGTGAAGGTTCTCCATCTCGAGTACGCACGCGCTGAAGACGTTCGCGATCGGTTCCTGAAAGAGGGGCGGATCGCCAACAAGGTGAACCACACCGCCCGAGTCCAGGTCACCGACGACGGCGTGAGCGATCAGGGTGAGCCTTTCCTCGTGATGGAGCTCCTCGAGGGGATGACGCTCGCCGAGCTCTTTCGACGTGGCGGCGGTCGCATGCCGCTCGACAAGCTCCTGTCGATCTTCGACACGGTGCTCGACTTGCTCGGCAAGTGCCACGAGATCGACATCGTCCACCGCGACATCAAGCCCGCGAACATCTTTCTCACGCGTCACGGGCCCGTGCGCGTCCTCGACTTCGGCGTCGCACGCATGCGAGAGCCCGAGACCGATCAGCAGGCGACGCGGGCCGGCATCGCGCTCGGCACGGCTTCTTTCATCGCTCCCGAGCAAGCTCTCGGCATGGAGAAGGTCGACGGTCGAGCCGATCTCTTCTCCGTCGGGGCGTGTCTCTACGCCGGTCTCACGGGCGAGCGCCTTCACGCAGCCAACACCGAGGCCGAGGAGTTCGTCATCGCCGCCACGCAGTCGGCGCCATCGGTCGCGCGCAAGGCCAAAGACCTCCCCGCCGAGGTGGTCGCCTTCATCGACAAGGCGCTCACTTACGACAAGAATCAACGCTTCGGCAACGCGCAAGAGATGCGCTCCGAGCTTCTCAAGATCACCGCGGGTCTCCGCTCGGGGCAGATCAAGACCTCGGGGAAAAAGGCGACCGGTATCGTCGTTCGCGGCAAAGACGCGATCGAAGAAGGTCCCGCGTTCGACAACGAACAAGAGCTGCGCGAGGCGGTCAACAAGCTCACGAGCATCTTCAAGCACATGAGCCTCGCGATGGCGAGCGTGCGCCAATACGGCTTCACCCACCCGCAGACACGCAAAGCGCTGCTCGCGGGCCAACAAGAGATCGGCGCGACGCTGGCGAACAATCCGTACTCGGTGCGCTGGGACGTCAACACGTCGGGGTTCCTCTTCGAAGGCCACGCGATCTGGACGCCCGATCGGGTTCCGTTCGATCGCATCCCGCACCAGCTCTTCGCCGACGGGATTCGCAAGGTCCAGTTCAAGCTCGGCATCACCGAAGACGAGATTCGAGACTTCCTCGTGATCTTGCTCCGCGACGTGTCGAGCCTCTTCGCTGCCGAAGACGACTCGGTCACGGCGATGTGGGATCGGCGCTTCGAGCACGTGGCCTACCTCGCGATCGACTCCTTCGCCGAGGGCGACACGATCGGGACCGCCGAAGACGCGGCAGAGTGGAACGAGCTCGCAGACCGCGCGATCGTCTTCGCCCGCATCGACAAAGACTTCGAAGACGTCGGGCTCGAGACCCAAGCGGCCGAGCTGAACGTCGGCCATGCGCTGCGCGAAGCTGGCGAGGCCGCCGCTGCGATATCGATCGATCCGATGACCCGAGCCACCCTCGGAGCGCAGATCGCGATGCCTCCCGAACGTTGGCTCGAGAGCTTTCTCATGGCGTTCGTGCCCGCCTACCTCGAGGCCGAGAAGCGTGGTGACATGCCTACGCTCCACGCCGCGATCAAAGAATGGACCGAAGACCAAGTGAAGCTTCACTCGGTCGAGCGTGTGTTCGAGGTCCACCAAGGCATGACGGCGGCGTTCAACGCGCAAGCCGATCCCGAGTCAGCGAAGCGAATCGAGCTCGAGACGGCGAAGCTCATGTTCCCCGCCGAGATCTTGCGCGCCGTCATGACCGACATCGCCGCGGAGCGCTGGACCAACGAAGGCCTGCCCATCGAAGCGCCGCGCGAGCTCGTGCGTGGGCTCGCGCGTGCGCTCGAGCTCCTCGCCAGCGACGCGGTCTTCGCGCTCGCGCTCGAGTGCCTCGACTCCTCGCGTTCGACCTCGCTTCGCGACGTTCTCGTTCCGTACATCAGGCGATGGTCGCTCGGCCAAGAGGGCGCGCTCGCGGCGATGCTCCCGAGCGCTGGACCCGAGCTCGGTCGCACGCTCATCGAGCTCTTGGTCGATTTGAAGACACCCGCAGCGCAACAGGGCATCGACGCCGCCCTGCAGAACCCGAACATCGAAGTGAAGCTCGCCGCGCTGGCGCACACCGGCGAGTCGATCGGCGAGCGTGCTCGTGAAGAGATCACGAGCTTGCTCGACGCACCCGATGTGGCCGTGCGACTGCGGACGCTCGACCTGGTCGGCCAGCTCTCGGTCGTCGCCGCCGGGCCGGTGCTCGTGCGGCGCATCCAATCCGACGCGTTCCACGACCTATCGATCGAGGAGCGACGACGGTGGCTCGCCACGGTGTCGAGCCTCAAAGCATCGCGCGGCGAAGCGATCGCGATCGAGCTGCTCTCCAAGCGAAAGCTGCTCTCCAACGAGGCGGTCGAGGAGTCGCGTGGGCTCGCCGCGGAGCTGCTCGCCACGGCCGACTCGAAAGAAGCCGTCGAGGCCCTCGAGGAGACGGCCAAACAGCGTTGGGGGACGTCGTCGGTCGTGCGTGAGGCCGCGGGCCGTGCGCTCGCCGCGATTCGTGCGCGAAGCGCGAGCCGCGAGGGCAAGCGTGCGCCGCTCGAGGCTAAACCCATGGAGGGCAAAGCGTGAGCGCAGAGGCTCCCAAATCGGTGGTGCTCGAAAGCTCCGAATCCGATGACCCGCGTCAGCTCGCGAGCAGGGTCGTCCACGCCATCTATCGGCTGATCAAGGGCTGTTTTCTCCACGACGATTCCAATCAGGCCGTGGCGAACCTCATCGAGTTCGTCATCGAGACGACGCACGTGTACTGCGGCCGCGCGGGCGTCGAAGCCGTCTCGGTCTTGTTCGCGGGCAACAGCGTCTTCGTGAACAAGCAGATGCTCCGAGCGTCGCGCGAGACCTACCAGCTCGCCCTCGAGCTCGGGACGATACTCTCCGGCTGCGGGATCACCGAGGTCACCTTCGAGCGGTCGATCATCGCGGGCGAGATTGGCGAGTTCGGCCGAGCCGTCGCAGCGATGCATCGCGAGAAGACCCCCTCGCCCCGATTCATCGAAGGCGGCTGGACAGGCCTCAAAGTGCGCAAAGTGGTCGGTTTCGGCGGCGGCGAAGTGCTCTCGCCCGTCACTCGAGTCGCTCGCACCTACGCGGCGTCGATCATGATCGTTCGCGCGTTCTATGCCGATCTCAAGAAGGGAAAGCTCGAGCTCTCTCACAGCGTCAAGCGCGTCGCGCAGAAGCTCGCCGGCATCCCCGCAGACGAAAGACGATTGCTTCTTTCGACGGCAGCAGCGCCCGCGGCAGACACCGACCGCGCAGGTCTCATCGTCAGCTCGGCCATCGTGTCGGTCGTCATGGCCGGACAGCTCACCGACGATCGCTCGGCGCTCACGACGCTGGCCACCGCCGCGCTCCTCTACGATGCGGGGCGTGCACGGTTCCTCCGAGGCAGCAGCAGCACCGACGGTCCGATCGTGGAGCGGATCCTCAGTGAAGACGAAGAAGAGCGTCTGCCCAATGCGAGCATCGTCGCGCTCACGGCGCTCGGAAAACTCCATCCGCAGGGCGTCACGCGCTCGGTCATCGTCTACGAAGCGCTCTCGCTCCGGAACGAGGCGACCACACCGTACGGCGGCGCTCGGCAGCCGCATGTCTTGTCGCGGATCCTCTCCGTCGCGCGCGCCTTCACCGAGCTCCGCGTGTCGCGCGGGACCTCGCCGCCCCACAGCGTCGACGATGCGATCCAGGTCCTCACGAGCCAGGCGCGCGACAACATCGAGAAGACCTTCGTCAAGCTCCTCGTCGGAACGCTCGGGGTGTTCCCAGCCGGGACACTCGTCGAGCTGAGCACCGGCGAGCTCGCCGTGGTCGTATCGACTCCGCGGTTGCCCATCGACTTCGCCCGTCCGCCGGTACGGATCATGTACGACGCCAACGGCGCGCTGCTCGAAGAGCCGATCGATCTCGATCTCGGCAACGTGAAGGCGACCGAAGAGGGTGAGCTCAAGGCGCCGCCTCGTTACATCAAGAAGCCGATCGACGCGAGCGATCAGCAGATGAAGCAGATGCGCGCGTACGTCATGTCGCTCTCGTCGAGACGAAAGCGATCGACGGACCGCAACCGCATCGACAAAGCCCAGCTCGACGCGAAGGCGAAACCCGCCGTCGACCGACCTCTGCCCCGCCGACGGTTGAGCGCCCCACAAGCCGCGATTCCAGCGGCGGTCCAGGCGCTCGAGGCTTCGGCCAAAGAACAGCCGGTCGAGGTCGCATCGTCGGAGCCCATCGGGGTTCCCGAGGCAGAGATCCACGAGATCGTCGAGGTGGTGTCGGAACGACGCGTTCCACCCGGACCTCCGCCGAAACGAGCCCCCGTCGTTGGCGCCGAAGCCGCCGCCGCGGCTGCGCGAGCGAATGCCGATCCCGAGGTGTCGTTCGAGCGAATCGACCTGCAATCGCCCGACTCGCACACGCCGTCGATGCGTGGGCCAGCGGTCGTCATCAACGAGAGCAGTCCTTCGACATCGGGCTCGGCCTCTGGCGTGGCACCGGTCGAAGCACCTGCTTCGGTACGCCCCGGTCGGCCCGCGGTGAAGCGGTGGGACCCCCGGAGCGAAGACGCGCCGCCGGATACACCTTCGGGAGTTTCTGCCGAAGGTCCGGCCATCGAGGTCGCCGAGATCGACATCACCGGGTCGCGACCGGTTCCTGCGAAGCCTGCTTCCAAATGGGCGGGGCCTTCGCCAGTCGCGACCACTGCAGAAGTCGTCGGCGCGGCGTCCTCCTTCATCGCTGATTCATCTGCATCACAGATGGGTTCCGGCGTCGCTCGTACGCCGAGCGCGAAGCAGGTGCTGCCGCTGCGACCGCCCCCGCGCGCCGCTGCGTCGATCCCGACCCCACCCAGCGCGATCCCCGTGGTCACTGCCGCTCTTGGACCGAGCGCGGAGCAGGCGCCGCCACCGACCGCGAGCACGACGCCTCCGCCCACCCGCGGAAAGGTTCCCGGCGGAAAGTTGACGACCGAAATCCTGATTCCGAGCTGGTCTCCCGAATCGGAGCGCCCGGCGCAAGAAGGTCGCGCCACTGGCTCGACGCGCCAGGTGAGTTGGACCGAGTACGGAAAAGAAATCGTCGAGGCCGTCGGTGTCCCCGAGGCGACGCCGAGCGAGACCGACGCGATCCTCGCCGCGTACCTCTCCGAAGAAGCCCGCGACGCGACCGATGCGGGTGAGGGCACCTACGACACGTCCTCTCGCAACGCCGGCCTCCGATGGGATCGCAACGAGCAGTCGACCTCGGGTCATGCAACGGGTCGCGTGTCTTCGGGCGGCCATTCGACGGGCGGCCATTCGACGGGTGGCCATTCGACGGGTCGCGTTTCGAGCGGAGGTCACTCGACCGGCGGGCACGCGACGGGTGCACACCGCACGAGCCCTCCGCCGGCCGGATCGCCCAACACGGCAGGGCTTCGCTGGGAGGGACGTGGACGCGACGCCTCGTCTGAAGGTCGAGACATCACTGCGTCGTCCTCCGGACGTGACGTTCTTTCCGACGACGCGAGCTGGGAGATTTCGTCTCCTGATCATTCGACGGGAGGCCATTCGACGGGAGGCCATTCGACGAGCGGGCAGTCGGTGCCGGGGCATTCCTCGCAGGGTCACTCGTCGCAAGGCGGCTCGTCTCCCGGCGATTCGTCACAGGGGCGCGATCCTCGAACGCCCGCGTCAAAGCAAGGAGAGCGCGATTCGACGGCTGGTTCGCCTTCGAATCAGGGGACCGACCCGAGCGGATCTCCCTCCCTCCGCGGCCGCGCCAAAGCGGGCAGCCAAGGGTGGGGAAATCCACGTGGGCAAAAATCGAAGTGATCTCGCGAAAGCGCGAGTCGGTCGAAATTCCGTCGAGGCCGAAGTCCGACAGACGCCTCGAGCCGACGGCCCGGACGCTGGAGCGCGTGTTCACCTGCGATCCCCAGAAGGAGCTCACCGAGCGCCTGAACGTGATCCTCTTCGACATTTGCAAGGCTCTTTGCGCTGGCCGAGGTAGGATCGAAGGCTCTCGTCTGGCTTGCCTTCGCTGACCCCGCTTCTCTGGGCCACCGACGGCGCTTGCTCCGCTCCTCCATGAACCAAGACCTGTCCCAAGAACAGCTCTTTGCCGGCAAGTTCCGGATGCAGAAGATGCTTGGGCGTGGCGCGATGGGTGAGGTCTGGCTCGCGATCGAAGAGGGACCGCGCAACTTCAGCCGCCAAGTCGCGGTCAAGCGTCTGCTTTCGAGCGAAGGGATGAGCGACATCGCTCGACAGTCGTTCGTCGCGGAGGCGCAGGCGCTCGCTCGTCTCGATCATCCGAACATCGTTCGTCTGATCGAGCTCGGCGAAACCGACGATCGGGGCCTCTACTTGGTGCTCGATTACGTCGACGGCGCGGCTCTCGACAAGATCATCCGCAAGGTCGGACAGCTGTCACCGCAGGCGACGGCGCTCATCGGTCGCGAGGTCGCGAAAGCGCTCGATGCCGTTCACAACATGTCCGACGAGTACGGTCGCAATCTCGGTGTCGTACACCGCGACGTGAGCCCGGCGAACATCCTCGTCGGCCGAGACGGACGCGTGCGGCTCTCCGACTTCGGCGTCGCGCGCATCACGGGTCTCGGAGGTGAAAAGACCGAAACCGGCGTCTTCAAAGGCAAGCTCCCTTACATGCCTCCAGAGCAAGCGATGGGTGAGCCGTTCGACGGGCGCGCCGATATCTTCTCGCTCGGGATCACGATCTTCGAGGCCATGTTCGGCGGTCGTCTCCGACGCGCCGAGACTCAAGGTCAGCTCATCGCGATGATCGCCACCGAGCGCGCTCCCATGGTGGCCGAGCGTCTCCCCGATGCGCCGCCTGGTCTGGCGCAGATCATCGACCTGATGACCGAGTTCAACTCGGCCAATCGAATCGCGAATGCAGGTCAGCTCGCGCAGCTCCTGAATCAAATTCTTCAGAGCCTCGGCCCAGGAGCCGAAGACGCAGCCATCAACGAGCTGCGCGATCGGGTCGCAGTGACTGCCAACGCCGGCGGTCAGACGCGCGCCCCGTGGAGCCTCGCGCTCTCGAGCGAGAACCCGGCCTACTCGTCGCAGCCTTCGGCTGGGTCGGTCAAGTCTGTGTCGGCGGGAGCGGTGTCGGCCGGATCAGTCTCGGCGCACCTCGGCATGGGCGGATCGGGGGTACATCCCATCCCGTCGCTGCTTTCGACAGGCTCGAATCACGATGGCCGATTCCCTCCGGCGCTCGAGCAGATAAGCGTTCACCCGAGCGCATCGACCGGCAATCACGCGAGCATCACTCGGATCGCGAGCATTTCCGACACGCGAGGAGCGGCTCCGCCCTCCCGGTCTTGGTGGTGGGTCGCCGTGGCGCTTCTCGTCGGCGGTGGCGCCGCGACGGGCGCCTGGATCGCCGTTGCTCGCAATCCGCACGACAACTCGCTTGTGAATGGCGCGGGACGCAGCGACACGCCGACACCTGGGCAATCCGCAACGAGCGACGTCGCGCCGCTGCCCACGCACACGGTCAACCTGCCCGAGGTCAATGCGTCGTCGCATGTGCCCGAGGTCCCCGTGTCGGCGCTCCCCGCCGCGTCAAACGCCTCGCCGACCGCCCCACAGGCCGGCCACCCCGTCGCTCCGCCACGTCCGAGCGCCAAGCCCGATCCCGTGGCCGAAGACCCGTCCATTCCCGGGACCTTGATGGTCGTCGTGAACCCCTGGGGCAACGTGAGCGTCGATGGACGCTCGCTCGGGCAGACGCCCATCGCGCCCATTTCGCTAGCTCCAGGTTCTCACACCGTCGTCGTCACGAACCCGGATCTCGGGGCATCGCGTTCACAGACGGTCAAAGTGATCGGCGGAAAACAAGCCTTCGCGAAATTCGACCTGAAGAAGACCGACTGATGACCTCACTTTCTCGCGGCCTTGAGGACCACAACGTCCCCAGCAGGGCTTCAGGCGCTTTTTTGTTTTGCGGCTCCAAGTGGTTGATCCTCTTGGCTTCGCTCGCCGCTTCGGCGGCGCTGCCAAGTCGCGCTCATGCCGAAGACCTCTCTGCCATCGTCGCGAAGGCCCGAGACCAGGTGGAGAACGGCAGCTACGCAGACGCCTTGCGCATCCTCGGGACCCTTCGCTCGAAGAACCCACCACCGGCGCTCGCGATCGAGGCCGCGCTCCTCGAGACGACCGCGCTCTTGGTCACGCAGGGAGCCGATCCCGCGACGAACGCCTGCGCGAAAGCGATCACGGTCGGAGGCTACGATCCCGAGATCGCGCGCGATCAGTCACCCAAGGTTCGCGACGTCTGCAAAGCGGCCGCGCGCAAGGTGCGTGGTGATCGGATCAAGGCCGAAGGGATCACGTTCGGCCAGCTCGATTTGAAAGAGCCCGAAGTCGCGTACCAGCCCGTTCGCATTTCGGCGACGACGGAGAAGCGGCCGACTTGGCTCAAGCTCGTCGCCCGTGTGACGAGCTCCGACCTCGAAGGGTCGTTCGATCTACCTCTCGTCCCCTCCGACGAGGGGCCTCTGCTTGGAACGCTCGATGCCGCTTGGTTGCGGCCGAAAGCGAAGCTGACCGTCGACCTCGTCGCTCAAGACAAGTTCGGCGATTTGGGACCGCCCGTACGCCAACACGTCTTCACGGTTCCGTCGTTCGAATCGGTGGTGAGCGTCGGTCGTGTGCCGAAGGGCGCCAAGCTGAAGCTCGACGACAAAGAGGTCACCGCCGACGACGAAGGTCGCGTCCCGTCGTCGCCTGGGTCTCACGAGGTATCGCTGACGCTGTCGAGCGGCGCGACGGCGAGCACCGAGGTCGAGCTCAAGCGAGGCAACGTGACGCGCGTCGCGCTCTCGCCTCAGGCTCCGAGCGCCTCGCGTGTGCTGCCCTGGATCGCCACGGGAACGGCAGCCGCGCTGGTCACTGCCGGGAGCGTCTTGCTCGTCAATGCGCAGTCGCGACGATCGCAGCTCCAAGATGCAGCCGCGCAACGCGAAGCCGGTACGTCTCTCCCCGCCACCGACTACAAAGATCTCAAGTCGATCGACTCCGAGCGGCGCACATTCACCACCGTGGGAGTCGGCTTGCTCATCGGTGGTGGCGCGACGGCCGTGCTCGCAACCACGCTCTGGCTCATCCCGAGCGGCTCGGCGAGCCCCAAGTCGGGCCGCATCACTCCGATCGTCGGCCCTGGGTTTCTCGGAGCGAGCGGCACCTTCTGACGGGCGCGCGGCTCGATCCGAGCTCGCCGCATCAATCCGGTATCAAGAGCGTTCCGGTCGAGACGCGCAGACGGTGGCCGCGCCACGAAACATGACGCGAAAACGGCGTGGCGAACCATATTCCGATCGCGGCCACCTCGCGGAGCAGCGAGAGGCGGAGTGGCGTCGTGAAGCCAATCGGACCGCGCAACAAGAACCAGCCAGCAACGTCTCGTAGGGCGAGCAGAGTCGCAGTCCAAAGGAGCGCCCATGCGCCCATGGCTGCCCACGCGAAGGGGAGCATGAACAGCGGGCTCGTCATCGGCTCGAGCAAGAACGCGAGAGGTCTCAGACGAAAGCGGAGCATCGACCAACGAAGGTGCCTGTCGATGAACGCGCGCGGGCTCATCGGTCCGATGACGTTCTCGATGACGGTGCGAGCGATGACGACGCGGCGTCCAGCGGCCTGGAACAGCTTGCCGAGAACGTAGTCTTCGGCGAGGACATCGGCGACCCGCTCGAGACCGCCGAGCTCCGACAGCTCGCGGCGCGAGAAGAGCATCGATTTTCCGATCACGGCGGCGTCGCCGAAGAGCGTCGGCAACGCGGCGCCCGCCGCGCAGAACCCCGAAAGCTCCACGCACTCGAGATCGCCCCCCAACGACCCACCTCCAGTGCCGGCGAACACGCTGGTGACGAGGCCGACGCCGGGATCGTAAATCATCTCGGCGGCCATTCCTCGTAGGTAGTCCGGCGGCACCCGAACGTTGCTGTCGCTGACGAGAACGAGGTCGTGCGACGCGCGGGGCAGCATGCCTCGAAGATTGCGCACCTTCGGATTGTGTCCGGTGGTCGAGCTCTGGATCACGACCAGCGCGGCGACCGACGGGTGAGCCGACATCAGCGCGTCGACGACTGCGAGAGCCGGATCGTCGGCGCGTTCGACGCCGAAGACGATTTCGTAAACTGGGTAGTCTTGCAGAAAGAAGCTCTCGAGATTTTCGCGCAGGCTCGGATCGCTTCCGCAAAGAGGCTTGAGCACCGTGACGGGCGGAAGACTCTTTTCGTCTGACACGCGTGCAGAACGCATGCGCGCAGAGAAAGCTACGGCGCCGGTCCCGAGCGCGATCCATGCAGTCGTGAGCGAGCACATCGCGAGTGCGAGCGAGCTCACGAAGATGCTCCTTCTTTCGTCGCGTGGAAGATTCGCGACCACAACGGCAAACAGAGCGCGAAGTACACGAGGTTCGTCGTGAGTAGTCGCACCACCAAGTAGGGGAGCGGAAGGTGACTCACCGCAAAGTCGAAGAGCGCGAGGTTGGCGACGAAGCCGAGCGACTCGACCGCGAGAAACTGCGCTGCTTGCTTACCCCATCGCTTCGAACGATCTTCGAACGCGAACAGCTTGTTGCCGAAGAACTGCACGGCGATGCCGAGCGTCAATGCAGGGAGGCTCGCGACGCGCGCCGAGAAATGAAGGCCGCTCACGAGGATTCCGAGCGCCGCGAGATCCAAGATCGTGGCGAGCGCACCGACACCCAAGCTCCGGATGACCGTGCGTAACCCGCGGAACAAATCGATGCGGTGAAGCAGGCTCGAGTCTTTCACGCGACCCACCCAAGCCAGAGCCGTGCCGCGGTCGTGGTGTCCGAAACTCATCACATCGACGCGGCCGAAAATCCTGGTCGTCGCGTCGACGTCTCGGTTCGGTCACGGCAGCGTCGGAGCCCTGCCACGCGGAAGAAACTGACTGCGTAGCGCTCTCCGCGAACCCCGCTTTACGGGTATCGCGAGGTACGCGGCGACGATTCGAACCGTGCTTGAGGCACTCCAGACGCCCGCGCCGCGTGGCTCTAGCGCTGCAGGCCTTCGAGGACCTCGAGCGCGAGCTCGTACTTGCCGAGTGGCGGCATGAGGTAGGCGCCCTGAACGCGATCGCGAACCGCGAAGAGCATCTCCCGCGCGATGCGAACGCCTTCTTTTCGCGCTTCGACCCCTGGGGGTGCTGCGCGCATGCGTTCACGGATCTCTTCGGGAATCTGCATTCCGGGGACCTCGTTGTGCAAAAACTCTGCGTTCTTGTACGAGACGAGCGGCAACACACCGACGAGGACGGGGAGCTTCAGGTGGTCGATGCGTGCGAGTACTTTCTCGAGGACGTCTTGGTGAAAGACGGGTTGGGTCATGACGAGGTTCGCCCCGGCAGCGGCCTTCGCCTCGAGGCGAGCGACTTCTTTGTCGAGGTCGACGGCGCCGGGCTCGAGACCCGTCGCGCAGTAAAACGACGTCTTGCCGCCGCGCAACGGCTTGCCCGCAGGATCGAGCCCGCGGTTCATCTGAGTCGCCATGTGCAGAAGACCGATCGAATCGAGATCGTAGACCGCGGTCGCTTCGGGATAGTCGCCGACCTTGGGAGGGTCTCCCGTAATCACGACCAAGTTGCGAATACCGAGGGCGTGCGCGCCGAGGAGGTGCGCCATCTGCCCGAGCATGTTTCGGTCGCGACCGCAGACGTGCAAGATGGGCTGGATTCCGTGCTTCTCGAGCAGGAGCGCACAGAACGCCAGGTTCGACATGCGCGCCATTGCGCGAGGCCCATCGGCGACGTTGACGATGTCGACGCCGGCATCGATCAGCATCTTCGCTCCAGCGAGCGCGTTATCGGGTGACACCCCGGGATCGGGATTCACCTCGACCGAGACGACGAACTTTCCGGCAGCGATCTTGGCGGCGAGATCACTGCGCTCGGCGACGGGGGTAGGCTCGACGCCGTGGCTCGTCTCGTGGATCTCGACGGGACGCGCCGAGGTCACGTCGACGTCGCCTCCACCGAGCATCCGCACCGACTTCGCCATCCATCGAATGTGCTCCGGCGTGGTTCCACAGCAGCCGCCGACGATGCGCGCACCGGCCTGGATCATGCGGCGAGCGAAGACGTCGAAGTACTCGGGCGTGGCCATGTAGAGCAGTCGACCGTCGATGCTGCGAGGCAGACCTGCGTTCGGCTGGACGCAAATGGGCAGACCTACCGCGCGCATGCGCTCGGCCATCGCGAGCGAGAGCTGAGGCCCGTCACCACAATTGACCCCGATCACGTCGGGACCGAAATCTCGAAGGATGCTCGCGACGTCTTCGGGGCGAGTGCCGTCGGCGACCGTGCCGCCGCTGTCGAACGTGACGGTCGCGACGATGGGGAGCCGCGGTGCGCCTTCGCGTGCGGCCTCGACGGCGATCCCAAGCTCGTCGAGGTGACGGAACGTCTCCAACACCAAGAGATCGGCGCCTCCCTCGGCGAGCGCGGCGGCTTGCTCCACGAACGTCGCGCGCGCCTCGGCCAACTCTTTCTTGCGAAGCGGACCTGGGAGCAGCCCGGTGGGCCCGATCGACCCCGCCACGTAGGCGCGCTGACCGACCACCTCGCGGGCGACGGTAGCACCCGCTCGGTTCAAGCGACGGACCTCACCGACGAGCCCGTGACGCTCGAGGCGGAAACGGTTTCCGCCAAACGTGTTCGTCTGGATGATGTTCGCGCCGGCTTCGAGGTAGTCGGCGTGAATCTTCCGGACGACGTCCGGCCGAGTCACGTTCAGCTGCTCGAAGTTCTGCGTGACGAAGATCCCGCGCTCGTAGAGAAGCGAGCCCATCGCGCCGTCCGACAGGAGGAGCGTCTTGTGGACGGCTTCGAGGAACGGAGGGAGCGGCTCGGACATGGCAGAAGGCATGTCACACCCGGAGTCAAAGCGAAAGGCCGCTGCTCAAAGCACTGTACGGGGTCGACTAGAAGCGGCCGCTGAGAGCGCCGAAAGCGAAGCCGGGAGCCACGACGGGCTCGAATGAGACGGCGGGATGGGACTTGGGCACGTCGTGACGCGTGACGAACAAGAGGACGACACCCACGGTCGCCAGTGCGGCACCGACCGCGAGCGTGGGGATGCCGGCTGTCTCGAAGGTGTTCGATTGGCTCTGGACGTCGGTCGCCTTCTTTCCATCGAACGTGGGGCTCTTGCAGACGTAGGTCGTTCCCCCAGCCGGTACGTGACAGCCGAACTTGGCGTCGTCTTCGAGGCGGCTCTGAAGGCCGAACCCGTGGACCGTGAGACCCGTTCCGACTCCGACGCCCGCGACGCCGAGACCGAGCAAGACGAACGAAACCGGGCTCGGTCCGCTCTTCTCGAATGGTGCTTCGACTTTGGCGCCCGGCGGGGCGCTCGCCGCCGACGGCACGAGCAAGACGGCGACCGTTCGCTTCTCACGGGCTTCGAGGTGCATCTTGGCAGAGAACGGGCGAAACCCGGCCGCTCCGGCTGTGACGACGACCTCGCCTGGGTTGAGGTAGCGGTCTTCGAATAGGCTCTCGATCGGAGCGCCATTCACCTTCACGACGAGATCGCGGGGAGGTTTCTCGACGGTGATCGACAACCTAGGTACGCGCGGCTTGAGCCCAACCAGCTGTGCGTCGACGACCGCAACGAGCTTGTCGTTCCCCTGCGCGAGCTTCCGAGCCTGCTGGTACGAGTCGAACGCGTCCGCGAGCGCTCCTACGACGTCTTGGCAGCGACCGATCCGGAGTTGGAGCTGCGGAGTCTCTTTCACTTCGAGCGCCAGCTTGAACTTCTGGATGGCCGTCCCGCAGTCGCCGGCAGTCTCGGCCTTGTCGCCCTCTTGGTACCACTGCTTCGCCTGCTCGATCGTGCCGCCCGCGAATGCCGTCTCCGTAACCCCTCCAAGCGACAGGACGACGAGGAGGCTCGCGAGGTTCAGCTGTGCCGTCTTCGCCACGAGGATGAGGAGAGCCGCGGACCGAGAGGCCTGTCAAGCTGAAGGTACTCCTGTTGTGTTGACCCTTCGCGCGCGTGGGGACACCATGAAACTGGTGACTCAGTGAAGGCCGGCGACGTCATCGCGTCGAAATACGAGCTCGTATCCAAAGTCGGCCAAGGCGGCATGGGCTCGGTTTGGCGCGTGGCACACACGAGCACGGGCCGCGAGTTCGCGATCAAGTTCCTTCATGCGGCGGTCGCCACGAGCGAAGACTCGAGGCAGCGATTCGTTCAGGAAGCGCGCGCTTCGGCGCGTATCAACCATCCGAACATCATCGACATCTTCGACGTCGGCGAGACCGATGACGGGACGCTTTACCTCGTCATGGAGCTGTTGGACGGAATCTCGCTCGGCGAGGCGCTTCGCTCCGACCCACCCTTCAGCGCGCGTGACCTCCTCTTGATTCTCGCCGAGTGCTGCACGGCGCTCTCGGCCGCTCATGCCGCCGGCGTCATCCACCGTGACATCAAGCCACCGAACCTCTTTCTGCATCGCGATCGAGGCACGGGGTTCGTCACCGCCAAGGTGCTCGACTTCGGCGTGAGCAAAGTCATCGCGGGTGATGACGGCGTGAGCACGCACACCGGTTCGCTGCTCGGTTCGCCGCGCTACATGAGCCCAGAGCAGGCCCATTCGGCAGCCTCTGCCGACGCGCGAAGCGACGTTTGGTCGCTCGGTGTGGTCTTGTTCGAAGCGCTCACCGGGCGCTTTCCTCACGACGGTGACAGCTCGAACAGCTTGGTCGTCGCGATCGCCACCCGACCTCCGAAGACGATCGAGTCGGTGGCTCCCCAGCTTCCGCAAGCGATCCGCTTGTTGATCGACGATTGCCTGAAGCCCCAGGCGCAGCGCGTCGCGTCGACGGACGAGTTGCTCGATCGCATCCTCGCCATTCTCGCGACCCACGGCTTGACCGACATCCCACTCGCGCGCCCCACGATCGCCAAGGGCAAGATGCGCGTTCGACCCGAGAGCTTCGTCGTTCGCGCCTCTCCCGAGTCGATCCCCGGAGTTGCCACGTCGATGATGCGCGCTCGGGCGCTCGCCCAGAGCGACTCGATCGCAAGAGCCATCGAATCACCACAGCAACTTGCATATCCACAGGGGCCGCGACCGAGCGCATTAGACCTCTCGTTCGGCAACACGAGCACGGCCCAAACCCCGCGACTCGAACGACCGACCGTCGCGCCGCAATCCGAGGACGCGACGCTCGTGCACATGCTCTCCGAGCCGACCACGGACACCTATCGGCGGCCCACGCGCCCGATGTCGACCATGGCCATGCCGGCTCACGTCGCATCGACTCATCCATTCCCGAGTTTCGAGGCCCACCCTTCCGAGCCGGAGCGTGGGTCATCGGAGCTGCCCCACCCCTCGGCTGCGCAGTCGCATGCCGCGCAGTCGCACGCAGCGCAGTCGCTGGGCGCATACCCACAGGGTTGGCGAGACCCACGAGAATCTGCCGGTCCGAGTGTTGACTCTGCCGGAGCACTGAACGTCGGACGCTCGAACGCCATCAGGCGCACGATTCGTCTCGAAGAGTCGGCGACCGCGGGCTCGGCTCAGCGCGCTTGGGGCTCGAGCCCTGGAATCGTTGGTCGCATCGCTGCTGGGAGCGAGCCTTTTCGCGACTCTCTCGTGCAAGCCGGCGATCCGCTCGTCGAGAGCATCTCGAGCATCAACGTCGCTCGTAGCCCCGAGCTCGCCCATCCGTTCGATCCGACGCTTCTCGAGGCGCCGGCGTTCTCGGCGGCTTCCAAGACGCCGAAGCTCTGGGCGATCTTGGGTCTCGTCGGTGCGCTCGCCGCGTTGGCCTCCGCGGCGGTCATCGTGAGCTACACGCGTGGCACGCTCGGCGCGGCTCGTTCATCGGAGACTGGCCAGCCGACCGAAGCGATCCCTCGCGCGCCTTCGCACACCGAGCCCAGCGTCGCGACGTCCGCCGCAACGAGCGTGGCGGAGGCTTCACCGTCGTCGGCGCCGAGCTCCGAGGCCACGGTCACCCCGGCATCGTCGGCGCGTCCCACGTCCGTTTCGGAGTTGCCTGCGGTCGGCCCGACCGCAAAACCAGGCCTTCCGCCTTCGGGAAGGCTGCCGCCCAAGAGCCCGAGCAAGCCGACCGACCCGCTCAAGAACCTCGGCTCGGGTCTCGGCCCCTGAGCGGAACGCCTGCCACGTTGGTTGGGGGCTCTCCGCGGAGTGTCTCGCCGAATCAGCGCGCGCGTTTTTGCAGGAACAAGATGGCCGGAATCACGACGAGGCTCAGCGCGACGGTGATCGTCATACCGATCGACATGATGAGACCGAGACTGAACATCGCGCGGTAGTTGGCGAAGAGCATCACGCCGAAGCCGAAGATGGTGGTCAGCGACGCGATGAACACGCCCGCGCCCGTGCCCACCATGATCTCCTCGAGATCGGCCACGCCGCCTCGATCGGCCGCGCTCTGTCGCGCGCGCACCATGATGTGAACGCCCGCGTCGACACCGAGCCCCAAGAGCAGCGGAAGGACGACCATGTTCGCGTGGTTGAAGTGCTGGCCGAGAAGAGGCATGCAACCGAGCATGCAGATCGAGCCCATCACCAGAGGCAGGCTGGCGATCAGCATGTCTTTCGCGTTGCGGAAGGCGACGAACAGGACCACCACGACCAGAAGAGCGGCGAGAGCGGTCGCGCGCTCGAAGCCTCGAACGATCATCTTCGGGTGCTCGGAGAGCGTCATGGCGAGGCCCGACGTGTTCTTCGAAACGCTCGCGACTTGCTCGGCGAACTCTCCGGCCACTTGCTCGTTCCAGATGTCGCCCTTGGGGTGGACGTAGAGAGCGACGGCCTTCTTGTCTTTCGACAGAAACCGATGCTGCCAGAGGGGCGGAACGTCTTCGGGGAGGTATCTGCCGCGCGTGGCCACGTTGTGGACCGCACCGACGGCGCGCTCGAGAATGCTCGCCGCGCGGCGTTGAAGGTCGGTCAGTCGCGCCTTGCCTCCGTCGGGCTGCGCCTCGAGGTGCTTCTTCACGTCGGCGATCGCGGCCTTCGCTTCATCGATGCGCTTGGTATCGCGTGAGGCCTGGTGGAGTGCGAACGCAGCTTCGTCGAGCGCGTCGGTCAACGCGGCGAGCCTCGGTAGAATGTCTTCTTTGGTCAGCGCGGTCTGACGAAGCTTGTCGAAGTCGATCTTGCGACCTAAGAGCGCGTCGACCTGCTGCAAGTCTTTCAGACGTCCGTCGTCGAGTGCCGGCAGCAGGTCGGACGGGGTCTCGACCGACGCGACCACATCGAGCTTTCGAAGCTGCGCGGTGACGGTGCGAGCCTCTTCGATTCCGTCGGCGGTCACGTTCGCGACGATGGGGGAAAGCACCTCGTCGCGCTCGATGGCGACCAGCCCGTGCGCACTCTCGGCATTCTTGGGCAGAAAATCGAAGTAGCGTCCGTTGAAGTCGACCTTGAATGCGAAGGGCAGGAAGGCGAGCGTGACGAGCACGCTTCCGATGACCAGGAGGCGAGGGTACTTGCGCGCGAAGCGAGCCGTGCCGCGCATTCCGATGAGCTCCGGGGAGGGCTTCGGAACTTTTCCGAGCACGAGCAAGACCACCGGTGGGATGAGCAGATAGGTCCCGGAGAGCAGCACGAGGAGACCGATGCACGTGATGAGACCGAGCTGAGCGAACGCGGTGAACTCGGTCACCATCGTGGTCGCGAAGGCGATGGCGGTCATGACCGTGCCCGCGAGTAGACCCGGACCAGCCTTGAGGAGCGCCGTCTCCATCGCCTTTTGTCGGCCGACTCCGTTGCGCAAAAGCTCTGCGTAGCGAGCCTGGATGTGGACCCCGAAGTCGCCGAGCCCAAGGAGCACCGAGGTGAAGCTCGTCGTGATGAGGTTCAGCTTTCCGAAGACGAGCCGCGCTGCAGCGAACGTGAGAAGCGTGCCGAAGCCGAGCGGCAAGAAGCTCACCGTGGCCTGCCGAACGCTGCGAAACGCGAGGTAGAGCGCCAGCATCACGAAGAGGGTCGAGGCCGTGCTCGTGACGGCGAGATCGCGCTCGACGATTCGAAGCTCGTCGCTCACGAGCGCAGGCAATCCGGTCACGTCGGCGCGAACCGAGGTCGACGGATCTTCTGCGACGGCTTCGTCGCGCACCTTGCGGATCTTCTCGACGAGAGGAGCCACCTGCGATCCTTCGTCGCTCGTGATCTCGGGAAAGAGCGCGATGACGTGGTGGTCGCCGCTCCCGGTCAGGTAGCCTTGCGCATCGACGCGGTGATCGGCCTCGCCCGCGGGCGCGCTCTCTTTCGCGAGCTCGGCCAAGCGCGGGATGCTCGATTGACCCTGCACTTCGTCATCGAGCGCGCGAATCAGGGTCGTCAGCTTGATGATCCCGAGGTCGGCGTCTTCGATCTTGGCGTTCGGATCATCGAGGCCTCGCGCGACCTGCTTCGAGATCCCGTCGAGCCAACCTGGCAGGCCGCTCTCGATGACTTTGGCCACATCGGGCGCATCGCTGCCGGTGCCTTTGGTGAGCTGCCTCGCGCCTTCTGCGAGCACGTGGGGATCGGTGAGGAGCATGACCTCGGCGGCGCTCTCGGGGCTCACGCGCGCGAGCACGCGGCCTTTCAGCTCGGGCATGGCTTCGAGCCGCGGCTCGAGACGATCGACCAGCTTTCGTCGTGACTCGGCGGTTCCGCCTGTGAGGACGATGATCGGTTCGTCGGGAAAACCGAAGCGGTCGTAGAACGCGAGCAGTCTTTTTTGGTGCGGGTTGTCTTTGGCGACCAGATCGGTTCGTGAGGTCGAGATCTGCAGCCCAGGAACGAGCGCGGCCGCGCAGAGGAACAGGACCGCAGCGATTCCGATCGACCAGATCGGCTTGCGCGCGCCGATCAGAACGATGCTGTGAAGGAACGCGACGAAGGCGGTGGGCGGCTTTTCACTGGTCGGAGGCTTTTCGCTGGGAGGCTTCTCGCTGGCGGCGCCAGATCGACTCGAGCGTTCGTCGGTATCGAGAGAGCCCTCTACTTTTGAGGGGCAATCGTCTGGCCCGCCGCTCTTGGTCACGTCGCCCATCGGTCGCGCACGTTACTCGGAGAGATGGCTCAGCGCAGCCATGGAGACGTGAAAGAGCCGTTCTTGGTCGTCTCGCAAAGGTGCGAGTCGACCGCCGAAATCTCGCTCAGGGTCGCGCGGCTGACGACGGCGCGAAACGCCACAGGGGAGTCGCGTCAGAAGAGTCGAGTCAGGGCGCTGGGCTCGTCGCCGGGGTCGTCGAGGCAGGCGCAGGGACGGGGGCCGGCGCGGTCTGTTGCTCGGTGCACTTGAGAGGGCTTATCTGGACGACGAGCTTGTCGAGAAGCACTTGGTCGTCGTGCCTGAGCTTGGCGCGCATCGCTTTGCTCTTGCACAGCGGGGCGTGGGCGGGCTCGCGATCGCCGAGCGCGATGTAGGCCTCGGCCAATCGCAACTGATTGACGGCCACGTCGGGTTTGGCCTTCACCAAGCTCTCGAGCATCGACAGCCCATCTTCGGAGTCGCCATGCTTGAGCATGTCGGCGGGCGCGACGACGTAAAGGGTGCCGAGCATGCGCGTCGCGGCGCCGTCGCGAAAGCTCGGGTCGAGATCGCGGCTCTTCAAAGCGAATTCTTCGGCTTCGGCGACGAGGCTCGTCGGGCTCTTGTCGGTGCTGAAGAGCGACATCGCGCCCTTCTTCTCAGCGACGCGACCCGTGATGGCGGCGCGGCCGAACGCATCGCCCGCCGTTTCGGTGGGCAGCTTGCGAACCAAGTCGTACGCAGTGTCGCGATCGCCTTCGGTGTCGATGCCCTTGGCGATGAGCTCTTCGAGGGCGTCGCTGAGGGCCAGGGCACTGTTCGCGGCCTTCTCGATCTCCGGACGCACCTGTGCCGGTCCCGGGCATCCGCCGTTGGCGAAGGCGAGACCTAGCCCGAGGGTGATGAGCGACAGATGACGGAGGTTCAGAAGGCGCTCACCGTTACTTGTCCTTGCGGTACGCGGCAAGAACCTGAGCATAAGTCGCGTCGGTCGCCGGCTTGAGGCTCTGGATACCGACCTCCGAGCAGGTCGTCTTGCCATCGCCTTCACACAACGAGTCGAGGGTCGACTTGAACGCCGCCTTGTCTGCAGCGGTCGCCGAAGGGAACGCGACGACGGCCATGGGAGGAAGCGTGGCGCTCTTCCAGACCGACTTCACGTCTTTCCCGCCCTCGATGCTCGCGAGCTCGGCCATTTGAGCGTCGTCGATGAGCGCGCACTTCGCTTCGTCGTGAATGACCATCTTCAGGCCCTGGAGAGGGCGTTTGGTCGCTTGCAGAGTGAAGTCGGCGAGCTTGAACGCTCCGGCGGCCACGACGCGATCGACGAACTTGTCGTCGTCACCGAGGTCGGTCGCGAGCTTCTGACCCTTGCAGCCGGCGATGTCGCTCGCGCTCTTGGAGACGACGAAATACTGCTGGCCGCCGGCACGAGACGCCCAAACCTGCCCGATCGTATCGAGCTTTCGCGGATCTTTCATCGCGAGGTAGGCGCTGAGCGACAAGATTCCGTATTGCGGCTTGTCGCTGTCGATGAAGGCCTGGGCCGCCTTTCGCTCGCTATGGAAGGTGCCTTTGGCGACGCTCCAGCCGAGCTTCTTTTGGGCGATGGCCACGAACTTGTCGACGTACGGTTGAATTTGCGCCGAAGTCCCCAAGCCTCGCTCCTTGAGCACGAGCAGGTTCACCTCGTTGCCCGCCTGCGACGTGGGCGCGAGAGCGAAGAACGACGCGGTCAATGCACCTAGAGCGATGAAGCGAGCACGCATCTCGAAGGACCTCCGACGCGGTTGGACGGGAGAGGCAGCAGATCAATCAAACGAAGCTGTCTTACCACGCGAGAGCCGAAGATCACCGCGCGGATCACGGGGTCGAGGTGCGCAACTTAGTTCGCGCCTGGTAGGGCGCCTGTCAGTTTGATCAGCTCGGCGGAGCGGGGATCGTCTGGCCAGGTCTCGGCGAACTTGAGCGCGTGGTGTCGGGCCTCGGTGACGATTCCCTGGCGCATGGTGAGGACCACGAGGTTGTGGCGCGCCGCTCGAAGCTCGGGGTTCGCTCGCAGCGCGCGCAGGTAGCCTTCTCGGGCCGCGTTGTAGCTCGAGGCTAGATCGTCGAGGAGCGCGAGGTCGTAGATGGCGTCGCCATCTTGCGGGTCGCGTCGGATCAAATCGTCTAGGAGCTTGCGGGCCTCGATCTTCTCGCCGCGTTGCATCTCGAGTGAGGCGATCAGCAACGTCGCATCGCGCTCCGACAAAGCTGCGTCTGGCACCTGGAGCGCTTCGCGTGCCGAAGCCTCGGCGGCCGCCAGATCGCCCCGAGCCTGTCGAACCAGCGCTCGCGCAACGAGGAAACGCGACGACCTCTGATTGGCGGGTGCATCGACCAAGAGCGCCTCGGCCGCGTCCCACTCGTTGCGCTTCGCGAGCGAGGTCGCGAGCACCTCACGAAGCGTGACACCGGCCGCTGGGCGGTCGACGGCACACCTCGCGGCGAAGGCATTCTTGGCGTCGACCGCCGCGCCTTCGAAGTTGCGGCGACGAAGCCGAAGGTCGGACCGCGCCACGAGGCACACGCACGCGTCGGGCCGCGCCTTCAGACACAGGTCGACGGCTTTGGTCTCTTCGTCACGATCGATTTTCGGACCGGCGAACGACGCGGCGAACGCGTCTTCGCTGCCCGGTTGCCTCACGAGCGTCGCTGCCCACATCGACGATCGTGAGGCGATGAGCTCGTGCGCGTCACGAAAAACGAAGATGCCGACGGCCAAGACGATCACCGCGGCCCCTATGCGCTTGTTCTTCCAGTTCGATCCGAGGAAGTGCCCTGCCGCCGCAGCCGCCGTGATCGCGAGCGCGACCCAGACCAACGGAGCGGCCATGTAATAGCCGCGCAGGAGGGGAGCGTCGGCGCCCGTGTGCGAGCCGGCGGCGACGAACAGCATGACCGTCGCGAGAGGCCACGCGGCGAGCGCGAAGGCCGACTCGAGGGTCTGGGCGGCGCGCCGGAGCCACAGCGCGAGGCCCGTCGGAAGCACCAGCGCTGCCACCGCCGAGACGGTTTGCAGCGTCGTCCGAGACGCTGGCTCAGGCGAAACGAGAGAGGGCGCGAGCGTCTGGAGTCCCAGGTAGACCGCGCGAAACGCAAGTTCGGCGACGCTCACGGGAGGTCGATGGCCTCCGTGACGCTGAAGGTTTTGCCTGGGGCTCGGATGCGGAGGTTCATCGGGAGGGCGCGCGCACAGGTGCTGAGCGGAAGGTAATATCCGTCGCGCGAGTCACTCAGGCCGCGTCCGATCTCGCGACCGTCTGCGTCGAACGCTCCGCTATAAATGAGTTTGAGATGCTTTGGCATCTCTTTATCGTGTTCGTGGATCGTCCAACAGCTCTTCTTGATTTCGCCATGAAGATCGGCCAGCGCTTTCTTCACTTCGGCGTCCATCTCGGCGTTCGAGAAAGGTGTCGGAGCGATCGATCCCGGCGCCGAGCTGGGGCTCGCCGAGGTTCGGTCTCGATCCGACGAAGCCGAGAGCGGAGCATTCGTCGTGGCACCGGGCGCACCGGGTGCGGCCGCGTGCTCGCGAAGACCCAGATACGCGCCAGCGGCGACGATCACGCTTCCCACGAGAATCGACAGCGGTGTCCAGTGCTCGCGCGCCACGCGCCTCTCTCTCGACCCGACGCGGATTGCATCGGGCTACTGCGAAAGCTCATTTCTGGGTCGAACCGACGAGGCCACCGCGCATCCGATAGCCGGGCGACGTGGTCAGGCCTTGGTTCTGCGTCGGTTGGCCCAACGTCATGATCATGCGATAGCTCGGGCTCGTGCACAGCTGGCCCGCGCTCACCGTCTCGCTGCCGGGAGCCCCCGCGGTCGGAGGTGCGCCGCCGGCGCCCGTGCCCGTCGAAGACGACGTCGAGAGCCCAGAGCTCGAGCTCGCGGTGGTCGTGCCGCTCTCGCCGCCTTGGCCGCCGGTGGTGGTCGAAGGCGAGAGGCCGGTGGTCGATGTGCCCGTGCTCGTATCGCCGCCGCCGCAACCCAAGCTCGATCCCAGAATGACGAGAGCCAACCCACCGAGCGGGACGCGGCCTGCGGGGCCGGATGATTCGGGTGTCGAGGCTCTCTCGATGCGGCGAAGGACCGTCGAAGACGGCGAAGTGGAAGCGATCGAGCGGGGCAAAAGCATACTCCTACGTTTGGTCATGAAAGCTCAAGTCGAGCCCAGCAGCAAGCTGCGCGCTCGAACGCGGCGTCACGGGAGACAGCAGAACGTGGTCGGCCCGCCTTCGACGACGCCGCCCATCTTGGACGGGACGAGCTTCGTCGGGCTGCAGCTGCCGCCGTTCGGTGGTTGGGTGACGGTCGCCGTTCGGCCTCCGATGCGTGGGTTTCCGATGAGGGCGGCGCAGGTCCCGGCGTCGAACGTGACGATCGGCGTGGGCGTCGCGCACGGATCGTCGCTGTAGAGAGCGATTTGCAGCGTGCAGGCCCCCCCGACGGGGCCGTCACAGAGGCATTTCTCGCAGTCGCGCGTGTCTGCGAAGGAGCCGTAGTAGAGATGCTTCTTCGAGAAAGCGCCCGCGGGGCACGTCTGGTCGCCGGCTTTGCCGATGCACACCCGTCCTGCGAAGGGAGAAGCTGGTTTCGGAAGGCAACGCTCCTGACCCGAGCAGCCAGCCATCTCGGCGATGTTGCCACACGCGGTGGCTGCGAGGTCCCACGTGGGGGTGACGAGGTTCGGTAAGCCGCCGGTGGGCATGCACATGCCCCCCGAGACCACAGGGATGGCCGAAGAGATCGACTGGTTGCAAGGAACGCCGCCGCAGAGCTGACCGCCCGCGAGCGAGTCGGGGGCCTTGCATGTGAAGTCCCACGGGGTTGGAACGCTGACCTCGCTGATCGTCGTCGCAGTCGGATCGCACATCCCCTTGTTTCGAATCTGGAACGGCTGGAGTCCGGGTTTGCTGTTGTTGAGGTCGGTCGACAGAGCGCAGTCCTGACCCGTCGGCGGATCGCAGTCGCAAGCTCCGCAGGTGAACGCCCCACCGAGGAGCATCTTGTTTCCAGTGTATTGGGTGGCGTTCGAATAGCTCGGGCACACGGGCTTCGCCGTTGGATCGGTCTCGGCGAGAACGACGTAACCGAACGTCCCCCAACCGACCGGGATCGGTCCGACGCATTCGGTGGCAGGTGCGCAATCGGGGTCGGCGCAGTCGGCGAGGCCGTCGGCGTCGTCGTCGATCCCGTTGAAGCAGTCTTCGGTCGGACCAGCTCCGCCCGCGCCACCGCTCGACGACGAGCTCACCACCGACGACGACGCGGTCGCACCTCCCGCACCAGGAGTGAAGGTGTAGTCGGGGAACAAGCAGGCCGTGAGGCCCAGCGTGAGGAGCGCACCCACGTGGAGGGCGCGCGACAGCCGAAGCATTCAACGAATGTACACGGTCCGCTCCGAGCGGTCGATCAGGCGACGAACTCGACCTGCACGCTCGACCACGAGAGACCCGAGCCCACGACGACCATCGCCGCCACGTCACCCGGTTGGAAATCGTTCCAACGCATCGACATGACCGACGGCGCGCCCGCGGCGGCCTGATTTCCGAAGTCGACGATGTTGTGGAAGTGACGCTCGTCGGGAATTTCGCAGCGACGAATGACGCTCTCGAGCATCGTGAGATTCGCCTGATGACCGATGTAGATGAAGCGGCCCTTCGTGAGAGCGCCGACTCGCTCCTGAATCTCGCGGACCATCACGGTCATCTGTTTGATGGCGAACTTCTGCACCGCCGAACCATTCTGGAAGAAGTGTCCGAGGCGCGGGATCACGACGTCGCCGCAGCCTGCTGGGCTACCACCGAAGCGGGTGAACGTGCCGCGCACCTTCGACGGGATCTTGGTCGAGACCACCGCTGCCGCGGTCGAGTCGCCGAAGAGAATGGCGCTCGACCGGTCGGCGAAGTTGGTGACTCGCGTGGTGTTCTCGGGCACGACGAGGAGCACGTACTCGGGGAGATTCGCACCCATCATCGTCGCGAAGTGGCAGTGTGCGCCGAAAGTCGAGCAAGCACAGGTGATGTCGATGGCGGGCACCTCGATCCCGAGCGCCTTCGCGACGCTCGAGGCCTCGGCCGGAATGCATGCGTCGGGTGAGCTTCCACCGGCGATGACCATCCCGATGTCGCTCGGGCTGATACCGGCGCGCTCGATCGCCATCATCGCGGCGCGCTTGCCCGTCTCGGCATTCGTGTAGAGGCGCGCTTCTTGGGCACCACGCAGGTCTTGGTTCTTGGTCGCGCGAATGTAGTCGAGCGGAAGAACGGTGCGCCGCTGCTTGATGCCTACGCGATCGACGATCCACTTGTCGTTCGTGCCGATGTCGAGCGCCTCCAAGAGGGCGTTGTCGATCACGTTCTCCGGGTGGAAATGGCCGAATCCGTGGAAATAAAGCATCGCGCGGCACGGATACTACAGTGCCGTGCGGCGAGCACTCTCGTCGCAGTCCGGTGACGGGATCGTGACTGACGCATCGCGACACGATCGACTCGCCAAGGCCGCGCGACCGAGCGAGAATCGTCTTTCCAATCATGCCCTATCTCGAGCGCGTCACCGCCCTGTTCGTCATCCGTCGTCTCGAAGAAGCCCTCGAAGGCGCAATCGACCCGATCCTCGCATTCGACGCCGATGGCACGCTCTGGCGTGGCGACGTCGGCTCGGATCTCTTCCAAGGCGCGATCGAGCGACGAGCCTTCCAACCCGAGGCCGCCGAGCTATTCGAGCGCGAGGCTCGCTCGATCGGTCTCCCTACCGACGGCGACCTGACCGAGGTCGCGACGCGGCTCCTCGAAGCCTTTCACTCGGGTCTCTGGGAAGACGGACCTGCCGCAGTCGCGATGGCCATCTGCTACGTCGGCGTCGCCCCCGAGGTGCTCACCGCGCTCGCCGACGAGGTGCTTGCGGCCGCGGGAATCGAGGCGCGACTGCATCCTGGAATCGTCGAGATTTTGGCTTGGGCGAACCACCGGAGCGTGCGCGTCCACGTCGTCTCCGCTTCACCCATCGCGGCCGTCGTCGCCGGCGTGCGCAAGATGGGGATCTCGAGCGAGCAAGTCATCGCGATGCGGACCGCGCTTCGCTCCGATGGAAAGCTCGCGATGGAGCTCGAAGGTGAGAGCGTCTACGGCGAGGGCAAGGTGCGAGCGCTCGATCGCGCGCTGCCGACGTCGACGATTCTCGGCGCCTTCGGTGACAGCGCTGGCGACGCGTTCATGCTTCGAAAAGCGCGCGTTCCGGTCGCCGTCGGGCCGAGCCCTCGTCTCCTCGACGTCGCCGACACCGTCGACGGGTTGGTGGTGCTGCCCTTCCCGCCCCAACAAGGCTAACAGGCCCTTCGATGCTCGCACTCGCAGGTCTCACGCGACGCCACGTCGGTGCGGCGGCACCGGCCGTCGATCGCATCGATCTCGAGGTCGCCCAAGGCGAGGTTCTCGTGCTCGTCGGCCCGTCGGGTTGCGGCAAGTCGACCATCTTGCGTCTCATCGCGGGGCTCGACGAGCCCGATGCCGGAAGCGTGGTCCTCGACGGACGTGACCTCGCGCCTGTCGCGCCACAAGACCGCGACGTGGCGATGGTCTTTCAGGGGTATGCGCTCTACCCGAACTTGTCGGCGCGCGACAACATCGCGTTCCCGCTGAAGATGCGGAAAGTCGCGGCAGACGAGCGTAATCAGCGCGTCGACGAGGCTGCGGCGCTCCTCGCGATCGGCCATTTGATGGAGCGGCGCCCCGACGAGCTGTCTGGTGGTGAACGTCAGCGGGTCGCGATGGGTCGCGCCATCGTGCGCCGTCCGAAGCTCTTTCTGTTCGACGAGCCGCTGTCGAATCTCGATGCTGCTCGGCGCGCCGTCCTCCGCGTGGAGCTCGCCGGGCTCCTGCGGAAGCTCGGCGCGACGGCGATCTACGTGACCCACGACCAAGTGGAGGCGATGACGATCGGCCATCGAATCGCCGTCATGAAGAAGGGATCGATCTTGCAAGCTGGCGCGCCGAAGGCCGTCTATGCCGACCCGAGCTCTCTCTTCGTCGCCGAGTTTCTGGGCTCGACGCGGATCAACGCCGTGACCGCCGCGCACGATGGCCCGCGCGCGGTCATTGCTGGCGTCCCCGTCGAGGCACCTTCTCATGGAGGCGACTTGACGATGGCGGTGCGGCCCGAAGATCTGCGGCTCGGAGACGTCGGCGACGAAGGAGCGCTCGGTGTGGGCACGACGTGGAACGCGAAGGTCGTACTGGTCGAGCCTCTCGGAAGCGAGACCATCGTCCACTGCGACGTCTCGGGAGAGACCTTCCGCGCACGCGTTCCGGGCTTTTCGGCGTTCGAGCAAGGCAACGAGGTGAGGCTCTTCGCGCCCGAAGACAAGGTTCTCTGGTTCGACGCATCGTCGGGCGACCGGGTGCGGAGCGCGTGAGACGGCGCGATTTTCTGCGCGCCACCGCGACGCTCGGCGCCGCGGCTCCGTTGGTCGGGCTCGCGGCGTGCGGCAAAGACGACGCTCGCGAGGCCGATCTCTGGTTCAGCTACGGAGGCAAGAACCGCGAGGTGCTCTTGTCGCTCGTCGCCGCATTCAACGAGTCACAGAGCGAGCACCGCATCCACGCGATTTACCAAGGTGACTATTTCGAGCTCTTGGCCAAGCTCCGGACCGCGATGCACGTGGGTGCAGCGCCCGCGGTCACGCATGTGGTGGGTGAGATCGTTCCCTACCTGGTCGAGGCTGACGTCCTCGAAAAGCTCGCTGGGTTTCCGGAGCTCGCCGTCGATTTCGAGCTCGTGCCCGAGCTGAGCCAATCGGGGCTGTTCGCGTCACGCGAGCCCAAGCCTCTCTATGCATTGCCATTCAATCGGTCGACACCGATTGCCTATTTGAATGCTGCCGTCTTTCGAGAGGCGAATCTCGGTGCGCCCACCAATTGGGAAGAGCTCCGAGAGAGTGCGCGCATTCTCACGCGTGGCGACGGAAACTCGAAACGCTTCGGCTTTTCCTGCCCCATCGATTGGTGGTTCTGGGTCGCGCTGGTCGGCCAAGCCGGTGGAGAGATTCTCGACGAGAGCGGGAAGGTCACGCTTGGTGGAGACGCGGGAGTGAAGGCGCTCGCGTTCTGGCAGACGCTCGTCGACGAGGACCGCTCGATGCGGGTGCCGACCGGTCGCGATTACAATGCGTGGCAAGTCACGAACGAAGACTTCATCGCGGGTCGCGCAGCCATGATGTGGACCTCGACCGCGTTTCTTCGGTACGTCGAAGACAATGCCAAGTTCCCCGTTTTGACTGCGCCTCTGCCCAAAGACGAGCGATTCTTCGTCCCGACGGGCGGCACCATGTTCGTCATGCCGAAGGGCGCGGCGCCGAGGCGTCAACGTGCCGCCGCGGCGTTTCTCGCGTTCATGATGCAGCCGGCGCAAGCCAATGCATTCGCCACCAAGACGGGATACATCCCCGTCTCGAAGCCCGGGCTTCGCATTCTCGAAAAAGCCGGATTCTTCACCGAGCATCCGAACGCCAAGGTCGCCGTCGACCAGCTCGCGCGTGCGCATCCGTGGCCTTGGGGCACGCAGATCTTCAGGCTGCAACGCGAGATCGTCCAGCCGCGGCTCGAGGCGGCCATCGCAGGTCATCGAGATCCGAAGAGCGTGCTCGACGACGCTCGCCGCGCCGCCGCCGAGGATCCGTGAAACCTCGTCGTCCTTCTGATCCGTACTGGATGCTCGCGCCGACCGTGTTGGTGCTCGGTCTCTTCTTCGTCGTCCCGCTCTTCGTCGCCGCCTACCGAAGCTTCTTTCGCTGGGATCTCCTGACCGAGCCGTCGCCCGTCGGATTCGCGAACTACGTCATGGTCGCGCGCCAGGGAACCCTCGGAGACACCGCCCTTCGGACGCTCGCGTTCGGCGCGATCGTGGTGGTCTTTTCGGTCTCGCTCGGCCTCGTTCTCGCTGTGCTCCTCAATCGACCCGGAAGGCTCTATGCCTTCGTACGAGCCGCCGTCTTCAGCGCTTACGTCGTGTCTTGGGTCGCCGTCGCGCTCCTCTGGATGTGGCTCCTCGACGACAACTCGGGGGCGGTGAATCACGTGCTCCGCGTCGTCGGGATCCCGACCATGAATTGGCTCGGCGATCCGCGCACCGCCCTCGTCACCCTCGCGCTCGTCACGGTGTGGAAGATCACCGGCTATGCGATGGTGATCTTTCTCGCGGGGCTTCAGAGCATCCCGTCTTCGCTCTACGAAGCCGCCGCCCTCGACGGCGCTGGACCCATTCGAAGGTTTATTCACGTCACCTGGCCCGCTTTGGCACCGACGACGCTCTTCGTCGCGACCACGAGCCTCATTCTGAGCTTTCAGGCCTTCGACATCGTCCGCGTCATGACCCAAGGTGGTCCCGTGAAGAGCACGACGCTCTTCGTTTATGCCATCTACGAAGAGGTGTTTTTGAATCTGCGCGTGGGTCGCGCGAGCGCTCTCACGGTCGTGTTCTTCGCGCTGCTCGCCGTTCTCACGGCGCTCAATCTGTGGGCTTTCTCGCTCACCAAGCGACGCCGCAAGGCCCAGACATGAGCGCGCTCGATCGACGCGGCGTCGGGTCACGAACGGCAGGCGCGGTCTTGCTCGTGGTCGTCGCGCTGCTCTGGCTAGCGCCCTATGCGTGGATGACGCTCACGTCGTTCAAGTCGCTCGACGAGATCCTCCACGCACCCGCGTATCCGTTGCCCCGTGCGCTCGATCTGAGCGCCTATCGAGAGGTGATGACGACCGTGCCGGTCTGGCGATATCTCGCGAACACGCTGTTCATGGCGCTCGCCATCGCCACGCTCCAAATCGTGTTGGCGCTGCCTGCTGGTTATGCGCTCGCGAAGACGCGATTCGTGGGCCGACGCGCCGCCTTCGGATTGGTCATGGCTTGCCTGCTCATCCCCCCCCAAGTCACTTTTGTACCCGTGTTCACGATGCTCGGCTCGGCAGGGCTGGTGAATACGATGGGTGCGCTCATCGTTCCCTTCGCCGTCAGCGCCTTTGGGACTTTCTTGGTTCGCCAAGCGATGCTCTCGGTACCCGACGAGATCATCGAAGCCGCTCGGCTCGACGGCGCGAGCGAGCTTCGAATCGTTTACGGCGTATTGGGTCCGCTCCTGCGGCCGACGCTCGCGTCGATGTTCTTGTTCAGCTTCGTCTATCACTACTCGGACTACTTCTGGCCACTGGTCATGACGACCGACGACCGCGTCCGCACGCTGCCGCTCGCCATCGCGCTCCTCCGCGAGCAGGGCACGGGCGCACGTTGGCACGTCGTCATGGCGGGGAACGTGCTGCTGAGCGGGCCGGTGCTCGTCGTCTTTGCCTTCGCTCAACGACAGATCGTTAGGGCAGTGGCTTCTCGCGGATGAGCTCGTCGGTGAATCACGTTCGATACCTCGTACCCCTCGCCGCGTGTCTCGTGATAGGTGCGATGCCTCATGCGGCAGAGGCTGCGAGACAGCATTTCGAGCCGACCGATCTCGAGCTCGAAGACACGGGGATTGTCGACGTCGATCTGCAGTTCGGATTCGTCCGCGGACCCCAAAACTACCGCGTAGTCGCTCCCGACGTCGAAATCGACTTGGGGCTCGCCAAGAACGTCGAGCTCGATCTCGATTTGGCCTATGGCGTGGCGACTTCGGGAGTCGGCGCTTTCAAGCTCGATCGAGGCGTGACCGACGACCTTTGGGTCTCTTCGAAGGTGGGTCTCTGGTCTCTGCGCGACGATGCCAAGAAGACGAGCTGGGGTCTCGGAATGCAGATGGGACCGAAGCTCGCGCTCGGCGGAGACGCGCACGGGGTAGGCTACGAGGGCCTACTGCTCTTGGCCCGAAACATGGAACGCACCCACCTCGTCCTCAATCTCGGCGGCTTCGTCGATCCGGGCGTGACGTTCGACACGAAGCGGCCGGTCGCGCTCGAAGCGGGTCTCGATCTCACGCAAGACCTCGATGCAGATGGGATGTTCTCCATCTTGGGGGAGATCGGCGGTGTTCACTATTTCAGCGCCGACCCCGATCAATTCCAACTATCTTATGGCCTACAATTCGAGCCCGTGAGCGATCTCGATTTGTCGCTCGTGGGATTGTTGGGCGCTCCACCAGGCGGCGACCATTATGGAGTGCTCTTCGGCCTCTCGCCGAAGTTCGCCTTGTGGCAATGAGGAGGCAATGACGCTTCAGCGTCGTTCGTGGGCCGGGTTTCGCCAAAAGAACCGATCGATCAAGACGACGGGGCTGTCTTTGTCGAGCGGGTCGACCTTTCCGAGGGCCCAGGCGTCGACGCCGCTCCCGTCGTGTCTGAATCGAAGCCGCACGAAATGCTTGTAGCCGGGGTGTGCGAGAGGACCGAAGCCCTGGTCGACGGCGACGCCGAGTATGGTGAGCGCCATGAAATAGACGCCGACGACGAACGATCCGACGAGGACCGAGAGCGCGAACGTCGCGATCTCTGCGACGCGTCCGCCGCTCCCGAAATGGGCACCGAGAAGGTTCGAAGCCGTAGCCAATGCGAATGGAACGAACGTGAGCGCCGCGCCGCCGAGCACCGCCAATCCGACGACCGCGAGCGCGCGTTTTCCGCGGACGCCACCCACGAGCGCCAAGACGACGGCGAGCGCCGCGCCCGTGATCGACAGACCGAGCGGCGACGGCCCTGCGAACCCGCGAGACGCGGCGTACATGGGCAAGTAGGCGAGCGCGAGCGCAGTATGGACGAGGAGACCCGCGCGCCCTTTCGCCACTTGCAACGGAGCCGTGAGCGCAAGCGAGAGAGAGGCCTTCGGACCGGGAAATTCAGCGGTCGGCGCGACCATTCCACTCCGTTCGATGCGAGCTGGTTGCAGGAAGGCGCCGCCTCCTCCGGCAGTGACCTGCATCCCGTCGCCGAATGGGATGCGGCAGTAGTGGTGAATGTCACCCGTCAACGCGAGGACGCGATCTCGTTCGAGATCGAGGTCGAGGGCATCGAGGATCCGCATGCCCGGCGGATACGGCTCGAGGAAGGCATACGGAGGATCGGCCATACAGAGCACGACGCCTTGCGGCTCGGCTTCGTCGCGTTCGCGAGCGAAGTACATTCGTTGTCTGTCGTCGACGTCGTAGAGCTGGCGATCGGGTCCCCACAGATCGAGATCGGGCGCGACCTTGAGCGCCCAATACGACGCGCTCTGCACCGGCGTGTACCCGCGAATCGGCAGCGCCGATCGCTTGAACACGCGCTTGCCGACGCGGAACGCTTCGACCCATTCGAAGAAGTGTTGGAGCTGCGTCGCGCCGATCTCGGTATCGGGCTTCGAAGGGGCCTCTTCGGCCTCTCTTCGAAGAACGACCGAGGCTCGGTCGACGGCTCCCAGAGGAGCTCGAAACATGCGGCCGAAGCCGTCGAGGCCCGCATACCAATCGTGGTTGCCGGGGATCCCCAAGAGGACGCGCGGCCGATCGTCGGTCACCTCGCGAAGCGCCTGATTGAAGGGCACGATCACGCGGTTGTGAATCTCGACGTCGGTGGCGACCGGATAGGCGGTGTCGCCTCCGAACAAGAGCACGTCGCCTCGTGGGAGGGTCGAGCTCTTCGACGGTTCGGCTGGGTCGTCGACCTCGTACTCGGCGAAGATCATCTCGGCGACGGCCCCGCTCACGGACACGTCGTCGCCCGTGTCGGCCACGAAATCGATCCACACGTCGCGACCGAGTGATTCGGTGAGCGTCGACCCGACCGGAACGCCTCCGAGCTCGACCGTGATTCTGCGCGTCAGATCGTCTGGGTCATCTGCCTTCATCCAATCGCGGCTGTCGATGTCTTCGGTCGCGATGACGCTCGCGAGAAGGCTCCACAAGTGACCCCAGAAAGATCTGAAGCCGAACCATGCGATGGCGCGCGGATACCGCGTCCCGCGGGTGAACTGGCCGTGAGCGACGTCGGGCGGCGCCGGTGCGGGGCGCACCGCACGAGGCCGAACCGGTGTCATTGAATGCCGATGTCGAGGGTCGTCGGTGAGCCACCGCGGTCGACCACGATGCTCAGCTTGCTGGCCGTCTTGAGCTTCGCGTAGGCCTCGAGGGCCTTGTCTTGATCGGCCATGTCGTAGCCGTTGATGGTCTTCAAGATGTCACCGTTCTTCAGGCCGAGCGTGCCGAGGACGGTGTTGGGCTTGATCCCGGAGAGGCGAACGCCGTCTTTGGTCGGCCGCGTCCGAAGACCGGCCGCGAGCTGCGCGTAGTTCTGAATGATCTGTGGAATGGCGCTGCGCTCGACCGTGAACTGTGTGTCGCTGATCTTGTGGATCTTGTCGCTGATCTCGGGCGGCATCAGCTTCTTGTCGGGCGGCGCCGCCGCATCTTTCGGCTTCTCGGCCTTCTTGGCTTCGAGGGCGCCCGAGGTGACCACGCAACGCGTTCCGGCGTCGTTGAGCCAAACGTGCGGAGAGGGCTCGGGGGCATGCGGGAACCAACCGATGTGCACGACCTGCGCGCTACCGACGGTGTCGCCCTGACGTCGCAGCTGCGATTTGCCGTCGGATCCCGAGAGCGCGGCGAACGACCACGAAGGATCGTCGGAGGCCGTGATGAGGCTCACCTTCACGCCGCTACACGGCGGATCTTGATAGGGATCGTTGCCGTTCTTGATCGCGATGGGTGCGGCGCCCGCCGGATCGACTTTGGTCCCGTCGAGGGGGCCCGTGACCGAATCGAACGCGTTGCGCGCGAGGATGGGGCCCGCGTTTTTGCCGGGGGTCGCGATCGGCGGCGGCGCGGCGGTCGTGCGACCGTTCGAGGGTTTCACGCCGCCTTGAGCGACCGTGGCTCCGATGAGCTGCCCGACGCCCGCCGCTTGGAAATAGGCAGCGACCGCGATGAGCGCGCCGAGGAGGAGCAGGAAGAAACGCTTTGCTTGCGCGTCGAGACCCATACGAACCGTTCGGTGACCCATTCTCCCCGGAAAGCGGACGCCCCTCGCACCATCGAGGATCGACTTCGAGCAGGCTGCCACTGAAGCGAGCCTCGTGCCAAGCGACTTCCTGCTGTTCGCCCTTCGACGAGACCAATCGCTGAGACAGCCTGGCAGCAGATCCGGATGGGCTCGGGTTGGTCTTGCCAATTTGGCAGCCGGATCGAGCCCTCTCGCTCTGAGAGAGATCGAATGCGCGACGGCCCATCTCGCCGGGCTTTCCGTTCTAGTTGGGTGCACCGTGATCGCCGCCGAGCGTCAGACGCTGGAGGGCGATGGCCTCGGTCACGATCCGAACGCGTTCGATGACGTTCGTGGTCTCGAGTGCGCGCTGTCGCTCGCGACCGTCGATCAACAAATAAGCCGCGCAGTGGTCGGCGACGGAGCCGGCTCCGCCGCCGCGCGGAAGGCGAAACTCGAAATCGGGATCACGCGCTTTGACGATCGACGCAAAGCTGGAGGCGCTGAAGATGAGCGTCGTGAGCTCGGTCGTGTCGACGGTGTCGTGCGTGGAGGGTAGGACCTTCGCGTGGGCGCGGCGGTAAGGGGGGACGAAGGGGAGCTCGGAAAGCTCTACGCGGGCCCTCCCGCGGACGATGATGTTGAAGCGACCGCTGGGCAACTCGGTGTAGTCGACGAGGACTCCGACTCCGCCGACGCGCGCGATCTTCGGATGGCCGTGCTCGTCGCGCTCGTCGGAATCGACGATTTGCACGATGCCGAAGGCCTTGTGCGTGTCGATGACGTCGCGCATGAGCGAGCGATAGCGGTGCTCGAAGATGTGAAACGGCATCACCGTCCCCGGAAAAAGCGACACCTGCGGAAGTGGAAAGAGCGGTAGCTCGTCCAGCGCAGGGAGAATGTCGCGCAGAGATGACGATGATTCAGGCGCGCTCATGCTCTACACCCTAGCAAGGAAACCGGAAGGAGGCTGCCCGACCGAAGGTCGTGTCAGCCGAACATCTCGATGGCCGATCCATTCAACGCGAGGGGGGCGTCGAGGGCCGAGTGGACGATGGTGCTCGCGACGTCGTCGGCCTTCATTCGGGGCTCGAAGCCGCTGCCTTTGAGCATGTCGGTGTCGACGGCGCCAGGAAGCACTGCGATCGAAGCGATACCGGTTCCACGAAGCTCTTCGGCGAGACTCTTGGCGAGCCCGACGACGCCCCATTTCGAGGCGGCGTACGAAGCCGTACCCGGACACCCTATCGTCGAGGAGATGCTGCCGACGAAGATGAATCGGCCGGTGTTCGCTGCGCGCATCGACGGGAGGAACGCGCGCGTCACGAGGAACGGGCCTCGAAGGTTCACGCCGAGAACCTCGTCCCACGAAGCGGTGCTGGTGGCTTCGATGCGCGCGCCACGGTGAACGACGCCGGCGTTGTGAACGACGACGCTCGGAACGCCGAGGGCGGCGTGTACGTGCTTGGCTGCCTCGACGACGTCGGCCTCGACCGCCACGTCACAAGAGATCGCGAGAGCGCGCACGTCGAGCTCGCGGACGGCGTCTGCCGCCTCTTCGAGGCCGTGGCTCGGCTTTCCGAGTAGAGCCACGTCGAGCCCACGGCGAGCGAATGCAAGCGCTGTGGCCCGGCCGATTCCGCGCGATGCGCCCGTGATGACGGCGAAGCTCAAGGGACGCCTCCGTACCCATTGCCACCGAGACGGTGTCCGTCGCGTGAGCGCGGGGCGAGCGCGACCAGCGCGAGATCGCGATCGGGTCCGGCGAAGGTTCCGGCGAGGGCGAGCGTCGAGACGATCGAGCCCGATTGCCTCTCGCCGCGCGCGACGAAGCAGGTGTGCGACAGATCGAGCTGACAGAGCGAACCCTTCGCGTCGAGCCCTTCGAGGAGCGCTTTGGCGATGTCTTCGCCCAGCGTCTCTTGCAGCGTCAGACGGCGCGCGAGCGCCTGAACCATTTCCGAGAGCGTCCCGAGGCCGGCCGCCTTGCGTCGCGGAAGGTAGGCGATCGTCGCGACCCCGTGGCTTGGAAGCAGGTGGTGCGGACACATCGTGCTCGTCGCCAGATCGCGCAGCACGACCATCCCGTGCAAACCCTCGCCGAGGTCGAGCGAGCCCGACGCGAGGATGGCGAGCGGATCGTGATCTTCTCCAGAGAGCAGCTCGTCGCACCAGGCGTTCGCGACGCGATCGCCGGTTCCTTCGAGCTCGCCTTCGAGACGGTGACCCAAAGCCACGAGAAACTCCTCGATGGCTCGCGCCGCCCTCCCTCGGTCTCGCATGCCCACACGGCTTTCATGGCATGTCGCGCGCCCGGCCGCGAGCGCCTGGAGCACGACGCGTCTTCTTATTTAGCGCGGCGCGAGGTTCTTCCGGTCCCGGTCGGAAAGCGACGCGACCGGACCGGGGCCATTCGCGAGACCGTTCTTGACCGCGCGCACCGGCGACGAGAGCGACCAAAGGACGCGCATGGCGCGAGGGGACGGTTGATTCCCGACGACCGTTTCACAGTCGCTGCAGTTGCTCGGGAACTGATCGGGGTGTTGGCAATCGAGGCAACGTGATGCGCTCTCGACCGTCTGCGCGAGATCGAGGTGAAGTCGCGTGAGGACGTCGACCTTGCGCTTGAGCTCGTCCATCGACGTGCGGAGCGACTCGATGGCGCTGCGCGCCGCGTCTTGGCCGCTCGCCGCCTGCTGCTTGGTCTCGAGCAGATGGCGGATTTCTTCGAGGCTCATTCCCGCCTCACGCATGTCGCTCACCAGCATCAAACGTTCGAGCTCGCTCGGGTCGAAGAGACGATGACCGCCTTCGGTCCTGCCGAGGGGGCGGAGGATGCCGGCCTCTTCGTAGAACCGCACGGTGCGGAGCGTGTTGTTCGACAGACGCGCCATTTCACCCGTCGTGTACGATCGATCACGACGCTTCGGCTCCGCCGTTGCATCCTGTCCGTTGCCGGCTCCGCCAGTGCTCTGCGCGACAGAACCACTCGGGGGAGCAGCATTGCTCGCAGCAGCATTGCTCGCAGCAGCATTGCTCGCCGCAGCATTGCCGTTGGCGCTACCCGATTTGAGCGAAGGGGTTTCAGTCTGTTGTGCCGACTCGGTCGACGAAATCCGTCGTAGCGACTTCATATCTTTCCGCCTCTCAAGCTGAATCAGAAGTTCTATTGCGTTACCTGTCAAGGCAGATACTGACTAGAAAGCCCGAGAAATCCAGCTACCGGTGGAACGAAGAGGGCGCGCGCAAGTCATGCGCTACAATCTCGCGGCATCCGGCATTCGTGCAATTCGTGCGTGAACGACCGAACGCGGTCGCGTCACTTCGAAGCGACCTTTTCGACCGCGACGCCGAGCGCGAGAGCGCCTTCCAGAGCGCGCAAAAGATCGGCGCGGCCAGGCGGAGTGAGCCCCGGTCGCGGCGCAGTTGCGAGATCGAGCATCTCGCTGACGCGTTTTCCCGAGCCGAGCGAGCGGAGCACGGTGAGGAACAACGCAGCCCAGGTGATCCCGCGAGCCCAGCTCGGAGGCTGGCTCACTGCCGCGTAGATCTCGTGTCGGCGCGCGAACCAAGTCGCCAATACCTCGTCGTCGTTGCGGCTCTCGGCGAGGCCCGAGAGCATGATGCTCGGGACATCGAGATCGAGGCTGAAATCGAGGCGATTCGGCCGCACGCCTCGATAAAAATTGAGCATGCCGACCTTCCACGTGAAGAGAGCGGCGACGCGCTTTCGGCCTTGGGCGCGAATGCCTTGAAAGACGTCGACCGGATCGACGAGGCCGAGCCCGATCAAGGTGTCGCCCAAGTGCCCGTTGTATTTGTGCATGACCAAGATGGCCATCTCGAGCTCGCCTCGATCGATCGCGCCGCGCGCGAGGAGGTGCTCACCCAGCAACGTGCTCGCTTCGCTCGACGCTGCCAAAACGAGCCGACCGCTGTCGAAGTAGAGCTCGCATCGCGACTGCGAGTTGTCTGCGATGAGAAGCCCCGTTTCCAGGTTCTGAACGACCCAAGCAAGCGCTTCGGCGACCGACGAGATCGGGAGGCGAGCGGTATAATCGGGGACGCCCGGGCCTTCGACTTGATCGGTCGTCCCGGTCGACGGTGGCAGGTAGCGCGCGAGCTGCGGGATCTCGGCGGCGCGATGAAACCCGGTGCCGATGTCGACTTGGTCATCGGGGCTGACCTGGCCCGTCGCCAAGAGCTCGACGAGCTTCGCGAACGCGAGGGCTTTGGGCTCGCCGCCTTTTCTGCGAATGACGCAGTGAATGACTTCGCCAGGCTGAATGGTCGGGCGTTGGCTCTCTGGCTTCGGGGCGCTCTCGATTGGCGAGGACTCCGGCTCGGTGTCCCGAAGGGCGGTGTCGGAGAGCGCCTTGTCGATCTGGGGGCCGAGCCCACTCGCCTGCTTCGCGCTTCGTACCCACGAAGCAAGCTCTCGGCGCATCGCGTCTGGAGCGGCGGTCTCGAACGGCTCGAGTGCCGTCGACAGCTCTTTCGCGCTCGCGTACCTATCTTCTGGAAATCGGGCGAGGGCCTTCTCGAAGACCTCGAACAGGCCTTCTGGAAGGGCGCTTCGAATGGCCCGCAGCGCGTCGATTCGTACGTCGCGGATCGCGAGCAGCACGGCGAGCTGGCCTGCGCCTGCGAAGAGCGGTGCGCCGAGGAGCATCTCGGCCAACACGACGCTGAGACTGAAGAGATCGGCGCGATGGTCGAACGGTTCGGCCGTGACCTGCTCCGGCGCGAGATAAGCGTATTTGCCTTTGAGCGCGACGCTCGGTTGAGGCCTGCGGAGGGCGCTGGCGCGGGCGATGCCGAAGTCGCCGAGCTTCACGTCGCCGCACTCCGAGAGGTAGATGTTCGAAGGAGTCACGTCGCGGTGAACGACCCCGAGCGGCTCACCCGTGCTGTCGGTGAGCCGATGAACGCACGACAAGGCTTCGCAGAGCTCGCGCGCGACGTACACGGCGAGTGAGACACCGAGCGTTCGTGTCGCCCCAGCGCGCGCGATTCGGTCGCCCGAGGCTCGAGACGAGATTGGAGGCTCGGCGAACTTGAGGAGACGAAAGAGGTCGACGCCCGCGACGTATTCCATGGCGATGTAAGGCTCGCCTTCGTACTCGCCAGACTCGAAGATCTCGACGACGTTGCGATGTTTTGCGGCCGCGTGGAGCTTTGCCTCGACCCCGAACGTGCGACGCGTTCCTGCGTCGAAGGTCAAGTCTGGCAGCAGCCGCTTGATCGCCACGCGCGGCGCCGGCGACGTGCCTTCTTTGGGCCGAGCCAGAAAGACTTCGCTCGTCCCGCCGACCGCGATGCGGCGGAGCAGGAGATAGCCGGCGAACGCCGTGCCCCCTGGCGAACCCCCTTTGACCTCGTCGGGCATCACCCGATGACTTATCACATCGGCTCTTTTCGGGCGAAACCGCCCAAGCGGAACGTGCGCGCCCTGGCGAACGGTCACAAGCTCGGCCCAGTCGGTCTCGTTGAGCTATTCTTTCGACCCGTCGCATGGAGGCTCGTCGCTGCACAATTCACGGTCTCGTCGCTGCCGACGACGGGCGCTGCGTGATCTGTCGTCGAGGCGATGCTGCGCTCGAGGCCGAGATTCCGCCGCCGACCATCTCGGGCACGACGATGATCATCGTGGCCGGTGGGGCCGCTCTGATGGCGTTGTTCGTCTACGGCCTCTCGAACAACATCGGCCATCGAGCGCTTCCGGCTCCCAATGCCGAGCGTGTCGCGGAGAAAGCTCCGACTGAACCCCCGGCGCCTCCGTCGCGGCCCCCGTCGCGTCCGCGAACACCGACGCCCGATCCCTCGCCTGCCGGCGACACGACGACCGCGACGCCTCGGGTCACGCAGACGAGCGACGACGGGGCGGCGACCGAAGATCCAAAGCTCACGGCGGCCAAGCAGCGTGTGCCCATCAAAATGTACACGACGCCGTGGTGCACCTACTGCAAGCCGGCGCGTACCTGGCTCGTCAAGCACAATTACCGTTTCACCGAGCTCGACATCGAGCAGAGCGAGACCGACAAAGTCGAAATGGCCTCGCTCAACCCCGCGATGACCACGCCCACCTTCGACGTGGGCGGTCTGCCAGTCGTCGGCTTCGAGCCCCAAGCGATCGACGCTGCGATCACGCGCGTTGCGTCGGCACGTCTCCGATAGCCTTCGCGGCCAGCACTCGTCGTCTGCGCGATCCGCGGAGTAGCGACCGCAGGCGCTGCCCGAGCGCGACAAATGCTCCGCAATCACGCTCCGAGCACCC
>JAYUUB010000179.1:0-30814 GCA_043755175.1 Polyangiaceae bacterium | reverse complement strand
CCGCTCTTGCGCGGCTCGGAAACGAGCGATCGCGACGCCTCGAACATGGGGAATTCTAGTTGTCGTCCATCGGGGAGAAGTAATTGTCGCTCAGCAGTCAGCCCTTCGACGCCGACGGAATCATTCGCATTGCCGCCGAGATTCGCGCGCTCACCCCTGGCCCCTTCGCCCTCAATCTCTGGGTCTCCGCATCGGACCCGGGCGGCATCGACTACACGGCGGCCGAGGTCGCGCGGGTACGCCGACTGTTCGCGCCGTACTTCGCAGAGCTAGGCGTCGAGGTGCCCGAGCCGCGATCCCCACGTGACGTCGGGCACCTGTTCGAGGATCAGGTCCACGCGGTGCTCGAGGCGCGTCCCGCCGCTTTCAGCTTCGTCTACGGCGTGCCCTCCGATGACGTGCTTGCCACCTGCCGGAAGCGCGGCATCACCACGATCGGCGCCGCCACATCGGTCGCCGAAGCCCGCGCGCTCGACGCGGCCGGCGTCGACCTCGTCGTCGCGACCGGGCTCGAAGCCGGTGGCCACCGCGTCTCGTTCCTGAAGCGCCCGGAAGACTCGCTGATGGGGACGTTCGCGCTCGTCCAACTCTGCGCGCCGCGTGTGAAGGCCCCCGTCATTGCCGCAGGAGGGATCGTGGATGGCGCCGGCGTCCGCGCGACGCGCCTGCTCGGTGCGCAGCTGGCGCAGATCGGTACCGCGTTCCTCGCCTGCGACGAGTCGGGCGCCACGCCCGAGCACAGGGCCGCCCTGTTCAGCGAGGCCGCATTCGACACGACGCTCACGCGAAGTTTCACCGGTCGCTTGGCGCGAGGTCTCACCAACCGATGGACGCGGGAGATGGCGGCGATGGAGCACGCACCCTATCCGCTTCAGTCGTTCTTCACGGGCGCGCTTCGGCGTGCCGCACAGGCGCGCGGCGGAACCGCTCGCACCGAGCTCGTCTCTCTCTGGAGCAGCCAGGCCGCTCCGAACTTGAAGCATCGCTCGGCGAACGCCCTGATCGACGCGCTCGTCGCCGACACGTGACGACGCGAGCTCGACGCCACTCGGCCGATCTCGATCGCCCATCCGACGGAAGGAGCGAGCCGACAGCGTCGTTCTTCGCCGTGTGCGGCGTGGCGTCGTTCGCGCTCGTCGCAGGGTGCGCGGAGCGGCGCGCCGACGTGGTCGCCTCGGCCACACCGCTCGCGTCGCAGGCCCCGTTCGCGCCGGTGAGCGCGCCGACGGACAGCAGCACCGCGCGGGCGGCGCTCCCCGTGGAGAGCGTCGCCGTCGTCGAACCTTTGGTGCCGGCGATCACGCTGTCGAAGGACGCGTGGCGCCTCCAAGCCAGCTTGCATCCCGGGAAAGGGCATTTCACGTTCATCGTCAGCGGTCACGTCGCAGCGGGTGGCCGTTCCGGGGAAGGTCACGCTGCAGACGCCCATTGGGTGACAGTCTCGTCTGCCGCAGGCACGGGACCCACGTCGATCGTCGTCGAGGATCCATCTGGCAAAGCGCAAAGTCTCGAGCGCACCCCGGCGATAGGAGCCTATTTCGGCAGGGTCCCCACACGGCAAGCGCTGGAGCTCACGCGCCAGGCGACGTTCGGCGCGAATGTCGGCGCCGGCGATCTCGCGCTCGCGGACTTCGACAGCGACGGCTATCTCGACCTCGAGCTGCGATATGGGGCTTTCGAAGTGACCTCCTACGAACAGGTATGGCTATTCAACCCGAACGACGACCGCTTCGAGGAGCTCGTGGAGGCGCGCGCTCAGCCTGGCCTCGAGCTGCGCTCCCAAGGGTGCATTGCGTCGACCGACCGCGGCACCGACACCATCACGACCTCGTTCTTCGAGGTGCGCAACCGGCGGCTCGCGGCGCTCGGCCAAACAACGAATCATTACACCGACGAAGCATGGGAGACGACCGGCGCCTTTCGATGCAGCAACCTGCCGCCCAACGCCAAGCTGTGGCCGCCCCCTTGAATCACGCTCGCCTATTCAGGGTCGACGAGGCTTGCGCGACGGTCGCCTCGCAGTAGCGGGTAGAAGGGTAGACGCCGGTCGTCGCCCAATCCGCGGATCCAAGTCTTTGGTGGCCCTCGGCCGCGCGTGGAAGGCGAGCGCGTGCGCCCCACCGATGAGGTAGCGAACCTTCCTAGCGTTCAACCACGCGAGCAACTCTTCGAAGTCTTGGGACACGAGCCTTCCCCTGTGCCTTCAACGCGCTAGCCAGGCAATCCTCAACCGCCATCACCCGCTCCTCTGGCGTCATCGTGAGCCAGAACGCAGCGTCCTCTGCGGGAGCCTCAGCAGTCGTCACGACCGCGACGGACCAAGTTCGCCCGCGCGAGTCTCGATGGGTCTGCCGTCGGCCGGGAGCTTTCACTTTTGCGAGCGTATGCCCCGCGAGAGGCTAGAGCCAGCAGGTCGTTTGGCGTACGATCGCCGAAGCCGCAGGAGGCCCCGCTGCGCGCGGAGTCCTCGAATCGCTCATCGCGACCAAGCTTGCTAAGGCTTCTCGGAGATCCATGTGAAGCCTCGTTTTCCCAAGGCAGTCTCATCCCAACCCAAGAGGCGCGCCATAGAACATCTCGCCGCGCCCGCGCCCCTCGTTCTGGGCCTTGGTGCGAGTCGTCCGCGAAAGGGTGTGGAGGGCTATCTTTGGTTTCGCGAAGTCCCACCGCCCGATCTGCGCAAGCTGCTCTTCGACGCGGTCCCGATGCCGTTTCATTCGGCAAGACAGTGGAAAGCCCCCAGGGTGCTAGCCATCGGCACTGCAGACGACATCCGCGCTTGGTGCAGCGAGGTGGGTGGTTGGGATGCCCTCCGCGACCAGCTCCTCGGCTACTTGAAAGAGGCGCACGAGAGAAGCCCCTTGGCCTTCTATGCGTCGAGTGACGGATTCACTTCGCGTCGTCGCATCGCAGACATCGTGAGGCTGGTTCTGCCAGCAATCGAAGCGCACTTTGCGGAGTCGCCAGTCCCGCGCTCGGCTCACAGCGACCCGGGAGTTTGGACAGTTTACTACGCATTGGCAGGCACGATCGCGCCGGCCGGAACCGGAATGCCACTCCACTGCAGGGAACGATGGCACTCCGTATTCCGCGCTGCGATCGGGCGCTCGTTTTCTCTGGATTGCCAGAATGCCGACTACCTCGGTCCGCACCTCTTGCAGGAATCGATGGCAAACGGCGATGGGCTGACGATGCTGGCATTCCATAGAAAGCTGCCTCCCGACGTCGACATGGCCGGTCTCGCGCTTCGCGCAATCGACGGGGGTCGGGTGTCCGTGGAGTGGCTTCACGAGATGATGGTCGATGTGCTGGGGGCCTACATTGGAGTTCTTAGCTTCAGCGACGTCGCCCAGGCAGAGCTGCGCCCCGTCAACCGGGCTCGGCTCGACGCTGCCTGGACCGTGGCTCAGCGCCTTCCGGAGCTCGGCCCATCCGACCAGCTGGCGAGCGCCGCCTCGCTTGCTCAATGGATTGCCCGTGCGACGGGCCGATGGGAGGCTGAAGTCGGAGTCGTTCGTTTCGCATTGAGCCGGTTGAACGCCGACCGTCGTCGACTTTGGGGCTCACGCGCTCTCGAGGCCGTACTCAACAAGGCTCGCGAGCTCGGCGATGACTCGGTGTTGAACTGGGTGATCTCTGAGATTCGCACCAACTATCCAACTCTTGGTCGGATGGTTCTGCTCGGTCTCAAAGTGCTCATCGCGAAAGGACGCGTGAGAGAGGCAGCCGACCTCGTAGACTACTATGAGCGGAGCGCAGAGGACGTCGACGTAATTTTGAAGATGAGATGGCTCATCGCACGCGCGCAGGGGCCGTAGCACTCGCTCTTTCCTCTCTTCACAGAAAACTGAATGTTTCGGTTCAGCCAAGAACCACATCCGGGTTGACCATAAGACACCCCACCTCTTGCTTTGCACGCTCGCTTCGTTGGCCTCGCGGCGAGGAGCAAGTTGTGCACCTCTCGGATGGCGTCCAGAAGGGCCCGTTCGTGCCCGGATCGGCGGCTGCGCGTAATGAGATCGCGACGGGATTCCTCCGCTGAGGGCGCTCGAGCGCGTCCAAAGCGCCACGAGCCTCCGCGCAACGCTTGCAGAAGCGGACGTCGCCCCGCGTACTGCCATATTCGCCGCGGCCGCTGCCGCCGCTGCCGCCGCTTTCGTCACGGCCGCCTCCTTCGCCCTTGACCACGAGGACCCGAAACGCGTGTTCACGGTGGGCGAGCGGTGCGTTCGGTGTAAGCTGACCACATGCGCAATGTGGTAGTCCCGATTCTGGCTCTTCTGTGTGCATCGTGTGGCGACTCCACCGCCGCCACGAGCACGGGCCAGGGCGGTGCGGCGGGGCACGGGGCCTCCACGGGAGTTGGCTCTCAAACCGGTGTCGGTGGCGGCGGTGCCTCTGCGGGTGGGGGCGGAGCGCAAAGCAGCGTGACCACATCGAGTGGTGGCGGGCTCGGGCCGGGCGGCTCCGGCGTCGGCGGCTCCGGAGGGGGTGGAGGAACGGGGGGATCCACCAATTGGCTCGCATGCACGGCGCAGTTCTGTCCACCAGGTCGGGCGCTCTTCGATGGCGCATGCCAAAAGATCGACGGTGTGCAGTACCAGTCACCTGGGGGGCCGCTCTGGGGGTGTGGAGGCGTGCTCTGCGCGACCACTTTCATGAACGGCGTGGAAACCCCGCATTGGACATGTGCGGGCCAGAGCTGCCAGCTCACCTGCTACGGTGGAATGGCCGATTGCGACCAGAATGCGTCGAATGGATGCGAGACCGACCTCGGCTCCGCTGCAAACTGTGGGGCATGCGGCAGCCCTTGCCCGAACGGACAGCTTTGCACGCCCAACGGCTGTGTGGCCTCTTGCACGCCGCCAGCGACGGACTGCGGCGGCAACTGCGTGGACTTGGCCGCTTCGATCAGTCATTGCGGGAGTTGCTTCGCTTGGCCAACTGCACCCCTCAGCGCGAGCCCGGCGTGCTCGGCCGGTCAGCTGTCGTCCGCGTGTGACGCTGGGTACACGCAATGCGCAGCGGGCTGCTTTGATCTAGACGCCGACGCCAATCACTGCGGCGATTGCATCACGTCGTGTCCGGTTCCAGCCGCGGGCAGCGCCACGTGCATCGGGGGTCAGTGCGTAACGGGTTGTCCGTCTCCGCTCGTTCTTTGCGGCTCGAGCTGCGTAGATCCCACGGTTGATGCGCTCCACTGTGGGAGCTGCACCAACGCGTGCGCCTCGGGCGCATGTCAAGGCGGCATGTGCGCGACCGCGTCGTCCAACACTATCGCGACCGGGTTGCAGCCGGTCGATCTCGCGGTCGATTCCCAATATGTGTATTGGCTCGACGAGATGGCGGGAACGGTTCACCGATTTGCCAAGGTGAGCGGGACGGACGTGACCCTCGCCAGCAGCCAGGGCAAGCCTCACCGCATTGCGATCGACGCGTCCTACGTCTATTGGACGAACTTCTTGGGCGCAGCCGTGATGCGCGTCCCGAAAGTCGGCGGCTCCCCGACGCTCGTTGCGGCAGCCAGTCAGCCGACAGACCTTCGCGTCGACGACACCGACGCCTATTGGATTGACAGCACCACAGGCGCGTTACGAAGAGCCCCCAAGGCTGGCGGCGCCGCAGCGACAATCGCGTTGCCCACGCCCACGTCGACCTTCGACGTGGACGTCGACTCTATCTTTGCGCTCAATGTCTTTGCGAATGGTAGCGGTGTGTTCCGCATACCCAAAGCCGGCGGGGCCGCGGTCGAGATCACCAGCGGTCAGACCGCCCCCGCGGCGCCCCACCTCCTCCTGAGCGACGGGGATCGCGTGTTCTACGGGGGGGCGGCTATCGGCGGTTCGGTCGCGGTGGCAAGCGTTCTCAAGACCGGCTCGCCCACACCCTTCGCTCTCAAGGGAACGACCACCCAGAATCCCCCCATCACGAATCCGCCCTTCGCCGCGGTTGCCGATTCACTCTACGTCTATTGGAGCACATCAGAGGTGTCACCACTTCCGAATCCAGTGCATGGAGGGGTCATCCGCAAGTCAGCCAAGTGCAGTGAGGGGCAGAGCGCGATCGTGGGTAGCTGGTCATTCGCGGACAATGGCCCAAGCATCTTCAGCCGACTCGCCGTGGATGACGCCTATCTCTATTGGACGACGGATACGCGCGTCGTCCGCTACGCAAAGTCAGCCGATTCGGCTGGCAGCAATGCCCACTGCGTCGACACCTTTCTCGACGGGATGCCGAGCGGGCTCGAAACGGACGTCGACTGCGGCGGAACGCAGTGCGTCGGCTGCGGCCTAGGATTGCATTGCGATACCCCCTCGGATTGCGCGACCGCGAGCATCTGCGATCACGGTCGCTGTTGCGCGAACAGTTGCCCCATGTGCAAAGCTTGTAGTGGCGACGGAGTGACGTGCGACAACATGGCAATAGGAACAGCCGACTCCTCGCCAGCGCACCCCTGCAGCGGCACGCAGGCCTGCGACGGAGCCGGCAACTGCAAGCTCGCCGCCGGCCAGCCCTGTTCCAGCAACTCCGCATGTGCCTTTGGGTTCTGCTTTGGGGTGCCGGCGATCTGCCAGTAGGTAGCGGTTCGTCGGCACTCCATTCGATGCCCCATCACATTCGAGACGCATGGACGGCGAAGCCTACTCCATTCGCACGCACCCGTTCGAGAGGGAGACTCGACGCCGAGATGCCAACAAGCACCGAGAGGCGCGATCATCGGCTCCCGAAACTGGCGCGGTGCGACGACCACGTGGCCGCGACGGAAGTTCGTGCGCGTCGCTACGACCACGTCGTCGAGGCCGGCGAACAAGTTAGCAACACAACGACCAGTTTCGAAAGGTCACTCTTCGCGAGACGGATGTGTCGACACGGTGACATCGACCTGCGGCGGTTCGACGCCAGGGCATGGGAAGACTAACGACTACGCGATGGACCCCGCTCTGACCGCGTCGCTGAGCTCACTCGAGTCGATCGCCCACGAGGTAGACCGCATCGAGCGCCACGTTCGCGCAGCCGAATCGGAGCTGCAGACCGACATCGATCGGGTCCCCCCCGAAGCGCGCGAAAGCGCACGAAACCTCGTTCACTACGTCGCCCTCCGCCAGCTCGAGCTCCGGGACCTGCAGGAGCAGCTCCAAGAGCATGGGCTCTCGTCTCTCGGGCGCTCCGAGGGGTCGGTGCTCAATACGTTGCTCGATCTCCAGGCACGCGTCACCGAAGCGCTCATCGCGCGTGGAGCCCGCGCATCCGAAGACCTCGAGCGCATCGCGTCGCGCCGCGCGCGGGAGCTCGACTGGCCCGCCATCAAAGATCTATTGCATCAACGGACGCGCGAGCTCTTCGGCCAGAAGCCCGAGGGCCGCCATATCTACATCATGGTCACCGCTCCTTCTGCGAACGAAGCCGACGTCGATTGGATGCGCGCGATGCTGCAGGCGGGGATGAACGTCCTTCGCGTCAACACGGCCCACGAAGACCAAGCTTCATGGAGCCGCGTCATCGACGCACTCGCCGAAGCTCGGCGCGACACCGGCCACGAGTGCCGCGTCGTCATGGATCTCGCCGGTCCGAAGATCCGCACGGGGCCCATCGGCGGCGCGCGTCGAATCGTGACGTGGAAGCCCACTAGGAACGAAGCAGGGGAGATCGTCACGCCCGCGACGATGCAGCTTCGAGCGAGTGGAAGCGTCGCGGGCGCCGAAGGGCTCGCGCCGCACGTCGTGACCGATGCAGCGAGCCTCGGATCGCTCCAGAAAGGTGACGTTCTCAGGTTCCGCGACGCGCGTGGAAAGAAGCGGAAGTTGTCGGTGGTAGAGGTCGCGTCGGGCTCCGTGACCGTGGCGAGCAGGAAGCACGCGTACCTCGTCGAGGAGGCGAAGGCGGGCATCGAGCGTGAGGGCCAGAAGGGCGGGTCGCTGACCCTCGGAGTGGAGGGCGCGTCGGATTCGTGGATCGAGGTCTGCGAAGGCGACGAGCTCGAGCTCGATCGCCGCGACGTAGAAGGGCGCACTCCGCGACGCGCCGCCGACGGATCACTCGAACGCGCCGCGCGCATCGGCTGCACCTTGCCCGAAGCCCTCGACCGAGTGAAGAAGGGTCACCGAATCCTCTTCGACGACGGACGCATCGCGACGGTCGTCGACCGCGTGGGGGGCGACAAGCTCTTCCTGAAAGTGATCCGTACTCAGCGCCCGATGGTGAAGCTCCGCGCGGAGAAGGGCATCAACCTCCCCGACAGCGAGGTGACGGTCCCGTCGCTCACCGAAGACGATCTCGCCGCGCTCGCGTTCGCAGTGAGCCACGCAGACGCGGTCGGTCTGTCGTTCGTCCGAAGGCCTGACGACGTGCGCGCGCTCATCGATGCCATGAGCGCGCTGCACGCACCCCCGACGCTCGGCATCATGCTCAAGATCGAGACCGCCCTCGGCTTCACCAATCTGCCGCGCATCTTGCTCGAGGGCCTCTGCCGCCCGCCTCTCGGCGTGATGATCGCGCGCGGCGATCTCGCGGTAGAGGTCGGCTACGAGCGCCTCGCCGAGCTCCAAGAGGAGACGTTGTGGTTCTGCGAAGCGACGCACATCCCTGCCGTCTGGGCGACCCAGGTCCTCGACACGCTGGCGCGCACGGGCGTCCCCTCTCGCGCCGAAGTCACCGACGCCGCGATGAGCGTCGCCGCCGAGTGCGTGATGCTCAACAAAGGCCCATTCGTGGGCGACGCCGTGCGTACACTCGCGAACATTCTGACGCGCATGGAGAAACACCATTACAAGAAGCGCAGCCTCTTCCGACGCCTCGGAGTCTCGGCGCTCGCTCGAGCCTAGGGCTCATACGCGTTGCAATGGTGCCCAACGCGAGATTGGGTCACGCCTCTCCATCGATGATGTCTGCGACGCGGCGCTATCGCCGAGCGTCCGACTGCGCGAGCGCTCGCTCGAGCAGGTCGGACAAGCCGAGCTCCGTCGCCCAACGATCGAGATAGGCACAGTCCATCTTCGCGCCTCCTACTCGGAGCACCCCCAACAAGTCAGACCATTGCCTGTCCGAGATCTCGCTGCCCTTGCGGTACCATTCGAGCTTTTGAAGCACGATGTCCTCTGGGCTCGCGAACCAAATCGGAGGGAGTCCACTGACCACTTCAATGGCCTGTTTTCGCGCCATCTCTTCAATCGCGAGGGGGCTTCCGTCGAATACGAAGACGTCGACCTTGAGCATCGTCTTCAGATGGATGATGTTGAAGGAGGCTCTCCGCATGATGGCGTCCCGGATCATGTCGGCGTCGATGTAGAAGTCGTCCTCGAAAGCGAGGACGAGCTCGGCAACGTGACGACCCGCGATGCGAGCCACCATGTCCACGTCGTTCGTCGCTCTCGGCACGCCGTAAATCGAGCTCGCGACCGAGCCGCCAACCAGGTATTCGATGCCCAGTCGTTCGAGCGTTTCGACGACCCTCAGTGTGACGTCGAAGGGCTCTTCGAGAACCATCAGTACCCTTCGCGTTCCGGGTCCCATCGGAATGCGCGGATCATCAAGTCACGCGGCAGGCGCAGAGCGGCGACGCGAAGGGCGAGCTCTCGTTCATCGATCGCCCCATGCCGCGCACGCACGCCTGCCGTCGATAGCGCGATCAGACCTCGGTTGAGGCGGCGCACCAGGTCGAGCTTCTCGCGTGGCGTCATGCCGCGGAGGCGCTCGAGGAGGAAAGCCTCCGCCGCGGAAGTCGTGTCGTCGAGCGGCTTGGTGTCGTGGGGATGCAACCAGAAAAGACTAACACGCCGCCCACCGAAGAGAGCGCGACCGCGCGGCGGGCTGGCCTGATCGCTCCAGGTGCGCCGCCGTCAGGTCGATCGCTCGTGTCGTCACCTGGGTGGCTCGCTCCTCACGCCTTCTTGACCTCGTCGTCTTCGCCGACCTCGATGTCGTGGCGTTTCGCCGCAGCGAGCAACTTCTTCTTGGCGCGCGACTTGGCCGCAGCGCTCTCGAAGTGAGTCTGATTGAACCGACTGAGGGCATTGCGTACATGGGCCGCGTCGTGAATCGGTAGGTGCTCTCCACCCTTCGAATCGACGTAGGCGAACTGTGTCTTCGGTATCGCGTTCCGCTTCTCGGCATTGAGCTCGGTCATGGGTGCCTCCGTGAGCTCGAGCGCTGCACGTCGCATGCCGACGTCACGCGAGCAGAAGGTGAGTCCCGCGAGACGAGGCCGAGCGATCGTCTCCTCGACAATTCGGTCTACGACCCATGTGCCCCTCGTTGGCGATGCACAGGGGCATCCGACGAGCGAAACCTCAGCTGCCGAGCAGCTCGTCCAATTGCTCGAACGTCTCGCCCATACCGCTCGTGCTCCCGGAGGCGATGGCAGCGTCGAGAGCTTCTTTCGAGGGATGGAGATCGTGCATCACGAGCAGCGTCTTTCGATCTTTCTCCTCGAAGGTCACCGTGGTGACGGCCCCAGCGTCTCCACCTTCTTCGTTGGTCCAGACGTCGCGGTGGTCTCACTCTCTTTTTTTGCGTCCATCGACCCTCTCCATTCGTGTCAGCTCTTCGACGACCTCGTCGAGCGCGTCGAAGCGTGAGGCCCACAGTTGGCGGTACCTCTCCATCCATGCCGTCTCTTCGTCGAGTCGCCGCGGGCCGAGCTTGCAAGTCCGCACGCGCCCGGTCTTCTCCGTGCTGACGAGCCCCGCCTCCTCCAAGACGCCGACGTGCTTCTTCATGCCCGTGAGGGTCATGTGAAACTTCTCGGCAAGGTCCGAGATCGACGCGTCGGCACGCCCCAGCTGCTCCAAAACGCCGCGTCGTGTCGCGTCCGAGAGCGCGGCGAACGAGCCGTCGAGGCGAGCCCTTTGATACTGAACCATGTGGTTCAGTGTTAGCGCATGGATTGGCAATTCGCAAGAAAGGTCGACCCGATGGTTTCGCTTACGCTCCGTCGCCCAGTGGCCTAGCGTCCTCCAAAGGCGCACATTGAGCAGATGAAAAAGGGGGAAGGGTGTTTCTGACGCTGATGGTGATCGGCCTGGTCGGCCTCGTCATGATGGCGTTCCCGGCCCTCGGTGGTCACGGTCACGCGGCTCCCACAGGCCACGCTGGTGCGCTCGGCCACGGCGTCGGCGCGGGTCACGCGCTCGGAACCGGTCACGCGGCCGGTAGCGGCGCCGGACACGCGCTCGGGACCGGGCATGCCGGCTCCGGTGCCTCTTCGGCGCAACCCGCTCCCTCTGCTCCTGTGGCGCCTCCTTCTCAAGGTGCGTCGCAAGCCTTGGCGCAGGCCGTGCTCCCCGCCGGCGCGCCGCCCACCGAAGCAGGGCCGGCGCGAGGCATCGTTCGTTTCGTTCCTTCGCCGCGCGCGATCTTCAGCGTGCTCGCGCTCTACGGCGCGTTCGGCAATGCGTTGGTCCATGCAGGCCACCAGCCTTTTCTCGTCGCGGCGCTCCTAGCGGCCATTCCGGCGCTCCTCATCGAGCGATTCGCCATGCGTCCGATCTGGAATCTGGTGTTCCGATTCCAAGCGAGCCCGAGCGCGCCGCTCGACACACTGCTCCTTTGCGAAGCCAAGGCCGTGACGCCTTTTCGCAATGGCAAAGGGATCGTGTCGGTCGTCCGCGAAGGGCGGCTCGTTCAGCTCGCCGCGCGTCTCAGCGAGAGCGACGCGAGCCTACCCATCAGCGTCGGTGAGCGGCTTCGCGTCGAAGACGTCGATGCCAAACAAGAACGTGTGACGGTCTCGATTCTTCGGGACCGCTAAAAGTATTCGTCGAGAGGAGTCCGATCGTGGAGCTTTCATTGATCATCGCGGGTGTCGTGGTCGTCCTCGTCTTGCTGCTGACGATGGCGATCATCACGACGTTCTTGCGGAGCGTCGACGCCGGCGAAATTCTTCTCGCGAGCCGCGGCCGAAATCTCCGCATCTTCCGCGGCCCGTGCAAAGCGCTCATCATTCCGGTGCTGACGCAGTCGCGCGTCATTCCGGCGCAGGCCATCAACGTCGACATCGAGATCACCGACCAGACCGCCGACATCGATCCGAACGGCCGACCCGCGCCGGTCAAAGTGACGGTCCGCGCGTCGGCCATCGTCAGCGTCGGCGAAGACGAGCCGATGGTGAACACCGCGGCCAACAAGTTCTTCTCGAAGTCGGGCAATGAGCAGCTCTCGACCCTCACCGACGTTCTCTCGTCGGCAGGTCGACGCGCGATCAACCTTCTGAAGCACGACCAGCTCTTCAACGCGCGGAGCAACACCGGGCCCGCGTCGGTCGCTTCGTCGGCGCTCGCCACCGTCGGCACGTCGTCGGATCTCGCGCTCCCCTCGCGCAGCGAAGACGACGAGCTCGCCGTCATCATCAAAGACGCGTGCTCACGCGAGCTGCTCGATCTCGGCCTCTCGTTCAACAGCCTCAACATCAAAGCCGTGCTCAGCGAGGTCGCCGATGCGCGACGTCGCGAGTCGGCGGCGCGCGCGAAGGCCGACGCCGACGTGGTGCAGGCGCAAGAAGAGCAGCGCGCACGCATCGCGCAGCTCGAAGCCGCCCAGAAGATCAACGATCAGGAGCGCGCCCTCAACATGCAGATCGCCTCGAACGGTGCGGCCATCGCGCGCGCCGAGGCCGAGAAGCAGGCCGCTGTCGGTCAGCAACGCGAAGCCGAGCTCACGGCGAATCAGATCACCCAAGCGCGTGCCGACGCCGAGCAGAACGTGATCGCGCAAGAGGCCGAGGGTCGCGCGCAAGGCACACGCATCAAAGCGATCGCCGAAGCCGAGGCCGAGGCGATTCGCATGAAGGCCCACGCGCTCATGGAAGCCGGCGACGCCTACCTCGATCTCAAGCGGCTCGAGATGGCGCCTGCGCTCACGCGTGAGATCGCCCAAGCGCTCGGCAACGGGCAGTTCGTGAACTTCGGCGGAGGCGGCGGAGAAGGCGCTGCGTCGACCGGCTCCGACGACGTGCTCCGCGTGGTGCAGACCTTGATGGCCGCGCAGATCGTCACCGGCGGAAACGGGATCGCGCGAGGCGCCGATCGCCAGCAAGCTCCGTCGAACAATCCGCAGCTCCCCGCGGGGGCTCCGCCACCGGTTCGCAAGCGCAACCCCTGAACCGCGCTTCTCGCCCACCCCTCGGCCGGCTTCACGCCACGCTCGACAAAGAAGCCACCGACGCCATGGCGGTCTTCGAGAAAGATCGTCGAGCGATGAAGGCGCTCGACTGGGGCTGATTGGGTGGAGCCGAAGCGAGACCTTCGGAAAGGGCGATGAAGCCGATCGCTCGAGGCGCCTTGATCTACCATCGAGGGATGAAGCGCGCACTCACCCTCGGGCTCTCGTCTCTCCTCGCCGTGGCGCTGCTCGTCGGCGTGACCGTCGCCGCCAAGTCGTCGATTGCGGCACCGGCCGTGCCCTCACCGAAGGCGTCACCGGCGCTCGGAGCCACGTCGCTCGCGTCGCGTCAGAAGCGCGTCGTCGACACCGCACGCAACGCCTTCGAAGACGCGGTCAGTCGTTACGGAGCCGGCACCGCGACGCTCGAAGAAGCTGCGACCTGGTCGCGTCGCACCTACGAGAGCGATCCCGATCGTCTCGATTCGGCCGCGGCGACGGCGTATGTCGATCGAGCGAGCCGGATGGAGCGAGAGGCGCAAAAGCGCGTTGCTTCCGGAAACGCGTCGAAGGCCGACAAGCTCGCAGCGGCCTACTTTCGAGCCGAGGCCGAGGCTGCCGAAGCCGGTGCCCATCCGAGCGCATCCACGACGGCGCCCGGCGATCCGAACGCCTATCGCTGACGCCGATCAGGCGACGTGCTTCACGGGCTGCGCCAGCGGAGCGATGCGCAGATGCTCCTCGGTGATCGCGTGCGGCTGATGACGTCCGAGGACGCGCAGGTGCCGATAGTGCGACGCGAGTGACGCCCTGAACGAGGGCGACGACCGGTACCGTGCGCCATGCTCGGCCGCGAGCTCTTCGACGATCTTCGAGAGCGCCGGGTAATGCAAGTGCGACACCTTCGGAAACAGGTGATGCTCGACCTGGAAGTTCAATCCGCCGAGGTACCAGCTCAAGACGACGTTCTTTCGTGCGAAGTCGACGGTCGTCGCCATCTGGTGGAGCGTCCACTCTTCGTGCATGCGCTCACCGCTCTTCGGGAGCAGCGGAAAGTCGGCTTCTTCGACGCAGTGAGCGAGCTGAAAGACGACGCCGAGGGTGACACCCATCGTGTAGCTCGCGAGAAACAAGAAGACGCACACCTGCCAGATCGGGTGGTAGAGCGACGGAATCAACAGCGCCCAGCAGAAGAAGAAGAGCTTGGCGCCGACGAAGCGCACCAGGTCGAGACGCGTCGGCTTGCTCACGCGGTGCGCGCCCATCTTGCGTGTGGCGAGCACCACGAAGTCGTCGAACAAGACCCACTTCGGCAAGAGGAGGCCATAGAGACCCCAGATGTAGAAGTGCTGAAAGCGGTGCCACGAGCGTCGACCCTGCTCGGGCGAAAGACGCGCGATGCTGCCGAAGTCGAGATCGAAATCGATGCCTTCGATGTTGGTGAAGGTGTGGTGGAACACGTTGTGCTTCTGGCGCCAGATGAACGAGCTGACGCCCATCGTGTCGAGTGAGAGACTGAAGAGCGTGTTCACCGCGCGATGCTTCGAATACGCGCCGTGGTTCGCGTCGTGCTGCACCGCCATACCGATGCCGGCGATCGCGAGACCGAGCGACATCGACAGAAGAATGGCTTGCCACAACGTCGTCGCAGCGAAGACGAGCAAGGCCCACGACGCGACGAACCACGTGAGGAGGATCACGCTCTTCAGAAGCATGGCCGGCTGATCGCGTCGCGAACGGCCCCCTTGCTCGAAGTAGTGGTTCACTCGCTTCTTGAGAGCGCGTGAAAAATCGCCGTCACCGGGAAAGCGGATGGCGCGCGGTGAAGAAGCTTCGACGTCGGGGGAGACAGGCACGAGCGCAGCGTGGCCGACTTCACTCGGTCGCCGCGTCACGATTGAGTTACATCGCTAAAATGACGGCAAACATCCGTATTTCCCGATCGGCATTCGCGGCGAAGTGATGACGAAGTTTTTATCGCGCCCGCTGTTCGCCGAGTGCCTCGGTACGATCTCACGCGGCGTCGCTGCGTGAGCGGTGAGACGACGTGCTCTGCCGGCGACCGGGCCTGCATCGATCGCACACACCGAGCCGGCCAAGTCGACTTCGACCGTCATGGCGCCTCCCCCCCATACTGGACGCCCGACGGTCTGCGAACGCACGACACCGAGCTCGGCTACGCGGTGCTCGGTGTCGTTGCGGTCGTGCTCGCGTGACGGTCTTCGTGGTTCGCTCTCGTCGAGGTCGCGCTGCGAAGACACAGGCGACCCAGCGTCAGCGCTAGGCAGGAACGATGGTAGTCTCGGCTGACCGTGCGTCACCGAATTGAAGCGTCGTTGAGATCGCGCTCGCTGCTCGTGGCTTGTGCGTCGCTCTTCGCGTGCGGTGGATCGGGCGATTCGAGCGCGACATCGTCCTCGGGAGCGACGAGCAGCGCCGCGAGCGGTGGATCGACGGCGGCCACGTCGACGGTCGGATCGACCACCGGAGCGGGCGGCGCCGGCACCACGACGAGCTCGAACGCGCAGTCGACCACCGGGGTCGGCGGAATGGGAACCGGCGGTGCGCTCCCCACCGGCACGCGCGTTCGGTTGGTCGCGGCGAATCTCTCGAGCGGCAACATCCAATCCTACGACGCCGGTCATGGAGCGCGCATTCTCCAAGGCATTCACGGAGACGTTCTCATGATGCAAGAGCTCAACGAAGGGTCGAACACCGACAGCGATTTCACCTCGCTCGTCGACACGATCTGCGGAATGGATTGCACCTACGTGCGCGGCCCTGAAACGCAGCAGATCCCGAACGGGATCGTGACGCGCTATCCGGTCGTCGCGTCGGGCAGCTGGGTCGACGCGAACGTCCAGAATCGCGACTTCGTGTGGGCGCACATCGACGTTCCTGGGCCGATCGATCTCTGGGCCATCAGCGTGCATTTGCTCACGTCGAACGAGGCCGATCGGGCAGCCGAAGGCGCGACGCTCACGAACCTCATTCAGACGAACATTCCCGTCGGCGACTACGTGGTCCTCGGCGGCGACTTCAACACGAAGGTCCGCGACGAGCCGGTGATCATGAACCTCGATCCCGTCTTCGACGTCGGAGCGCCGTTCCCGGCCGATCAAAACGCCAACGACCAAACGAGCGGCAACCGCAGCCGTCCTTACGACTGGGTGCTCGCGAACGACGCGCTTCGCGCGAGGCAGCTGCCGGCCGTGATCAAGACGAGCACCTTCGCGAGCGGCGCCGTCATCGATACGCGCGTCTACGTGCCGCTCAGCGACATCGCGCCGGCGCTCATCGACGACAGCGTTTCACCGAACATGCAGCACATGGCCGTCGTCAAAGACTTCGCCCTCGAATGAACCCTATGACTTCGCCGCGTTCGCTGTCCTCGCTCGTCGTCTCGGTCATGATCTGCCTCTCGGCCTGCGGTGCCCGGACGCCTCTCGAAGAGACCGACGGAACCGGTGGCGGAGGCACGACCTCGAGCACGGTCGCCACCACCGGAGCCACCATGGAGCGGAGCTGCGGCCCGAATTGTACGGTCGGCCATCAGTGCTGCGTCGGCGGATGCAGCGGACCGGCCGCGAAGACGCTCAACGATTGCTGTGTGTGCTTCTCGAACGAGGTGAACAGCATGATCTGCCCCGGCTCCAAGTGCGGGCAGTAGCGCGTCAGGCGGTGCGACGACGCCGCGGCGCGATCTTGCTCGAGGCTGGAATTCGCGGTCTTTGGCAGTGCTTCGGTAACGAATGCCGCTTCGAGCAGCTGAGCGATTCAATCGGCCGCACGGATTTGCTAAGGGACATGATGCGAATCGCATCGACCTCCTCGCGCGCCGGTAGCCTTCTTGCCGCGTCGCTTCTCGCCGGATGCTCGCTCATCGCCGCACCCGATGAGAGTCTTCTGACGTCGTCGTCGACCGGGAGCGCCGGGGGCACGGGTGGGATGGCCACGACGGGATCGAGCTCGTCGGAGGGCGGGGGCGGGATGGGACCGTCGTCGTCGTCGTCGTCGTCGTCGTCGTCGTCGTCGTCGCCGTCGTCGTCGTCGTCGAGTGGGACGGGCGGAAATGGGGGCGCCGGAGGTGGGGCCGGGTGCATGGCTCCGAGCGATTGCCCCAATCCGATGAACGAATGCGTCGCGCGAACCTGCAACGCAGGCGTGTGCGGCACCACGAATGTCGCATCTGGGGCGCATCTCGCGGCGCAGACCCCGGGCGATTGCCGAGTGGCGGCGTGCAACGGCGCCGGAAGCTCTTCCACGATCGACGACGACACCGACACGCCGAACGACGGTCTCGTCTGTACGACCGACACCTGCGTCGCCGGGACGCCCACCTTCACGAACGCCAACGCCGGCACCAATTGCGGCACGGGCCTCGTGTGCAACGCCACCGGGCAATGCGTCGGATGCCTCGCGGCCGCCGATTGTGCCGGGGTCGACGACGAATGCCAGAGCCGTACGTGCATCGGAGGCATCTGCGGGACGAGCTTCACCCCTTCGGGCACGCCCGTTTCGGGCCAAGTCGTCGGCGATTGCAAGAAGAAGCAATGCAATGGTCTCGGCGTGATCGAGACGGTCGACGACAACGGCGATCCCCTCGTCGACACCAACCAGTGCACCGACGACCTCTGCACCGCCGGTGTCCCGAGCAATGGAAATTCGTTCGGCGGCAAGCCCTGCACGCAATCGGGTGGAACCAAGTGTGACGGGCTCGGCGCTTGCGTCGCGTGCATCGTGAACGCCGATTGTGGCGTCGACACCGAATGCGCGACGCACACCTGCTCTGGAGGGAGCTGCCAAGTTGCGAACGCCGCGAACGGAACGCCCACCGCGACGCAGGCCGTTGGTGACTGCAAACAGATTCAATGCGACGGAAACGGCGGCGTGAAGGCCGTCGCGCTCGGCACCGATCTCCCGGTCGACGGAAAGGTGTGCACCGACGACGTCTGCACCGGACCGACCCCGTCGAATCCGTACAGACCGCTCGGAACCGCCTGCGGGGGTGCTCAGCAATGCGACGGGGCCGGAGCTTGCGTCGCCTGTTTCCAAGCCTCTGATTGTGGCACCGATACCGATTGCAAGACCTGGAGCTGCACCGCATCGCACACCTGCCAAGAGAACGATGTCGCCGTCGGAACCCCTACGAGCACGCAGACGCTCGGCGATTGTCTCGAGAACCAATGCGATGGTATCGGTAACAGCGTCTCGGCCGCGGTCATTGATCTGCCGGTCGACGGTAACCAATGCACGCAAGACGTGTGCACCGCTGGCGTCGCGTCGAATCCCTTTCAGCCGCTCGGTACCGCCTGCTCTCAGCTCGGCGGCTCGTTCTGCAATGCGAGCGGCAGCTGCGTCCAATGCAACGCCGGTTCGCAATGCGCAAGCCTGGTCTGCTCGTCGGGTGCATGCCAGACGCCGAGCTGCTCCGACTCGGTGATGAACGGCACCGAATCGGACACCGATTGCGGTGGTAGCTGCACCGGATGCGCCAACACGGCGCATTGCAATGCCGGTTCAGATTGTCTGAGCGGCAACTGCGCCGGCGGCTTCTGCGCTGGCCCAGGCGTTTCGAGCGTTCTCCCGGCCAATCTCGCGACGGGTGTGCTCGAGAGCTCGACCGTCACGATCACCTTCAATGGCGCGATGCTTCCGTCGACGCTGACGACCAAAACGACGCTCGACTCCGTCACGTGCACAGAGTCGATTCAAGTCTCCACCGACGATTTCGCGACCTGCATTCCAGTCACACTCGCGCTCTCGGCGGGCAATACGGTGGCGACGCTGACCCCCGCGCCTGCGCTCTCGTTCGGATCGACCTACAAGGTCAAAGTCAGCACCGCAGCGCAATCAGCGACGAGCGTGCCGCTCTCGGGCGACTTCGTTTCGTCGTTCACGACGCGCAACGTGCCTCAGGCGAGCAGCGGCATCGTCATCAGCCAGGTTTATGGCAATGGCGGAAATACCGGAGCCACTTGGCTCAACGACTTCATCGAGCTCCACAACCGCGGCATGATGGCGGTCAGCGTCGCCGGATGGGCCGTTCAATACGCGGGCGCGACCGGCTCGAGCTGGTCGACGACGGCGCTCACCGGAAGCATCGCTCCGGGTGCCTATTACCTCGTCCAGGGAGGCGGCGGCACCAACGGCTCGGTTCTTCCGACGGCCGACGTCACCGGGACGATCAACATGAGCGGCGCCACTGGCAAAGTCGCGCTCACCAATACGGTGACGCCGCTCACCACGGCTTGCCCGACCGGAGGCGCCATCGTCGACTTCATCGGATTCGGCTCGATGGCCAATTGCGCCGAAGGGACCAAGGGTCCAGCGCAGAGTGCGACTACGGCCGACCTGCGCAAGAACAACGGATGCACCGACGCGGGCGACAACGCGGCCGACTTCACCGCAACGACGGTCGTCACGCCAGGACCTCGCAATGGATCGAATACCGTGTATGTCTGCCGAAGCATTCGCAACGAGACCGACGATCCGCAAGAAGCCGGCTTCTGCAACGTTCAATTCCCGACGAGCGTCTCGGTCCAGACGGGCACGGCGATGCCGACCCTCTACGGCCGGATCTTCAAGCTCGGAGTCACCGAAACCGCCGGCGCCTCGGCGTCGGTCATCGCCGAGCTCGGCTACGGACCGCGGAGCACGAACCCCGAGACCGAGAGCGGCTGGACGTTCCAATCAGCGACCTACAACGTGCAAGTCGGCAACGACGACGAGTACAAGTTCAATGGCAACGCTCCCGCGGTCGCCGACTACAGCTACGCCTTCCGCTTCAGCCTCGATGGCGGGCAGAGCTTCACCTACTGCGACGACGACGGCGCCGGCTCGAACGCCCTCCTCAGCTTCGAGACGCCTCAGCTGCCGCTGCTCCACGTCACGCCCTGAGACTGTCACGCTCTGACGCTCTCACGCCCTGAGACTCGCTCCGAGGGCTGCCGAGTGGCGGCATCTCGGAGCGCATGCCAGAGCTCTCGATCCGGGTCTCGGTGGGGGCGCGTCATCTTCGAGGCCTCGACGTGATCAATCTCGCGCCCTTGTGCGGTGAGCGTCCCGGAGACTCGACGCCGACGCCCCTTCTCAGTACAAGGACCCTCGACTTTTCGGAGGTCATGTGAACCGATTCATCGACGATTTGAAGCGCACCCATCGGTGTGGCGACTTGCGTGAGTCCGACATCGGCAAAGAGGTCGTCCTCTTCGGCTGGGTCGACAGCCGCCGCGATCACGGGAGCCTGATCTTCATCGATTTGCGTGACCGCACCGGGATCACCCAAGTCGTCTTCGACCCCGATATCTCGAAGGACTCGCATGTCCTCGCCGAGGCCATGCGCGGCGAGTGGGTCGTCGGCATCCGCGGCAAGGTCCGCTCGCGCGGCGAGCAGTTCAGCAAGAAAGAGGGCAAGCTCGTCAGCGCCGCGAACCCGCATCTCGCTACGGGCAAGGTCGAGATCGAGGTCCTCGAGGCGACGATCTTCAACAAGGCAGAGACGCCGCCGTTCGAAGTGTCCGACACGAGCGACACCCGCGAAGAGATCCGTCTCCAGTACCGCTACATCGATCTCAGGCGCGCCCCGCTCCAGAAAGCACTTCGTCTCAGGCACGAGATCAACCGCACGACGCGCAACTACCTCTCCGATCAAGGCTGCCTCGAGCTCGAGACGCCCTTCCTCGTGAAGTACACGCCCGGCGGCGCGCGCAACTTCCTCGTCCCCGCGCGCATGAGCGAAGGAAAGTTCTTCGCGCTCGCCGAGAGCCCGCAGCTCTACAAGCAGCTCTTCATGGTGGCGGGCTTCGACCGCTACTTCCAGATCGTCAAATGCTTCCGCGACGAAGATCTACGCGTCGATCGTCAGCCGGAGTTCACGCAGATCGACGTCGAGCTCTCATTCACCAACCAAGACGAAATCTTCCGACTGATGGAAGGCCTCGTCTTCGGAATCTGGAAGGCCGCGCTCGGAATCGATCTGAAAGAGCTCTACCCGAGCGGTCAATTCCCCGAGCTTCCCTTCTCGGAGGCCATGGACAAATACGGCAGCGACAAGCCCGATCTGCGCTTCGGTCTCGAGCACGTCGATCTCACCAACCTGATGATCGAGCTCGGCGGCGGCGGTGTTCCGTTCTGGACCGAGATCGTCGAGAAGTTCACTTCGGGCAAGCTGCGCCGCGACGTGCCGCCCGAGATCTTCAAGGCGCTCGTCATTCCGGCAGCGGCGAACCTCTCGCGTCCGCAGACCGAAGAGCTCGAGAAGGGTCTCAGAGACATCAAAGGCTTTCGGGGTCTCGCCCGCGCGAAGGTCGCCGAAGACGGAAGCTGGACGCAGTCTCCGCTCTCGAAGTCGGTCACCGATGACGCGCGAAAGCGCATCAACGACGCGGTCGGCGCGAAGCCTGGCGACATCATTTGCTTCCAGTTCGGCAAGACGAGCCTGGTGCACACCGTCATGGCGCGCCTCCGAAGCGACGTCGCGAAGAAGATGGGCCTCATTCCGGAGTTCGGACACGGCGGGAAGTGGAACTTCCTCTGGGTCGTCAATCCGCCGCTCTTCGAGCAAGACGAAGAGACCGGCCGCTGGGCTGCCGCGCACCACGCCTTCACGAGGCCGGTCGACGAGCACATCGAGCTGCTCGAGACCGATCCGGCGCGCGTGAGCTGCTACCGCTACGACCTCGTCCTCAACGGGTTCGAGATCGGCGGCGGCTCGGTGCGTCTCCACGACCCCGACGTGCAGCAGCGGGTCTTCAAGGTGCTCGGCATCGAAGAAGCGGCGGCGAAGCAGATGTTCGGCTTCTTGCTCGACGCCCTCCGATCGGGCGCCCCGCCCCACGGTGGAATCGCCATCGGAATGGATCGTCTCGCGATGCTGCTGAGCGGCGCTCAAACGCTGCGCGACGTCATCCCGTTTCCGAAGACGAACCAAGCGACCGATCTGCTCACCGGAGCGCCAGTCGCAGTCGATCCGGCGCAGCTCGCCGAGCTGCACATCAAAACCACGACGACGCCGTCGTGAGCACGCAGGCTTCATCGAGGCGCGTCCAGCGAAGACGCAGCCCCGCATGGGGCGTGCGTGTATTCGCCGCTGCATCCCTCTCGCTCGTGGGCGTCTTCGTCGCGGCGACGTCGAGCCTCGGTTGCCACAACCTGACGGTCCATTCCTTCGTCGGTCAACACTACGACCCAGCGAACGACTGTCTCGAAGTGAAGACCCTCATCGACGTCATCGAAGGTGACGCCCACGGAACGTGCACCGGCGTTCGATGCTTCGCCTTCCAATCGAAAGATGCATCGGGCAAGAAGGCCGACGGCGATGTGTACGTCTCGACCTCGTGCACCTCGACGCCTGACTTCCGAGACGGAACCGAAGACCCCGACGGCAGTGTGTGCGCGCTCGCGCTCAAGGCGTACGCTCGCTCCGACGGAGCCTGCAAGACCAATGTCTAGCAAACAGGGGGGGTGGCAACGGAGCGCGGCGGCTCGCCCGAGCGGCGTGCGGTGGGCGCGTCGTCGGCGTCCTCATTCACTGGGCGCTCTCCCATGAGCGCCGGTCGGATCCTGGTCGTCGACGACAGCCCCACCATCCTCAAGGTGGTGAGCGCGATCCTGTCTCGACACGGATTCGACTCCGAGAGCGCTCGCGATGGGGTCGTCGGGATCGAGATCCTGAAGCGAGGAACACCTTTCGATCTGGTGCTCCTCGACTTCGTGATGCCGCGCATGAACGGCTACCAATTCTGTCGCGAGCTCCGGTCGCACACCGATCACAAGGGCCTTCCCGTGGTCCTCATGAGCGCCAAGGGCGACCGGATCCGCGATCAGTTCGTGCAACAGACGGGCGCGGTCGACGCGATCACCAAGCCCTTCGATGCGCGCGCGCTCGTCGCGGTCATCCAAGGCGCGCTCGCACGCTCGGCCCAAGGCACGGCGCGTCGGGTGCCCGAAGGCTCCGAAATGCCGCTCGACGAAGAGTCGATCGGCAACGACGAGTCGCGGCCCAGCTTTCTGCCGAAGAAGCTTCGATGGGCGGCCGAGTCTGCGCTCGCTCGTCACGTGGCCAGCGTCGTGACGCCGGTCATGGTGTCGCTCGATCCTGAAGAGCGTGCGTCGGCGAAGACCGTCGAAGAGGCCATCAAGGCCGCGCTGGGGGCGAGCTCGGCCGACGCGCTCTTCTCCGCGCTCCGCGAGGCATCGAGCGCGTCGAGTCGCGAGGTGCTCGCAGGCGATCTCGCCATCATCCCGCTTGCCGAGGTGCTCCAGATGCTGCAGATGCAGCGTCAGACAGGCGTGATGCGCGTAAAAGGCCCGGCGCGCGAGCTCTTGATCGCGCTGCGCGACGGCCACGTCGATCTCGCGCGCCTCGGCGATCGCTCGAGCCACCCGTCGCATGGCGAGCCTCACGAGTTCCGTCTTGGCCGCTACTTCGTCGAACAGGGGTCTGCGACGCGCGCCGAGGTCGACGAGGCGTTGCGGCGTGCAGAGTCGTCGAACAGGCTCGTCGGGCAGGAGCTGGTCGAGATGGGCATCGCCTCCGAAGAGGCACGAAGAGAAGCGCTCACGAGGCAGACGAGCGACCTCGTCTACGATCTCTTGCGGTGGCCGAGTGGTCGCTTCTGGTTCTCGCAAGACCCACCCGGCCGCGAGGCCGAGGCGGCGAAGCTCGAGCTGCAGGTGTCGGGCCTGCTCCTCGAAGGATTTCGCCGCGTCGACGAGTGGCGCCTCATGGAGAGCACGATCGTTTGGGACCAGATCGTCGCGATCGATCCATCGTTGCTCGCGAACGTGGCAGAGCAGCTCACGCGCGCCGAGAAGCTCGTGCTCGACGTCATCGACGGGCGCCGAACCATCACGCTCGTGGTCGCCGAGAGCAACCTCTCGAGCTTCGATGCCGTGAAGGTCGTCTACCAGTTTCTTCGCTCGCGCGTTCTCCGCGCGGTCGACCGACAGAGGATGCGGTGAGCGCCGGCGTCGAGCGAGCTGGCCTCGTGCTAGCCATCGGAGGCGATGACGCCGCCGCACCGCGCTCGACGCTCCTACCAGGTCGACGCTTGTTCGTGAGCGCGAGCGAGGCGCGTGTCATCGTCGAGCTTCGTGCCCACACGATGGTCGATCGAGCGTTGGGCATCGGCATCGGTGTCGCTGCAGTCACCGGGAAGCTCGCGACCCTCCTCGATCTCGATCCGACGCGGACCGGTGCTGGCGAGAAGAACAACCGGCACGCCGTCCTCTGCGAGCTCGACAGCGGCGAAGGCATTCTTCTCGTGGGCGTTTCGGTGCTCGCGACGGGCCTGTTCGCCGAAGAAACGGGGCCGACCGTCGCGTTCGAATCGGAGCGACTCGAGATTCTCTCGGTCGCCAATCTCTACCGAAAAATAGAAATGCGCATCTGGGAGAGCCGCGCGCTCAGCCCACACACGCGGCCACCTGCTTCGCGCAGGTCCGACGGGAGGTCAGCTTGAGCACGACGAAGAGACGGCGATGGATGGACGTGCTGCGGCGCACGGCGGGTGTCCCGGCGGGGCCTCGCATCGCGCTCGAAGACGCATCGCTCTGGGAGGCGCGCGAGAAGGCCGCGAAAGCATCGGCCGACTCCTCGCGTCTCGCCGAAAAGGTGACGGCGAGCGCGACGAGGCAGCGCGCTCAGCTCGACGTCACCACCGAGCGCGTCGTTCTCTTCGCGAGCAAGGCCGAGGCCGCGAGCTCGGCGGCGCGCCGCGTGATGGACGCGCTCGATCGATTGAGCGTCGTCGCCCTCAACGTCGGCCTCGAAGGGGCACGCACGCCCGAGCCGCTCGGTCGCGCTTTGCTCCTCGTCTCCGAAGAGGTTCGCGCGAACGTGGCTCGCGGAGCCGAGGCCACGCGCGACGTCCTCGCCGTGGCCGATGGGCTCTCGCTCGAGTCGACCGATCTGACCCAGCGCCTCGAGCGCTCACGACAAGACTCGACCGAGATCGGCGGCGACGCGGCCCTGCTCAAGACCGCCGCGCAAGACACGTCGCTTGCGCTCGGCGAGCTCGAAGCGCGCCTACGAAAGGCGACGGGGCTCGATCCTGAGCTCGCTCGGACGCTGAGCCAAGCCGGTGATCACGCCAAAGGGCTCATCATGGCGCTCACGGCGATCGAGTCGCACGAGCCGCACGAGGTCGATCGGTCGGCGGTCGTGGCTGCGCTCGGGCCGGTCTTGGGGCCGCTCATGAAGCTCCTCGCGTCGACGACCGACGAGCGCCCCGGCCTCAAGGGTGGAGACGAGGCGTGACGCGTCTCGGAGCGCGCCATGGATGACGAGATCAAGCGTCTCCTCATCGACGAGCTCGACAAGCACACCGATGCGCTCGATCCGCGCGAGTCGGTCGAAGGCCAGCGGCGCGCGCTCCACACACTGAAGGGATCGCTCGGGATGGTCGGCCAGCGAGGCCTCTCCGAGGCCTTCGCGCGCCTCGAGCGACGCCTGGTCGGCGGCGACGTCGACGCGGCGAGCGACGCCATCCTGCTCATCGTCACCGTGGTCTCGGCGCTCCGCGAGGGCGGCCCCGTCCCGCAGGAGATCTGGCCCGAGCCGCCGTCGGATTTGGTGCCCGTCGTCCTCGATGCGACGATCGTCACCGGGTACATCGAGACGGTGCGCGACCGGCTCGCTCGCATCGACGCTTCGCTCTCCTCGTCCGACTCCGACGAGCGGGTGGTGTTCGAGATCTACCGCGACGTCCACACCCTGAAGGGCGCGGCGCTGGCCGTCGGCGACGAGATCATGGCGTGGTTCACGCACGGGCTCGAAGAGCATCTCAAGGTCGCGCAGACCGCGGGTGAGGGCCTACGGCGCGCGATCGAAGAGCTGCCGCAATACCGCGCAGTGATGGCCGAGATCGTCGATTCACCGGAGCACGCGCTCTACACGTTGCGTCTCCTCGTCGGCGCCGCACGACCCTCGGCGAGGCCTCCGCTCGAGACGCCGCTGCCGCTGCCTCCCAAGCGCCCGAGCATGGATTACCAACGCGAGTCCGACTCGCGCATGCTCGGCGACGAAGGCTCGGTCCGCGTCTCGACGGCGACGCTCGATCGCCTCTTCGAGCGCGTCGGACAGCTCGCCCAAGTGAGGGCGCCGCTCTCCGGAAATGTCGCGGGCCTCGCGCGCGGCGCCGTGCTCACGCGCGAGCTTCATCGACACTTGCGCGAGGCGCTCCGTCTGATCGGTCCGCCGAGGCCGTGGGGCGCGCCCGCGCTCGCGATCGCGAAGGTGGAGCAGACGTCGCTCGAGCTCGTCGCCCTCGCCAGCTCGCTCGAAAAGTCGTCGGTCGAGCTTCGTGGGGCTGCGAACCGCGTGAGGCGCGAGAGCGAAGCGATGCAGGCGGCGGTCACGTCGATGCGCACCATGCAGGCGACGCGGCTGTTCGAGCCCATCGTCGCGGCGGTCACCGCACAGTCGCGACGCGAAGGCAAGAAGGTCAACGTCGTCGTTGCGGGTGGCGACACGCCCGTCGACCGACGCCTCGCTGAAGCGCTCTCCGATCCGGTCATGCAGCTCGCGCGCAACGCCGTCGCGCACGGCCTCGAGCCATCAGAAGATCGCGTCGCTCGAGGCAAGCCACCTGAGGGGACGGTGACGCTGCGCGCACAGCTCAAGACCGGATCACTGGTCATCGAGGTCGAAGACGACGGCGCGGGCGTCGACGTCGCCGAGGTTCGACGCCACGTGATCGAGTCGGGCACCGTCGCCGCCGACGTCGCGCAGAGCCTGCCCGATCGCATGCTCCTTTCGCTCCTATTTCTGCCTGGTTTCTCGACGCGCAAAAGCCCCGATCTACTCGCGGGTCGAGGCGTGGGCCTCGACCTCACGCTCGCCGCGGTTCATCGTCTCGGCGGAACGATTCAGCTCGCCAACCGACGCGGCCACGGTCTCACTGCGACGGTCGTCTTGCCCGCCGAGGGTGCGCTCGTGAAGGTCGTATGGCTCGAGTGGGGAAAGACGACGTTCGCGATCCCCGTCGTGCACACTGGCCGCGTGCTTCGCGCCCAAGATGCGAGCTCTTCCATCTTGCCTCTCTCGCGCTTTCTCGGTGCGACGGTGACCGACCGCGCAAGCGGCCCACCCGCGCTCGCGATCGAAGTGGTGCCGGCCACGACGTTGGCCGATCCGCGCGTCGCGAGCGAGCTGCGCCCTCTCCTCGTCGGCGTCGACGGGATCGGGGGCGTCGAAGAAGTCGCGTTGCGAGCCCTCTCACCTTTGGCCCGGCTCGCAGGTCCGTTCGCGGCTGGGATCGTGTGGGGCGACGAGCTCCGTTTGAGCCTCGACCCCGATTCGCTCGCGTCCTTGGCCATGCCCTGACTTGCGTCAGAAATGCCTACCTTGCAGCCGTGGAAGAGCGTTTTTCAGGTTGGCATCACGGCGCCAGAAGCCGTCGCGATCGACCTTCGAATTCGTTCACTTTTTCCCCGTGCTCGTCGTGGCATGACCGTTGCGAAGCGAGTCGTCGGATCGGCGCCATGCGCCCTCGCCTCGAACCGCTGACTCGGCTCGAACCGATGATCAGTGGCCCGCTCCCGCAGTCGAAGGGGACACCATGCTTGGCATCATCACCACGCGACATCTCGTCACCCAAGCACCGGCAATCGTGTCGAGCTTCGGCCTGCGAATCTATCTTCGCTGCGTTCGTCGGTGCCTCTTCAGTGGCAAGCCGGCGACCTTCCTCGAATGCGTTTGGCAGCACTGAGCTCGGCCCGCGCAAGCTGTTTTCGTTGGAGCGCGATCGTGATCGCTGAGATCAACCGTCAAGACGCCAAGGACGCCAGAAGAAGGGCCTAGAATCACCTTTTCGTTGGCCTGTTCGGCGTCTGGGCGGTTCGACTCCGGTGACCAAAATCACGCTGATTCAGCGGCCCTGAAAGACCGGCTTGCGCTTCTCGGCAAACGCTTTCAACGCTTCCAGCCGGTCGTCGCTTCGCAGCGTCTCGTCGTAGTGAACACGCTCCAGCGCGAGCCCTTGATCCAAGGTCACGTCGAACGAGTCGTCGATCGCGCCGAGCGCCGCGGCTTGTGCGATCGGCGCGCCGTTCGCGATGGGATCGATCCAAGCAATCGTGTCGTCGACCACGTTCGTCCCGACGGGGCTGATGCGGTTGATGAGACCCCAGAGAAGCGCTTCTACCGAGGTGAGGGCACGGCCGAGAAGGATCATCTCTTTGGCGCGGGCCTCGCCCACGATGCGAGGAAGGCGCTGCGTTCCGCCGGCCCCCGGGATGATTCCGAGCGTCGTCTCGGGCAGACCGATCTTCACGTGGGGCGCTGCGACGCGGAGATCGCAGATCAGCGCGAGCTCGAGCCCGCCTCCCAAAGCGATGCCATTCAACGCGGCGATGACCGGCTTCGGGCTCTTGTCGAGAACGCGAAGCTCGGTTCGGTAGAGACCGACTTGGATACGCACGTCTTCGCTCGTGAAGCCCTGACGCTCCTTGAGATCGGCTCCCGCGCAGAAGACCTGATCTCCCCCGCCGGTCAGCACGATCGCACGGATGGTCGGATCGGCCACGAGCTCGGCACCGAGACGGCCTAGCTCTCGAAGGGCCAGCCGTGAGAGGGCGTTCTTGCGCTCCGGACGATCGAGCGTGAGCACGCCCACGGAGCCTTGTCGCTCGAGGCGGACTGGGGTTTCGGTCGAGTCGGACTTCGTGGTCATGATCGGCTGTCCTCCGGTTCATCGACCCAGTCGAGCCTTCGGCTGACTGGACTTCGGTCGACGGCGTCGTACACCGCGCGCACCTCGGAGGCACGCGTCTCCATCAGGGCTTGGAGCTTCGCGCCGCGTGGATCGGACCGCATCGACTCGAGCAACGGGCACTTCGCGAGCCACATCGGATCGATTAGCCCTGCCTCGAACGCGCGATTCGCCGCGAGGAGCGCCCACTCGACATCGCCGACCATGCAAGCGATCTCCGACTCGAGCTGACGGAGCGCGGCGACGGCCCGCGTGCACGTGTTCTTTCGATCGCAGGCGTTGAAGAAGTCTTGGATGAGAGGCTGCCCATCGGGGCGGGCCATCAAGCGATAGAGCTGATCGAGATCGCTCAACGTGGGCTCGCCACCCGCGACGTGCGCCCGCACCGCCTCGAAATCACGGCGCCAGAGCGCCATCCGCATCGTGAAGCGGCGACGGCCCGCGGCGAGGCTCGGGTCGGCAGGCGTCGTCACGCGCGCCATGAACCGATCGGCCGCTTCCCAATCCCCTTCGAGCGCCGACAAGCGCGCGAGCTCGAGGTTCGCGAGCAATGACTCGGGATCGATTCGCAACGCCTTGCCGAGCGCTCTGCGCGCGAGCTCGAAGTCGCCCATTTCGCGCATGAGACATCCGAGCATTTCGTGCAGCGCGAGGCTCTCGCCGATCCGCAGCGTGAGTCGGAGCTCGACGGCGGCATCGCGCGCTCGGCCCGCATTCCACAGGAGCTGCGCGCGACCGATGTGGACATCGAGCGAGTCGGGTGCGAGCTCGAGCGCGCGCTCGAGCGCTCGCTCGGCGTCGGTCCGGCAGCGCTCCGAGTCGGCTGCTCCGTAGAACCAACTCCACAAAGACGAAGTGGCGAAGCCGGCCAGAATCGTCGCGTCGTCGGGCTGTCTCAAAATGAGCTCGCGGTAAAGCTCGACCGCCTTGCCGAAACCGATCGCGAAGCCCGTTCGCTGGGCACGTCGCGCGCGATGGTAGAGGTCGAGCGTCTCTGCATCCAAGCTCGGCCGCTTCGAAACGGCGCTGGGTTCGAGCGTCAGCGCTTCGGAGAGACCGACCGCGACACGTCGGCTCAGCGCGAGGAGATCGTCGCTTCGCTCCGAGAAGCGCCGCGCCCAGAGCTGAAAACCGTCGACGACGCTGACGAGGCGCGCGACCACGTGAGCGCCGGTCTCGTCGACGTACGCCATGGCATCGACGACCGCGTCGACGGACACCTCACGGCCGGCTTGAACGGGGTTGCGACGGCGTCCCGTGAACCGCGCGACCGCGCTGCTCGGTCGCACGCGAAGGCCTTGGGTCGTCGAGAGCGCGTCGATGACGTCGTTCCAAAGCGATTCGACGATCCCATCGGTCTCTTTCGATCCTGGGTTCAGAAAAGGCAGCACCGCCAGCGACTTGGCGGCAGGGAGAGGCTCAGGAGGGCGCAGCGTAGAGGTGCGACGCAAGCTCGGTGCCGTCATCTCGTCGAGCGCGATCACGACATCGCTCGCAGAGTCGAACCTGTCGGCGGGGTCTCTGGCGAGGCATCGCTCGACGATCGCCGCCAGGCCCACCGGCAGCCCCGGCCGAAGCTTCGTGAGATCGGGGATTGGCTGCGTGAGCCTCGCCGCGGCGAGCGAAAGAAACGAGCTACCACGGAAAGGAAGCGTCCCCGTGAGACCCTCGAAGATCAAGACGCCGAGCGAATACAGATCGCTGCGCGGATCGACCTCGAGCCCCTGGACCTGCTCGGGCGACATGTACGCGGGCGAGCCAATCGGCGCTTGCGGCGCCGTCCCGACCGAAGCTTGACCACGCGCTTCGCTCATTTGGCCGACGGCGCTCGCGATGCCGAAGTCGGTCACGACCACACGTCCATCGCTCGCGATGAGCACGTTCGCGGGCTTCAAGTCGCGATTCGGAACTCCTGGTTCTTGTAGTAGGTGAAGGCCGAATCGACGCGGGCGGCCACGGCATTGTGCAGGGCCAGCTCGTGCTCGCGGTACAGCGGGTCGGCA
>JAYUUB010000178.1:0-3864 GCA_043755175.1 Polyangiaceae bacterium | reverse complement strand
CCGGTTCGACTCCGCCGGTTCGACTCCGCCGGTTCGACTCCGCCGGTTCGACTCCGCCGGTTCGACTCCGCCGGTTCGACTCCGCCGGTTCGACTCCGCCGCTCGCTCCCCCGCCACCGGTGAGGGATGGACGTCGGAAAGCCGCATGCTCCTTGATTCGAGGTGCAGCCCGTGAGACACGTCCGCCCGGCCACATGCGGATCTCCCATCCCACCCTCACGCTGAGCGCCGTTTTCTCCCTCCTCGCGCTCGCGCATTCGGGCTCCGCGCTCGCGCAGCCGGCGCCCGCGAAGCCAGCTCCTCCACAGCCGGCGCAGCCAGCTCCTGCGCAGCCGGCTCCCGCGCAGCCGGCTCCCGCGCCACAGCCCAAGGCCGACGATCGGCTTCTTCCCGACGACGAGCCGACTCCTCCTCCTGCGAAGCCTGTCGACGACAAGAAGAAGGCAGACGACAAGAAGGCCGCCGAGAAGAAAGCTGCCGACGACAAGAAGGTCGCCGAAGAAGCCGAGAAGGTCGAAGACAAGCCGAAGATCGAGACCAAGGTCGAAGCCGACAAGAAGGGCCCCAAGAAGAAGGGCGACGGCTCCGAAGGCGACACCGAAGTGTTCGCCGAAGAGTGGTGGGCTTCGGCCCGCCCGACCATCGAGCTTCACGGCTACTACCGAGTTCGCTCCGAGCTCTATAGCCACTTCGCCCTCGGACGACACGACGACGCAAAGAGCACGCTCTGGCCTCAGCCGTCCGACAACACGATCTCGCGGCCAGGGGGTGGCGGAAACTCGATCAAGCTCTGCGGCGACAACGCGCTGAAGCCGACGACCTGCGACAACAACATCCAGGCCGGCGCGAACATGCGCTTCCGAATCAACCCCGAGCTGCACATCTCGGACAACGTTCGGATCCTCGCGCAGATCGACCTGCTCGACAACATCGCGCTCGGCTCGACCCCCGACGGCTACTCGAACCAGCCTGCGAACGGCGGCTACAGGCAGGTCACGCGCGGCGGCTACACGCCGCTCGGCACTTTCTCGACGACCCAATGGGTCCCGCAAGCGGGTCAGAACAGCTTCACCGACTCGATCCGCGTCAAGCGCGTCTGGGGCGAGTACATGACCCCGATCGGTCTTCTCCGCTTCGGTCGCATGCCCAGCCACTGGGGTCTCGGCATGGTCGCGAACTCGGGCGACGGCTACGACTCGGACTATGCGTCGACCTCCGATCGACTCATGTTCGTCACCGGGATCAAGAAGTGGGATCTCTACTTCGGCGCCCTCTGGGACTTCGTGAACGAAGGCCCGACGAGCTCGATCATCAACGAACAGCAGGGGCAAGCTCACGATCTCGCGCAGCAAGACGACGTCGATCAATACGGCGTCGTCATCGTGCGTCGTCGCAACGCCGACCTCCAGAAGCTCGATCTCGCGAAGGGCAAGGTCGTCATCAACGGCGGCTTCTACGGCGTCTACCGCAAGCAGAACCTCGAATACGTGGGTTCGAGCACGGCCGCCGGGGCCTCGGCCGACGGGCTCGGCACCACCGACCCCACCATCCTCGGCAAGGGCTACGTTCGTCGGCACGCGCAAGCATTCGTGCCCGATCTCTGGATCCAGTTCCTCTACAAAAAGTTCCGCTTCGAGGCCGAAGCCGCCCTCATCGCGGGCTCGATCGAGAACACGTCGCCCGCTCCCGGCGGCACCGACTACACCAATCCGTACAAGAAAGACGCGAACGGCTGGAACGTTCTCAGCTTCGGTATGGCGATGCAGAGCGAGCTTCGAGCAGTCGAAGACAAGCTGCACATACAAATGGGTTTCGGTTACGCGACGGGCGATCAAGACGTGGCGAATCTCGCTCCGTCGGCTCAGGGCCTCGACCCGAACCTCACGCACAACCGAACGTTCTCGACCTTCCGGTTCCACCCCGACTACCGCATCGACTACATCCTCTGGCGCAACATCCTCAATCGGGTGCAGGGCGCTTATTACTTCCGACCGAGCGTCACCTACGACTTCACGCGTGACCAAAACGGTCAGCGCATCGGCGGCGGCGGAGCGGTCGTGTGGAGCCGAGCGAGCGAGTTCGTCCAGACTCCGGGCCATCAGCGAGACTTGGGCGTCGAGCTCGACTTCCAGCTCTACTACCAAGCCAAAGACGGCAGCCTGAACGACGACCTCGACAAGATGGGCGGCTTCTACACTTCGCTCCAGTACGGCGTCATGTTCCCGCTCGGTGGCCTCGGCTACCTCTCGGGCCAGAAAACCGACTTCAAAGCCTCGAACACTGGCTACGACGGCTCGCTCGACACCGCGCAGATCGTTCGCTGGTACCTCGGCATCATGTTCTGAGACGGCGTTTCGAAACGTTCGAGGGTCGGAGCTTTTCGCTCGCGACCCACGTTTCGACGCGACGGCCCTTTCGTTCGGCCTGAGAGTGGCTCCGGAGCGCGTGTCAGACAGCGTGAGCCCGGCTCTCACCAAAGTGCGGGTGGACAGAACGTGTCCACTTGCGCAGCGGCGCGCCTTTTGGCGATAAGAGATGCATCCGTTGCCGAGAGCCTCGCTCTCCCGTGGCTTGATGTCGTCGTTGGGGTCCGCGATTCATCTCCGCGGGCCGGTTGTGGTCCAGAGCCTGGGCTCGCGCCGCTCTCACATCTCGTGAAGGCGGTGGTGGAGCGCCCGATCGGAGTACGCGATGCTCGGTGTCAAACAGGGAGCCTTCCGACGGAGCATCACCCCCGTGGGTCTCGCCGTCGTGCTCGCCGCGACGAGCGCGCCGTTCTCGACCTCGGTCTCGCGCGCAGACGATTCCGCAACACTGCGAAAAGATCTCGCATCGGGCTCCGACTTCCGAGTCCGCGTGTCGGCCGCGCTCGCGCTCGGCAAATCGAAGAACGCAGACGCCCTCGCGTCGCTGGTGCGCGCGCTCTCCGACACCCATCCGGCGGTTCGCGCCGCGGCCGCTGCGGCGCTCGGCTCGCTGGGCGATGCAGCTGCCATCGCGCCGCTCGAGCGCGCGAAGTCGAACGAGTCGACCGACAGCGTCCGCTCGCAGATCGAGTCGACGATCTCTCGATTGAAGGCCAGCTCACCCACGACCAAGTTTCTGGTGCAAATCGGTCGCCTCCAGAACAAGTCGGGGACCAACACCGCAGCAGTCTCCGACGCGTTCAAGAGCACCGCGCGCGAGCGGCTCGGATCGTTGCCTGGAATCGAGCTCCTCGCCGACAGCGCCGATCCGTCGGCCGAATCGAAGAAGCGACAGCTTCCTGCGATCGTGCTCGACGGCAACCTCATGAAGCTCGCGAAGGCCAAAGACGGCGGCGACGTGGGGTATTCCGCGCGAGTCGAGTTCGTCATTCGCAAGCTTCCCGACCAGGCACTCAAAGGATCGGTCGCGGGCGACGCGAAGGCACTCGCGGCTGCGGGCGCGGTGCGAGGCGAGCGTGAGAACTCGCAGCTCCAGGTCGATGCCGTCACGGCCGCGACCCAGAGCGCTCTGAAGGGCGCGCCCAAAGCCATCGAGGCTGCAGCGAAGTAGCCGGGGGCGCGAAGCGGTCGGGCGCTTCGGGTCGACTGTTCATCGGCGGCCGGTGGGCAGCGGAGGGGTGCCGATTCGGGCACAAAGGTGCTAGATGAGCGCTCCCATCATGCCGCTCGAAAGCACCGCCGCCACCCAGATCCGCAAGAGCTTCCTCGAGTACTTCGGAGCCCACGGGCACGAGATCGTGCCGAGCGCGCCGCTCGTACCGCAGAACGATCCGACGCTGATGTTCGTGAATGCCGGCATGGTGCCGTTCAAAGACGTCTTCACGGCAAAAGAGTCTCGCGGCTACAAGCGCGCGACCTCGAGTCAAAAGTGCATACG
>JAYUUB010000177.1:0-3864 GCA_043755175.1 Polyangiaceae bacterium | reverse complement strand
GCGATGCGCTACTCCGAAGACGCGATGGACGAAGGTGCGTTTCACCACGAGGTGCTCGAGCGCTCGAGCGCTGGGCTCCTCCTCGATCTGGGCAACGTGTTGGCGAACGCCAAGAACGCCGGCGTGTCGGCGACGACGCTGCTCGAGAGCTATCCGCTCGAGCGAACCGCGCAGGTCCACATCGCAGGGGGCTGTCTCGAGGGTGGGTTCTACTTCGACACCCACGGGCATGCCGTCGGCGACGAGGTGTTCGCGCTCCTCGCGCTCGTCGTGAAACGGGTGGGGGAGGTGCCCATCGTCCTCGAGCGAGATGAGCACATCCCGAGGCTCTCGGCGCTGTCGCGAGAGCTGGAACGCGCCCGCGCGATCGGTCGCTCCGCCGAGCCGGGCACTCGCCGAGCGGCGCTGTCGCCGCCAACGGAGCGCGAGGTGGGGAAGGTCGATGCGTCGCCCGAGCTCGCGCAGTTTCAAGCAGCGCTCGCGCGCGCGCTGACGACCTCCGACTTCGAAGGCTTCGACGAGGTAAGCGTCACGCGATCGCGCGGCATCCTTCGAAAGAAGCGGATCGAAGACGCGATGGCGCTGCTCCCTCGGCTCGCAGCACGAAAAGACGCGCTTCGAGCGATCGCTCTCGAGCACGTCGTCTGCAGGCCGAGAGCTCGAAGGCACGCGGCCGTCGTCGACGCGTGGGCCATCGCCGATCTCGCCTTGCGAGAGGCCCCGATGAGGCGTTCCGCACGAATCGACGAGCTCGTGTTGAGGGCCCGTTTCGTCGAGCGCAACGGGCTGGTCGAACCACGGCGCGCGCCGTTTCTCGCGCGTGACGTCGCGACCGGCTCCCGCGCTTGGGTGTGGAAAGGGCTCGGCGCGGGTGCGCCGGTCAAGGTGTTCGAAAAGCTCGTTCCCGGTTCCGATGAAGTACCAAGGCGCGCTGAGGTCTAACCATGGGCAAGCACTACCTCGACACACTCACGCGAGCCGCTCGTACGCCGCTCGACGACCTCACCAAGAGTCTCCGCGCCATTCTCGAGGACAAGCTCGCCAGCGTCATCGTGTACGGGAGCGCGGCGCGCGGTGATTACAAAGAAGGGCGGAGCGATCTCGACGTGATGATCGTCTTGAACGACGCCTCGCGCGACGCGCTCGATCGAATCGCGAACACGCTCGCCGTCGCGCGGACCGCGGGTCGAATCGACACCATGCTCGTGACCGAAGAAGAGATCTTGCGTGCCGCCGACGTGTTCCCACTCTTTTACGAAGACATCCAGAAATGTCACGCCGTGCTCTTCGGGAATGATCCATTCGAAGGGCTCGAGATCTCGCCCGTTCATCGTCGCCTCCGTATCGAGCAAGAGCTGCGCGAGGCTCAAATCAGGCTCCGCCGTTCGGTGACCGACGGGCGAGGCGACGAGCGAGCGCTCGGCTCGGCCGTGTCGCGCAAGCTCCGTCAGATTCGGTTTCCGATGCGCGCGTTGCTCGAGATGATGGGTGTCGAATGTCAGAGCTACTCACTCGACACCGTGTTGCAAAAATCTTGCAAGAGATTCGTGGTCGATGGTGCGGATTTGCTGCGCCCCGAGAAGAAGCCCCAGGCGTCGCATGCGGCGCTGACGAAGCTGCTCGCCAATGCGATCGAGGTCGTCGATCACCTCGAAGAACCGAAGGAGTGATCGCGTGGCGCCTCCCCAATCAGACTTCGACTTCTTTCCGATCAACCTCCCATCGGGGCCAGAATTCCTCCTCATCTATCCGGTCATTTGCGTGCTCGCGATCGCGGTCGGCAAGCTCGTCGCGAGCTTGGTCGCCTCATCGCTCGACAGACGCACCGAGCCGAAGACGTTGGTCGAAGGGTCGAAGCCCGTTCGCTTCGGAGCTCCCGCGGTCGCGTACCACGAGCGCTTCACGATTGGGTTTCTCCCTCACGCCGACGAGCTACCCGGCGTGGGCTATCTGAAGCACGAACGACTCGGAGTCATGAATGCCTTGATCGGTGAAGCGATCGCCGACGGCTGGCTCTCGCCGATTGGCTCACGAGTCTTCGTCGGCGACCCGCCCGCCGCCGCCACCCGACCCGCGCTCCTCATGCACTCGTATCTCAGACGTGCTGGCTATGACTCGAGCCCGTCGAACGTGCGAGCTTGCGCGCTGTCCGTGGCTCGAGAAATAGAAGACTCGGTGAAGCTCGAAGCCTCGAAAGCGGGCCTCGTTCGTCCCTCGGTCGACGTCGCAACCATTCGCTTCGTCACGCTCTCCTTCGTCGCTGGCGCGCTCTTGATCGGCGGGCTTCGGATGCTGTACGGGCTCGACCTGGGCCACCCGGTCTCGTTCCTCCTCCTCGAGATGGGCGCCGTCGGGCTGGTCGGATTCAAGGTCTCGAGCGTCCCGTCTCGAACCGGTCTCGGCGATCGCTACCTCGCTTGGCTCGAAGCCGTGACCGGATCGCTTCGCGAAGACGTCTCGCGCGGGGAGCCGAGGGCTCGCTCCGACATGATGCTCGCGGCGACGGTGATGGGTGTCGCGTTGATACCCGGGTTCGCCGCCTTCTCGAGTGCCATGCTTGGCGGGACCGCGAACCAAGGGTTCTTCGGCACCTCGAGCTTCGGCAGCGGCGGTGACTCCGACGATGGAGGAGATTGCGGCGGCGGTGGCGGCGGCGACGGCGGCGGCGGTGGCGGCTGCGGCGGTTGAGACGACAGGTGCGTCATCGCTCCCTCGGCGGTCTCGTCTTCGCGACAGTGTCGCCCTCTTGCGCTTGGAGCGTCGAAGAGCGACACTCGGCCGACTGATGGCGACTCTCCGCGAGAAGACCATCCTGGGATTGAAGGCCGGGCCGCGGAGCGTTCGATCGAACGGGATCCTCACTGTGACGAGCGGCTCCGACGCCGGGCGCGTTCTGTCGCTCGATCAGTCGGGAATCGTGACGTTCGGACGCGCCGAAGAGTGCACTTACCGCTTCGACGACGCGAGCGTCTCGGGCCTCCATGCACGCGTCACGGGTCAACCCGGTACGTTCGTCTTCCAAGACGACGGCTCGACCAACGGTAGCTTCGTGAACGACGCTGCGTCTCATGCGGCCACCCCTCTTCGCGATGGAGACCGAGTTCAGCTCGGGAACGCGACCGCTCTTCGCTTCTCGTTGGTCGACGATCAAGAAGAAGCGGCGCTGAAGAAGGTCTACGAGGCTGCCCTCCGTGACGTGCTCACGGGGGCGCTCAACCGGCGAGCGCTCGACGAACGGCTCGACATGGAGATCGCTCACGCGAACCGCCATCACCTCGAGCTCTCGATCTTTCTGTTCGACCTCGACCATTTCAAGCACATCAACGACACCCACGGGCACCTCGGCGGCGACGAGGTTCTTCGCGCAACCTCCGAGCTCGTGAGAAAGTCGCTCCGCGCCGACGACGCATTGGGTCGCTATGGCGGTGAAGAATTCGTGGTCATCGCCAGAAACACCGATATCAAGCATGGTTTCGGTTTGGCCGAGCGATTGCGCGCCAATCTCGCCATCACTCCCTTCCACTTCGAAGGCCAGCGAATCCCCGTCACCGTCAGTGGCGGCGTGTCGTCGCTCGCCTGCTGTGGTGAGCGTCGCGATCGTCTGACGCTGCTGTCGATCGCCGACGCGCGCCTCTATCGCGCGAAGCAGAGTGGGCGCAATCAGGTCGTGGTCACCGACGCCTGAGAACGCGGATGGGCTCTTGCGCCTGCGCGCGCGTGCGACGACGACTCGAGAACGGACCCTCTGGGAGCCCGTCGCTCGGTCTTCTCCGATGGTGGGTTCTCGCGGCCGCGGCGAGCCTCGTCCTCGGCTGTTTTCCAGCCACGTCGACCAATCCCTCTTGCAGATGGCCTTCACCCAGG
>JAYUUB010000176.1:0-75023 GCA_043755175.1 Polyangiaceae bacterium | reverse complement strand
GTCGCTCCCCACGAGGCCGAAAACGTTCAGCGTCGAAGACGCACGCTCGGCCCCACCCCATCATCCGGTTCGCGCACTGCCAAGGCGAGCGATGGACGGGAGGGCCCTCGAACCTTGGACGCCCCGGCGGACAAAACGAAACGCGACCTCCTTGCGGAAGGCGCGCCCGTCAGCGCTGTGTCGGTGGTGTGCTCAGGGTCGAATCGTGACCGGCACCGGTCCGAACGTCGGCTTCGAGAAGGGACCCACGTTGGCGCCTTTCAAAGCGCCCTGGATGCACGAAGCCGCTGGCTTGCCAGCTGCCCAACCACCGACGCTCACGCTCTGGACCGCTCCCGAGGAACCGAACGTCACCATGGCGGTCGACACATCGTCGGCGCCCGCGACGCAGCCCTTTGCGGCGCCCTTCACTGCGCCGAGCGCAGCCGTGACCGAGCCTTGGGGTGGTGCGTCGGGCAGATTCTTCGGTGTGCTGCCTTCCGACGCCGGCGATGCATCGTTCTTCTTTCCATTGTCGGGGCCGGCCGCCTTCTTCATGGCATCGTCGAGCGTCCCGTCCGGGTTCACTTTGACCGGGGGCTTCGGATCGTTCGTTGCCAAAACAGCCGTCGCCAAGCTCGGAGGAAGCGGCCCACCGAGCTGCGCCGCGGTCGGCTGTGCGGTCGCGTCTCCGAGCTGATTGATGTCGAGCGCGCCGTCGGCCGGCTTCTCGGCCTTCGCTTGCTCCGGCTTCGGCGGCTCGGGCTTGTCTTCGGCCTTGGCGGTGCTCGTCGGCGCTTGCTCGGTCTGCGCGGCCTGCTGGGGAGCCTCCACGGGCTTCTGACCCTTCACGTAGAAAAATATGGCCGCAGCCGCAGCGAGCCCGAGCGCCGCAACGCCGATACCGATCAGCGTTCCGCTTCCCTTACCCTCTTTCTTCGCCGAGTGAATCGGCGTGACTCCTGTCGGGAGCGTCGCCTGCATCTTCGAGGTCGGCGATGCAGCTCCGGGCCCGCTAGGAGACGCCTCGACGATGCGAACCGACGACGGTCCGGCAGGCAGCGGGGTCGCCGTCGCCGAACCAGCACCCGAAGCGGGCAACGGGGTTGCTAGCGCAGTTGCACTAGCCACCGGGATGGAAGGCAAAAGCGGACTGGGTGCGGGCGCGCTCGCTTTCATCGTCACAGCAGGCATCTCCGGCACCGAGGCTCGTGCCGGCTGGACGGATGGCGGTGGCGGAGTCCTCGAAACGCGCTCGGCGAGCTCCTTTAAAGAAGGACGTGGTCGCATCGAGCCGGGGCCGACGGACGAGGGTCCGCTGGCGCCGGGACCGTTGGAAGCAGAGCCGCCGCCAGATTTGGAATCGCGATCACTCGACATCTTGGAGTCTCCTACTACGACGCTCGAAGGCTCGCCTGCCTCACGCTCGAGGCTCGGCGACGCAAGAAGTGAATCGATGAGCTTGGGATCGCCCGCTCCTCCGGAGAGGGCTTGATGCAACGTGACGCCGGCGGAGTCGTCCCACTCCGCATCGGTTCGTCGGGTCAGGGTCGCAGGCTCACGCCAGCTGCCCAAAAGGGCGTCTAACCCCTTGGCGGTGGAGCGTTCGTCTTTCATTCGAGGTCGCCTCCAAAACCGCGCTCTTCCATGAAGAGCTTCAGTTTGCGTCGAGCTTCGTGAATGCGCCAGGCAACCGTGCCCGACGGACATCCCAGCACCTCTGCGGCGTCTTCATGGGAGACGCCGTCGATGCAAACGAGCACGAGGGTCGTGCGCAAAGTTTCGGAGAGCGAGTCGACCCCGCTCAGCAACGCCTCTGCGAGATGCTTGCGGTGGGTGTTGCTCGCTGGGTCTCGCTCTTCTCCGCCACGGCTCTCGGTGAGCAGCCCTTCGATCCGCGGATCGTCGTCGAGCGTGCTCGCGCGGAGCTTCGTCTTGCGAGCTCGAATCTGGTTGAGAGAAAGATTCACGGCGATCCTGTAGAGCCAGGTGAACGGCTCGCTTCGACCGTCGAAGCGCTTGATGGCTTGGTAAGCTCTAACGAACGTCTCTTGGGTGACGTCCTCTGCCTCGGGAGCGCTCTTCGTGAGATGGAGCGCGAGTCGGTAGATTCGCTTCTGGTGCCTGCGCACGAGCAAGCCGAACGCATCGGCGTCGCCGCCACATGCGAGCTCCACGAGCTCTCGATCGGAAGCACCTGCCATCTTAAAGGGCTCGTCGCGTCGGGAGCGCTTGGCAGAAACGCCGATCTGCCTCGGAAAACCAGCCCATGAGGGAAAGCCAGCCTTCCTGGGGAGGCCTGCCGAAAAGGAGAAGCCTGCCCTGCGTAAGCCTCTGCAAGTTCGCGACGATAGCCGAACACCTCCCGTTGGACAAAGAAGGACGCTGGACCTTGGGCCCAACGAGCCAGAAGGCAGCCGACGACTCGAACAGTTCGAAATTACACCGAAAGGTGGCCAAGAAGCACCTCGCGATAGGGTGAAATTCTTGCTCGACCGTCGGGTCGACGCCAGGTTTCGGCGCCGGGTGACCAGCTGAACCGACTCGGGAACCGCGATGGGAGAGTTCTTCGACGGCCTGCTAGCATCCGTCGATGCGAAGCTGGCTCAGGACAACTCTTCTCGTCGGTGCTGCCTTCGTCGGTGGCGCCGCGACCAATCGTCTGACGGCTTCAGCCACCCCGCAAGCCCAGAGCCCGTATCTCCCGTTCGACCAGATGGGCCGGGTCATGATGATGGTCGAGAACGGTTACGTCGACGTCGCGCACCAAGAGAAGCTCGTCGACGGCGCGATCAAGGGGATGGTCGCAGAGCTCGATCCGCACTCGTCGTACATGAACCCGGCCGAGTTCACCGACTTCCAGAGCGACACGCAGGGAAAATTCGGCGGTGTCGGAGTCGAGGTCGATCAGCGCGAAGACACGGTCACCGTCATCGCTCCCATCGAAGGCTCGCCGGCTGCGCGCGCGGGAATCGCCTCGGGCGATCGGATCGTCAGCGTCGACGGTAAGCTCATTCGAGGCGTTCGCATCGACAAGCTCGTCGATCTGATGCGCGGCGATCCTGGAACGAAAGTGCGGCTCGGGGTCCTCCGCGGCGACAAGCCCGACATTCTCTACTTCGATCTCGTGCGCGAGGTGGTTCACGTCAGCAGCGTCGAGGCGCGTCGACTCTCGGGCAACGTCTTGTATCTCCGTCTCAAGCAGTTCCAAGAGAACACGCACGCCGAAATGCTCGAGGCGATCACGAAGGTGCGCGAGCAATCGAAGGAGCCGCTCACAGGCGTCATTCTCGACATGCGCTACAACCCCGGCGGGCTCGTGGATCAAGCCGAGGGTGTCGCCGACGAGCTCATGACCGATGGCATCATCTACTCGACGCGAAGACGTGGCGAGATCGTCGATCAAGTGGGCGCGACGACCGGCGGAGCGATCTCGTCGCTTCCCGTCGTGGTGCTCGTCAACGAGTACTCGGCGAGCGCGGCCGAGCTCGTCGCGGGCGCCCTACAAGACTCGCATCGCGCCACGATCGTCGGCGCGCAGACGTTCGGAAAGGGCTCGGTGCAGACCATCTTCGATCTGCCTGGCGGAGCAGGTCTTCGTCTGACGACGATGCGCTACTACACACCGAGTGGACGCTCGATCCAGGCGCAGGGGATCTTGCCCGACGTCGTCATTCGTCCCGCCAGCGCGAAGCCGGGCGAGGTCGTGCGCGAGAGCGATCTCGAGGGACATCTCGCCGCCGAAGCGCGAGGAGCGGGCCATCCCACGGTCGTCGTCGACGGGCCCGCGCAGACGCCCGAAGCAATCCGTGTCGCGGAGATCCCGCTCGACCCGACGACGGGAAAAGACTTCATTTTGGCCGAGGGATATCGACGGTTGAACGACAAACTGAAGGGGCCGCAGACGAGTGCGTCACTTCCCAGTACGACGCGTTAGCAATCTGTCGTGAGGGTCCTCGCGAAGCTTGCCGGGCACGAGCCTCACGAGAGGCTCGCAGCGCGCTCGCCTGCGCGGATGCCGGTCTCGACGGCTCGAAGCACCGTTCGGTGATGACCGAAGACGAGATCTCCGGCAGCGAAGATTCGGTCGGCGACTTGGCCGTCGATGCATCGGATCCCGACGCGCTCGAGGGAACCTTCGCGGTCGGTCCCGGGCCAGCCGATTTCGTCGAGGACCGGACCGAACATCGAGCCGACGAAGCCTCCGAGCTTTTCTCGGCCGCCAAGCTCGAGCGACAGCTTGTACGGTGGGTGGACGCCATCGGCACCGTCGGGGCCCGCGCCGTAGTCGACCGGATCGTAGACGATGCCGGCCCCGATGAGCCCCCCGCTGGCCAGCACGATCGACGTCGCTCGGAGCGGGGTCGATCCATCGCGCAAGCGGATGCGAAGCCCGCTCCCGTCGGTGTCGATGCCGAGAACTTTGTCGTGAAGAGTCGTCGCGTCAATCCGCGAAAGAAGGCGATCGCGAGCTGATTCGAAGCGAAGCCCCGCCGCGCCCGAGCTGCCGGAGAGTGCCTCACCGACCGGCACACCGACCGACTCGGAGAGCGCCGCGGCCCGAGGCCATTCGGCGCCGAGCCACGGACCGAGGAGAAAGGCGATCCGTTCACCCAGCCGATCGCGCGTTCGACCGAGCTCCGTCGCGAGCCACGCGAGGCGCGCCGGATCGTCGGTTCGTGAGGCGATCTCCGCGTCGGCGATCCGGCGCTCGTCTTCGAAGCGAAGGACCGTCGCGTCGACCGCCTCGAACGTCAGGCCGAGCTCGACGGGAGCTTCGGCAGCGAAGGCACGCGCGAGGCTGTCGGCGTCCCAACCAGGACGATCGGCTCGCGGAAGGAGAACGCGTCGACCAATTAGCGACCGTAGATCGAGGAGCGACCGATCGAGGCCCCGCGCCGGACGAACCCAGCCACCGGTCGTCGCGACGAGCGGCGACGAGCCCTCGGTAGCGAGAGACCAGAGCCCGAGCTCGGCAGCAAAGGCCGCTGTGCTCGATGGGATCGGCTGCAACTTCGGAGCCTCACCCAAGGTCTTTGCGGCACGCACGAGCTGGTCCCACGGCTGATCGTCGATGGCGCCGCTCGTCAGCGAGGTCGCTCCCACGCCGCCATCGACGATGGTGACCTTCGCGTTCGGCCGCGCAGCCCAAGCGGCGGCCGTGCCTGCGGCGCCTGCCCCGATCACCACCACATGAGCGCTCATCGAGGCTCCGACTCCGAGATCGCGTCGGTGAGGTCGACATCGGCGGTGCCTAGCTCGGCACGTACGCTGGCGATCGCAAGTGCCTCTTGGCGTGCCTGCTCTGGACCGAGCCCGACGACGCGGGTTCGCGCCGCTCGAATGAGGAAGCGCAGAGCTTGGTCGCGCCCCACCGACGGAGGCAGGCCACGCTCTTCGGCGACGATTTGGCCACAGCGCGCAGCGCATCGCATCCCACCGCATGCACCGAGCCCGAGGCGCGTTCTGCGCGACACATCGTCGACGCTTCGCGCGTGCTCGCCCACGACGGCGTGGCGAACCTCGGCTTCGAGCACCGGCTCACACACGCATACGACCGACGCCTCACGAGGCCGCTCACGGATGCGCTCGGCGATGTGCACGGCGCGTCCGCCATGGCGGTAGACGAGGCGGCGCGCTGCGACCGCGTCGATCTCGAGATCGAGCGCGAGAGCGAACGGGTCGACGGTCTCGTCGCCACCAGGAAGGAAGCTCTTGTGCGTCATGCAAACCGCCGCGCTCCTGAAGCGACGCGTGAGCAGGTCGGTCATTTCTTCGGCGAAGAGGCGGTAGCTCGCGAGCTTTCCGCCCACCATCGAATAGAGGCCAGGAGCGCCGTGGGACGCATGGTCGATCACTTGGTGATCGCGCGACAAAGCGTCTTCGAGCGGTCCGTAGGCGTAGAGCGTGGGACGAACGCCAGCCCAGGTGTACATGGGGCGCGCGGCGCGGATTTGCGGGAAGACGCGGGCCACGCCTTGGACGAGGTAGCGCACCTCCTCGCTCGTCGCGAAGACGTTGTCGAGGTCTCCGTAGTAGTCGTCGTCGGTGGTGCCGATGACGCTCATGTTCTGCCACGGCTCGATGAAGATCTGGCGGTTGTCGATCGTCTGCGCGGCGATGGCGTAGTTGGTGAGGCGGCGATCGTAGGCGACGTGAATCCCTTTTCCGGGTCGGATGCGAGCTTTCTGCGCGGGCATGCCCGAAAGCGACGCCGTGATGGGTGCCCAAGCCCCGGTCGCGTTCACCACCGCGCTCGTCGTGATGCGCCCGGTTCGACCGTTCCGGCGGTCGCGGTAGCGAACCGCGACCACTTCGCCCGTGTCGTCGCGCCGCTCGATCTGTTCGACCGAAGTGCCGACGAAGATCTTCGCGCCGCGTTCGCCGGCGTCGACCGCGTTGGCGACGCAGAGTCGCGCGCCATCGATGCCCCACTCGTCGAACGACACGCCCCCCACGAGATCGCCGTGGAGGCCGGGCTCGAGCTTCAGCATCTCGTCTGCTGTCAGGCGCGCGTGGGGCTTGCCGCGCTTGAGGGGCTGGTACTCGTCGTAGGCCTGGAAGAACGCATCGACCAGCGTGAGCATGATCTTCGCGCGCGGCGATCGCTCGATCGGAAACAAGAAGGGGATGCGAAAGAGAAGATGCGGCGCGATGGCTTGAATGTGGCCCGAGTCGCGGCACGAGGTCTCGGTGACCGAGGGATCGTACGAGAGGTAGCGGGGGCCACCATGGATCATCCCGCTCGAGTTTCCGCTAGCGCCAAAGGCGAGATCGTTGCGTTCGAAAAGCGCCACTTTGAGGCCGCGCATCGTCGCGTCGCGTGCCACGCCTGCGCCGTTCACGCCGCCACCGATGACGACGACGTCGACATCGGCTTCTCCGCGATTCGCGGGCGGGGTCGTACGAATGGCCGGCGGAGACATGAATTGTGGATTCTATAGGGGGTGCGATGGACCGCGTCGAGATCTCGTCGAAGTGTTCCGGGGTCACGCGCCGAAGAGCCCTCCGAGCGCGACGAATGGTCGAGCGGAGTGCCCGACGAACCATCAGTGTGCTTCTGCCCACGATTTGCCCCAGCCGACATCGACCGAGAGCGGGACGTCGAGCACCAGAACGGTCTCCATGGCATTCTTGATCGCCGCCGCCGCCTCTTCGGCGCGTGCCTCGGGGACCTCGAAGTCGAGCTCGTCGTGTACGGTGAGGACCATGCGCGCTCCGGGGACGACGGGGTCTTTCAGACGAATCATGGCGAGCTTGAGAATGTCGGCCGCCGTCCCTTGAATGGGCGTGTTCTGCGCGATGCGTTCGGCCTGCGAGCGCTTCATGCGATCCGAGTTCCGGAGATCGGGCAGGATACGAATGCGGCCGAGGAGCGTGCGGACGCGTTCGGTCTTCTTCGCCTCTTCCATGGTCTTCTGCATGAACGTCGCGACGCCGCGGTGTCGCTCGAAGTAGGCCTCGATGAAGCGCGAAGCCTCGCCCCGAGGGATCTTGAGGCGCTTCGCGAGCGCCACCTCGCCCATGCCGTAGATGACTCCGAAGTTGATCGCTTTGCTTCGACGACGCATCTCGGGAGTGACCGCGTCGGGGGCGACTCGAAAGACCTCGATCGCCGTGCGCGTGTGGATGTCTTGTCCTGAACGGAACGCGTCGCAGAGCACCGGATCTTGCGAAAGGTGGGCGAGGACGCGAAGCTCGATCTGCGAGTAATCGGCGCTCAAAAAGACCGAGCCAGGGGGGGCGACGAAGGCTTTTCGAATCTCGCGGCCGAGCTCGGTGCGAATCGGAATGTTCTGGAGGTTCGGATCTTCGCTCGAGATGCGCCCGGTCGCCGCGACCGCCTGTCGCCAGTGGCAGTGAATGCGCCCCGATTTCGGATCGATGAGACGCGGCAGCGCGTCGACGTAAGTCCCTTTGAGCTTCGCGATGGCGCGGTGCTCGAGCACGATCCGCGGTAGCTCGTGGTCGTCGGCGATGGCCTCGAGCGCTTCGGCGTCGGTCGAGCGACCGGTCTTCGTCTTCTTCGTGGCTTTGAGACCGAGCTCGTCGAACAAGATCGTCTCGAGTTGCTTCGGTGAGCCGACGTTGAGCTCCGCGTGACCGCTCACCTCGCGGGCTTGGATTTCGAGGCGAGCGAGCTCCTTCGTCATGGTTTCGCCGATGGCACCCAGCATCGAGGGCTCGACGAGCACTCCATAGGTCTCGAGGTCGGCGAGCACGGTCGACAGCGGCATCTCGAGATCGCGGAACACGCCGTCGACACCGGCTTCTTGGAGCCGCGAAGCGTGGGCCTCCGAGAGTCGGAGTGCCGCGTCGGCGAAGGCTGCGGCGTAGGGAGTCGCCTCTTCGACGTTGATGTCATCGAGCGTAGTTGCCGGCTTGCCCTTCAGCTTGGGCGCGAGCTTCTCGAAGGACTGCAGAACGAGGCCCGCGTCGCGTTCGGCGATGGCTCCGAGATCGTTCGGAACCTCTGGATCGAGGAGGTAGCTCGCGAGCATGGCGTCGTAAGTGAAGCCAGCCGCGTGGATGCCGAATCGGCGGAGGACCACGTCGAGGAGCTTGGTGTCGTGACCGACCTTCGGGAGAGCTGCGTCGGCGAGGAGCGGGCCGAGCACTTCTTTCACGTCGACCATCGTCAGCTGCTTCGGTGAGCCGAGGTATCGATGGCTGAAGGGCACGTAGTAGGCCTTGCCAGGCTCGCTCGAAAGCGCGATGCCGTTCACTTCGGTACGCGTCGCATCGAAGCTCCTCGTGTGCATGTAGACCGACAGAATCCCGGATATTCGGGCCTGCGCGGCGACCTCTTCGAGCGCGCTCCGCTCGAGGATGGTCACGTAGCTCGCGACCACTTCGGTCGGCTTCGCCTTCGCCGGGCCGCGCGGGGCGCTCGTGATGTAACGGACGAAACCAAGCTCGGTGAACAGCTCTTGGAGGCGCACGGTGTCGCCACCGTCGTAGCGAAGCGCCTTCTCGTCGAACGACACCGGGGCGTCTCCGCGGAGCGTGACGAGGTCTTGCGAAATGAGCGCGTCGGCTTTGTTGTCGATGAGCGATTGCTTGAGCTTGGGCCGCTTCACCTCTTCGATGCGCTCGTACATCGTCGCGAGGGTGCCGAACTCGTTGATGAGATCGGCGCCGGTCTTCACGCCGACGCCCTTGACGCCGGGGATGTTGTCCGACGTGTCGCCTACGAGGGCGAGCAGATCGCGCAGCTTGTCGGGGCCCACGCCGAACTTGGTGACGACCTCGGGCGGGCCGTAGACACGATCGCGCATCGTGTCCCACATGACGCAGCGATCGTCGACGAGCTGGAGGAGGTCTTTGTCGGCCGACGAGATCACGACGCGCATGCCTGCGCGCTTCGCCTGCTCGGTGATGGTCGCGATGACGTCGTCTGCTTCGTAGCCTTCTGCGAGCAGCGTCGGAATGCGGTACGCCTCGACCAACTCGCGTGTGCGTTGCATCTGTATCCCGAGATCGGGAGGCGCGGCCGGCCGATGGGCCTTGTAGCGAACGTCGATGTCGGAGCGCAGATTGCGACCGCCTTCCATCGCCACGCAAACGTGCGTCGGCTTTCGCTCGCGGAGCAGCTTGTTCAACATGTTCAACGTGCCGTACGTCGCATGGGTCGGCTCGCCGGTGGGCGAAGAGAGCGGATCGAGCGCGTGGTACGATCGGAACACGTACCCGGAGATGTCGACGATGTAGAGCACGTCGGTGGCTCCAGGGGGCGGGAGCTCGGAGGGCCGGGACATGGCTCTCGTCTATCACCGGCCGCGGCGCGGCGGAATCAGCGCACGATGAGGGCTCGCGTCACGTTGACCTCGAGCGTCTGCTCGCCGCGACCGAGCGAGATGGCGACGCTCGATCCTTCAGGGCCGCGCAAGCGTTGGACGCAGTCGTTGACGACGAAGCCTTGAGCGCTCTTGCCGTCGATGCGGAGAATGCGGTCGCCGCCCTGGACGCCAGCCTTCTCGGCGGGGCCGTCGGGGAGCACACCGGTGATCGAGACGTACTCTTTGCCCTGGCCGAGGGTCGCGCCGATGCCTGTCATTTCGGTGTTGCCCGTGCTGTCGGCGGGCGCGAGATCGACGTTGTTCTTGAGCTCGGATTTGCCGCGCCCATCGATCGACAGAATCCGCTCCCGGTAGGCCGATTGGCTGAAGCGCACGCTGAAGGGAGCGGCGGGAACACCATCGATGGTGTAGCTGCCGTCTTCGCCGGTGGTGGTCGGGTGAATGGAGTTCGCATTCGTCCTCGTCACCGAGTCGAGCGCGACTCTGACCCCCGCGATGGGGAGCTTGGTCTTGCGATCGGTGACGATCCCCGAGAGGACCAGTCCAGGATCGAGCCTAATCCGCACGCCGCGCGTGGTTCGACCCGACTCCACGTCGATGCTGTCGCTCCTCGTCGGAGGACGCCTTTCGGCGCTGGCCGTCAACGTGTACTTGCCACGGCCGAGACCCGTGAGCTCGAACGCACCAGAGGGGTCGTTCACGAGCTTCGAGGCGCCGCCCATACCCTCGGACTGTTTGTCGGCGGGCGCGAACGACTCGACCGCGATGAGGTAGAGCGGCACTGGAGCGCCGTGCTCGTCGACGACGGTGCCGGCGATACCACCGGGGGTCGGGAGCTCGAGAATGTTCTTCCCACCGGGGGAGAGGTGGATGAGCTCGCTCGATCCGTAGTCGGCGTGCAATGCGTGGGCATCGCAACCATCGGCGCCGATCGCGATCTCGAAGCGTCCTTCTTCTCCACTGCTCGCGGAGACGACGCCGTCGGGCTCGCAGCGAACGACGGCTCCTTGGATGCCTTTGCCTTCGCCGTCGACGACCTGACCCGTCGTCGCCTGAGCCTTCTTCAGCGTGACGACGAGCCCGGTGCGATCGCTGCCGGGCTCGATATCGAGACGCGCCGTCATGAAACCAGCGTGCGAAGCGACGAGGGCGCCCGACGCGGCCGATGCGCCGTCGAGAAAGAACGCGCCCTCTTCGTCGCTCGTCGTGCGGGGTCCGTTCTCCTTCGTGCTCGGCTCGAGCTTCACCGAAGCTCCTCGCACGGCCGTGCCTGATTCGTCGACGACTTTGCCAGCAAGCGAACGGCCGGCGACGCGCGGCTCCGAAGTTCCTCGCGGAGGGGGTGGGGCGCTCTTCACCTGTCCCGACGTGACGGGCGCAGTCGCGGTGGTGTTGGCCCCCGGCAAGAGAACCCAGGCCAGGATGGGCACGAGCAGCATGGCCAAGACCACGAGGCCGACCTGCACCCAGACATTCTTCCTCGGATCGATCGCGCCGAGGTCCACGGCGTCAGCCTTCGGTCGATGGGGTGCGAGACTCGAGTCTCAGCGCCGGATCGGGGCCCTCACCGTGGTAGGCGCATGCCGCGCGGAGCCGACACGATCCACACCCCGGGTGCTCGCGATGACAGACCGTCGTTCCGTGCAGGTGCAGATGGTTGTGCGCACGATATGCCACGCCTGTCACGTCGCCCTCGGGGACCTCGGCATCGAGCGCACGTGCGACGGCCGCGACCTCGTTGCCTGGATACCCTAGACGGAGAGCGACCCGTGCTGCGTCGATCGTCGGTGCGACGAGACTCTGACCGCGCCCGGTCGATGCCAGATACTCGGTCGAGGGCGGAGAGCGCGTGTCCTGGGGATCCAACAGGTCGAGCAATCGCTCCAGTCTCGAGCGAGGGCGCAGCGTCACCTTCGAGCGGAAGTCGGCCACAGACGATTCAGGTTAGCGAAGGGCGGGGCGATCGGGAGAGAAAGCATTCGCCGATTTCGCTCCCACAAATTCTCGGAGCCGAACGATCCGTTGCAGTGAAAGCCAGGCTCGGCACGAACCGTTCGGTCATCGGGTGAACGGTAGCCCGTGTCACGGCGACACGGGGTCGACCTTTTTCAGCTTCTTCGAGCCGGCTTTCCCCGGCTCGCGCTCGTCGGAAGCCGAGGCCGCCTCGGCGCTGCTCACGGGCTTCTTGATCAGATCGTCGGCACGTCGGGTCTCTCCCGCGGGCCCGAGATCGATGTTCTCGGGCTCGACGGGCCACGGCGTCTCGCTCGCGCTCCCTCCACACGCCGAAAGAGCCAGAGGAAACACGCACGCGAACAGCCAAAAACCGAGCTTCACAGGGGCACCCTACCTTCCCTCGATGGGGGAAAACAGGTCATTTCGCTGCGGTGAGGTTCAAGCGGGCGATGAGCACGCAGCCGACTGCGTTGAGCGCACACCACGCCGAGAGAGCCGCGCTCCCGAAAGGCCCGGCTGCTTCTCCGAGCACCGCCACGCTGCCGAGGTAGGCGGCCGTGCCGATCGCGATACCTGCCGTGAGCATACGAAGAGGCTTCGAATGGAAAGTCACGGCCGTGAGCGCCGCAGGGACGAGCGCATTCGCCAACGGCAGCAGCTTGTGTAGCGACGCGCCGACGTAGAGATCGAGGTCACCGAGCGGACGCGCCAGAAGATCGACCGCGAAGTGAACCCTCGAAAGGACCAGCGGCGCGAAGAAAAGCAGGCCTGGGCCCGCGAACAGCCCGCCGAGCGCGAAGGCCGGGTGAAGCGGAGAGGCCGACTTCGCGTTCTTGCGTCGGGCGAGAATGCCGACGAGCACCGACAGTCCGAACAACATGCCGAGGCGAACGAGCGCGTGCTGGAGCGTCACTTGTCGGACGGCGCTCGCCGCGTCGAGGATGCCGGCGCCGTAGAGCTTCTTGCCAGCGTCGCTGTCGTCGACGACCCGTGCCGAGCTCTGGAGCTTCTCCTCGAGCGCGTCGGGATCGGAGACTCCGAGGCTCACGAGGAGCGCCGCGGCGCCAGCGACGTGTGGTGTCGCCATCGAGGTGCCACTGTATCCAGGATACACCTCACACTTGTTCTTGCCGCCCTCGCAGATGGTCTGTTGGACGACGTTCACACCGGGCGCCGCGATGTCGACCTCGGGGCCGCGCGACGAGAACTTGGCGAGCTTGTCGTTCGAGTCGGTGGCCGACACCCCGACCGCGCCGACGCAGCCGCCGGGGTAGCCGACGGCTCCGCCGGAGTTGCCGGCTGCGGCCACCACGAGCGCTCCGCGTGACCGGGCATGCGTCACCGCGTCTTGGAGGACCTTCGAGTTTCGAGGCCCACCGAGGCTCAGATTGATGACCTGCGCTCCGTGGTCGGCGGCCCAACGAATGCCGTCGGCTACGTCGGCGGTGGTGCCGAAGCCTTGAGCGTTCAGCACTTTGACCGGCATGAGCCGCGCATCGAACGCGAGCCCCACCGCACCGATGCCGTTGTTGGTCGATTGCGCGATCGTCCCGGCGACGTGCGAGCCGTGGCCTTGATCGTCGTTCGCGTGGCTGTTGTTGGTGACGAGGTTCCAGCCTTCGACGCACTCCGTCGAGGCCAGATCGGTCCCCTTCGTAAAGGGACCATGGTTCTCGCACGCGATGCCCGTGTCGACCACCGCGACCGTCACGCCGCGCCCCGTCGTGTAATCCCAAGCGGTCTCGGCGCCGACGCGCTTCATGTGCCACTGGTCTTTGTAGAGCGGATCGTTCGGGACGAACTGGGCGGCGACCCACGCGAGCGGCTCGGCTCCTTCCACGCGCGGATCGCGTGAAGCTTCGTCGATGAGCGCCGCTTGTTCGTCGGGCGAGACGATCGCCACGTGGATTCCGGTCTTCGCCTCGAGGTCGGTGTTCTCGAACCTCGCATCGGGAAAGTGCGCGCGAAGCCCGTCGAGGAGCGACGCCTCGTCGTTCGATTCGAGATCGTCGAGGGTGTCGATGAGCACGACGCCCGGGATGTCCCACGCGTCTTGGGCCGTCGGCAGATTCGTCGTCGCCGAAGGCGCATCGACCGGCGTGGCCCCGAGGCCCGCGTGTGCGCTCCCGACCGGCCCTCCCTCGGAGTAGGCCGAGCTCGGGCCGAGCAAGGTGGCCGAGAGTGCGACGAGACCGAGAAGTGGACCCGCCAAGCGGCGAGCGCGAACCGAGGGCCGAACTTCACTCATGGGACGAAGCGTAGCCTGACTCCCACGACTGACAATGCCTGCGGGCTTTCCTAGCACGTTCCGTGACGCTTCTTCATCTGCCGTCCAGCTGTGGCAGCCGTTGGCTGCAACGCGTCACGGAGTCGGCTTTCACCCAAAAGAAAAAGCGTGCTAGCCAGCTTCCATGGCGTTTCTGATCCCCTCCCGCCAAGCGCGACCCTCCGACGACCCGATCTTCGCGCTCAACAGCGAAGCCAGGGCGCGAGCGTCGGCTGGCGATTCCGTCGTCAACGCGACCGTTGGCGCGCTGCTCGATGACGACGGCAAGGTCGCGACGCTCGACGGCGTCGTCGAGACCCTGCGCGAGACCCCCGCCGCCGTCGGAGCGGCTTACGCGCCGATCTCGGGCTCTGCCGATTTTCTTCGCGGCGTGATTCACGATCTCTTCGGCCAAACCGGTGCCGCGAAGTGGGCAACTGCGGCGGCGACGCCCGGCGGGACCGGCGCACTGCACCTCGCGATCGCGAACTTTCTAGGCCCCCAAGAGGCCGTGCTCACGACGTCTTTCTTCTGGGGCCCCTACAAGACGCTCGCAGACGAGGCCGATCGCACCCTCAAGACCTTCTCGATGTTCGACCGCGAGCGACGCCTCGACGTCGACGACTTCGCGCAGAAGCTCGACGCGATGCTCTCCGAACAGGGGCGTGCGCTCGTTCTGCTCAACTCTCCCTGCCACAACCCGACCGGCTACTCGTTCGACCTCGACGAGTGGCGCGCGATCCGCGAAGTAATCGACGCGCGTTCGTCGCGAGGACCCATCACGGTGTGCCTCGACATCGCGTACGCACGCTTCGGTGCTCAGCCCCTCGATGCCGTGATCGAGGAAATGCTCAAGATCGTTCCGAAGGCGCTCCTGCTCTTCGCCTGGTCGGCCTCGAAGACGTTTCTCCAATATGGTCTTCGAATCGGAGCTCTCGTCGCCGTGCATCCCGACGACGACGAGCGACGGCGAATCGCGAGCGCCCTCAGCTATTCGTGCCGCGGGACGTGGTCGAACGTCAACGCGGGCGGTATGTCTGCGATTGGGCGCGTGCTCAACGAGCCCGAGCTGAAAGCGCGCGTCGATCGCGAACGCGACGCCTTCGTCGATCTCCTGGCGCGTCGCGTCGCTCGCTTCAACGAGCTCGCGACCCAGGCCAAGCTCGTCTACCCGCGCTACGACGGAGGCTTCTTCACGACGGTCTTCACCCAAGACGCGATGGGCGTCGCCGAGGCGCTCAAGGCCGAGGGTGTCTTCGTCGTTCCTCAGACGGGCGCGTTGCGCATCGCGCTCTGCAGCGTCGCCGAACGCGACGTTCCGCGGCTCGTCGACACGGTCGCGCGCCACGTGAAGCCCCTCTGACGGGGGCTCTCCGAGCTTTCTCCACCCCTCATTTCACGACGAGCGTCGGAAGGATGGTGGGCGTGGTGTCCCATTGCTCCGCGCTCCGGATCTTCGGCTGCGCCGGAATGGGGGCCGAGCCGAGGGGTCGTCTGTAGCCGGGCTTTCGGTAGCTCACGAGAGCTACCGGATCGTTGTCGGTTGCCTTGTCGGAGCCGACCGGCGGGCACTTGTCTCGCACCCAATACACGTCGAACGCGACGAGCTCGTCGTTCGGATTGCCCGTCTCTTCTTGCCACCGCAGCAGGTAGCCCTTCAGCTCGTCTCGATAGAGCTGGTTGTGGTCGAGACGAATGCGGTTTCCGTAGTCTTGCCGAAGCTGCGAGATGCCGAGCGCGCTCGTCGTGTCGGTCAGATCGAGGTCGGGCGTCCCGCCGTTGTAAGGATCGACGTGTCGCCCGTCGAGCGTGTAGCCGTCGACGACGAGCACTCCGTCTTCTTGAATCGGGTTGGGAGCGAACATCCCCCACCCTTGAAAGAGACGTGGGTAGTTGATCGTCATCTGCACGAACTGGGGCTGCTGGTACTTGATGACCGGCGGAATGCCTTTGTTCTCGTTCCAAGTCTGGCTGAGCGAGGCTATCGCGTAGTACGTCAAGAACAGCTCGCGGCTTCGAAAGACGCGAGCTCTGACACGCTCGCGGAGCAGGGCCGGCTTGGGTCGTGGCGCGGGCCAGAACAGCAGAATGACCGAGAAGAGAACCGCCAAGAAACACCACGAGTACGACGTGATGTAGCGATCGGCGTCGGGCTCGGCGACCACCTTCCGGAACGCGGCCGCCGAGGGCGTGATCGGCGCGAGGACTCGATGAAGCACGCCCGATGGAGGGAGCGTCGCGACGAGCGCTTCTGCGTTTTCGGGAACCAAGTGCGCCAACGCGACGACGACCACGAGCGCAGAAGATGCAAAAGCAAACCACTTGCGAAAGCGCCAGCCGCTCGTGGAGTGGAGCCACCTCGGGCGCGCCTCTTCGTCGGCGACCGCGCTCGCTCCGGGGAGGAACGGGGCGTGTTCTTCGAGGTCTTCGAGAGGCCGTGACAGATCGAAGAACTTGGCGATGCGTTCTTGGTGACGGTCGGCCCAACAGAGGAGGCGTGGCAACGCTCCGAGCGTGACGACCCGGACGGGCAGATACGCGAATCGGCCCAACGGCAGCGCCGTCGCGATGCGCGCGACGACTGCATCGGGCGCGGTCGAAAAGCCCCCGTCGGAGCCCGATTCGCGTACCGACAAGAGCTGCGAGTCGCCGCCTTTCACGAAAGTGATGCGGTCGTAGCCGTCGAGGCGCGAGAGAGCGCGGCCGAGGGCGAGGGCGAGGGGTGACCCACTCTTCAACGCGACGTCGATTCGAGGAGCGCGCGACGTGTACCACCGCTCGATGTCGGCGAACTGGTAGGGCGTCAGCAGCAGCGTGGAGCACCCGATGAGAAACCAGGAGAACGGTCCGAGTCTCATCATGATCCCGAAGGTGCCGTGCAAGAACAGCATCCCGAGCATCGCGAGCGGACGCGTGTAGCGCTTGGCGGCGGGAGAAAAGATGAACACGCAGACCAACGCTTCGATGCTGAGCACCGTCCAGTCGAGGCCCATCAAGATGGGCTCGGGGATGGCTCGGCTCCAGATCGCGAGCGTCGTCACCATGCGGTTCAGATAGAGAACGTAGTGAACGGTGTGGCCTACGCGCCAAATCCAGCCCGCTTTGTTGACGACGTTCCAGAAGTACACCGCGCTCAAGTTCAAGAGCACGATGAGGCCGATGAGCGAGACGAGAGGTCGTCGCTCACCGGCGAAATCGGTGCGGTCGTTGAGCGTTTCGACGTCGCGCTCGCGACGCGCGCGCCAGCTCTTCTGCCAGGCATCGAAGCCGAAGCGTCGGCCGATGGGGAGAAAGCACGCCCAGAGACACGCCAGATTCACGACGACGTAGCCGCCGTTTTCGACGAGCGGGATTCGCTGGTCCATGCTCGTCACGAAGACGAAGCTCAAGAGAGCGAAAAGCCGTGGTCGATAGCCTGCGAACAGGAGCACGTGGCAGAGGACGCCGAGCGCGAAGCAGACATGCACTTCGCCGAGCGTCGAGAACGCGTGGAAGAAGCTCAGCTGGTAGCTCGAGCTCGGTCGCCACAGGTGGTACTCGTTCGAAAGCACGCCGACGTTCGAGTAGAGCAGCCGCGCCTCGCCCCAATGTCGAAGGGTGTCGGCGGTGAGAAGAAAGCCGAGGACGATTCGAAAGACGCCGGCCGTGCGCGGATCGACGTGCATGTAGCGCGCGCGAACGAACGCACGCATGCGCTCGAAGCGGCTCGGCAGAGGCCCGTCGAGCGCGTCGGGCGCCCGAACGCCCTCGTTCGTGGGCTTCGGCGTGTCATCGGACTGATGCGAATCGGAGCTCGTCATCGGCTCCGATTCGCTCTTTACCTCGGCAGGATCGTCACGGTCGTTCGGCGGCTGGCCGTCGGAGTCGGAGGAGCCTCCCGTCGACGGGGAGGCCTCGCTCACGGCTTTGCCTTTTCGTCGGGCGTCGCAGGACGAATCGCGGGTCCGGTCGGTGCCGGCACGACGCTAGTCGGTGCGCTCGTGGCCCCCGGCTGCGCCGTTCCTGCGGGAGGTTGCGGCGCAAGCGGCAGAGGAGCGAGCGGCCCGTCGGGAACCGGAGCCATCGGCCTCTGCGGAAGCATCGGGATCGTGCCGTCGGCACCGTCGGTTCGACCCCCCAGCTTGCCGACGTCGAGCTTTGGAGGCGGAAGCGCGGTGCCAAGCGAGTTACCGCCGCGCGCTTGCCTGAAGAAGCGCTTGAGCGCGGGAGCGGGACCGCCCTGGACCGGCATGGTCGGGCCGGTCATCCAATACGCATCGGCGCCAACGAGCTTGTCGTTCGGTTCTTTCGCGGGCCACGCGGGTCCGACACGCGCGAGGTAGGTCTTGAAGGCCTGCTGGTAGCCCTTGTAGTTGTCGTCTTGGATGCGCGTGAGGTAGTCGCTCCACATCTGTCCGAGCTCGAAGGGTCGATCGAAGCTCGCGACGGGCGGAAGCCCAGTGAGCGGATCGATGGGTCGCTCGTCGCGTGTGAGCGCATCGATGACCATGAGCCCCTGCTCGCTCGGCGGCTCGGGCGTGAGCACGTCCCATTTCTCCATGAGACGCGCGTACCAGCCGATTTGAACGAGTGACGCGTTCGCGGGGAGCTTGACCGGAAGCGGATTCGCGTTCGTCGCTTGCACGAGCGCCACGGCTAGGACGACGAGGGCCAGGATTTCGCGAGTGAAGCCGCTCAGCTTGAAGCGCATCGCGGTCGACGGGGCGACCGGGCGCAGGAGGAGATCGGGCGCCTTGTCTTTGTGGGTGCCGGGCTTGCCGCAGGCGGCGAGTCCTAGCTCGACGCTGAGCCGAGTGCGCCGTGGCGCGATGAAACGGTAGAGCATTCCGGTGAGCGCCGCGATGCCCGGGAGCATCAGGAACCTCCCGAGGAGCATCGCACCGGGAAGCGCGAGAAATACTTGCGCGACCGCCGCACCCTCGGTGAAGACTTCGCCGTCTTCGCTGACTACGACCACGGTACGGTCGACGAGCTCGTCGGTGACGCCCGCGGGGAGCGGCCTGTCGACGACCTTGCGGGTCTTCGGATCGAAAGCGCGAAGCACGCGCTGAGGCTCGCCCCGGTAGTCTTCGAGCGACGAGACGCTGAGCTCGTCGTTGCCTTGGAACGTGAGCAATCGACGCGTGTCGATGCGCTTCAAGAGCTTGCAGAGCCAGAAGCAGATGCCGCAGTCCGCGTCGTAGATGACCGTGAGCGCGCGCTTCACGTCACGCTTGGTGGACCACTTCTCCCACGTCTCGCTCGAGATCACGAGGACCGAAGCGGCAGCGAGCGACCAGCCGAAGAGGCCGAAGTTGAAGAGCAGCGCGAGCGTCACGCCGTGGACGGCCATGAGCAGCGCGGCGATTCCACGTGATGGTCCTCGGAGAACGGGCACCGCGATCGCGATCGGGATGGCCCATTGCGCGTAGTAGACGACGTGCGTGAGGAGCGAGAGCGCCCCGGAGTTTTTCACTGAGTAGCCGAACGGGCTCGCGAAGCGCGCGATGTGGAGCGCCTTCGTGAGCGCGCTGCCATCACGCCATGCGCCCGTTTGCTGAATGGCGAGGGAGAGGTAAACTACAGCAAGCTGCAACAAGAGCCCGAATGCGGCGATGGAGGTCGGGCTCCATCCCGGCGCCTGTATCCGAGCGAGGTCGTCGTCGGTTGCGCGGGTGCGGCGGTTGAGATCTTTGGTTTCGCCATCGTTGGCGAAGCGCATCGACTCGCGGAGCGCGTCGATGCTGAAGCGGCTTCCGAGCGGCAAGAACACCGTGAACGCTAGCAACGCGATCGCGAGGTAGTTTCCGGCCCCTTCGGCGAGGAGGTTTCGCGCGCTGAGGCTCACGAGCGACACGAGCGACATGATCTGGAACGCACGTGTGCGAAAGCCGAACAAGAAGAACACGTAGAAGAGCAGGATGATGCAGAAGCCGAACGTGGCCTCACCACCGGTCGACATGGCATGGAGTGCGCTCCACACGCTCTTGCCGTCGCTCTTCAGGTTGTAGAGGTGGTTGTGGTTCGGAAGGACGCCTTCGTTCGAATAGAAGTCGTCGATGTATTTCCATCGCGACAAGAGATCGCGAATGAGCACCATTCCGAAGATGATGCGGAACGCTCCGAGGGAGCGCGGGTCGATGCGAAGGTAGTGACGAAGGAAGGGCTTCACGATCAATCCTCGACGCGAAAGCGGAAATCGTCTGCGTTGTCGATCGGCGGAATAGCCGCCTTCCGGAGAAGAAGAGTTCGAACCGCCCATACCTCGCCGAAGACGCGGTAGCGGAGGGCAGTTTGATCGAGATAGTCGACGCCGGAGGAGCCGCCAGTCCCGATGCGGCGACCGATGACGCGCTCCACCATGCGCGCGTGGCGTTGTCGCCAAACGATCATCGATTGCTCCATTTCGATGAGCGCATCGATGACCTCGCGGGGCCACGCTAGCCTCGGGAGCTCTCGATGGCTTTCGAGAAAGACGAGCGCAGCGCGGACGCGCATCCGCGTCTCACGGGTCTCGGCCGAGGCCTCGGGATCGTCTTCGCCGAGGAGGAACTGCTCTGCGAAAGCGAGCTCTCTCTCGTAGCGGGCGCGGAGCACCTCGAGCTGCTCTGGCGATGGGTTCATCTTTTCTTGCGCGATGAGGAGACGATTCTCGGTCTCGTTCTTGTGAGCCGTCATGATCCCGCGCAAGAACGCCTCGGGGCCGTCTTTCGAGACAGGCGTGCGCGCGAGCCACGCGTAAACGACGTCTCTGAGGCTCGGACCCGCCGCGAGCCTCGATTCGACTCGTTTCAATGCAGGAGAGGCCGTGCCGTCGTCGGAGCGGAGCGCTTCTTTGTAGCCGCCGTTCGGGCCAAGCGGGATTCGGCTCGCGTCGTCGAGACCGAGGAGGATCTCGATTTCGCGTATCTGCGCGGACTGGAACCCGCTCGCCGGGATGAGGCCGTCTCGGAAAGCGAGGTAGTCGCGCGTGGTCAGCGTCTCGACGACGCGAAAGTGCGACGCGGCCTGCTCGAAGATCACCGTCACGCGCTTCAGCGATCGAACCGCCGAGGCCATGGCCATGTCGGGAACGGGATTCTGGTTGAAGAGGTCGCGCGCTGCGACGAGCTCGCGAATCACGAGCTTGAACCAGAGCTCGTACACCTGGTGCGCCACGATGAAGAGAACCTCGTCGTTGCCGAGCGCTGACTCGTCTTCTTGAGCGCCCCCCTGCAGCCGGAGGAGCTCTTCGACTCGGATGTACTGCCAGTAGTTCACTCTGCGTGGCCTCGTCCTTGGCGTCGTTTCTCGGCGATCGATCCCGAGAAAAGATTGCTTCGATGGCGACCGGCGACGACCGGCTCCGCGGAGTCTAATCCATGGGAACGTGCCTGGGACAAGCCCACTCGGACGCTCATTTTTTGCACGTGACCCTCATTTTTTGCACGTTACCAAGTCGTCCCTTGATCGAGCTTTTCGCTCGGGAGGCCCCATCCGACGCACGATTTGCACCTGTTACTCGGTCGTGTGCGTGACGCCGTTGGGGCCGATGTCGACCGGAGGGCCATATTGCTTGAGTGATGCGCGCTCGACCCGCGACCCTGCTTGCGCCTCGAGCGCGACGATTCCGATGTCGGGACAATAGGTGGTCGTCACGCGCATCGGCGAGTCTCCACCTCGCAGCTCTTCGGTCGTGAGACACCCCGAGTAGCTCCCAGCGGGGACGGTGACCGCGACGTCGACGGCGCTGATGCGCGTCAATCCGCCGTGCTCGCCGGGCCAAGTGCTCGAAACGAAGAGGGGGACCTTGAGCACGTACGTGCGGCCACCGGTCGCGCTCATGCTCACGACCCCATCGTTCGCGTATTCGATGTGTCGGGTTCCCGACGGCAGGCGCAGCTCACCCGATGTCGGCGACGATCGATGGACGCGAGCCATGAGCATACCGCCCGACGTCTTGGCTTCGTCGCCGAGCGAGACCGTCTCGTAGTGGTAGGCGTTGCCGTCGACGAGCGGGAAGAAGCGCTCGGCGGCCGAGCCCGACGTCGCGCCTTTCAGCCCGTCGGGCTGTCGACTCCAATCGGGCGCGACCGGCGTTTCGGGGGCAGCGCCGCAGCCCACCAGCGCGAGCAGCGTCGACGTGACGAGCAGCTTTCGCGCTTCGGCGCGGTACGGATCCGCCTCCCGACGGTCGGACGCATCATGATCGGCCTCAAGCAGAATCGTCGCGAAAATCTTCATGGTCAGCCCACCTGCTTGTGGGTCCAGTAGTATCCAGCAAGCAGTAGCAACAACGCTGCGGCCAGGCCCATGAGGATCAGGCTCAGCGGATCGGGATCGATTCGGCGCCTGAGCTCGCGGGCGGCCCTCCGTACCTCGTCGCTCTCGGTTCGCAACGCGAGGGCCGGTGCCGCCTTGCGAACCTCGGCGTAGTCACCGCGCACGAAGGCGGAGACGAGCGCGTCGAGCTCTGCATCCTTCGGGAAGCTGCGTGTGAACTTCGGTCGTTCGTTCTGTTGCCCGGCTACCACGAGCGGAGGGTTAGTCGGCCCTCACCCGAGCGGCAAGGCGCAGGGTCGAGGCCTACGTCTCAGGCGGGCGGCCAGATGATCCGGCTCACGAACCAAACGAGCCCGAGTGCCACGATCGCGGCGCTCAAGACCTTCACGCCCCACCGCTCGAACCATGGGGCTCGTCGGGCCAACATCACGAGTGGCAGCGCCAACGCGAGCACGCCGAGCTGACCGGCTTCGACGCCGAGGTTGAACGTGAAGAGGGCGAGAGGGAGTTGGGGCCGAGGCAGCGCGATCTGTCCGAGCGCACCGGCAAAGCCGAATCCGTGAATGAACCCGAAGGGAGCGGTGATCCGCCAACGGTTCTTCACGTCTTTCACGATGAAGTTTTCGACGCCCACGTACGCGACGCTGAGCGCGATCGCGGGCTCGGTGAAGCTCGGCGACGGAGCGAACACTCCGAGGACGGCGAGCGCGAGCGTGACCGAGTGAGCGAGCGTGAATGCCGTGACCATCGCGAGGACCGACTTCAGTCGACCTCGGACGAGAATGAGACCGAACAAGAAGGCCAGATGATCGTAGCCGGTGAGAATGTGCTCGATCCCTTGGAGGAAGAATCCTCCGGCGATCGAGCGCCAAGGTTTCGGCTCGGCCGAAGGCGCTCGACCCTTCGGGTCGACACGGAGCTCGACGCGCTTCTTTCGACTGTGAAGGACGTCGTCGACCACCGCCGCGCCCGACACCACGTGCACGACGTGCCGATGTCCGCGCGGCAAATCGTCGAGAAATGAAGCCTCGATGGCGAGTGCGCCGGGCGCAGTCACGCAGGTGTACGTGGCTTCGAGGTCGACACCGTCTTGCTCCGTGAGGCTCGCCCCGGTGAGCGCTCCCGAGCACGGGACGTCGTTCGAGCTGATCGCGAGCCGGTCGACGACGGCGCGTGTGATCGCCTCTTTCCCGGCGGCCAGCTCCCCTTCGTCGAGCGTTCCGTCGTGGTTCCCATCGAGCCCGGAGACGGCGCTCGCGAGCTCGCCGCGCGACAGCACGATCTTGGCCTCGAGTCGGCTGTCGACGACGGTGTACTCGCCCCGCGAAAGGCCGACGCTGTGGGCTTCGGCGCGACCGACGACGATGAGCGACGAAAGCGCGACCGAGGCGGCACAAGCCAGCCGTAGATTCGACTCGGCTCGGCGCATTCGTCTCTTTCCCAGCGGCTGGCTCTCACTCGATGGCAAAGAATTTCCGCGCCCACGCCCTCGTGCGCCCGGGTTCTCGAGCCATGCTTTCGGGCGCAGGTTCGGCACGAGGCGTCAGCCAGTTATCCCTACGTCAGTGCTGCCACATCGGATCGTTGGTGGGCCGATCGGCCCACGGGACGGCGGCTCCGTCGGGAGCGACCTGACAAGTGATCCCGTCGCACTTCGCGTTGTAGCTCGCTTTGCGCCCGCATCCGACCGCGTCCCATCGGCCTCCCCAGCCTTCTTCGACGCGAATCTCCGATTGCGGGCACTGAAGATCTTTCTCGGCGTCGCTGAGCACGATGGGCTTCGCGTTCTTGGCACCCAGCGCATAGCCCGTCGTGGCACACCCCGCGAGCGCGAGTGCTCCGATGACCAGTAGCGACGCGAAAAACGTCGAGCTGAAACGGGCGTCGAGCGAAAGAATGGTCATCGATAGTTGGAGAGTGAGCGCCTGAGGATGGGAGCACGAACCTTTCGTGCCAGTTCGCCTACCGGTAGCCCGATGATTCGGCCGTGGGAAGCACACAACACCGAGTTGGCGATCCGAAAGGCATGTTGAACGTTGATGGCTGTCGTGCCAAGGATGATGACGAATGATAGGCCGACTCTTGTTCGGGCTCGTGAAGGGCCTCGTCGTGGGTGGGCTCGTGGGCTTCGCGCTCGCGAAGGCCGGCCTCGTCGCGCCGGGTGCCATCATCGCGTACATGAGCGCGGCGGCGACGGGTGTGTTGGTCGGTCTCATCGCGGGCAAGCCCATCTGGGCGAAAGACGCGAAGATCGAAGCCGGTATGAAAGCCGTGGTCGGCGCGCTCATCGGCGCAGGCTTGATCTGGGCGGTCCGTCGTTGGCTAGGTCAAATCCCCATGCCCGTCTCTCTCGGGACGCTCACGACATCGAACTCCTCGCTTCATGAGACCTTCGCCAACGGGACCGTCGGCGGTCTCTCGTTGACGTCGCTCCCGGTCGTGGCCTCGGTGCTCGGAGCCTTCTACGACGTCGACAACACCCCAGGTGGCGAGGGCACGACGGACAAGAAAGACGCTGCGTCTGCGCCAGCACCGAAGGCGCGCATTGCTGCCGGAAAACCAGCAGCGGTCGATATCGACGACGAAGAAGAAGCGCCCGCCGAAAAGCGCCAGAAGCGCTAACAGCAGTCATTGGCTCGGAGCCGCGACGAGGCCGTTCGTACCGCGATGAAATCGATTGAATCTACCGTGGTTTTGGACCGATCGGCACTCTGAGGCCGTGCCGAAGACTCGCTTCGCACTCGCGACGTGCGTCGTCCTCGCGTACGCGACGCTTGGATACTCGATGCTACGAGGTTTGCCTCCGCTCGCGTTCTTGGTGCCGTTCGTCGTCGTCTATGCGGGGCTCGTCAATCTCGGCACCTATTTCTTGAACTTGCAAGTCTTCGTCGACGTCATTCGCCGAGGGCCGAAAGGCGCCCGCGGCGTCGCGCTGACTTTCGACGATGGACCGCATCCTGAGCACACGCTCGAGGTGCTCGACATCCTCGACGAGTATGGTGCGAAGGCGACGTTCTTCGTGATCGGGGAGAAGGCCGCACGTCATCCAGACGTCGTCTGCGAGATCGCGCGAAGGGGTCACGACCTCGCGGTGCACAGCTACACGCACGATCGTTTTCTCAACATGCGAAACGAGCGGCGTATCGAGCGCGAGATCGTCGACACCGCGCGCGTCATCGAAGACCTCGCGGGCCAGCGGCCGAGGTTCTTTCGGCCGCCCGTAGGCTTCACGAGCCCACGCACCACCGTTGGTGTCCGAGCCCTCGCGATCAACGTCGTCGGCTGGACTGCGCGCGCCTACGATGGGCTCGACTTCACGACGCCCGAGCACATCGTGGCGCGCATCGCGCCGAAGCTCTGCGATGGGGCCATCGTGCTGCTCCACGACGCGCCCGAGCGCGGCGAGCGCCGACCAGCAAGCCTCGGTGCGCTTCGGAGGCTGCTCGAGGTCATGCGGAGCCGATCGCTCGAAGCCGTGGCTCTCCAATCGTGGATCCCTGCGCTCGACGCAGACGGCTCGTTGCGTAAGCTCCCCTCGCGTAGTAATTCCGCTCTCCCCGTCGCTTAGGGCGCGGGCCAAGGAGACGCATCATGACGGTGAAGGTCGGAGACAAGGTCCCCAGTGTTGCAGTGAAGGTCGCCAAAGAGAGCGGCACCGAAGACACCACCATCGAGGCGCTCTTCGCCAACAAGAAGGTCGTGTTGTTCGCGCTCCCCGGAGCGTTCACGCCTACGTGCTCCGCGAAGCATCTCCCAGGCTTCGTCGAGAAAGCGGCAGAGCTGCGCGCGAAGGGCGTCGATCTCGTCGCCTGCACGAGCATCAACGACGCCTTCGTCATGAACGCCTGGGGCAAGGCCCAAGGAGTCAGCGACAAGGTCGCGATGGTCGCCGACGGCAACGGCGACTTCGCCCGCGCCATGGGTCTCACCGTCGACCTCACCAAGGCCGGAATGGGCGAGCGCTCGCAGCGTTACGCCGCCATCATCGACAAGGGGATCATCACGCTCCTCGACATCGAGGCACCCGGCAAGTTCGAGGTCTCGAGCGTCGAGGCCATTCTCGCCAAGCTCTGATCGCAATTGGCAGCCGACCGCAATCACCCTCGGCGGTCGGGGTGATTGTTCTTCTGGTCTGCCAACCGTGAACGCCGGAGAGGCCGAGTCTCCTACGCCCGAGCGAGGTGGTGCAAGCCCGTCGGCGGTGACTGGCTGTCCCATCGCTCCCGATTTGTGAGAGGCTCGCGCCGTGAAGCGCGACGACGCCATCGCACGCTTCGGGATCGATGCTTTTTCGGAGCTCGCCGAATTCGTAGCAAGCTCGGCGCGCGGCAATGAAGCGCTCGCCGTCGGTTCGGAGGAGACGGTCAGACAGTCGATCGTCGACGCGCTGATTGGAGGCGTGTTCGAGGCCATGTGTCTCGAGCGCGACCTCGATCCTTCGCTTGCACGCGCCGCTGTTCGCTCTCTCGGGGCCTCCGCAGACGAGCCGCTTCGCTGCGGGCTCGAGACCGCAGCGCGCGAATCGTTCGCCCGTCGACCGGGGAGCTTCGACGACGAAGAGAGCCTCGGTCGACTTTACGAGACGCTGCTCGGTCTTCGCCTCGAGCCGGGATTCACCGTCGCCCCTCGCGATGCCCGACGACGCTCGGGATCGCACTACACGCCACGCGCCTTGGCTCGAGAGGTCTCCGAGCGCACGCTCACGCCGATCCTCGAACGAGCCGATTCGCGATCGGCGCTCTGTGAGCTTCGCGTCTGCGATCCCGCGATGGGTACGGGTGCTTTCGCGCTCGCCGCCGCGAGGCAGATCGCGCGGGCGCTTCGCGCGCATGGGGTGGGTGACGAGGAGGCGCGCCAAATGGCCGTCCTCGGCTCGGTCCGCGGCGTCGATGTCGATCCGAACGCCGTCCGCATCGCGAAGCTCGTCTTGTGGCTCTACTTGGCAAATCCCACGCTTTCCATCGAGCGTCTCGATGGGTCGTTCGTGACCGGCGACGCCCTCGTCGGAGCAGTCGCCATTGGCGATCCGATCGACACGAACCCGCTGACGGAGCTCTTCGCGCGACTCGGCGGTGACCTGCCACGAACCGTGTCGTGGCCAGCCGAGTTTCCCGACGTGTTCGCCCGCGCCAATCCAGGATTCGACGCATTCGTCGGGAATCCACCGTTCATCGGCGGAAAGCGCATTCGTACCATGCTCGGTTCGGCCTATGCCGCTTGGCTCCGGCAGATTCACGATGGCGCGAATGGCAATGTCGATCTGTCGGCGCACTTTCTTCGGCGAGCCTTCGATCTCACACGGGTGGGCGGGCGCGTAGGCTTCATCACGACGAACACCATCGCTCAAGGCGATACCCGATCGGGAGGCCTCGCGCAGATCTGCGCCCGTGGTGGCGTCATCGAATCGGCCACGACGCGCGTCGAATGGCCTGGAGAAGCGGCGGTGGTGGCGAGCGTGGTCATCGTCGCCAAGTCCGCTCCGGGCGCCGAGCGAGGGCCCGTTCTCCTCGACGGATGCGAGGTCGAGTCGATCACCGCATTCCTTCGCGCGGGGACGCGTCATTCCGACCCCGAAAGACTCGCGAGCCGCAAGGGCATCGCATTCGTCGGCTGCTTCTTGCGCGGTATGGGCTTCACGTTCGACGACGGCCGCGACCATGCGAGCTCCATCGCGGAAATGCATTCGATCTTGCGCGCCGACCCGAGCGCATCCCAGGTCATACGGCCCTATTTGGGAGGCGAAGAGCTCAACCATTCACCAATACACAGTCACCACCGCTACGTGATCGATTTGTTCGACCACGACGAATCCGAAGCTCGCGTTCGACATCCAGAGGTCGTGGCGCTGCTCGAGCGAAAGGTCCGTCCCTTCCGCGAAGCATTGGGGGCGAGCTCGGCAGACGAAGCCCATCGCGCGCGATGGTGGCGGTTCGCCAACGACCGGCCCAAGCTTCGGGCGAAGCTCCGAGGGCTATCGCGCGTATTGGTCATTCCTCGCGTCACGGCTTACCTCTCGGCGGTCTTCCTCCCAACCGACGTGGTCTGCTCCGAGCAGCTCGTGGTCGTGGCGCTCGAAGGCTGGGATGCGTTCGCCGTTCTTCAAAGCCGAGCACATGAGGCGTGGGCGAGACGTTACTCGTCGACGCTCGGCGACGGGCTCCGCTATGCACCGAGTGATTGCTTCGAGACGTTTCCATTTCCTCTACCTTCGAGCGCCCTGGCCGTCGTGGGTCGTCGCTATGACGAATACCGCGCAGACTGGATGCGCGCCTCCGGCGAGGGCCTCACGACCACGTGGCGTCGCTTTCACGATGCGGCCGACGAAACGCCAGAAATCATCGAGCTACGTCGTCTCCACGAAGAGATGGATCGGGCCGTTCTCGATGCCTATGGCTTCCACGACTTGGAGGCCGGGGCGACGTTCGTTCCGGAGCCACTCAAAAAGGCGCGTGTCGCGGGTCGAGGAGCGACGCGCCTCGAGTGGAGCACCGATCGGAGCGACGAGGTCATCCGGCGTCTTTTAGTCCTCAGCGAGGCCGAAGCTGGGGCGCGACGGCACGGTGAGCGCGACGCGGATGCCCGTCTCGATGTGCGAACCGATTCAGTCGATCAGGCAACGTCTCAACGCCGTTCGAGCCCGTCGAGAAGGAGATCGAACCCGAACGTGAAGTCGTAGAGGCCATCGTGTCGGCCGTCGATCAGCTGAGGCGAAAGTCCGCGGATGCACGGATATTGGGTGGGAGGGTGCACGGGCGAGAGCGTAGGGGCCTTCGCTGCAGGGCCCCTGGGTATTCATCCCCTTCACCGACGCGATCCCCACGTACGCACCGTGCGATTTCGGGCTCGACGAGATTGGTGCAGGCCCCGAGCTCCGAAGCGCCACGAGGTGGCCCACGTCGCGTATTGGCTTTCGACGCAGCGCTCTTCGCCTATTTGGCTTGGATCGAGAGCGATAGGATGTCGCCGTGCGCGAACGAGCTGAGCCAAAACGAAGCGCAGCCCATCGCGCTCTTCGTCAGAATCCTGCGCGAACGAGCTGAGAAAACGATGCGCAGCCCATCGCGCACTTCGTCAGATCGTGCGCGGCAGCTGCGGCAAAAATGCACGACGCGCCAGTTCCGGCGCGCGTCTGAGGCGAAGCGCGACAGATCGAATCGCGCAAAACCGTGATTCGTCCCGGTTTCCAGCGTGGCTCGGCAACTGCAATAGGTCGTTAAGCCAGCTTATGTGCCCATCGGCAAAAGCTTCGAATCCATAACGATACGAGGAGCTTCCCATGCGTTTGAATCCGATCACCTTCACTTTGTCGCTCGCTTCTTTGGCAGTCTTCGTCGGCTGCGGCACCACGGCCGCTGATGATCCGCTCTCGGGCAGCTGGAAGAACACGGAATGCTTCGGCTCGGCTTCGAAACCAGCAGACATCGAGAGCTGCTCGACCGAGATCAAGTTCACCGACGCATTGAAGGTGGAGCTCACGGCCGTCGCCGTCTCGCTTGCTGCGACCGCCATCACTCCGGGCTGCACGACGACCCGATCCGTCACCGGACAGGAATGGTCTACCGATCACCCCTCGGGCACCTTCACGGTCACGGGCACCGGCACCTCGACGATGAAGCGAACCATGTGCGTCACCCCTGCGGACAACAAAGACAGCTCGCCGGCGACCGACATCGCGATCCCTTCGGGCGACACGAAATACACCCTCGCCGGTGAGGTCCTGACCATCACCACGGGGTCGCTCAAAGGCGTCTACAAACGCTGAGCAACACGCGCTTCGAGGGATCGCCCCTCTGAAGAACGATGGCGCTCTCGAAATCGGAGGCCGCCCAGCCGAAAGCTCGGTCGGGTAGACACCGTCGAGAGCGCCGCTCGGCCGTTCCGACCGTCGTCGCCCGCCGTCACCGCAACGACCTCGTCGCCGTTCACATCGCGCCATGCTTGGCGACCACTGGGGCGACGAGCGCTTGGCCCGACTCGGAAGGACACGCTCACCGAGCACGAGAATGCTTCTCGTCGCAGCAACTCTTCGGCCGCTTCCTCGGCATGCGAGGCGACGCACGGTCAGCTCCGATGCAATTCAATGACGACTGGTCGTGCGCGAACATCGAGCTCATCAGTTGATGGGCTCACGGGCTGGCGCTGCTGCTCGGTGCCGCACTCTTGCCCATGGCTTGGTCGACGGGGCTTCCTTTGGCGGCGTCGAAGTAGCTCGCGCCCATGCGTTCGTACCTCAGGTCTTGCCCGCACGCAGCGACTTTGAAGCTCGCGTGACCGACGCCGCCTTCTTGCGACGCGACCACGTCGACCTTCTCGGCGGGGCAATTGTGGTCGAACGAGACTTGTTTTTTGAGCGCATCCTCGCTCGATCCAAAGCCCATGCTGGAGCAGCCCGTGAGGGCGAAGACGACGGCGAACGACAAACCTTTGAACATGGCTCGAACCTCTCGAATGAGTGAAGGGGCCACGCGAGGGTGCGCGACCTTCGAGGGGTGGAGCCCACCGCGCTTTCGAAGTCGCAAACTATTTTCGGGATCGATGCTCCTTTCGAACGAGCGGGTCGAAAAATGGGCGACATCCCTGCGAGAGAAACGATGTCTGTACGCTCGCCCCGGACGAACACGCTTGCATCGCGACGCGAGCTGACTGCGAGCGAGCCCTGATATGCACAGAAGAGGGACGCTGCGCGGCCGCCGTGGGCCATTGCACTTACTCCGACTCAGGCTGCCGAGCGACCCGTCACTGCACTGACTTCGGCCGATGCACTGCGCGCGAGACAGGCTGCATCGCAGCGAACAATGCCGATTGCAAAAAGGATGAGCTCTGCAGCTTTGCGGGGATGCTCGATGACGTGCGGTCACCGAAGGCATGGCCTCTCGATGCATGTGTACGCGCCGTATGGCCTCCGAACGCGTGTCTGGCGAAAGCGTGCTGACCGAGCGCCTGGCCGCCATAACGGCGGGCTCGTTCGATCAAGAACTGGTCTTGATCGACCATCAACGACACGGCGTCTTCATCTGGGGGGATTCGGGCAATCGTGATCGCAAAGCTCACGGTGTCGTTGGAAAACGCCGATTGCCCTGCACCGTGTGAGCGCGCGACGAGCGAATGGATTCGAATGGGGATCCCCGCGAGCTCCTCACCGTCGAGCACTGGGAGTGTCTCTCGGAGGAAAGCCATCGCCGAATCTTCGGGAAGCGACAGCCTCAACGTCGGGTGGCTCTCTTCCCTCGAGCCCGATCCGAGCCAATGCTCTCGAGACGACGAGAAGCGCATCATCCAAGCCGCGTAGTCTGCGTCTTGGAAAATCACTTTCGCTGCGTTGCCGTTCGCGAGCGCTGTGAAATGGCAATCGTCGTCGAGAGTCTCGGTTCGATCGTGGAAGATCACGCCTTCGAACTCGTACGCCCAACCGTTCATGGGTGTTGCGATCACGCTGCCCGCGAGCTCGTCGAATATCGTCTGGCTCGCGTTCGCGCTCATCGCCTTCAAAAGACTCCCCAAGTCTCCGAAGGTGGCGGTGTACGTTCTCACGTCGTCACGAGCTTTCACCATGCGAAGCGTTGCTCTGACGATGCTCGACCGGGGATTCGAGCCGCTCAGGGCCGCCTCGAAGAGCTCGGGATTCTCTGTCGAGGAGCAAGCCTCGAGGGTGCCGCTTCGGGTGATCACTTCGAGCCGCGAGACGTGGTCGGCGATGAGACCCGATCGGAAGGTCGCGCCAGTGATGCCGTCGAACGCGAGCGCACCGCCGACCGTTCGATGGAGATCGAAGGGGACCATCGCCGGTTTCACGCCCAGAGCGAGACCCCGCGCGATCAGGTCCAGCCACCGGACGCTTACGTCGACCACGCAGGTCTCTGCGTCGAGGTGGTGGACCTCGGTGAGGCGTTCGACGTCGATGTCGGCGCCGGTCGTTTGGGCCTGTGCGGCGCCTGCAAGATACGTGAAGCGAGCGACTCGATTGAACATGGTGCCTCCTTGGCGCGACCTGACAGACGCTCTCGGGCTCCGGAGAGTCGAGCGTCGAACCGCGTCTTGCCGGAGAAGAGCCCCCGCTCCTCACCGCAAACAGGTTGGGCTCGGGTGGTCGACTCCGCCACGGATACGATCTGAGATCTCGGGCGGCGCGCATCAGAGTTCGCGAGAAAGTGCCTGGCGGCGCGGGGTCGAGGCCGAACGGGCCACGCCTCTGCGCTCTGGAGCAGGCGCGCTCGACTGCCAGCACTTGGGATGAAACCGCGCGACTGTCGTAGACTGATCTCCATGGGTGGAGGCTCTGCATTTTGGATTCGAAAAGGCGCGCGCGATCCGGCCGATTGGTCATGGCTCGTGGGCACATGGCGCGATGTCGTCGACGACGGCGCCTTCGTGCGAATCGAGAACGACGACGAGGCGCCGCGCCAGCTGCTCGCGAGTCTCTCGGAGAAGCTCGGGACGACCATCGTGTGGCTCGCGTACCAGAGCGCCACCGATTCCCTCGATTACATCCACCATCATGACGGATCGCTCGTGCGCGAGATCCGCTTCGGGATGAACGTCGAGCGAGTCTGGGAGAAGCTCGTGGGCTCGCCGGAGGCTTGGGAGAGCTGGAGCGAACCACCGAAGCACGGCGCGATCGGGTCGGCATCGGCGTCGCACGAAGCCGACCGCATCCTCGTCCATCACGGCATTCGAGAAGCTCCCGCGAAGGAGACCGCGACGACGACCGCTCCAAAAAAGCCCACGCCGAAGGAGGCCGTTCCGCAAAAGGCCATTCCCAAGAAGGCCATGCCGCCGAAAGACATGCCGACGAAGGCCGCTCCGAAGGAGGCTCGGCCGACGAAGGCCGCTCCGAAGGAGGCTGAGCCGGCGAAGGCCGCTCTTAAGAAAACTATGCCGACGAAGGCTATGCCGACGAAGGGCGTTCCGAAGAAAGCCATCCCCAAGGCGGCTATGCCGAAAAAGCCTTCGCCGAAGGACGCACCGCCAAAAAAGTCTCTTCCGAAGAAAGCTCCGGTGAAGAAGGCATCGCGAAAGAGCGCGGTTCAGAAGACGCCAGTGGCGAAAGCACCTGCTGTCGGCAAGCCCGCGCCAAAGAAGGTCGGCGCGTCCAAAGTGTCAGCGTCCAAGCGGCTGCACGAGCCGTCGTCGAAGAAGCCGACCTGAACGCCAATCGCTTCGTCGATTGCTGCGCTTTCGCGCATTGCCCATCGCCCTCCCAAAGTTCGTTCTTTCCAGGCCATCGTCCAGTCGGTCTCGGTCGCGCCCCACCCGACCATGTAAATGCGCCAGCCGAGCGTGACGTCGCCGGTCAGTCGAATGGGCGCGGTCTTCGCGTCGACGATGGGAACGCTCAAGATGGTCAAGGCGACATGGCAACGAGCTACGGGCCGGCGCATCAACAAGTCGATCGATATTCCGTCGAGACCGAAGGGAGCCTTTTGCCCGAGGAACGAGCACCGGAAGCCTACTTTTGTAGGCTGAGGAGCGGACCGAGGCCGCCTGTCTCACGAAGGTATCGGCGCAATAGCACCGAGTTGTTTCTACGCAGGCCCCCTGAGGCCGCTCCAACTACCCGTTCAGCGGAACGACCCTTCGAACCGTAGCGGTCGACGTCCCCGACTACAGTCGAACGAAAGGAGCGCTCCATTTCGATCGAAGAAGCCGCTGCCGAAGGCGCTCCTTCGAAAGCTCATCGCGGCACGCATCGCAGAGACCGCCGCCGCCGAGCCCGCCGTCGCAGCGTGCAGTTCTTTCAAGAAGACGAGATGACCGAACGCGCGCTCGAGCGGTGTCCACTCATCGCAGCGCGAGCGTCGCCGAGAGCGTCTTCACGAGCGCTCGTGTCATCCGCCGACACGCACGAGCCGCACGCTCGCGCCCGCCGCGCTCCCCGTTCGAGCGCGACGCTGGGCTTTGCCGACCGCCTTTTGGAATAGCTTCTCGTCGACCTCGGGAAGACCGAGATCGACTCCAGCCTTCTCGAGCTCTTCTCCGATGAGCTTCTCGAGCTCGGCGCGGCGCTTCACACCTGCATTGCCGACCTCGATCTTCCAGCCGTGGAAGCCTTGCTTCTCGAGCTCGACTTTGAACTTCTGCCGATCGCTCTTCTCGAGCTGCGCGCTGCATAGGTTGTAGAGCGCCTCGGCTTCGTGTGACTTGAGGCGCGCTGCGATGGCCCGTGCCTTCTCGAAATGACCGCCAGCAATGAGCCGACGAACCTTTGCGAGACGGTCGTCGTCGGTCGGAAAGAGCCATGTGAAAAGACCCATGTTGCTCTTTCCCTAACACGGTTCTGTCGAAATGACCCTCCTCCGATCGCCGCCGCGTCTCCTCAGTTTGGAACCTCGGTTTGGCAAGTCGACGAGCATCCATCACCCGAGACGGTGTTGCCGTCGTCGCAGGTTTCGGCGTTGCCGAGTTGGATGGCGCCGTCGCCGCAACGCGGTCCGAGCGTGCAGCTCACGTTGCAACCGCCATAGCTTCCGTCATTGGCAGCACCCTTGTCGCACGCCTCACCGAACAGACTCTGCACTTTGCCGTCACCGCAATACGCGCCGAGAACGCAGCCAGACGCGCAATGGGCGGTGTGATCGAAGCTGTAGTTCGCGAGATTCGTCCCGTCGTCGCAAGCCTCGGGTGGGGCTTGGAGCGTCGCGTCGCCGCAATGGGGGGCGAGCGTGCAATCGGGATTGCAGCCGCCATAGCTCCCGTCGTTGATTCCGTCGTCGCAGACCTCGTTGCCTGCGACGATGCCGTCACCGCAATCGGTTTGGCACGTCGATTTCGTGTGGACGAATCCCCCGAGCGTGAGGTTGAAGTTCGATCCGCTCGTGTGCCGCTCGGCGTGAAAGAGCGCGATCTCGTACACGTCGCCGACGATGAGATTGAGCGTCGCGGCGGTCGCCGGATCGAGCGTGAATTGGCCGGAGACCGGCGGGTGCAGCCCACCGAGATCGAGCGCGAGCCGACCATTGATGAACACCCAGACGTCGTCGTCGCCGGAGAACTGCAGGTTCTCATTCCCCTGGAACTGGAACCACGTTCTCACCTCGCTCGTGAAACCGAAGTTGTGGGTACCCGAGACGGCTTCATCGCCCTGCTGAACCCAGCCGAGACCATCGAGTGGAAAAAAGGCCGCCGTGGGGAAGTAGTAAATGCCCGGGCTCGTCTGATTGAGGGCCAGGTGGGTGACGACGGTTCGATTCACCCCGAGCACGTCTCGGTACCATTGGTCGTAGTTGGATTGCGTCGTCGTCTGTTGACCGTAAGGGCACGGACCCGCGAGGGCCGCGTCGCAAATGCCCGTGTAGACAGGCTTACCGTCGACACCGAGCGTCGCGGCCACGAGCCCCGGCGTCGCCGAGCTCCCAGAGAATTGTTCGAAGTCGGGGTGCTTCACCGATCCATTCTGCGGCAGCGAGATCATGTCGCGGAACGTGACGGGAACTTGCAAGACCTGCGGCAACGTCCCGGAGACGTTCGCGCATTGGAAGCCCGCTTCGATGGTGCACGCGGAGGAGCATCCATCACCGTCTTTGGTGTTGCCGTCGTCGCATTGCTCGTTGTCCGAGGGCAGAATGAGGCCGTCGCCGCACGCTGACGTACACGGGCCGTTCGGGCAGCTGGGCTCGACCTCGCAGAATGGATTGCAGCCGTCACCGATGACGTCGTTGCCATCGTCGCAAGGCTCGTCACCCTCTGGCACCCCGTCGCCACAGAACGTCGCGTGACACGGCATGTTCGGCGTTGGGCACGCAAAACCGAATTCACGATGACAAGTGTCGGAGCAGCCGTCGTTCGACACCGGCGGATTGACCCCGTCGTCGCATTCCTCGCTTCCGGCCACGATTCCGTCGCCACAGAGGAGCGCGACGCAGGGATGATTCGGGTCGGTGCACTTCCAGCCCGCCTCGGTGGTGCAGGTCGCCGAGCAACCGTCTCCGACCTTGGTGTTGCCGTCGTCACACGTTTCGGTCCCGGTCACGAGACCGTCTCCGCAGACGACGGTCGATACGCACGGTTGACCTGGCGTCGGGCAAGCAAAGTCTTGTTCGACCGTCGTGCAATCGGCGGCGCATCCGTCGCCCGGCATGCTGTTGCCGTCGTCGCAGACTTCGCCCGACTGGATGAGGCCGTCGCCGCAGCCAGTCGTGTCGGCGCCGCCCGTCCCACTGGCCGACGAAGCCGTCGAGCTCGCGGTCGCTTCGAAGCCTGGGCCCGTGCTCGTTGCCTCGGAGCCGCCTCCGCCCCCGGTTCCCGTCGCGGTGGTCCCCGGGTGAATCACCAGGGTCGCGTCACCACAGCCGGCGAGCACCAAGCCGAGGCCGCCGAAGAGCTCGAGCCGCGCATGACGAAAACGATGAAGAGAGCGAAGAAATCCCATTGTGGTCACAATACGAGGGCCCATCTCCACTCGCAATCCAATCGCGGTAAGTCGCCTGCAAATGAGTGGGCGATCACCTTTCACGCGCATACAGCGTCATCGACGCCAGCTCGAGCTCGACGAGGATCGCCGCGTTCCGTGCGTCAGCCCGTCGGGATCTGGAACACGGCCATGCTCGACTGTGGCGACGCTGTCGGCAGCGACGCGTTCCCCCGACGAGGAGCAGCGGAGGGCTCGGCAAGACGCCGCTCGGATCGAAAAGAGCCACAGCCCAAGCGCGACGCGGAGGCCGAGGCAATGGCGTAGACCACCCGCTGGAGACTGCTTCGGATGGGGCGCACCGGGATTGTGCGTCGAGACCCCCCGCGCTACGCGGCGCCGATGTTCAGCCGCCGAGCGCTCTCGTCGATCGTGGTCGTCTCGATGGTCGGTTGCTCCAAGGACGACTTCGCGCCGGTGCAATCGACGGCTGCTGCGGTGCAATCATCGACCGCGACGTCTGCGACTGGCGCCGCCAAAACATCGGCGCCTTGCAGCCCGAGAATGACGATACTCACAATTACGTCTATGCGCTCACGTTACCTCGCTATGCAGGAACGACAGAGACCGAGCGATTGCTCTCCGCGCTCGATGCCGCGCTCGGTCGCCAGCGTCTTTCGCGAGCTCGAGATCGAACGGCGCACCGCCATCCATGACGACGTTGCATGTGAGCTTGACGGCGTCTTTTGCGACCTCGGGGCAATGCGCCGTGACGAGAAAGCCTTGATCGGAAAGCATCTTCTTGAGGTTCTCGGCGAGCGCCTCGGCTTGCGGACGCGGCGGCGGCTTCGGTGGCGCGCGCGGGGCCGTGCTCACGCAGAGTCGTCGCTCGAGCTCGAGAATGGCATGCGCGTCACGCGACCCGAGCATTGCGATGACGCTGTCGCTCCGCTGAACGCGTATTCGAAGGGCCCTTGGACCTTGATCATGACGCTCGTGTAGCCGTCGCGCTCGAGATCGCTTCGAACGGCGCCTCCTTGGCTCACGCTGTAGCCTCCCGCGAGACCCAGCGCGGTGACGACCACCCCGAGCCCTATCCACAAGGGTCTTCGGTTCGCCTTCTTGAAGGCCTCCACATCGGGACCGAGCTCCATGACTTTCCTCAGAGTGAGTCGGGGTAAATCTGCGTGGCGGGATCTGCTGAAGGTGCGGCCGTCGGCGTTGCTGGCGGCGCCGACGAAGCTTCGGCGGACGGCGACGAAGAAGGCTCTGGCGGAGACGGATCCCGAGGCGTGTCTCGCGCGTGATCGCGCTTCGAGGGTCGCGGCTCGGGTGTCGATCGCGCGCGCGCGCTCGCGCTCGTCGTGGGAGGGGCAGCCGTCGGATGCGTCGACCGAAGCGCTTCGAGAAGGAGCAGATCGACCGAGCGGCCGACCGATCGCTCCACCTTCGGAGCGGGCGCGGTCTGAGTCGCCTTCAGCGCGAGGGCGCCGAGCGCTGCAGCGAGCCCGAGGCTCGCCATCGCGACCCAGCGCGAGAGGCGCGGCACACGCTTCGATTCGGCACCGTGCTTCGAGGAAGGTCGAGGCTCGCGGTCGGGCGCGGAGGGCGTCGGCGATGCTGCGCCTGACACCGCATCTTCGTTTCTCGCGACGGCGGGCTCTTCGCGAACGACGACTCCGCTCCCTCGTCGGCTCGGATCGCTCGTCGCTACCGACGCAGCCTTCGGAGCCGAAACGGCGACGGGCGCGGGCGTCGGCGTCACGAGTGATTGGCGCGTGGCCGGATCGTAGAGCCAGCGAGCCTTCAGTGAGGTGCCACGAACGTCTTCCTCGACGCCGCGCGCGAAGAGCCATTCGGCGAGCGCCTCTCCGAGCTCGCGCATGCTGCGCCATCGCTTGGCGGGCGCACGCGAAAGGCCGCGCGCGATGATCTTCCAGAGCGTCTCGTCGACTCCTCGATCGTCTCCGAGCGGTATCGGGTCGGTCGCCGAGGTGTCGACTGGTGCGAGGTTCTTCTGGGTCGCGTCGACCTCGGTGTCTTTCGCATCGCGCGCTCCATCGGGCTTCGCGACGTCACGCTCGAAGCTTTGATCACCGGTCGTCGTGAACGGAGTCGTTCCGCCGATCATTTCGTAGAGCGCGACGCACACGGCCCAAATGTCGACGCGATGATCGGCGTTCGGATGTCCGGCGGCCTGTTCGGGAGCCATGTAAGCCGGCGTCCCGGCGATGATCGAATCGGCCTGATCGGTGAGCCAAGGGAGCTCGGCGATTCCGAAGTCGACCACTTTCGGGGCGACCCTTCCACCCTCGTCGGACGCGAGAAAGATGTTCTCGGGCTTCAGATCGCGGTGAACGATCCCCCGCAGATGCGCCGTGTGCATCGCGTGGATGACGGGCAAGAGCAGCTGCACACTCGCCTCGGCGGGGATCGCGCCTTCGCGGGTGAGACGGTCGCGTAGGTCTTCGCCCTCGAGTCGCTCCATGACGATGTACGGGTCACCAAACCCCGTCACGCCGAAGTCGAAGACCCGAACGATCGCCGGATGCGACAACTTGGCGGTGGCTTGCGCCTCACGGAGGAGGTGCTCCTCGAGCGCCGCGCTGATCGTCCGATGCCCTTCGCCATCGACCGAGTCTTTGCCGCGAAGGAGCTTGATCGCCACGGGCAGATCGAGCGTGAGGTTGGTCCCGATCCAGACCTCGCCCATAGATCCTTCACCCGCCAAACGCTCGAGGAGATACTTGGTACCAAGCGTATCTCCGCTACGATAACGCGGTCCGCGCCGTCTCGTTGCTCGCGCCTCCGCTTCGCCAGCCACCCGTGTTCGGTACGGGATCGGCGGTGGGGGAGCAAGTGAAGCCCCACATCGTGTCAAGAAGGCGGGTTTTCACCTGACCCGAGCTAGCGATCGATGGCGGTCGCGGCTGAACGGCTCGAGCCCGTCGAAGCCGCCGAGCGAAACCGAACGGCTCACAGGGCGTACACTCTCGCGGCGACCGGGTCGTTCCGCGCCGCCCCCGAGCGAGCTCCGTCATGGACCATCCCGACGACGACATCACGCCTCCCGAGATTTACTTCAATCGACGGAAGCTTCTCCGAGGAGGCCTCCTCGTCGGCACCGCAGCGGCGACAGCCGGTCTCTATCGCCTCGTCAATCGCGTCGGAAACGAGGTGACCAAGACCAAAGAGCTCGGCTCGGTCACGGCGGCCGACGACGCCGCCAACCTCGGTTTCCGCGTCCACGGTGAAGAGTCGACGTCGCTCGCCGACATCACCAACTACAACAACTTCTACGAGTTCTCGACCGACAAAGAAGCCGTCGCAGCGAAGGCCGCGGGCTTCGACACCCAGAATTGGAAGATCGACGTCGGAGGTCTCGTGCACGCCCCGCGCACACTCGATCTCGACGATCTGCGCAAAGTCGCGCCAGTCGAAGAGCGTGTCTACCGCATGCGCTGCGTCGAGGCTTGGTCGATGGTCATCCCGTGGGCTGGCATCCCGCTCGCGAAGCTCCTCGCGATGGTGCAGCCGACGAGCGACGCGCGCTATGTCGCATTCGAGACGCTCCACGATCCGAAGCGCATGCCCGGGCAGACGACCGGCGTGCTCGATTGGCCCTACGTCGAAGGGCTTCGTCTCGACGAGGCGATGCACCCGCTCGCCATTCTCGCCGTCGGCCTCTACGGACGTGAGCTACCACCCCAAGACGGAGCGCCGGTGCGTCTCGTCGTCCCTTGGAAGTATGGATTCAAGGGAATCAAATCGATCGTGAAGATCACCCTCACCGCGAAAGAGCCCCCCTGCACCTGGAACCTCCAGGCATCGGGCGAATATGGGTTTTACGCGAACGTGAATCCCGAAGTCGATCATCCGAGGTGGAGCCAAGCGACCGAGCAGCGCATCGGCGAGTCGGGGCGACGTGCGACCCTCCCTTTCAATGGTTACAGCGCGCAAGTCGCGGGCCTCTATGCCGGAATGGATCTCCGTGAGCGCTTCTGACGTTCGATCGCCGAGCCGGTCTCACCCCGATTTGAAGCTCTTGCGCGGTCTCGTGTGGGTCAATGCCGCGGTCCCTCTCGTGCTCCTCGCTTACGACGCGTGGAGGCATCGTCTCGGCGCCAATGGAGTGAATTTCGCGCTCCACACGACGGGGCTCGTGGCGCTTCTGCTCTTCGTGATGTCGCTCATGGTCACTCCATTGAAGCGTCTCACCGGCATTTCCGAGCTCGTGGCCAGCCGCCGCACCTTGGGGCTCTACGGCTTTTTCTATCTCGTCGTCCACTTCGCGATCTTCTTCGTGTTCGACCGCGATGGCAGCGTCTCGTCGACCCTCGAAGAGATCGTCAAGCGCCCCTATCTCCAGATCGGGATCGTCGCGCTGCTGCTCTACGTACCGCTCGCGGTCACCTCGACCGATCGCATGATCTCGCGCCTCGGACCTCGACGCTGGAAGCGTCTGCACCGATTGACCTACGTCGCGACGTCGCTCGGCGCTCTCCATTACATCTTGCTCGTGAAGTCCGACCTTCGTCAGCCGATCGTCTTCGCGACCATTCTCGGCGGTCTCCTCACGTACCGCGTCGTCGCTCACTTCGTCGATCGGCGCCGCCTCGCGAAGAAGCGGCCTTGGTCGGGTGAGCTCCGGGTCGCGCGCACGACCGACGAGACCCACGACGTCCGCACCTTTCGCTTCGTCCCCGCCTCTGGAGGCAAGCTCCCGTTCACGCACCGCGCAGGCCAGTACCTGAATCTATCGCTCGTGATCGACGGCCATCGCCAGAACCGCTCGTACACGATCGCGTCGGCTCCGACGCAATCCGATTACTGCGAAATCACGGTGAAGAGGGTCGGCGGAGGCATCGCGTCGAATCATCTCCACGATGCGCTGCGCGAAGGTGCGGTCGTCAAAGTGACGGCTCCGTCGGGTCGATTCGTGTTCGACGAGACGTCTTCGCGGGTGCTGCTCGTCGCAGGCGGGGTGGGCATCACGCCGCTCATGTCGATGGTGCGCTCGCTCACCGACCGCCGTTGGAAGGGTCGCGTCGATCTGGTCTTCTCGGTGAAGACCGAGCGAGACATCGTGTTCGCGCGCGAGCTCACCGAGATCGCCGAGCGTGCCAGCGACTTTCATCTTCACGTCACGTTGACGCGCGAGCCTCCCGAGACCGAGTGGAGCGGAGCGCGCGGGCCCATCAACGAAGAGCTGATCCGCAAGATCGCGCCCGACCTCGCCGACGTCCCGATCTTCGTGTGCGGGCCCGAGCCGATGATGGAGGCGATGAAGAGGCTCTTCGGCGAGCTCGGAGCGCCGCCCGAGAACGTGCACGTCGAGGCGTTCCTCTCGCCACCGCGCGCGCCCATCTCCCAGGCCGAGGTCGACGACGTGCAGGCCGAAGAGGGCGAGCCTTTGCCTTCGAACGGAAGCGGGACCACCGTGCAGTTCGCCACGTCGGGTACGAGCGCGAGCGTCGAAGAAGGTCAGACCCTGCTCGAAGCCGCCGAAGACGTGGGCGTCGAGATCCCCTTCGATTGCCGCTCCGGGATCTGCGGCCAATGCAAGACGAAGCTTCTTCGCGGCCGCGTCGTCATGGAAGTACAAGACGCGCTCACGGCCGACGATCGAAAGAACCGACTCGTCCTCGCCTGCCAGGCGCGACCGGTGCGCGACGTCGTCGTCGACGCGTGATTCCGAGGCGACCACGTCATCGACGAACGATCGGCTAGCCTGCTAGGCCGTCACTCAGTCTTCGACGATTCGAAGCGCCCGCGTGGGGCAATGCGCGACGGCCTCTTCGACCTTCGCGCGGAGCGCCGGATCGGGCCTCTCCGACAGAAGAACGACCTTGTCGACGCCGTTCGCCTGAAAGACCTCGGGCGCCTCGCCCATGCAGACGGCGTGGCTCTGACAGAGATCGTGATCGGCGACGAGCCGGAAGCTCTTCGTCTTCGCGGGCGTCGACGGTGCCTCGGGAGCCGACGAGGCGTCGGGAGCCGCGGCGGGCGCATCGAACGGACAACCGCTCGCGCCGTTCTTCTTCGCTTCGACCGAGGTGTTCTTCACCCCGAAGCTGCGTGCGTGCGCTCGCGCTGCGCCTTCGGTGGCCGAGTCACGGCGACGTCGGTAGCGAAGGCGGCAAGGCTCGGTCGGGCCGACGACGAGCCCTTGGAAGTCGCTGCCGATATCGGACGAGGTGAGCTCGAAGTCGTAGCGACGCAGCAAGATCGCCAAAATGGCCTTCACCTGGAGGAGCGCGAAGGCGTTGCCCATGCACTTGTGACGACCGCCGCCGAAGGGGATGTAAGCGAAGTCTCGTTTGTCTTCTTCGCGCGGGGCTTCGAAACGGCTCGGATCGAAGCGATATGGATCGGCGAAGACGCTCGGGATCGTGTGCGCCACCGTCGGCGAGACGACGACCCACGATCCGGCGGCGACGAAATAGTCTTTGTAGACGAAGTCTCTCATCGCCGTGCGCACGAGCATGAAGAGCGGCGGGTGCATGCGGAGCGTCTCTTTCACGGCGTTCTCGGTCATCGTGATCTCGCGGAGCGAGTTGAAGCCGATTTCGCGTCCGTCGGCGAAGACGGCGTCGAGCTGATCGCGGACGATGTGCATCCACTCGCGGTTGCGCACGAGCTCGATGAGCGCCCACGCGGTCGTGACCGAGCTCGTGTGGTGGCCGGCGAACATCCCGGCGAGGAGCATTCCGGTGATCTCGTGCTCGGTGAGCGATGCCCCCGACTTGTACTTCGCGTCCATGAGCGTCTGGAGAAAGTCTTCGCCTTCGCGGCCCGACTTGCGGCGCGCGTCGATGATCTCGGTGATCATCTCGACGAGACGAATGCGCGCGAGATCGCGCTTGCGGAACGAAGGGATCGGGAGGTGCGCGTTGAGGTAAGCGACCGGCGTCACGCCTCGCTCGAGGTCGTGGTAGACGCGAGCGAACTCGTCGGTCATTCCCGAGCGAAACTCGTGCCCGAGGAGGCACGCGCTCGAGGTGAAGTTGGTGAGCACGCGGCAGTAATCGACGATGTCGAACTCGCCTTCGTCGCCCCAGCCTTCGATGCTCTTCTCGACCTCGGCGACGATGGTCTCGCCGTACGTGCGCATGCGCTTGTCTTTGAGCGCGGGGAGCAACATCTTGAATTGCTCGCTCATGCGGTCGGGCGGTGCGTCGTAGACGACGTCTTTGCCGAACACCGGCGTCATGATCTTGTAGGCCTCCGACGGATTGAGCTGCTCGTCGGGAGCGCGGAAGACGGCCTCGTGGGCTTCGGGTCCGAAGAAGGCGACGATGCGTTTGTGCGCGACCTGGAACGAGGCGACCTCACCGAGCTCTCGGTGCGCGTGATCGAGCAAGCCCATGGCCGACCGAACGAAGTCGATGGTGTGACCGAGCACCGGAAGCCCGCCTTCGAGACGCGGTGGCTCGCGCAGACCGGTGGGCGTGGGGGTCGAACGACCGAAAGAGAGCGCGCGCTTGAAGAGGGCCTCGACCTGCATGGAAATGACGTCTCCGTGGGAGGGGGCGCGCGTCATACCACGCGGCCTTGCGCGGCGGAAACGCTCCCATGAGGAGAGGTCTGATGCCGTAACGACGGGTCACTCGCTCAGTGCGCGGACCACGTTCGTCCGGAAAGAAGGGTCGAGCTCGACGATTTCGAGCGCGTTGCGTGTCGGATCGAAGCCGATCCCGATCTGAGCGAACTCGCTCTTCAGCCCCGTGTCGATGGTGACCCGCATGCGAACGCGCGATCGAGCAGCCGACGCGAGATTTCCTTCGGTGATCTCGATCGGGAGCTGGATCTCGTGCCTAAAATGGGGCGTCGGCGACGTGACTTCGTAGGCCCGCGCGATCGCTTCGAGGAGCGCGTCGCTCTCGGCGTTCGTCGAACGAAGCGTGATGAAGCGATGGGTCACGTCGACGTTCACGCCGACGTTCTTACCCTGAAGGCTTCCGATCGCGTGAATCCTGACGAGGCTGTCGGAGGCTTCGGTGAGCTTGGCGGGGAGCGCGAAGCTGACGAAGCCGTCTTTGGTGTCGACCTTCGCCGGAGGCGGGGGTGTGCCGTCGGCGGCGTACACATCCGACGGGCTCTCGAGCGGTGTCGAGACCGCCTCGCTGCACGCGACGAGCGCCGTCGTCGCGATGCCGAGAGCGCAGAAACCAATCCGGAACGAACGAAAGCGCGGCAAGGTCTTCATCGAGGTCGGAAGGGTAAGCGAGACCTTCTCTCCCGAGGAGAAGTGATCGTGCACGCTCGCCGCATCGAACGACCGAGCGCCGAGCTCGACGGCCCCGAAGCAGTATCCAGCCCGATCTTGGCCGTGGTAGCCGTAGGGCATGATCTTTAGGGGAGCTCCGCGCACGCTTTTCATCGTGTGCATCGCATTGGCGTTCAGCGCCACGGCCTGCGACAAGCTGGGACTTGGGGGGAAAAAAGACGAGTCGTCGGCGGATGACGACTCCAGCTCGAAGAAAAAGAAGAAGAAGAAGAAGAAGGCCGACGACGACGAGGAGGACACCGCTCCTTCGGCGACCGCGACCGCGACGGCGACCGCCACGGCGACCGCGACCGCCGCGCCGACCACCGCTCCCGAGCCTTCGGCGAGCGCACCGGCGGCGCCGTCGACGTCGGGCGACGCGACCCGCTATCCCGATGAGACGCCCGACCACGGGCAGCTCTCGATCAGCAAGCCCTCACCGGCTCACAAAGAGGCGAAGACCTCGAGCGAGACCATTCTCACGCTCCAGCCGGGCTCCGAGGTCACGCGCGTGGCCCGCTACAAAACCTGGACGCTCGTGACCTGGAAGAACAAGTCGGGCGACCATTTCGGTTGGGTCGAGACCAACAAGGCGTTCAAAGACTTCGTCATCACCGACGCCGGCACGCCGTCCCAAGATATCGAAGGCTTGGGCCGGACCCACTTCGACGCCGGGGTGAAGGTCGACGCCGGCAAGAAGTGAACGACTGCCCCCAAATCGAACGGCCCGATCCGGCACGCCGTGCGCCATTTGCAATCCGGATTGAGGCGTTACAGTCCTGACAGCCAGCGCGGTCGATCGGTCAAGTGGTTGAAATCATGCCATAAGATGCTTGGCACGATCTTCTCATTCGGTTGAGGCATGCTGGCGACGGACATGCAATCGGGGTTGGTCGGGCGCATCGACGACGTGTCTTCGGAGACTCCTTCGCTCGAAGAAGTTCTCCCGAGCGGCGATGCGCTCGAGGCGACGATCAAAGAGCTCATCACGACGGCGCGTCGCGTTCTCGCGAACGTGCGTAAAGGATCGAAGGTCTCTCCAAGGGTCCAGGCCCAAGCGCGGGCCGTGGTCGACGAGTTGGGCGCAGCGCTTCGGGACCGCACGCACGAGAACTCGGTCGATCTCGCGGTCTCTGAAGACGGAACCTGGTTCGAAGCTGCGGGGACCCGCGTCGATGTCGCGCGCCGCGGCGCCGTCCGTCGGATTCTTGCCGCGCTCTCCGAGAGTCGTCTCGACGCTCCGGCGCACGCGCTATCGGTCGACGAGCTCTTCCAGATCGGCTGGCCGGGCGAGCGAATCCCCTACGAATCGCAGGTCCGCCGCGTTTACACCGCGATCTGGACGCTGCGAACGCTCGGGCTCGAAGGCCTCTTGCTCACGCGTGACGAGGGCTACCTTCTCGATCCCAAGAAGGAGCTGGCGCGCGTGGCGTGAGGGGCGTCGGCCAAGGAACTGTCACCGATCAGGCACGGGGAGCGCCGAAGCGGCAACCCGAGCCGGACCCAACGCGTGCGTACCAAGAGCTTTCCAGCAGGCCCCAAGGGCCGTTCGGAGGGCCTCCTCGACCGCCGGGTGCCCGACGGACCCCCCGCCACCGCGTCGGTAGAAGAAGTGACCGGGGAGACGCTTCCAAGACGTCACTCGGAAGAGCGGGTGTGCTAGAGAGGCCGCGTTCGGAGGAGTGGCCGAGTGGTTGAAGGCACCGGTTTTGAAAACCGGCGACGGTGAAAGCTGTCCGTGGGTTCGAATCCCTCCTCCTCCGCCATCAGCACGCGTCGCGTGGTGACGTCGGACGAGGAGCTTTGCGAGCCGTCGGCTCTGCCCTTCGGGCCTGTCTCGCTGACGAATCCCTCCTCGCCGATAGGGCGCGAACCGCTGCCGATAGGACGCAAGAGCGTGATGATAGGGCGCTAAAGCGTGGTGATGAGACGCGCAGCGTCGTCGCGCTCGTAGCGCAGAGGATTCGACCATTGGGGCCTCAATGGATTTCGAGCAACTCGGAGCCCGGGGCTGCAACAGGAAGACAGCAGGACAGGAAGCTCTGAGAATGGGCCTGGAGTATCGAGGTCTGCGCCGGTTTAACGCGCAAATTCTCTCTCTCCCTGTCCTCGCGTCTCCCTGTTTCGTCTCCGTTGGCTTCCGCCCGCGCACACAAATCCACGGCCTCGCAGAACTAGAGTGTTGCGTTCCACGTCGCTCGACGTGTCGATCGAAACCATGATTGCGCCTGTGACGACATTGCGAGACCTCTCTGTGGTGGTGCTCGACGCGCAAGCGACCGGAGCGTCACCGACGCATGGGGCATTGCTCGAGATTGCCCATGTGGTCACGGCGGCAAAGCAAGGCGCCCGGGCGCCGGTCGAGATCGAGGCGCATTGGGTCGAGCTGCCTCCGAAGACGCGCGTCTCGCGCATCGTTCGCGAGCTCACGGGGTACACCGACGCCGATGCGCGCGATGCCATCGCTCCCGAAGAGGCCTGGCGCGCGCTATCGGCTGCTGCGACCCGCGCCCGCATCGATCCCCTGGGTCCGTCTCCGACGATCGTTCACTTCGCGCAGTTCGAGACGCCGTTCCTCTACGACTTGCACGCGCGCTTTCGTTTGGGCGACGAGCCGTTTCCTCTCGAGATCGTCTGTGCGCATGCCGTAGCGCGTCGGCTTTATCCCGATTTGCCCCGATTGAACCTTCGCGCGCTCGCCGGATTTCTCGGGCACACGACGCCTGTCGAGAGGCGCGCGCGTGAGCACGTGTTGGCGACGGCGCACGTGTGGTCGACGTTGGTCGATCGATTGGAAGAGCTCGGAGTCGTGACCTGGGCCGAGCTCGTCGCCTATCTGGGAGCCACGCCCGCGCGACGGAGCAAGCGCGTCTTTCCGATGGAGAAGGCTGTGCGAAGCGCATTGCCTCATCTCCCGGGGGTTTATCGATTCAAGCGATCGAATGGCGACATTCTTTATGTGGGAAAGGCGACCAGTCTGAAGAAGCGGATCGCCGGCCATTTCAATGCAGCGAAGCGCGCGCCTCTGCGCTCTCAAGAAATGCTCACCCAAGCGCTCGCGATCGATTTCACGGTGACGCCCACTCCGCTCGAGGCTGCATTGCTCGAGGTCGACGAGATCAAAGCGATCGATCCACCCTACAACGTTCATTTGCGCGACCGACATGCTTGGTTCGTGAACGCTGGCCTCGACGCCTGTTCGGAGACGCGCGACGCAGCGCACCCGCTCGGACCTCTTCCCGCCCCCCATGCGACGTTCGGGCTCGGCGCCGTGTGGCTCCACCGACAGACAGGCGACGTCTCGGCTTCGACGCGGAGCCGCGCCATGCAGATGCCGGTCGCGTTCGCGCCCGATGAGCCGATGTTTCTCTTGGGCATCGACGCATTCACACGACAGCATCTGCTTCGACCGCCGCGCAGCTCGCGCGATATCGAGCTCGTTCGACTCGGATTCACGCTCTCGGTCTCGGTCGATGAAGATCCCGAGACGGCGACGGTCGACCCGCGCGTGTGGAATCCGGCGCGCGTGGTGCGTCACATCGCGCGGAGCGTCGCGGCAGGCGTACGCCTTCTCGCTCGCGCCCGCTGGCTCACGATTCTAGCCGACGCTCGGGTCGAGATCGAAGACGGCGCGCACCGTTTCTTCGAGGTTCGCGGCGGCTCGATCGAAGCGCACGACGAGAGCCCTTCGAGCGCCTCTGTCGAGCTCGGCCCGTGGAGCGCGCGCCAAAGCGCATTCGACGGAGCAGGCTACGACCGCCTCCGCGTATTCAACACCGAGCTTCGCCGAATCGTCTCCGAAGGAGGCCTGGTGCGCGTGACCATCGTGCGTGGCTCGAAGTCGTTGGTTCTCTCGGGACCTCGTCTCTTCGCGCTCCTCGCGCGCACCTGAGAGCCCGACGACGCGACGGGCCCGCTCTCGGTCGCCAAGTGTCTCGACCCCGTGGGCGGCCCATTTGCGGTTATCCTCATTCGATGTCGAGCTCGGTCGCCGCTCTCATCACGTTGGTCGCGTCGCTCACGTTCGTCGCCTGCGGCGATGGCGCCAGCAGCACCACGACTTCGTCGGGAACGGGTGGCGCGAGCGCGACCGCGACGGTCGGAGCCGCGACGAGCACCAGCGCGAGCAGTGGAACGGGCACCGGCGGGGCCGGAGGCGCCAAGCCCGACGTGTGCGGGAACGCTTTGCTTTGCGAGAAGTTCGACGACTACCCGGGTGTCGCAGCGCTCTCCGACAATCAGACGCTCGGTCCGTGGAAGGCCGCATTGAAGACGCCCGGCGCGACGATGGGGCTCGACGGGACCCACACGACCTCGGGCAATCGTGCCCTGCACATGCACATCGATACCGCCGCGACCGCGGGCGGTCGTCTCTTCGCCGACGGAGCCAAGCCGATCTTCCAGGGCAATCCGACGCACATCTATGGCCGAATGATGATGTACATCGACCCGAACGGACCGAGCATTCATTGGACGTTCTTCGGAGCGAGCGGCAACGCCGAGCCCGGATCGCCGGTCACCGGACGACGCGCGACCTATCTGATGAGCTCGCTCCCGAAGAACGACGTCAACACCTATAGCTTCGTCTATGGGCTCGATGCGCAGGGGAGCGATCCGTACCACGACTGCTACTTCCAGAGCACCGAGCCCATGAAGTCTCCCGGGTGGACGTGCATTGCATTCGAAATGGATTCGGTGACGCGCAAGCTCCGTATGATCAATGACGGCGCCGCATCCCCGACCGTGGCGCTCGACGATCACGGCCAAGGCTGCGTCGGCACCGTCGTTCCAGGCAACAGCCCCTGGTATGGCCCGGCCATCGATCAGCTCTATGTCGGAGCGTGGAGCTTCCACGACATGGTCTCGCCGCTCGACGTTTGGATCGACGATCTCGTCGTCGACACTGAACCCGTGTCTTGCCCCCCTCCGTGAGATTCGTCGTGACGCGACACGAGGATTCGCACCATGAAGAATCCTCGCGCGCTACTCATCCGCACATCAGCACTGCAAGACGCCAATGCTTCAGCGATGGATCTCGGCGGGCGCAGGCTTCGGCTGATCTTTCGCCGGAGCTTTCGGCGGAGCCTTCGAGACATTGGGCTTCGAAGGCTTGGGCTTGCTGCCGGGCGCGCCGGAGCGCGGGGTTCGGCCTTGGGCCGCCAAGACGAGCGCTTCGCGTTCGGCAGTGGCTTTGGCGGTCATCGTGACCGGCTTTGCGTGTCCCGTGCCCATGCGCGCGACGACGTCGGCTACACGCACGGCAATCGATGCGCCTTGAAGCACGCCGCCGTGTGCGCCCGACTTGCGCGCGAGCGATAGCAACGTTCCCGCCGTGTGTGGATCGCCGATGCGAACGAGGAGCGTGACCTGTTGGCGAATGACGTCTTCGGCGACGCGGGTCGATCCAGGGTCGGGCCACGCATCTGGAGCCACGGCGGCGAGCAGACGTTCGAGCGCGGCGGTCGATGTGGCGACATTCATCTTGCGGTCGACCGCGCCGAGCGGTTGCGGTGCGAAGCGGAGCCAGAGACCGCTCACGGTGAGGTGGCTCGTCTCTTTGTCGTCCCACGCGCGATCGAGCTCGACGAAGAGCGGTCTCGCGTCGGCGAGCTTCGATAGCGAAAACTCATTCGACGATCCAGTAATGGCGATCGAGCGCAGAAGAGGCTCGATGTCGCGCTCGGTCGAAGCGAGATCGGCCGACACGCTGCCACGACCGAGGAGACGGGTCGGGACCACGATCACGTCGGGTCTCACGCCTTCGACGAGCTGCGCCGCATAGAGTCTGAAGAGCTTGGTCGGGCTCTTCACCAGGACGATCGCCGAAGGATCGAGATCCCCCAAAGCCGAGTCGGTCCACTCGTTCGCGCCGCGTTGGATCGAGCGATCGGCGGCTTCGCCGGCTTGCTCGGAGACGAGCGCGACGAGCGTGATGTGGAAGGCGACCGAAAAAGCGGCGAGCGGCTTCGCAAAAGGGATCTTCAGAGCCAAGAGTCGACGAACTCCCGCGTGCACGCCGCTCACCGCGATGATGCAGAGCACGAAGACGGCCGCGAGATGGCATGTGGCGACCGACGCCAGAGGAATGCGACGGAGCAATCCGAGAGGCACGGCGACATCGGCGACGACGAACACGCAAAGAGGCGCGATCTGCCAGCGCGTGGCGCGGCGAATGAGCCCAGCAGCGACGCCCATCGCGGCGAGGCCGAGCGACGACCAACCGATCTCGCGGAGAATCAATTCGATCGATCCGAACGCGACGTTGTCGGAGCTCACGATGCCGAGCGCTCGGCTCGTGAGCGGCAATCCGAAGTCGAGCGACGAGCGCGGCGTCATCGAGCGCACGACCGGGGGCAGAAGAAAGAAGAGCAGCGTCGCGCCGAACGCGAAGCCGGTAATCGACATGGCGCGCCGCGGGAGGAGCACGCGACGCGCTTTGCGACCGGCGTCGCTCGCGAAGGCGACGGCCGCAGCGAGGCAGGCCGTACCGAGCAGACCCGCTGCGACGTCTTCGGCGAACGCGGCCGCCAAGAGCACGCCGAGCCCCACGAGCGAGACGACGCGGCGCGACGCCTGACCCGTCACGATCTGTTGCATCGTGGCGACGATCCCCAAGAGGAGCGCGATCGCGACGATGCGTCCGCCGCCGACGGTGGCCTCGCGTTGAAAGCTCGGGCCGAGGGTCGTCGTGAGCGTGCCGACGGTCGCGAGCGTGGGTGCGAGCCAGGGGCTGCGCTCGCCTTCGGCGCTTCGAAGGAGACGCAGACACACTTCGTAGAGGATGCGCGCGGCCACACCGAGGCCGATGACGCCGAGGAGCGACGCCCGAAACGAGAGCGAGCCGAGCGGAACGAGCCGGAGGATTTGCGTGAGCGCCGTCGACGGTCCGCCGCCGAGGCCGACCGACACGAGGCCGAGATCGCGCAGCGCCGCGACGTCGCTCTCCCAGCGACCGCTGGGTGCCAGACGCGAGAGCGCCACGCCGACCGGAATCAGCCACGCGAGGGTGGAGAACAATCGCTCGGCGAACGTTCGGCGCACCGGGCCGCTCGGGAGACCAGCGGGGCTCAGAGCGCTTCTCGGGGCTTCTCGTGGAGGAGGAGGTGAGACGCGCGCGGGCACCGCCTCTCGCAACGGAGGCGCGTTTTTCGGTCGATCGAGCCGGATGAGCCGGGTCTCGTCGTCACTCGTCACATCGCGGAGGTGCCAGAGGCGAGCCGTCTTGGCCAACTTCTCTTCAGGAGGCTCGTCGACGCTCTACCGGGCAATTGTGCTCGCGAACAGGGAGCTGTGAGGCAAATCATGGCCGTTCGCGAAGAAGTGCAGACCGCTCTTCACGAGCTCCGGAAAAACCTCCGAAGCATCTTCGAACGACGCCATGCCGACGCCGAAGAAATGATTCGACGCTGTCTGATGGTGCTCCTGCAATCGAACTCCCGCATCAGCGGCGTCTCGAAGGGACGTGGTCTCGAGCAACGCGTGATGGAGCTCACCGTCTGACGACGTCTCGCGACCGCGCGCGCGCGCTGACCCGAAGTCTGACCGCCGCGTGCGGTCGGGTGTTGCATGCGACGTTGCACTCGACGCGAACCCTGCTGTTTTCGGCAGGTGCAGTCCCGATTTGCATTGGTCCGCACCTTGCTCTTGCCGTATGAAAACCTGCCCGAATTTCCAACTGCCGCGAAAAGGTGGAGCCATGCGAACGACTCTCTCGACCCTCATGCTCGTGATCGCGACCCTCGGCTGCAACAAGACTGATCCCACCGCAACGGAGGCTTCGAGTGCCAGCCCTGGAAAGAAGTCGACGTCTTCGGCGGCAGCCTTTTCGGCGGCCGCGTCTTCGACGGCAGCCGCTGCCGGCGGCGATCTCGGGGTCCAAAGTCTCGAGGTCACCTGGTCGGGCGAGTGGAAGCCGGGCGACAACCCGGCCGACGAATTCCCGGTCTTGATCGTGCGCAACAAAGACGCGGCGCGCCCGCTGACCTATTTCTTGGGCTGGTTCTATTTTTACGACAAGAACGGGAAGCAGGTCGGACGCGAATTCAGAGAGGTCTATTCGATCAACGTCGCGCACGGCGAGAAGACGAACGTGACCGCTGGGCCCAAGAAAGCCACGATTCCTGCGGGCACCGTCAAGATGGAGTTCGTCGTCACCGGCGCCAACTTCGGCTCGGAGTCTCAGAAGTTCAGAATCGCGACTCCGCCCCCCGAGCAGCGACCCATGGGCGGCTGAAAACGAGCCGCGCTTTTCAGATCGCGACGAAGCGAGCGCCCGAGCGACGATCGCTTCGTACTTAGCGCTCCGCGTTACGTTTCGGATCGCCCGCGTACACCCCACCCCCGGGAAAAGGGCCGCCGCGTGCGACGCGAATCGTGGTCGGGATCTCGAGCGCCAACGTCGCCGCGACACCGAGCGCCGTAGCAGCCAATGCGAGTCGGCCCGAGAGTCGATCGCGCGGAACGAGGGCGAGGATCGCGAAGGCAGCGACGGCAGTGCCTGCATACCCGCCGTAGCTCATGGCGAGAAAAGCGCGCCGGTCGCTCTTCTCGACGTCGAACGAAAAGAGGAATGGTGACGCGAGGCTCTTCGCCGGATGGGCGACGCCGCCAGACATCACCGTACCGGCGAGATGTCCCCACTCGTGTGCCACGAAGCCCATGGCGGCGGTCATCAGCCCAGCCGCAACTTGTGACGCAAGGGAAACGCTTCTGCGAACCGGGGCGCGCGCCGCGAGCCACCAGGCAGAAGCGGTCACGGCGGCGAGCCCGGCGTCACGAATGGCGAAGCTTCGGAATCCCGGCACGGCTCGACACTACCACACGCCCACGCCCGACCGACTCGGGCTGGCGGACCCGAGCTGTCGACGCTCGTGTCGAGAGCCCGCCGTTCGAGGCCTCGGAAGAGTAATCTCGTGATATCCCCAGGAAGATCTCGGCGGCTCGCCGAGCGTTCCGAAGCCACGGAGACCTCATGCGCCTCGTTCTCGCCATCGCACCCCTCGTGCTCGCCGTTCCCGTCATTGCGGCGTCGTGTGCGACCCCGACTGGCGATCTCGATCGACCGGAGAGCGAACAAGGCAAGGCTGCGAGCGAGATCATCGGGGGCGCGCTCGACACCACCCACACGGCGGTCGTCGCAGTGCTCGGAAATAACTTTTCCTGTAGCGGCACCATCATTCAGGTCGCGGGGAACCAAGGCTATGTGCTCACCGCGGCGCATTGCTGTGTCCCGGGCAATCTCCCGAGCCAGGTCGTCATCGGAAACGATTACAACACCGGCCAGCAATTCAACATCGTCGGCGGCTCGGTATTGGCCGACTCGTGTTACGCGAGCTGCCCCGGGAGCACCGACGACGTGTGCATGCTCCGCTTCTCGGGCGCCTCGGCGGCGACGCCGGTCATTCCTGCGATGACGCCTGCCACCGACGCGCTCACCATCGGAACGCCCATCACGTACGTAGGCTATGGAATCACCCAGCCTCCACCGGGCGGCTTCAACAGCAAACGGCGCTCGGTCGCCAAGACCATCGGCAACCTCGATCCTTACTTCGTCGAGTATGCGAACCCCAACGTGAGCGGGACGTGCGAGGGCGATAGCGGCGGCCCAGGGCTCGTCACCGTCAATGGCGTCGAGCAGGTGGCGTCGGTCACTTCTTTCGGTGACCAGAATTGCCAGCAGCTCGGCTCGAGCATTCGCACTTCGAAGGTCTATACCAACTTCATCGCGCCCTATTTGGCCGACCAAGTGCCCAACGTCGGCGCGTGCCCGATTGCCACCGATTGCAACGTCTGCATCGGCGACGCGACCAACCAGAACTGCAGCGGCGGCTGCGTGACCACGCTGAGTGCCTGTCAGAACGATCCGAATTGTGGTGCTCTCCTCACTTGTTACAACGGCTGCACGACGCTCGCCTGCCAAAACGCTTGCAACACCGCTCACCTCGCGGGTCTTCAGCAATACGAGGGAGTCGTCGCCTGTATCTGCGGCTCGTCGTGCAGCACGGCATGCGGGCCAAATGCGTTCTGCACCGACAACCATTGCGGCATTCAGCCCCCGAACGCGAGCCCCACGTGCGCTTCGTGCATGGAAGACGCTTGCTGCGACGAGGCTTGGACTTGCTCCACCGATCCAAATTGCAAAAAGTGCTTCACCTTCCCCAATCCGCCTGCCGGGTGCGCGATCAACGCGGCAGCGAATGCCTATTATCAATGCGTGACGTCTTCGTGCGGCAACTCGTGCACCCTGCATGATCCGAAGAGCACGACGACCACCACCTCGACGACCTCGGGGGCGGGCAGCACGAGTGGAGGAAACGGAGGAGGTAGTGCCGGCGGCGCTGGCATCGGAGGAAGCACGTCGAGCACCGGCTCGGGCACGCCTCAGCCCGAACAGAGCGGCTGCTCTTGTCGCGTGGCAACGCCCGACGAAGACGCCGACACCTCTCTCGGAGTCGCTTGGGTCGTCTGTGCAATGGTCGCCTCCTCGCTCCGATTGCGAAGCGCGCGGCTGAAGACTCGGTCATGAATCCACCCCGTCGACGCGTCTGCGATTGTCAACCTCCATCCCATCGGCCTCACGCGGTCCCAACACTCCACTATGAAATGACTCATCGGGCTCTCGTTATGGCTCGCAGCGGGATGTAGCGAAAAGCCCTCACTTGCACCGGTGGGGTCGTCGGCGACTGTCGCGCCGAGCGCGGCGGCTACCGCGTCTGCGAAGGCTCTCGCGGCTTCGGCGAAAGCTATCGAGCCGCCGAAGCTCGCAGTGGGGGTGGAGATCGTCGCTGCGGGCCCTAAGCGCGTCTCCGCTGTCCTCACGGGGATTGCCAGGTGTCCCGACTCCGAGCCTACTTGCGTGACCGTCAGCGACGTCTCCTCGATCACCAATGGCATCGCACGCATGGCCACGACGCCGAGCGACATGTTCTTTCTATGGGCGGGCGGCCCGGGAGGAGGCAGCGCCATCGGGCACTGTCCTATCGCGGGCTGCCCGTCAGCCGGCGCTCCAGCCATCATCCGCACGAGCACGATGACGTTCACCGACATGACGGCAGCCGGGTCGGATGTCTTTTGGATCGACGGCGGGGCGCTTCGTACTTGTTCAGCGGCGAGCTGCGCCGCTCCTCGCGACCTCGCGACAGGGCTCGTGGGTGCCGACTACCTCGTTGTCGATGGTAGCTTCGTCTACTGGATCGAAGGCGCCAACGGACCGAGCGGCGCCATCGAACGCGTCGCTCTTTGACGAAAGTTCTGGCTTGGATCGGCGCGCGAGGCTCGCTATTCTCCATCAAGTGAAGACGCTCCTTGGAACGTGCGGGCTGATCGTGTTGCTTGGTAGCCTCGGCTGCGAGGGCTCCCTCACTGGAAATGCAGGGAGCGGCGGCAAGTCCGCTTTGAACGGAACCGGCAATGTCAACGGAGCGGGAACCGGTCCAGGGACTGGAGGCGGGACCGCGAGCACCGGGTCGGGAAACCCCATGGTGGGCGGCCTGTTCGAGCAACCCGAGCCTTGGACGAAAGACGTGTCGGGCCTCGCCCCGGACGCGCGCTCGAGCGCGATGATCGCCGCGTTCGACAGCGCTGGCGGTTGGGGCAACGGCAACGTGTTCCAGATCGACTTCTCGATTCCGCTGTTCTTCGCCAACTCGTCGACGCCACGCGCGTCCGTGACAGGCACCGACCCCTATTGCTACGGAGGGGTCGACTGCAACGCCGTACCGCTGCAGATGCCGACGCCGCCTAATGGCAACACCGAAGGCAGCAACGACTATGCGTGCGACGTGGCCAACAACGATTGCCACGTGCTCGTCGTCGGGACAGCGGAGAAGAAGCTCTACGAGCTCTACAACACGACGGGAAGTCAGACGTCGTTCGTCGCGCTCGGGGCATTCGTTTGGGACCTCACGAAGGCCTACCCTGACAATCTCCGTGGAGACCAATGCACCTCAGCCGATGCCGCAGGCTTCCCGATCGCGGCGCTGCTTCCGACCGCGGACGAGGTCGCTGCGGGCGAAGTGAAACACGCGCTTCGATTCATTCTTCCAGCGTCGCGCATGAAGAAAGATGTGCACGTGCATCCCGCGACGCACTCTGCGGGGACTTCGAGCATCGATCCGAATGGAATCCCTTATGGGGTCCGGCTCCGCCTGAAGGCAAGCTTCGACGAGACCCCCTACGACACAGGCGAGAAAGTCATCATCCACGCTTTGAAGAAGTACGGAATGCTCCTCTCCGATGGCGGACAGATCGCGCTCACGTTTGCCGACGATCGAACGACCGTCGCGAAGTGGTCGGGCGTCGGGATCACTGCGCAGAGCTTCACGGGGATTCAAGTGGGTGACTTCGAAGTGGTCGACCTCGGTGCCGAGATTCCATTGACCAACGACTGCGTCTTGAACCCCTGAGGTCGGCTGTCGCTCACCGAACGATCGAGCTCGAGATCGGTCGGCTCTTTCCACCGCGTCGAGCGTCAATCGAGCTCTGCGCGTTCTGAAGAAGACGACGCCGTGTCATCTTCGCGTGAGCGACCGCAGCCTCGCTGCATAGCGAATGGCCATGGTTCGGCCGAGATCACGTCCTTGCGACAGCCATGCGCGGAGCGAAGGCTCGGGGGGCGGCGGTGCCGCCTTCGCGGTGTCGACATCGGGACGCGTCGACGGTTTGGGCAGGGCGGGTGGCGAATGATCTCGGGGGATGTCGGAGAGCCATCGCGTGATCGATTCGACGCTTTGCCATTGAGCGGGCGAGAGCGCCCGCGCGGTTTCGTCGCGGATCTCTTCGAGAGAAAATGCCTCGTCGGATGCACCTCTCCGCAGCCTCTTCGCGCGTGTCAGACTCAGCAGGCGCGCGAGGGTGAGCCACCTTGCCGTATCGTCGCGCGAAAGCCATAGCCAACGCGCATTCGGAAGGCGCTCGAATGCGGCGCGGCGCTCGTGGACTGCCTCCCAAGTCGATGGAAGCTCGAAGCGCTTCTCGCGGACGATCACGACTTTCTTCGTTTGCGCAAGTTCGGCGGCCTTCGCGAGCGTCGCGGCCACCGAAAGGTGATGCGTGGAAGTGAGGTAGACGACCGCGAGCTCGTGTCCGGGAGAGCGCACACTCGTCTGAATGCGGTCTTTCTCGGTGCGCGTGGTCACTTCGACGCTCGACACGAACGAGAGCGCGCTGAGGAGACCTTCAGCGAGCTCTCCGGCATCGACAGGCAGATTCGAGGCCTCTTTGTCGGCGAGCTCTTTTTCGACCCGCGAGTGCTCGACATTCCAGCTTGAGAGAACATCGCTCGCGTTCTTTGCGGGATCTTCTGTCACTCTGGGTGCCGAGGCGGCATGCTCCATCAAGGGCTTTCCTGCGATGACGCGCTTCAGCCCGGCCAAGAGAAGACGAGGCGTCATTCCAGGTGCGGTGAGCAAAGTGGAGAGATCGTCGGGCGATAGCGGATAGGGAAACCGCTTCTTTCGTCTGCCCACTTCGGGTCCGATCTTCGCGTGCCAAGCGCGCAAGAGGAGCTCTCGTTCGTCGGTGTTGGGTGTCTCGAGGAGCAGCGTGTCGGATGCGACACGCGTCTGTTGAGGCAGGCTCAGACGCGGCGCGATGAATTGCATCCATTCACTCGTGAGCGCGAGCTGCACGATGGTGAGGCACGGGAGACTATCGACCATTTCACCGACGAGATTGCCATAGCCGAGCACACGCGATTCATCGCCGCCTGCGAGATTTTCGAGCTGGTCGAATGTGATGACCAGAGGCGCTGTCGGCGCCGCCACGACGGCGAGGAGACGCAGCATGTGGAGCACGTCACCTTCGGAGAGCGGAGCCAAAAGAGAGGGCTGAGGTGTTTGGCTATCGGCTCTCGCGCGGGGCTCACGACCGGAGAGCCAAGCGAGCTCCTCCCACATCTCGGAGCGGTCACGACCTCGAAGACCGAAAAGCGCGCGAGCCAGATGTGCTGCCGGGGCGATCTCGGGAAGGACGCTGACCAGGCTTCCGACGGCGCGCTCGACGCGCGCAGTGAGAGCAGCGTCTTCGGAGGTGCCCTCGTGGTCGATCGACTCGCCGGACTTGGGACCTTCAGCCTCTCCATCGAGCCATCGAGCCACGAGAAAATCGAGATGCGTCGTGTCGGCTCCGCGCACGGGCAAACAGAGTTGGTCGATCACTCCAGCGAGGACGTCGCGGAGCGACAGGCTCATTCCGAAGTAGGGACGCAGCAAGATGGGTGTGGCGCGCGCCTCTGGGTGGTGCCGCAATCGAGCAAAGAGATGCGTCTTGCCGCCACCCGCGGGCCCGAGAATCGCAATAGCGGTCGATGGGCAGCGCTCACCGAGCGCCGCGGCGCGTCGCACGTCGGCGACGCGCGCCACGAGGATCGTCGATACGCGGGCGTTCAATGCGGCGACGTCGACGAAGTCGTCGCTGAAAGGCAATGCGTGGAGAGACGTGTTGGCGGGTCTCATAGTCGGTCGAGTCCCTTCTGCGCGCGGACCACCACCCACGATAACCGCGTTCCCATCGGTCCGGCAGGGCAGAGCTTGGCATCTTCTGGCGAGAGTCTCCCCATTCCGCTCTCTGGCTCGAGGTCGAACCACCCACGGGCGACGCCATCGAACAACGCGCGGCCCCCTTCTTCCGCCGTCGTTCCGAGCGCGCGCAAGAGCTCCGGCACACGAACGGGGAGGCCGCTTTGCACGACCCGTCGCCGAATCTCATCTGCGAGTCTTTCGGAGTCGGCTGGGTCTTGGGGCGTGTGCGCGGCGAGTGGACGCGCCGGTGAGGGCAGCCACCGTGACAGCGGATCCGCGACATCGTCACGAAGGACGGCGAACGACGGGCGCTTCTTCGCCGCTGCGCGACGAACGAGCTTCTGCACTTGCGTCAGTCGTCGGAGGAGCTCAGCGAGCTCGCTTCGATCGATGTGCTCGCATGCTGCAGGCTCGCTCGAAACGCTCACCATCCCCACGCCGGATTCACGAAGCACCCAAGCCATGGCTCGCTGCTCGATGAGGCGCTCGGCGGCCGCCTTCACTTCGCTGGCGGTCGCGCCCGAGACACGCCGCTCGAGGCCTTTCATCAGCACGAAGCCGCGATTGGCGAGCTCGAGAATTTGGCTCTCGAGAGGTCGCCTGATCGTCGAGCCGACTTCGTATCCGCGTTCGGCGAGACGTGGTGCGAGCTCGGGCAAGTGGCGCTTCAGCGGCGCCATGTCTTTGCGCGAGAGCGCTCCGTGCTTTCGGACCGACTCGTCGATGGTGACGAGCAACGCGTCCATGTCGACTTTGGTGCGTGCCTTCGCCATCAGGGTTGGCACCTTGCCACTTCGAGGGCTCGTCCGGAAGAGACGAGCAAGCGGTCGTGCGTGCGACGAGCCCTCACACATCGAGCAGCGCCGACCTTCGGCCCCGATGATGCGCTACGCTTGGATCGTGGGAGATCCTGCGCGACGCAAGGCGGGCTACGAGGACGTCCTCGCGGCGCCGCGACACAAAGTAGCCTAGGCGATCGACGGCGAGCTGAGCCTCCTACCGCGACTCGCGGCTCAGGGATTGGTGAAGATCGTCGTCGGGGTACGCAACTGCTGGGTGCGGGTGCCGATGAAGCATGAAGCGCGGCCTGATTGAGGGATCCATCGGTTGCGCTTCGTTGGTTCTTCTTGCGAGCCTGACACGGCTCACCACCCCCTACGTGCTACGATTGCTTCGTGGCGCAAAGGCATCCCATGCAAGCCCAGCTGAGTGGCCTCGAGGCATCTCCGACGACGGGGATCATTCGCTCGAAGCGTGCCGCGCGGCCCGTTTGCTTCCCGGTCGAGGCTCTCGTGCCCGAGTCCAAACGCCACTTCGAGCTACGCACAGCCCTCTATCAAATGCTCAAGGCGAGCTTCGCCTCACGGGCCTGCATGGGAAGTGACCAGTTCGTCTATTGGAATGCAGCCGATCCGTCGCGGTGCCTCGCTCCCGACGTGTTCGTTCGGCTCGGCACGCCCGATGTGATCTTCGATTCGTGGAAGACGTGGGAACGCGGAGCGCCCGAGCTTGCGGTCGAGCTCGTGAGCCACAGCGACGCGAGCGAATCGGTTTGGGAGTCGAAGCTCGCGCGCTACCACGAGCTCGGAGTTCGCGAGCTCGTTCGCTTCGACGCCGATGCAGATGCGGGCGAACGCATTCGTGTGTGGGATCGAATCGAAGGTGATCTCGTCGAGCGCGCCCTCGAAAACGATTTAACCCCGTCGACCGTGCTCGATCTGATCTGGTGTGCCGCGCCGATCGAAGAGCACTCCGTAGGACTTCGGCTCGAAGATTTCGAGGGCACACTCGTCCCATTGCCGGTCGAACGCGAGAGGGCGACAGCCGAGCGCCAAAAAGCCGCGAGCGAGCAGGAACGAGCCAACGCCGAGCGTGAAAAGCGACGCGCCGACGACGCTCTCGAGCGAGTCGCCGAGCTCGAAGCCGAGCTCGCGCGCCGGACGAAGTAGGTCGAGTGCGTTAGGCGAGGTGTCGTTCATTCGGTGCTTCAACGGCGAACGGCACCACGGGGGACGCATCGAGGAGGGAAGCGCGGCGCCGCGCGCATGGCCCCTGCGACTCACGGTGTTCGCCGCGATCGATGCGCACGCGCTGCGCCGGCCTTACGAGTCCGCTCTTCGCGCGCCTTCTCGATCCAGCTCATCCACGCTCGAGGCGTCGGATCATCGGTTCCGGGAGGGAGAACGACCTCTCGTACAGCCTGAATGTCGGCCGGATCGTGTTGCAGCAAGACCGCCGCTTGCACGGCACGAACCCGGTTGGGATATCGCTCGTCGGAACGCAGACGCGAGGCTGGCGAATCAGTTGATGGGCTATCGGCGCGCGGCACGCTCGGGCGTAGCTTGCCCTGGGCCCGGTTCGCCGTGATTCCATCGCGCGTCGAAATCCACTCATGGGCAGCTTCTTCGAGATCGTCGAAAGCAATGCCGACTGCGCGGGCTACCGCGCGCATCGAGCGCAACGTCGGCCTGCCAGCGCGATCGAGAAGGTCGTGCACCTGTTCGGCTCGAAGTCCAGCGGTTCTCGCAAGCCCCGACCGCGAGCGGCGAAGATCGGATTCGAGCCACCGTTTCACGCGGTCGGCGAGATAGTCGGCGACGAGGCCGTTCGGATCGGGTGCCTCTGGAGTGCCACCGCGACCCGTCTTTGGCGTGCCCTCTTTCATACCGCCATAGACTATCACCTCGAACACCTTCGCGATGTCGTTTCGAGAGACGAGCTCCAGTCGGGGAGTCATCGGTTGCCAGCGCATTGCGAACCGTCGCTCCCCTCGTTCGAGCTCGGCAGCAAAGACCCGAGCTCTCGGTCAATGCCGCGCGACGGCCCCGGCCCACCTCGCGTGACGATTGTGCCGCCACCCGCGCCTCGGTGGTCGCTTACGTCGTATAGGCAAACGCCCGCGCCGGGCAAGGCAGTGATGTTCACCCCGACATCACGGTGCCCGCCGCGACCACGGTGCCAACCGGGAGATCGCTGGGATCGTTGCACGTCTCGGTCGCATCACCGTTACGGGCGATGGGCTTGTCGTTCACGAGGACCGTCGCGCTGCCCACGACGACCTTTCCCTTGCCGTGTGGAGGGCGCTGGAACGACCCTCCGATGGGGATGTGTGCGGGTTAACTCGTTGCGCGGCTTCCGACGACTGCAACAGACAGTTGCTCGGCGAGAACGTCGGCGCTGAGCTCGGTATCGAGCGAGCCGTCGAAAGGATGGGGCACGGGCGCCGCCACGCCATTGGCGACAATCACATGCGTATCGATTGCGGTCACACGATCGCCGCGTTTGGCTACGGGCTGCATGTCATGGTCTCCATCATGGCTTCGACGCTCGTTCCTTCTGATACTTCTCCACCAGGGCAAGGAACTTCTGCTGCGCTTCGACGTCGCGCTGAAAGGTCTCGGCGAAACGAGCCTGGAGAGCGTCCTTCACCGTTCGAGAGAGAACGCCGAAGCGACTCCAGGTCGGCGCGTGATCTTCTCCATGGGCGCGAAGCAGCACCCGAAACATCGCATAGTCATCGAGACTGAGAACCGGGATCGCCGTCGGACTCATCTTCTCGGCGAACGAAGCTCCTGCAGCAGCCTGAGCGATCAGCGGCTTGGGAACCATGAGCGTCTCCTCGGCGTTTCCACCTTTGTCCGGCACGAGATCCTCGATGGTGGACCCCTTCATCTCCGCCAAACGCTCGGGCGTCGTCGATCCCGAGAACGGCAGCGAAGGCTCAGCCCGAAAAGACGAGCGAATGGGAAGCGTCTCATCGACGTTCGTCTCGCGCCGGACAATCTCGGGCCAGGCTGGGGTCGGACCACCCTCCCGATCCCGAGCACTCCTCACGATTGGGTCCTCGAAGAGCGACGGATAGGCCAATCGCGGGACAGTTTCAGGAGATTCCGGTGCGAATCTTCCGAGGCGCTCCGAGCCTATGACGCCGTCGTGCTTTCTCTGCGGACGACGACTCACGGAGGAGCCCGAGCCACAGGGTTCTCGGTGCCCCCACCATAGTTTGCTCTTCGTTCACCATCATCGCTGCCTCGAGTTTTCCTGTGGCGTCTCAATCAGAGGCGCCCTGCCGATCTGTCGCGTCATCATCACCAGAACCTCGTCCGCCTTCAGCGCGGCGACACTCCATGGCGCATTCACTGAGAGTTCGCGGCGTCTTGTTCCAATCGAGAGAATCAATTGGTCCGCCTGCGACCCCATCTCCCAAGATGTGACTGGTAGGGTCCCGCGCACGTACCATCTTGAAAGCCACCACTGGCTTCGATTGAATACCAGGGTCCCGATTGGAATGCTGAGCAAGAGGTCTTTGGCCGCGAGAGCGAACGGAAACAGCTCGAGGCACGTGACCACCCCGATTGCGACCCAGCGAACAATCGCAGGCCATAGGAGCCAAGCCTGCGGAATGGAACCATAGCCAACCGTAAGATAGATGGTCAAGAAGGCGAGATAGAAAGGGGTCGCGAGGTACCACCAGGTTGGCAGCGTCAGCGACACAGGCCAAAGCGGAATCTCTGCAATGTCCGCGTCAATTGGATGAGGATCGCCCTTGATGCGTCTGGCAACGGCTCGTCGGACGAAAGGAATGAACATTCTGGTAAGGAAGACCGCGAGCACAGCATCTGTGACGTCGCAGTGCAGTACCAGATTGAGAAGGTCCGACCACGTCCTCCACAATGAAAGCCCTTCGTTTCCGAGAACGTACTCCCAGCCGATGATCCTCGTCGCCAGAGCAATCGACAAGGTCGCGGCCGTCGAGACGAGCACCAGAGAGCCCACCGATATCCAAGGTGCCCGAGATTCCAACCGAGGGTCTTCGAAGTGAAATGCCATAGCAGTCTTCAGCGTGGCGTTTGTCTATGCGTCGAGCAGTTTTTGTAGATCGACAATCAGCACACGCTCAGTTGGAGCGCTTGCGCCCTTACCTACGAAATAGCGAAGATTCCAATAAAACGATGCCCATCCAGAGTTCGCATTGTCAGGGTAGAAGCTGGTCCACGTCCCGAAGTGGCCCGCTCTTCCAGCCGCCTGGGCGAGGGTCGCTTTCCAGGTGACGTCGAGAGCGTAGGCCGCACCATGGTGACAGACGACCTGCCACCTCTGTGGATCCATTGGGTTTCCCGCCGGGGAGAGCGCCGCTTCAGCCTCGTACAGCAAGGTTGCCGGCCCTAGCACCTCGACGAACACCTCCTGATTCTCGGGTACCATCGGAGCCCCTGGTTGGCTGTTGGGTGCGTAGCCATCCCATCCGGCCAAGGACTGGTCCGACCAAGCGTTCAGCCAGCGCCAATGCATGTGGAAGCAATCGTGCGCACAGAAGGGTGCCATGCGAACGTCGTCGAAGTGCCAGCTCGATCGATCTGAGGCGTCGAGAACACGCAGCGCCCTGAAGGTGATGTTCGCTTTGCTCGAGACCTGCACCTTGGTTCGACGCCCGGAACGCAAGCTCGACCGCACCATCGATGGGTGCGTAACTCTCGGCCGTATCCGAGAACACCACCACTTCGGTCTGGCCCATTCCCGTCATGGCTTCATCGCCGCCGAGCTCGCGGGGCTGGTCGAAGGAATAGAAAATCCCTTCCTCCGCGAGGATCCGAGTGACGAATGCGTAGTCGGTCTCGTCGTATTGGACGGCGTAGGTCCGCTTCGGAAGCTCGCGAGCCAAGCGCCAACGACGGAGCAGGTTTCGCTGACCGAGGACGTCGTCCACGATTTCGCGCGCGGTTCGATCTTGGAAGATGCGGCTCGTTCGGCGCTTCTTCAGCCATGCCATGCGCGGCTCGATTCGGAGTGAGACCATCTGTTCGCCGACGCTCGTGCGGCCAATCGCTTCGGCAGTGGTGATCATGCCGTGAACCGTGCGCCACGCATCCTGCTCGAAGTGCATCGTGAGTGTTGCCGGCATCTCGAGGGCTTGGGACGCGAAGCCAGAGACTTCCCCTCCCGTGACCGTCGCCCGTACGTCGAAGCGGTAGAGACGGTTCATGCCTTCGTGTCCTCGAAAGCTGACGACGCGGAGGTCGCCGAGGAAGCGGCCGAGGGTCATGGTGTAAAGCGGCGAGGCCATGGATGGGGTGCCTTCTTGTTGCGCGTGATGAGGTCAGTGCGCGGAGCGGATCGACACGTCGTGCTCAGCGTTCTCGCTGCAGCACTGAGCTGACTCAGCGTCAGTCGTCTGGGTCGTACATGGTGTCGATCTCGATCAGAGCAGAGGAGGGGTTGCCGCGACTCCTCGCTGACGAAGACGCAACCCGAGTCGATTCATCGCGTCGTGGTGGTACCGACGCAAACTGCCATAGGCAATCTTCGTTCGGCTGGCGACCTCTTGCAGGTCGAGGCGCTCGAAGTAGTGCAATTTCACGATTTGGCGATCGCGTTCGGGAAGAGTTTCAATGGCCTCGTCGAGCGCGGCGATGGCCACTCTGTATTCGCGCTCTGCAGCGAGCCGCTCCTCGGCATTGAGTAGCGCGAGGCTTCCTACGAAGCCAGCCGCGAGGGCGGCGAGCATTCCTTGATTCTCGGCATCGATCCGGCTCCACGTGTCGGCGTCGGTGTCGTTCAATGCGTCGGAGGTGTCGCGCACGGTCTCGCCCTGAGCCAAGCCCGCCACTTGGGCGCCGGCGACGAGCACCCGGACATGGTTGCGTTCGCGGTTTAGCGCGTTCTTCATGGCACCCTCGATTCTTGCCCAAGCGAAACCTTCGAAAGCGACCTGAAAGCTTGCGTCGAAGGTCTGCGCAGCCTCCATCAAGCCGAGCCTGCCGATTTGAACGAGATCGTCGAAGCTCGCGAGCCGTGTCTTGCGTGCGCAGCGACCCGCGATTTTGCGCACGACGTGGAGGTGTGATTCGACGAGCTTCTGCTGGTCACGGGTGAGGGGAAGGCGCTCGACGCTCACTTCGAGCCCCTCGAACGTTTCGACGAGGGCTCCTGTTTCGTCACCACGCGCTCACCCGTCGAGACGGTTCCACTTTCCTCGACCACGGGTGGCGGGCCGACGCGCTTCAACATGCGAACCATGGTCGGGTGGGTGACTGCGAAGGAGACGAGCGACTCCTTCATCTCGTCGATGACCGCCGCCGGAAAGAGATCAGCCATGGTGGCGAGGAGCTCGTCGACTCGCGGCTCGACTCGAGCCTCGAGTGCATCGAGCTCCTGGGATTCCGCGTCGCTCCACGGCTCGCTTTCAGGGGGGATGGGTCGTTGGGTCACGAAGGCTTATCCACTCGGCCAGGGAGTGTCGCTCAACTTTTCTTCAAAAGCGTGCTTTTCTGAGCGCCCACCCGCCTCGGGGCGGAGGAACCATTCTGGATGCGCTCGAACCACTCACCCTCTTCTGACGTCACGGTTCCCGACGGGTTCCGTTTCATCAAGGTGTTGGGCACGGGTTCGATGGGCGTGGTCGTGGAGGCGTTGCATATCCTTCTCCAACGGACCGTTTGCGTGAAGCTCCTTCGCCGCGAGCTCACCGACGATCCGAACGTCGTCGAACGCTTCCGCGTCGAGGCGCAAGCGTTGGCCGCGCTCGGAGGAGGAAATCATCCAAACCTCGTTCACGTCTCCGACTTTGGTGTGACCGGGGACGGCACTTGGTATCTCGTCATGGAGCGCCTGCATGGGCGGACGCTCAAAGAGGAAATCGAGGCGTGCGGCGCGGTTCCGTGGCGCGAAGCCGCGGAGCTGATCGTGCAGCTTCTCACGGGGCTCGATGTGGCACACCGCCAAGGGGTCGTGCACCGGGACATCAAGCCAGCGAACCTCTTCCTCGTCGATCGACCGCCTCCGCAGGCCTCGCGCGTGTTGAAGATTCTCGACTTCGGCATCGCAAAGATTCTGAGGGGAGGAGAGAACACAGGGGTCACTCCCTCCAGCATCGAGACCGAGCCTGGGATCGCCATCGGCACGCCTCGCTACCTCAGCCCCGAACAGACCTTTGCCAACCCCGTCGATCACCGCGCGGATCTCTATGCGACCGGCCTCATTCTCTACGAGCTATTGGCGGGACGCAGCCCGTTTTCCCACCGAAAGGCGATCCAAGACATTTACAGGGCGCAGGCCTACGAGATCCCCGAAGCGCCATCGGTTTGGGTCGCCGACGGGATCGCGCCGGAGCTCGATCAGCTCGTGCTGAAGCTTCTCGAGAAGGCTCCCGAAGACCGCTTCGCGTCGGCAAACCTGGCGCGCGATGCTCTGCGCCGCTTGCTCGATGCGCCGCCCCCGAAGATCGTGGTCACCTCCCCCATCGTTCTCCCGAGACCGACTGTGCGATTCAAGGCGGCCGAGGCGGGGACGGAGGTGATGGAAGTTGAACCGCGCCAGGCGGATCCGCAGCCTCAGACCCCTTCGCCCGGTTCCCGTGTGGCTCCGTCAACGGAGCTGATGCGAGTCGACACGGACGAACCTCGCGGCTTGGAGGCGCTCGATGCGGAGGACACGGAAAAGCTTCCCGCCGCCGAAATTGCGAGGATTCAAGGCAGCGCGAGCAGCGACCAGAATCCACGTCGTGCTCAGGTCGCGGTGCTCGCGAGCAGGCCGGTCAGACAGTGGATGGCGTTTGCGCTCGTTCTGATTTCGAGCGCGCTCGTGTTTTCGATCGCCGCCTGGTTGCTCCTCGGGAGATCGCCATGAGCAGCGAGGCACCGCATCGAGCGCCCATCTTTCAGCCAGGCGCAAAGCTTCGCGACTACGTGATTCGAGGCCTGCTCGGAGCGGGCGGCATGGCGGAGGTGTACGAGGCCGTCGACAATCGCACAGGAAACACCGTCGCTCTCAAGGTTTTGCAGACCCGGTACCAGGCGAATCCGAAGGTGCGCGAGCGAGCGATTCAGGAAGGCCAGGCCCTTTCGCGGCTCTCCCACGAGAATCTCGTGCGTGTGCTCGAAGTAGGGCTTCATGGAGACTCGATCTTCTTCATCGCGATGGAGCGTTTGCGGGGACGAACGCTCGCGAGCCTCATTCAAAACGAGGGCCGATTGCCTGTCGCGGTGGCGCTGATGATCGCCCAGCAGATCTCGGACGGCGTTCACACGCTGCACCTCTCGAACTTGGTTCACCGCGATCTCAAGCCAGCCAACGTCTTCGTCACCCATGTCGATGGGAAGATCCGCGCGAAGATCTTGGATCTCGGGGCGGTCAAGGTGCTCGACAAACATGGCCTGACCTCGGAGGGCTCGACCATCGGGACGATCACGTACATGGCGCCCGAGCAGACCTATGGCGATCGGATCGGCTTCTACACCGACATCTATGCGATCGGCTTGATGCTCTTCGAGATGCTCGCGGGCGTTCATCCCGGAGAGGCCAGCGGTGCACGTGCGACGAAGGACGATTGGATCGCCTGGCAGCGTCATCAAACGGCGCCCGACCTGAAGCAACTTCGCTTCGAGCTCCCGGACATGCTCGTCCGCCTCGTCCACCAATGTCTTCGCAAAGACGGATCGGAACGGGCGCCTTCTGGAGGTCGGTTGGCGATCGAGCTTCGCGCGATCGAGGACGTTCTGAGACGACAAGATCGCCTCGGCCCGACCACTTTAAGTGGTTGGTCGGATGAGGAGCACACTCCTCACGAAGCCGCGCCCGCCGCACCCGGCCAGGCGGCGCCCATCGGTGTCCCAGACGTTGATCGGCGCCTACCTTACGCGTCCACACAAGAGACAGTCACTTCTGGTTCCCAACGATCTCCAGGCAGCGTGACCAGCGCGGCGGACGGTGTTTTACCACCGGAGTCCCAGCGGCTTTACGACACCACGCCCGATGCGTTGGCGGCCGTGCTGACTGCGCATGGGGTGCCGCCGCTGATCGGGCAACCTCTCCCCGCACCACCCGCTGCACGAGCGGAACCGCCTGCTCAGCCACTTCTTGGTGGTTCTTCGTCCGGTGCTTCTCTCACCGAGTGGCGACAAGTTGGGCCCGCTCCGGTGGATCTGAAGCCGCCGAGCAAACGTCGCCCCTTCACCGCGCGTTGGGACGCCGTGCAGGCCGCGCCGCCCGCCTCTTTCGCGCCGGAGACGCCGCCGGGGGTGACGCTCGTGAAGCCGGCTCCTTCGTCGCCGACAAGCAGCACGCCTGCGAGTCACCGCTTGAGCTCGGCGGGGAGAGAAAGCCAGTTCGGTTCGGCGACCTTCTTGCTGTTCGGCGTGCTGCTCGGTCTCGGGGCGGTTCTGATCGGCGGTGCTTGGGTCTGGTGGAGTCGGACACATCCCACGACCCCCACATCAGCCGTAGCGATGTCGGGCGCGGCGAGCACACCTTCACCCGTTCTCGAGGCGCCTTCGTCTTCGTTGTCGCCGACCCCTGCACAACAAAAGGCTTCGGCACCGACCTCATCCGCGACGCTTCCTTCGCCTGGTCTTTCAGCAAACGCATCGAGTGTGGTCGCGAGGCCGAGCCCACCCCGGTCGCCGCTCGGCGCGAAGCCTTCCCCAGTGGTGGCCATTCCGTCGGCGGCTCCGATCCCCAAAGAGACGACATTCACACCCAAATGGATCCGTGACCCGAAGGACTCCGGCAAGCCCCCGGCCAGCCCGGTGCCAGACCCCTCCTCCAACGCTGGGGCTTGGCAACCCAATTGGTAGAAAGACCAATGCGTGTAAAACAGGATCCATCTCCCAACGAACACATTGAACGAAGAAACTTGAGCGATCGACCGGGTGTGGCCGGAGAAGCTCACGACGCGCCGAGTTGTCCTTCTCGCGGAGGCTTTGCTAACCCCGAAACGCCATGAGTCGACCCGACGACGAAGAGTTGGAGCTGAGCTCCGCGCGGCAGCGTGCAGAGGAGGACGATCTCGCGGGACGGAAAGCTCGTCTCGCCGTCGAATCCGCCGTTGCCGCGCATCCGCTCGCGGAGCTCGCTGTCGAACGCGAACGCAAACCGTTCGTCTCGGAGCCTGAGCTTCCCATCGCCGCTTCGCCGTCGAGCCAGCGGGTCGAGCACGCTGTCGGGGTCGTTCAGGACGCGCGCAAACGCGACGCGCCGGTAGACAAAGTGATGATCGCTCCGCAGATCAATCGATCCAAGTTCGCCACCGGCCTGAGCCAGATCAAACGGAAGGAGCTGGGGCTGACTGAGTCTAAGACAGCGGGCGGTCAAACAGCGAGATTGTTGGTGGCGCCAGGCGTATGGAACGGATCTGTACGAGATGAGCCATTGGCGCGGGACTCCGATCGACTCCAAGCGAGTCATTCGAACGGTGTCGGAGGCTCCGGCGAGTTGCCAATGCCTTCGGACGTTTCTTCAGAGAAGCTCACCACCGCTACGATCTCGTCTCGAGCGCTCTCCTCCGACGGTCGTCCTCGCGAAAAAAGGATCTGGCCAACCGTTCTGGTTTCCTTGTTCATCGTGGCGACGATCGTTCCCACGATCTACTTCATCGCGTACTGGGAACCCTCGAAGCTCAAAGGCGCGGTAGGCGCCAATGAACCCGGCCGGGCTTCCCAGGCCTCCGAGCCCGCGCCAATGGCGCCTCAAGGTTCAGCGGGGCCCGCAGAAAGGGCAGGAACTGTCACGAGCTCGGCGCCTGTTCTCACCGAATCCCCGAGCTCCGCTCCGGCCGCTCCTTCGACGAGTGTGAGCGGTTCAGCGCGCCCTCATGCATCACCGACCGGGGAGATCTACCCAGACCCCCCGATTCAGTCTAGCGCCGTTGTTCCCTCACATTCAGCCGCAGCGCCGAGTAGCCTCGCGCCGACAAGCGTGCCGCCCGTGGTCAAGCCGAGCACCTCGGCAAACCCGAACATCTTTTGATCTCTGGAGACCTGATGATTCTCTTTCGGGGCACGCGCCTCAGCTTCACGATCCCCTTGGCTCTTGCGCTCTTGGTTCCGAGCGCTCGCATTGCGCAGGCCGAAGATGCCGGTGCGCGCGCGGACGCTCTCTTTGCCGAGGGCAAGAAACTCAATGCTGAGAGCAAGCCCGTCGATGCTCGCAAGCGATTTGCCGATGCCTATGCGCTCAAGCCGAGCGCCGACATTGCATGCAATCTCGGATCGACCGAGGTGCTGCTGAAGGAGTACGCGGCCGCCGCCGAGCATCTCGATGTCTGTCTCCGCATCTTTCCTGCGACGGGAACGCCAGAGCAGAAGGCCGCGGCAGAGAAGCGGTTTGGAGAAGCGAAAGCTGAAGTCACTAGTGTTCGCGTGAAGACGAATGTCGACGGTGCCACGGTGCTCGTCGACGGCGTAAAAGTAGGGCAGTCGCCGCTCGCGAGCCCGCTCTATCTCTCGCCTGGTCAGCACGTGATCACCGCGCAACTGGAAGGGCACGCGTGCAAGCCGAAGGATGTCGCGACCGCGAAGGAACAGGAGCTGTCGATTGAGCTGACCTTGGAGCGGAGCCGCGAGATTGGGCCGGTGGGACACAAGAGTGTGGTGCCTGCGATCTTGCTCGGAAGCGTTGCGGCCATCGGAGTCGGGTTCGGTATCGCCGGTGTCGTCGTTTCGGCAAAGGATGCTAGCCAAGCCGACAAGCAGGCCACCGCGCTTCGGACGACGGGCGGTCGTTGCCAGGGAGCGAGCGACGCTTGCGGGGGAATTCAATCGTCGCTCGACGGAAAGGCCACATTCCGCGCCATCGGAATCACCGGCTTCGTCGTTGGAGGCGCTGCCCTCATCGGGACCATTCTCTATGTGGCGGTGCCGTCCGGACGCTCGAAGGAGCAATCGCGAATCGACGTTGTCCCGCTGCTCGGTGCCACCAATGGCGTCGTCGTTCGCGGAAGCTTTTAGTCAATGATTGCGGGAGATGAAAATGCGAATGCTTCGACGCGCTTCTTGGCTTGTGGGACTTGGGCTGATGGGTCTCGTAGGGTGCGCCAACAAGGTCTGCGATGAATATCCAGAGCTTTGCGCAGCGGGCGGCTCGACTTCGACCGGAACGACCAGCTCGAGCTCGACGGGCATTCCAGCTGGATGCGAGCTCTCTGAAGGCAAGCCCGTGGCGAGCGATTGCGGAGTCTTCGTGAAGGCCGGCTCCACGGGTGACGGCTCCCAAGCGAAGCCACTCGGAGAAGTCTCGGCCGCGGTGACGGCGGCGGCGCAAATGCAACGAATCTACATCTGCGGAAACGACACGTTCACGGGGAGCGTCACGCTCCCGAGCGGTGTCTCGGTCTTCGGCGGGCTCGATTGCGCGACTTGGACGTTCGCGGGTGCGAGCCCCCATCCGAAGCTCGTCGCGTCACCGAACCTCCCCGCGCTCTCCATCTCGGCAGGCACCGCCAAGAGCTTTCTCGCCTCTCTCGACATCGAAGCTGTGAGCGCTACGAAGCCTGGTGCTTCGAGCGTCGCGGTCTATGCAGATGGCGCGGTTGTCGATGTGAGCAGCGTTGCGCTGATAGCGGGCGACGGGGCGAAGGGAAGCGATGGAGCGGATGGTGGAGTGCAGGTTGCGACGCCCGCTCCGGGAGGCTCGGTTGGCACAGTCGCATGCATGGCGCCGCCCACTGGAGGACCAGCGAGCGCGGTCAACACGTGCGACGACGGGATGTCGAATGGTGGGAAGGGTGGCGACGGGGGCCCGACGGTCAATGGGAGCGGTCTCGGTGGAAGCGGGGGCGACCTGAACACGATCGCGAACCAGGGAGATGGTGAAACGGCTACACCTGGATGGAACTGCAACGCGGCCAACGGCGGCGGCAGCGTCGGCAATCCCGGACCCGACGGACCCTTCGGCACTGGCGCGTCCACAACCGAGCTCGGGATGCTCTCCACCGCCGGCTACACGAACGCCCCCGGCCACGACGGCCTGAAGGGTACGAAGGGCCAAGGCGGGGGAGGCGGGGGCGGCTCGAAAGCCAACGCCATCTGCAACGGCGCCGGTGGCGGATCAGGTGGAGCGGGCGGATGCGGCGGCAAGCCCGGACTCGGCGGACAGGGAGGAGGCTCGAGCATTGGCATCCTCTCGATGGGCTCCACGCTCACGCTCACGCTCACGAGCGTCACCGTCTCGCTCGGTCATGGTGCCAACGGCGGCAAGGGGGGCAATGGGCAACCTGGGCAGTTTGGTGGAGGCAAGGGCGCCGGCGCTGCGGGCGCAGGCACGGTGAAGAAAGCGTGCGACGGCGGCGATGGCGGACAAGGCGGCAACGGCGGCTCTGCCGGCGGCGGTCGTGGCGGCCACGCATTCGGCATCGCATTCAGCGGCACCGCGCCAATTGGGACACTCACGACGAAGGTGGCGGGCACCGCCGGGAGTGGTGGCGTCGGGGGCACCAACGGCTCGGATCAAGGTGGCCAAGGAGCGGACGGCTCTGCCGCGGCATTGCAAGAGCTTGTAGCCCAATGACGTTCACCTCAGGTCCGAGCCAACTCGCATGCAGGATGCGGAGCGCACTCGTCCGGATCGGAGCGCGCGACTCGGAAGTCGGGCCGGTCTGCGCAACAAACGAAAACGTTCCGATTCTGTTGCGTGCGGAGCACGACGCGTGGGAGGGGCGGAGCGTCGAGCACGGAGTGGGCATCCTCATCACCCTCGTTTCTTCTCTCTCCGTCCTTGGGTGCAGCTCCGACTTCCAAGGCGACACTGGCGGCGGAGCCGGAACGACGAGCTCAACGAGCACAGGACTGCCGACGGACTGCGACCCGACGAAGCTCATGCCGGGACAGGCGCTGGCGGCCACGTGCGGCATCTTCGTCGAGCCAGGCAAAACAGGCGGCACCGGCTCGCAGGCGATCCCGTTTGGGACGCTCGCGGAGGCCCTCGCGACTGCCTCGCAGAAGCCCATCTTTGTGTGCTCGACCGGAGCGACCCTCGATGAATCGGCACCGATGACGGGCGCAACGCAGATCGTTGGTGCTCTCACGTGCGGCACCTGGCAGACGTCGTCGACGAAGACTCGGTGGACTTCGCCAGCAAACTCTCCGGCCCTCATACTCACGAAGCTCGCCGGTGCGCTCATTCAGGGCTTTGTGATCACGGCGCGTGATGCGACGGGCTTCGAAACCGCAACTCTCCAGGGGCACTCGAGTGTGGCCGTCGTCGTGGATGGCGGCACGGCGTCGCTCGTCGATGTCGACCTTCTCGCAGGCAAAGGGGCGGCGGGCGGCGATGGGATGAGCGAGACCGGCCAAGCGCCCGGAAGACAGGGCACGGCGACGGACTTCGATGGCAATGTTGGACACGGATGTGGAGTCGCGGCCGGCTTAGCCAAAGACTTCACGTGTCCGGATGGAGCAATGACCCAAGGTGGACCCGGCGGACTCGGCGATAGTTCGATTGGGATTTCCGGGGGAGCAGGGACGCCCGCGCTCGGTGCTGGCCTTGCGGGCAACGGTGACAACGGCGGCGGTACCTGGTCGTGTGGCGCCAATGGAGGCAATGGCGGCTTCGGCCAGGATGGCCCCGCCGGTACCCCCGGGCTTAAGGGCTCCGTGCTCGGCACCCTCGGTGGCGCGCTGCTCTACGCCGGTGCGGCCGGCGGAGCAGGCGACCCCGGCCAGCTCGCTCAGGGCGGGGGTGGCGGCGGGGGTCGCAAAGGCGGCGTCACAACTGGGTGCACTGGGATGAAAGGCCCGAGTGGTGGAAGCGGCGGAGCGGGCGGCTGCGGCGGCCTCGCGTGCTGAGCGACAATTACTTCTCCCCGATGGACGACAACTAGAATTCCCCATGTTCGAGGCGTCGCGATCGCTCGTTTCCGAGCCGCGCAAGAGCGGAC
>JAYUUB010000175.1:0-31137 GCA_043755175.1 Polyangiaceae bacterium | reverse complement strand
ACGCTCCCGAGCAACGCTCCCGAGCAACGCTCCCGAGCAACGCTCCCGAGCAACGCTCCCGAGCAACGCTCCCGAGCAACGCTCCCGAGCAACCCTCTGAAAGAAATGCTCTCCGCCGAAGGGTGCGTTGAGCTCCGATGAAAGGCACCCTGAGCGATCGCTGGGTGCCTTTCCTGCGTCTGCCTTCGTAAGTCTGCCCTTCGTACGTCTGCCCTTCGTACGTCTGCCTTGCGCGCGTCAGCCGTTCGCGCCACCGTCCCCACCTGCCTTCTCGGCTGCACGCTCAGGACCACGATGCAGCTCTTCTCCACCAATCCTCAAAGTCCGGGAATCTTCGCGATCGGTCAAGAAGCGGTCGGTGTCATCGCCATCGGTCAGGGGGCGCTCGGCGTGGTCGCCATCGGCCAGATTGCACGCGGCATCTTTTGCCTCGGCCAGGGAACGATCGGTGTCTTCTGCGTCGGTCAAGGCTCGGTGGGGCTCGTCCATGCGACCGGTATGCTGGGGATAGGAGGGACGAGCGGCTATGGGATCGTGCTCCACCTCCTGCCTCTCCGAGTCGCCGAGCCGCTGCCCAATCTGCCACCTACGATCTCGATCGATTCGCTCGTTCGCCGCGAGATGTCCGATGGTTGGATAGCGGCGTCGATCACCCTCGGCCCAGACCGAGAGCCAACGGTCGTCATCGACGGAATGCTTCGTGTCGAGACTTCGGCGATTCGCGAACGCCTCGCTTCAGCCCTCCAACGGGGCCAAGACCGCGCGCACCTACGCGTGCGCGCCGACGTCGTCGTCGACGATTCGCTCTACCGATCGGCCGAGACACACATGGCGCTCATCGCCGACGATGCGATCACGTATACCTCAAAGCGACCTCACCATTGGTCCTACGGTAGGCCCCCCAAAGGCGTCGTCGGCGGACCCGCTTCCATAGCGGCGATCGTGGCCCGTTCCGTGCTTTGGCTCGTGGTGCTCGCGTTCGTGACCGCGGTCACACTTCAGCCCCTCGCGACTAGCCTCCTGAAGGTCGACTGATCGCGCTCCGGAGCACTACTGCTGCGCCTGCCCCGACTTCTCCTTCCAGCCCTTCTTCGTCCGTTTTCCGAGGGCGATCGTGTGCGTGAACAGCGTGCAGAATCTGATGTAGGCTCGTTGTATGAACACGCGAACCTCGTCGATCGGGCTTCTCTTGGGATTGGCTGCTCTGGCGGCGCCGCGTGAAGCGAAGGCCGAAGGAACCATTGGCCTCGACGTCCATGCGCAAGCATTGTTCCCGGGCGGCAAGGCGCTCGGGACGCTGGGCGGAGCGATCTATGGCGGTTACGCATTCCGACTCAAACCTTTGATGGTAGAGCCCGAAGCGTCGGTGAGCGTCGACGACGCGCCGAGCCTCAGCTTGCTCGTCGTTCGCGGCGTGGTCGGCGCGCGCCTGGGGCTCTCCTTCAGCGTCGAGCCGTCGATCTATGCGCACTTCGGTTATGGCGTGTTCACTCCCGTCGGCTCGGCGGTCAGAAACGCCGAACACACCTTCACCCTCGATGCCGGTCTCGGCCTCGACTACCGCCCGGCAAGGTTTTTCACCATCGGAATCACCGCTGGTTATGTCGGTTTCTTCGGCAGCGGATTTCAGGGGACGGTCCACGGTCTGGTCGGTGCTCCGCGCATCGGTTTCTGGTTCTGACCAATCCCCGCACCGATCTACGTCAAAAATGATGTGCGAATTCGGACTGAGTGAGGCGCCGGCGCGCACCATGGACGGCACGGATCTCTCGATATCGCTCTCGCCGGTCTCGGTCAGCTCACGCAGACGCCCGATACGTATTCGCGAAGCGTCCGGATCTCGTAGTCCTTGTCTCGAATGGCCCAGTTGACCAAGTCGCCCATGGACACGATCCCGACCACGCGGCCGCTGTAGACGACGGGGAGGTGTCGGCATCGGCGCGTCGTCATCAAGCTCATCGCCGTCTCGGCGCTCGCCTCGAGATCGATGCATACGAGATCCGTCGACATGATCGCGCCCACACGCGTCGTCGATGGATCGCGCCGGAGAAGCAGGACCCGCATCATGACGTCGCGCTCCGAAACGATTCCTAGGGGAAAGTCATGCTCGGTGACCAAGAGAGCGCCGATCTGGGCGTCACACATTCTCTCGATGGCGTCGAGGACCGTGTTGCTCCGAGCGACAGCGTGGATGCCCGCTCCCTTCGCGTCGAGGATGTTTTTAATCGTACACATGACGAAATCTCCTTTTCGACTCGGCTCGTTCAACTGTTTGCGCCGCACGGGCAGTCCCGAGGCGCACGCTTCAGTCAAAGCATCAGCCGTGCCGTCGCTCCGAACGTCGGACGGGCGAACGGTCGGTCTCGTCATCACTGCACTCTGGCAGGCTGGAGGCTGCTAAACCTCGGGCTCGCTGCCGGGCACGACAGCGGCTTTCTCGCGCGTCGCCTCGTCGTCGCTCGAGGGCGCGAGAGACGGCCCTGGCTCGCGCGTTGCCGCCAGGTCGGTGCCTGTGCGAAAGCGCCACAGAACCCCCTCGGCAGCGAGGCGCCCGCGTTCGATCCATTCATCGAGGAACGACTGCGGCCTCTCCCCGCGCTCGTCGGCAACATCTTCGGCTGCACGGTCCGCGTCGGTGTGCGGCCGACCCTCGTCGGTCTTTTCTACATCCATGGGCCCCCCCGTGGACCACCCTTGGAAAAGAGCGATCCGAGCTTCCGAAAGTGGAGCACAGAGTGGCTCGGAGCTGGCGAATTTTGTTCGGATCTCGCTTGAACAGGTCGAAGCGAATGCAGCATAGGACATCGGGACGACGCCGCAGCGGTCCTCGCGTCGATGAGCGTTCGCGATTCCACGGCCGCCACCGGGATTTCGCCCATCGTGAATGATCGTTTCAGCCCGTCGTGAGCATGCGATTCGGCCCTTCGCGAACGAGGTGGGCCTCGGGGGCGAGGTGGGCGCGGTGGGCCTTGGGGGCGACTACGCTCCAACGACGGCCAGCAGACTCACTTTGCTGTCGGGCTAAGCCGATATGCCGATGTCGGTTCGAGCCCGCGGCTTCAAAGGACGCTTGGCGATCGGCAATGCGACGCCGACCGCGAGCTTCTCGAGCTTCACGTGGGTCGTCTCACCCTCGATGTCCTTGAACAGCGACGCGGCGACGTTCAATGCCTCGTAGGATTGGCTCGACCACGAACCCGACGCTACCAATCGTAGAGCGCCTCGGGTGGGAGCGTCGCGCGGACCGCCGGAAGCCTTGCGCGATGCGTGAGCCGGTCTTTCACGCGTACGCCTGCTTTGCCGTTCTGCGCGAGCTCGGCCCCATAGGTGGCGACCGGCGCGTCGAGATCGAGCTTGCCCTCGTCGACCAGCCGGTGCGCGCACATCGTGGTTCAACCTTGGGTGGTCGAGTACACGTTGACGAGGGTGTCTTCGGCCCATTCGTGCGCGCGCGTCTTGTCGGTGTGGCCTTCGCAGAGATCGACGACGCGCTCGCCATCGACCACGATCGCGAGATGACGCGCCGAGCTCTCTTCCTTCGTCGAAGCTTCGAGCGAAGGTGTCGCGGACACGAGAAAATCGAGAATCGCAGTGGCCACGAACGTCTGTCATGCGAGCCCGATGGGCGCATCGGATCAGGCGAATCGGAAGGGGCTGCTCGGAAGTGGCTGCGGCCTAAAGCCTACGCGTCCCGGCGATCGAGCTTCGTCGAACGACGCTGCGAGCGTGCGGGCGAAACGACCCGCACGAACGCGCGTCGGCGACCTCGAGCTACTTCTTCTTGTTGAGGTTCGGATCTTTCGGCTTCGCCTTCTCGTTGGCAGCAGCCTTCTTCTGATCCTTGTCCTTGTCGCCCTGCTTCTTGGCCTTGTCTTTGGACTTCGGAGATTTATCGCCCACGGGGCACCACCTGGGTTCGGTCTGGAGGTTTGGATCGACTGAGGCGAGGTTAGCACGCGCCTCGAAGAAACCACCCCCGGCGATCGATCATCGGCAGCGACGCGGCGCCCTCGCTTTGAGCCAAGTTCGGCCGAGACGACGCGATCCGACACCGAGATATCCTGCAAAGTCCGTGGTGAAGCGTTGGCGCGGCTCGTGCCGACCCGACGCTCGGAGCTTTTGGCAATCTCGAGAGCTGATTGCCTGGGACGACCACGTCCGAATGGGAGCGGGGGAGGCGTTCCGTTCGACCGATAGAAGAAGATGGTTGAAGGAGCCATGGGCCATTTCGATGCAGCTCGCGTCGGCGGTCTCGTAGCGAGCGAGCTCGGCTGCCTCCCAGAGACCGTCGGTCGTACGGCATTCGGGAGACTCGCGCGTCGGTGTGCCCACGACGTGACATCGGGCTTTCGTCAGTGAAGGCCTCGCCAGATCAGCGTCGATCCGTCGGTCGATAGATCGCCTTTCGGAAAATGCTCCGCGAACTCCATGGTCGCCGTCGTGACCGTCACGATCGCGTCGAGCGAAGCGGTCGCATCGTCGAGATGACAAAGAGAGAACGGGCTTGCGACGTGGCGCATTCCAATTCGTGGGTCCCGATGGCGGCTCTGCCATGAGCGCGGCGTTGCTCGGCGAACGCACGTCGATGAGCCCCCACTCGTCGACCTCGAACGCCGCATGGGTCGCCGTTCGATCCGATTGCGCCGCCGCGTGCTCGGACGCACTCCCGCTCGCCTGCGGCACCCCGCTCGGGCCACTCGGAGGGGTGAGGGAGCGGCGCGCTGCACGACGCCGCCGCGAGGATCGCGGCGACTCCGAGCTCTCGGAATGGGCGATTCGCGACGACGCTCATGGCGCTCAGTTCGGAGGAACGATGGGCGCGCAGGTGGAGACTCCGGCGCCGATGATTTGGAAGCCGACGTCGGCGACGTAGGTCGGGTCGACGGCATTGGTGCCTGGACTGTAGTGAATGACGCTGCTGTTGCCGGTCGCGTTGTTTCCGGGCGCTGAATAGAGATAGAAATCGCCGCCCCAGAAAGAGAAGGCCCAATCGCTCGGAGGCGCGACGCCCGCGAGCTCGTGATCGGACGTGATTCCCGCATTGCCCTTGTCGACCTGCGCGACACGAACATTGGGGAACGTCGTGAAGTAGCCGAAGAGTCTCGCGTCGCCGGTGCCGGTCAGCTCGGCGCTTTGGCCTGCGAGGTTCGGATCGTTCGCGAAGCCGCCGATCGGCGTCAGCGTCTTCGTGACCGTGTCGATCTTCGCGAGACCTGCGCCGCCGATTCCGTCGACGTAGAGGGTCTCGGTCTTGCCGCCCGCCGTGTCGGTCGAGAAGCCCATTCCGACTTGCTCGTAGCCCGACGGGAGGGTCATCGCGAGCTTGCATCCCGACTTGGTCTTCAGATCGAAGGTGTAGATCGAGCCGATGTAGTTGAGCCAAGCGACCAGATTGCGATCGATAGCCATCGAGTTCGCCTGCGTGCTCGCCATGCAATCAGGCGACGCGATGAACGTGAGCTTCTTCGAGGGTGGATCGAAGCTGTAAATCTTGTTGTCGATCGAGAAGACGTAGACGAGCTGGGAGGCGGCGCTGCAACCGTCGCCCGCGCCGCCTGAGCCCGTGCTTCCGGTTCCGAAGCCGCCGGTCGTCGCTCCGTTCGGTCCGCTTCCGCTCGGATTTCCCGCCGCGTCGCTGCCGCCGAACCCGTCTCCGTTCTTCGTACCGGCAGAGCAACCCGAAACGAGCGCGGCGAATGACAGCGCGAAGATGGTCGTACGCATGAAAATCTCCTTCGAAGGCGATTCGACGATTGTAGCCCCCCTCGCCAGCTCGCCGCACGACGAAGATCGCAGTCTCTCGCGCTCTCGGCGGCGCTCGTTTTGAGATAGCTTCATCTCGAAGCTCCGGGTGGAGCACGAAGGAATGTCGATTGTTCTTTTCCCATCTCCGCGAAGACGGCGTCGCGCGTTTCTACCATCCCGATCCGAGCCTCGGCTCGGTCCACGTGACCGGTAATTTTTGCGATTGGGAGGCGCCGGGAGTCGCTCTGAAGCGCGCCCCCGATGGCTGGTTTGCGGAGGTCGGGCCCGTTCCAGATGGCGACGTCGAATACAAGCTCATCGTCGACGGTCGTTGGGTCCCCGATCCGCTGAACCTCACGCGCTCGCCCGATGGCCGCGGCGGAGACAACTCGCTCCTGCCAAGGTCGGGTCATCGCGGCACGAGCTACCACCTCCGGTTTTACTCGCCTGCGGTGGGCGAGAAACGTGGCTACGTCGTTCATCTGCCCGCGGCGTACTTCGCTTCTTCGAAGCTGTTTCCGGTGCTCTATCTGCTTCATGGTGCCCTCGACTGGGAGCGCACGTGGCTCGACAAGGGCGGGCTCGCCCCGACCCTCGAGCACCTTCGCTCCGAGGGGACGGTCGGCGACCTCATCATCGTCATGCCGCGAGAAGCCGGCGATCTGCATCGTGGCGACGAGCGCGTCGCCGACTCGCTCGCGCGCGACGTGGTGGGCCACATCGATTACGAGTTTCGCACTCTGGCCTCGCCTCGCCACCGTGGTCTCGATGGCCTGTCGACCGGCGGCTTCACGTCACTCTTGCTCGGCGCGTCGCGCTCGGACACGTGGCGCTCGGTAGGGAGCATGAGCGGGAGCTACGACGAACGCAACGCCCGGGTGGCGCGCAGCTCGGCGGCCGAAATGCGGTCGGTCGAGCAGCGCTATCTCCTCTCGTGCGGCCACCAGGAGCCCCACTACGAAGTCTGTCGTGCGATGTTCGACGAGCTGCAGAGGCTTCGAATCGAGAGCGTTTGGGTCGACGCACCCGGATCGCACGATTGGCCCGTTTGGCGCGCGCTGATTGCACCCCACCTGCGCTTCCATTGGCAGAATCTGCAGCCTCGGGGCTCGAGCGCTTAGGGCAGGCCCTTACAACCGCAACGCGGGGCAGGTCGTCGTCGACATCATCACGCATCTTGGTTACAAGTGTAACGCAGAAGATACACGTTGGACCTGCACGTCTCCCACCGATCCGACGTGGCCCTTCACGGTGTCGTTCCTGGTCGAAGAGACGCAAACGTCGATCTGGCTCGACTCGTACCGGCTCCGTGCCTTCGGCCATCGCTGCGACGAGTACACCAATCACATGGCCGACCTCGCCGTGCCGGCAGACTCGTTCGCACGTCGCGTGCGACGACACCGCGCAAGCTTTTCGGATGAACACGTCGGTGCTCTACACGAGCGATCTCGACGTAAAAGCGTGGCTCCAGAATCACCTCGAGCACCGCGCGACGTCGCTCGTGCTTCTGAAGAAGGCCCACGCGATCCGCAAATAGCGGCTGACAATTCATGAATTGTTGCATCTGTCGCAACAGACAGGCCGACCGCGACCTCTAGTTCTCCGTCCGCCGCGTGGTAATCCATCTTGCTCCGGGTTCGATTTCACGAGGAGATGACCGAGATGAAGACCGAAGACCGTCTGGAGCGTCAGGGTACTCGGGGCCGAATGCCTGTCGCGTTCGTCCCGCATGGCGGCGGTCCGTGGCCCTTCGTCGAAATGGGGCTCGACGAAGGCGACGTCGCCAAGCTCGCGGGCTATCTGCGCTCGGTCCGCGATCTCCCTGACATGCAGCCGTCGGCGTTGCTCGTCGTCTCGGCGCATTGGGAGGCGCCCCGCGCCACGGTGATGACCGCGCCGCGTCCGCCCATTCTGTACGACTATTACGGGTTTCCTCCGGCCTCGTACGAAATAGAGTGGCCGGCTCCGGGAGCGCCAAAGCTCGCGGCCCACGTTCGAGAGCTGCTCGGCGGTGCTGGATTCGAGACCGAAGCGGACGAGCAGCGTGGCTTCGACCACGGGACCTTCATCCCGTTGAAGCTGACCTACCCCGACGCCGAAATTCCGACGTTCCAGGTCTCGCTGTTGGCCTCGCTCGATCCCGAGAAGCACCTCGCGATGGGCCGCGCGCTGGCCCCGCTTCGTGACGAAGGCGTCTTCATCATCGGAAGCGGAATGTCTTACCACAACATGCGCAACCTCCGAGAGCCGCGCGGCCGTGTCGATGCCGAGACGTTCGATGCGTGGTTGCGCGAGACGGTGCCGCTCGATCGAGCCACGCGCGATCGTCGCCTCGTCGATTGGACGAAGGCGCCTGCAGCCCGGGCCGCGCATCCACGCGAAGAGCATTTGTTGCCCCTCATGGTCGTCGCGGGCGCCGCTGGCGACGATCTCGGACGCATCGCTTACAGCGAGCCCTTCATGGGCGTACGAAATTCCGGCGCGCACTTTGGTTGAGTCGGCCACGTTTCTGCGGGTCTTGCGGGACTCGGAGAAAAGTACGAAAAGATCTCTCGCCACGTCGAGAACCGTTCTTCGGCTCCGACTCAGTCGTGAACCTCCACCGAGGCCGTCTCACATCGAAACGGAGCCAACATGAAATTCATGCTGATGATGAACACCCGGGCAATGGCCCCTACCAAGTCGGCGAATGGCCGCGGCGGAGCAAACCACGAGCATTGCAAAAGCGGAGCTATCTTTTGTTGCGCTCGGCTCGTTTGGGCGAGGCTCTTCGCCGAGATCGCGCGGCCGGGCGCCCTTTGCGCGGTTCGCGCCCCCGTGCAAGCATCTCGCGTGTGACAGTCTCGAACGAATCCCAACCGTCTTTTCGTCGTGACCCGTCGGCTCTTCCACCGGGCCCACCTCCACGAAAATCCGTCGTCGATTCAGTGCTCTATTATGGGAGCTTCTACTTCGATCCGCTCGGATTCGTCGAAGAGCGCTTCGAGCGCTACGGCGACGTCTACTACGCACCGAGCAAGAGCGGAGGGCTCTACGTCCTCAAGCATCCCGACCATCTGCGGGAGCTGCTCTCGACGCAGGCGACCAAGTTTCGAAAGGAGCACACCGCCTTCGAGCAGCTCGGTAAGGTCCTCGGTGAAGGCCTCCTGACGAGCGACGGTGACGTGTGGAAACGACAGCGACGCCTCGTTCAGCCGGCGTTCGCGCGGACGCGCCTCGCGGGCTACGCCGAGACGATGGTCGACGAGGCGCGGCGCTCGCTCGCGGCGCTCTCGTCCGACGCCCCCCGCCTCGGCGGCGACATCCACGAGATGGGCCACGAGATGATGGAGCTCACCCTCCGCGTCGTGAGTCGTACGCTCTTCGGTCACGACGCAAGTGGAGACGTCGATGCAGTAGGAGCTGCGATGCGAACGCTTCAGAGCTCGCTCGGAACCCCCGACGTCATCCCGAAGTGGCTCCCGTCGCCTCCTCGGCGCGCGATCGAGCGAGCGGTTGCGAGCCTCGATCGCGTGGTGTTCGGTCTCATCGAGGAGCGCCGTCGCGAGCGCGAGCGCGGCATTTCGACGACCCGATCCGACCTCCTCGACATTCTTCTCGGAGGCGAGGGCGCCGATGCGGGCGACGCGCTGAACGAGCGCGAGATCCGCGATCAGCTCATGACGCTCTTCCTCGCCGGTCACGAGACGACTTCGCACGCGCTGACCTGGACTCTCTACCTCCTCGCCCAGAACCCGGTCGCAGAAGAACGCCTCGCTCGCGAGGTTCGCGCGGTGCTCGGCGATCGGGCTCCTGTGCTCGACGATCTGGAGCGCCTGCCTTTCACCGAACGAGTCATCAAAGAATCGATGCGACTTTATCCGCCGGCTTACGTTCTCGCGAGGCGCGCGTCCGAAGATGCCGAGATCGGTGGCTACGTCGTTCCAAAAGGTAGTGAAGTCATCGCGTGGACGTACATGACGCACCGTGACCCGCGTTGGTTCCCCGACCCGCTCGCGTTTTCGCCCGATCGCTTCTCGCCCGAGCGCGAAGCGCAGCAAAAGCCGTTCTCCTATCTACCTTTCGGCGCAGGCCCGCGGGCCTGCATCGGAAAGGCCTTCGCGATGATCGAAGCACAGCTCATTCTCGCCTGCGCGGTCCAACGCTACCGATTCGAGCTCGTCGCCGGGCAGAAGGTCGAGCCTGCGCCGCGTATCACGATGCATCCCAAAAACGGGCTGCGGATGCGCGTCTTACCCCGCTGAGGTCGCTCTCCCCGACCCCGTCTGATCTGCAGCGCCCCTGCTGACATTTCGCCGTGTCGATGTTGCCCGTTGATCAGAACGACGATCGCGGGCCCCCGATTTCATTCCCACGACCTCGAGCTCGCTCGCGTGTGGAACTTTTGGGCGCCTCGAACGTCGTCAACGCCAGAATTCTTTCGCTCAAGTCTTCGCATCGTTCGGTGCGCGGTCACGAATGGCCCCGTGCTGGCTACGAGGCGTACGAGGAGATACCCCATGCGCTTTCGAATGACCCAGCCTCGCGTGAGCTTCGGCTCGTGCGCGGCCACTCTCGCCACGAGCCTCGTCCTTCTGTCGGGCTGCGCGAGCACACAGTCGAGCTTCGTCCGCTCCGACACGACCCTCGGCCGTGTGGTCGTCTATCGGAACGGGGTCGCCTATTACGAGAGGTACGCACACGTCGATGGTGGAGAGCTCAAGCTCGCCGTACCCGCAGACAAGGTCGACGACTTCTTGAAGAGTCTGACCGTCGTCGACGCGAAGTCGGGAAAGCCCGCGCCCGTCTCGTACCCCACCTCCGGGACCGCCGCCGATTCGGAGGGTCTGGTGCGCATGACGATTCAGGTGCCGAAAGAAGCATCACACGATCTCAAGCTCTCCTACGTCACCGAGGCTCCGTCTTGGAAGCCGAGCTATCGCATCACGCTCGGCAAGAGCAAGAAGGTCGAGCTCCAAGGATGGGCCATCGTCGACAACACGAGCGGCGAAGATTGGAAGAACGTGAAGCTCGGTGTCGGTTCGAGCTCCGCGCTCTCTTTCCGATTCGATCTGCGATCGGTTCGCCTCGTCGAGCGCGAAACCCTCCGGAGCGATCTCCCCTTCGCCATGGCTCCTCCCTCTGGCGAGTCGAGCTACGCCGATGGCTCGGCTCCGAAGACCACGACGGTCCTCGGCGAGCTCAGCGACGAATCGCTCGTCAACGCGACCCGCCTCGCGAACAACCAAGAAGAGTCTCGTGACAAAGAGGGCGACGGCGACTCGTTCGGAAAGAAGAGCAAGCCGGCCGACGCGTCGCGAATGTCGGGAAGGGGTGCTGGCCAGGGGATGGGCGGCGTCGCGACCGCGCACGCCGAAGCGAAACCTCAACTCTTTCGCCAGGCGCCCACCACCCCCAGCCAGCGGGTGCTCAACGACCCGATCCAGCTTCTGACCAACCAACTTCGCGCGAACAACAACCAGGTCGTGGTCGAGGGGTATGCCGGCAAAGACGACGGAGACAAGAACGCCGCCAGCCTCGATCGGGCGAACAAGTTGCGAGAGCAACTCATTCAGAACGGCATCGCGCCTGACCGTGTGGTCGCGGTCGGCTCGGGAGAACGAGCCGGTCACGCTGCCGGCGTTCGCGTGATTCAGCCGCCGCCGCCTCCTGCTGGATCGACCAACGGATTCGGCTGGAGCCCCGACAAGACCGGCACCGACAATGAAAAGCAGTCGAGCGCCATGCTCGCGCCCATCGATACTTCGCATTTCGAATCGACGACCCCGATGACCGTCGCGCGCGGGACGAGCGCCATGGTGTCGATCTACAGCGGAACGACCGACGGCGAGGTGGTCTACCTCTACGACTCGGAGACTCCGCGAGGCAATGCGAGCTTCCCGTTCAAATCGGTGCGGATTCTGAATCCGACCGATTCGGCGCTCGAAGCAGGGCCTGTCACCGTGTTCGGAGAAGGCCGGTTCATCGGTGAAGGGCTCTCCGACACGATTCCACCGAAGAGCGCAGCTTTCATTCCTTACGCGCTCGATCGGCAGATCGTCGTCGAAAAGAAAGAAGCCACGAGAGACGAGATCGCGCGGGTCATCACCGTGCAGCGCGGCGTCTTCTCGACCGAGACCAAGCACATCCGAAAGACCTCGTTCACCCTCGTCAATCGATTGACCGAGAAAGCGACGGTCTACGTTCGGCACACGGTGCCCGAGGGCTACAAGCTCACGAAATCGCCCGAGCATCCCGACCGATTGGGTAACGCCCAGCTCTTCCGCGTCGAGATCGAGCCCGGTGGGAAAGCCGAGGTCGAAATCGAAGAAGCGACGCCGGTCTTCAAGTCGACCGACATTCGCTCGGCAGACGGTATGGACCAGATCAAGGCGTACATCTCGTCGGCCGCGCTCGATGCGGGTCTGAAGGGCCAGGTCGCCGATCTCGTGAAGCTCCAGGTCGAGCAAGCGAACGTCGAGCAGCGCATCACGACGCTCCGTGAGCAGATGGGCGAGTACCGCGCACGCATGGATGAGCTCCACGCGCAGGTCGTGACGTTGAAGCTCGTGAAGACGGCTGGGCCGCTGATGAAGAGCCTCGAGACGAAGCTCAGCGAGGTGAGCGACAAGGTCTCGAAGGCCACCATCGACGTGGTGGGTCTCGAGGAGCAGCTGATGGTCTCGAAGATCAAGTTCCAAGACAAGGTCGCCGAGCTCTCGCTCGAGGGCGCCGACAAGGCGAAGAAAGAAGAAGTCGCGACGAAGCACTGATCGGCGCGGGCGTCGAACCATCTGCCTCTGGGCGCAGCTCGTAGGGGAGAGGCAGAGGGAAGAGGAAGTTGAGAAGATCGCAAGGCTTGGTGATCTTCGTCGGCGAGGAACAAAGCGTCGCTCTCTGCCGAACGAGGCAACGCGAATGCCGAGCGCGTCGGGAGCGGGGCAGGTTTGGGCGCGGCGACGCGGTCGATTACCTTGGGCACGGCGACAGAAGTCGACGCTGCCAGGGAGGGAGAAGGCGCGCCCGACGAGCAGGCGAAGGCCGCGGTGAGGGCCACCAAGCAACAAGGGGTGAGGGCACGGCCCATCAAGCCTCGGCACCACACGCCCGGCGCGAAGCGCATTCCACGTCGCGTTCCGATGCAAATGGCCCTTCGCAGACGCCTCTGCCGCCGGGCGCGTCGGAGCGGTGCGTATCTCCCCGATCACGCCAAAGTGTCATGGGCTTGCCACCCCGGGTGTCTCGCCAAGTGACAGTCGCGTCACAGACGATCGGCAATCGTGGCCGCGAACGTGGCAAGAGAGCATCGGCACGAACCATGCTCTATCAGGGAGCTGCGCACCCCGCGCGTCACGGATGTTCGTCATGTCAGCTGCACCTGCTTCCACTACCTCCTCGCTTCACGCGCTCTACCAAATCGGCTCCGGCTATCTGGTCCTCGCCCACGGTGAATCGCCAGCGCGCTTCGCTTCCGAGGCCATTCCGCTCGCGGGTTTTCGCGTGATGACGGCTCTTTGGGACCGAGTGGTCGGCGCTGACGATCTCGGTGCCGTGCGCATGGGCCGTTCTCTCGGCAAGCGCTTCGATCGGCTCGTCGTCGTCGTGAACGCCAAGGCGCGCGACCGTTGTCAGCAGTGGACGCACGCCGAGGTGCTCACCGCTTCGAGTCAGAACAAGCACCATTGCGTGGCCTGCGCGATCGGTACCGACGTCGCCATCTCGCTCGAGGGCACCATTGCTACGATGGCCGACGACGAGGTCATCGTTTTTTACACACGCGACGTGCGTGCTGCAGAGAAGCTCTTGGCGAAGCTCGGCGCCATCCCGATCGACAGCATCGAGGCGAAGCCCCAATCACAGCGCCGTCCGAAGCTCCCTCTCGATTCGTCGATCGACGTCGGCGTTCAAACCGAAATGTTCGATCTCGCCAGCTGAATCACGCGCGTCGCTGAGAGAAGCTTCATTGGGCCAACAAGATGAGCGCTGATTGCGGCGGCAGAGGGTCGAGCGAGAGCGTTCCGTTGCTCGCGACCTTGGCCGTGACCTGACCGGAGAGCGCGTCGGTGAGCTGGGTGCCCGGCGCGACGCCGACCTTCATGGCCGTGCCCATCGTCGTGGGCGCGCTCGCGTGGGTCGCGCTGCTGTTCAATACGATGAGTGCATAGTCACTCCCGGCGTCACCACCGGTGCGTTCGAATGCGAAGATGCCTGCGTCTTCTTCGGAGCCGACGTTGGTCGTCGACCACACCACTTTGGACGCGCCTTTGCGAATGGCCGCCGAGCTTTTGCGGATCTTGGCAAGCTTCTGAATGCTCTTGAAGGTGCCGCCGGTCGTCGGAAATCCCGTCGACCAGAGGTCTTCGCGATTGGCCGGATCGTTACCACCTGCGAAGTCTTGCTCGGTTCCGTAATAGACACACGGAATGCCCTGCGCCGTGAAGATGAGCGTGAGGGCATTGTGGAGGCCCTCTTCGCTGCCGTTGTAGAGAAAGCGCGGCACGTCGTGGTTGTCGATGAAGTTGACCGGGAAATCGCTCGGCGGAATGCCGATACCGAGCGACGGAGCTTGATTGCCCCACGTGGACGGTCGCTGTTCCCAGAGGTCTTGGAGCGGCTTGGTCGCGAGGTTGCTTTGGAAGAGATCGCGGACGCCGGTGAAGTATTGCGGGAAGTAGAAGACGCTATCGAGCTGATCGCCAGTGATCGGCTTTCCGTCGGTGACGCACTCGTTCTCTTGGTCGAGCTCGGCTTGCGGAGGCAGATCGGCTTGGGTGAACGATCCGATGAGGGCGTCGCGTCCGTCGAATGCCTCGCCGAACATGAAAAAGTTCTTCTTGCCGTCGGCGTCGAGCCGCTGCCGAACCTTCTGCGTGAAGTAGCGCCAGAACTCGCGCTCGACGTGCTTGACCGTGTCGATGCGAAAACCATCGATGTCGGTGAGCTCGACCCATCGTGCGTACGAGTCGACCATGGCCTCTTTCACGCCCAGACCGTCGCGCGCCTTGCATAGGGTCGTGTCGACGTCTTTGAGACCGCCTGGGAAGTCGCCCTTCACGAGCTGGAGCGGATCGTCGAAGTTGTAAGTTCGACCTTTGCGATTGAAGGCGCGGGGATTCTGGAACACCTCGGGCATGGGCGGGACGTGGTTCGTCGCCGGATCGTAGGTGAAGATGACGGGCGCTGGGCCCGACTCGCCGAGCGACGTGAACGACTGGACGCCACGCGGATCGAAGTCGGGATCGTATTCGTTCTCGTGGGTGACCGAGCTCGTCGTGCCGCTGCCGGCGACGCGGTCGTCGGGCTGGCCGTTCTTGTTGATGTCGTAATAGAAGAGCTGGCCGAGGTGGTTCGTCACGATGTCGACGATGACCTTCATCTTGCGCTTGTGAGCGGCGAAGACCAGGCTTCGGAGGGCAGCGAGATCGCCAAAATGCGGATTGAGCGCGGTCAGATCTTGCGCCCAATACCCGTGATAGCCATCGAAGCCCGCGTCGGTGTCGATGTTCTTCACGATGGGCGAGATCCAAAGCGTCGTGACGCCGAGGCTCTGAATGTAATCGAGGTGATTTTCGAGGCCCTTCCAATCGCCGCCGTGATAGCGACCGCCGGCGGTGCGATCGACGCGTTGGTTGTTGCCGAGATCACCGTCGGCGAAGCGATCGACGAGCACCTGGTAGATGACCTCGTCGCGCCAATCGACGACCTGGCTCGACAATCGAATCTCGCCTTGGAGACCGGTGTCGTAGCTCATACAGCTCTCGGTCGTCGTCGAGAGGGCGGCGGCACCCACGAAGCCGAAGAGGAGCGGGAAGGCCAGATAGCGCCGCGAGCGATTGGTGATGCGCATGATCAAAACCCGTAAGTCGATGAGTTGAACCACCACTCGGCGCCGAGGCCGATGAAGTGATCGATGGTGCGACGGTGGAACACGTCGTCTTGAGGATAGAGATCGCGCGCGACGTCGTTGCGCGCCGTGACCGCGTAAATGAGGCGGATGTGGGGGCGCGTGTAGTCGCCGCGTCCGGCAGGAGAGACGAACGGGATCACGCCGAATCGGAAGGCGCTCGCCATGCGGGGGCCCTTCGGGGCCGCCGTCGGATCGACCGGATCGGGTGAGATGACACCGCGCTGGGCGATTTGGTAGCTGCCTTCGACCGAGAGACCGCCGTATTCACCGAAGAACACCGTGGGCCTGACGATCGCGATGCCCTCGTCGACGTCTTGGTAATCGAGAGCGGGGCTCGCGTCGCGGAACGATCGGAAATACGCGCCCGCCATCACACCGAACAGACCTACCTCGGCGTTGCCTCCGGCCGCGATTACGAGCTCGTGGGCGCCGTCGGTGGTGCGATTGGTGTTGAGCTGCCCCGGCGTTGCGAATTGCCCGTAAGCGGCGAGCCCGGTGGCATAGCGCGCGAAGATGTTCACGTGCGTGTCGCGCTCTCCGGTGTAGGCGCCGATTTGGCCGCCCAGAACGAACCCTCCGTCAGACGGGAGGTCTTCGTAGACGCGAGGTTGGCTCGTCTCGCGTTGACCCTTCGGCAATGCGTGGAGCTCGCCATAGAGAACGGCTTTGATCCCAGGACCGGGACCGTCTTTGGGGCCGCCGATGCGTTGGTTGTGCGAGACGCGAAAGCTCCCGATCATGCGCTGACGATTGAGGATCTCGACCGGCGCGCTGCCGTACTGATCGAGAGGCGCAGGGCGATCGACCGATTGAATGTAGAAAGGAGTCGTCGGTTGCGAGACGCCGAAGTGGAGCTGTGCGCTCGTGCCGATGGGGTGGCGATAGCCGACGCCCGCGCCAATCGTGTTCAAGTTGTCGAGAGGCCAGAAGTCGAGCAGGTAGATGTCGTCGCCGCGGACCATGCGTGAGCCGGCCCAGACCGACAGGCCTTTCAAGGCCAAATCCATTTCCTCGATGTAGAGGTTTCGGACGGCGAGCTTGATGTCGAAGTTGCCGGTGTAGTGGAAGATCGGGTTCGCGACGGCGAGGGTCGCGACGATCTTGGTGCTCGCGCCGGTCTTCTCCCAGACGTCTTCGCGACGGAGCTCGAGCTCGACGTAGTTCGATTCGTCGAGGCGCGAGCCGTGCGCGACGATGTCGGCGTCGCGCGCGCGGCCACCCTTGCCGTCGAGCCCGGCGACCACGCGCCCGTACGAGCCGAGCTCGAAGCTCCCGACATGCGGCGAGTCTTTTTTGAGCGCCGTCTTTCCGTCTTTGTCGGTGGGCTTCGCGTCGGACTTCGCGGCGGCTTCGTCGGCCGCAGAAGACTTGGCGTCGGGAGTCTTCGTGGGTCCTTCGCCCTTTTCCGGCTCTTTCTTGGACGCGTCGCTTTTGGGATCGTCGCCCTTGGGCTCGGCTTTGCCAGGCTCGCCGTTCTTGGGCTCGTCTTTTCCGGGGTCACCGCTCTTCGGCGTGTCGCCGCTCGGATCGGTGGCGGGCGCCGGCTTCGACGGATCGGTCGCTGGCGGATGAGTCGGCTGAGCGAACGCACGTACACTGACGAAGAGCGCGGCGAGCGTGAAGGCCACGCGACTGGCGGAACGAAGCACGACACGAACCTACCAGGTTGCCCGCGCCGTCGAAATCGCTTCGTAACTCAGAAGCGCGTTACGCCCCATTCACTCGGCCGCAGGAGCCTCATCGAGGGCCGTCTGGGGGTCGGAGGCGATGTCGGAACGAGACGGCACGGCGAAGAGCGACGTCTCGTCGGAGGACTTGCGCGGACGCCCTCGGGGACGACCGCTTTCGGAGCGTGTGCTGCTGAGACGAGGGGCGGTGTTCTCGCGTCGCTCGGCGCGGAGCGCCGACGTTCGAGGGAGCGTGATTCGATCGAGCTCGGCGAGGAGGGCCGGGTTTTCGTCGGCATAAATGCGCGCATATGCCATGGCGCGATGGCTCTTCGCCATCAACGCCGACTGACGCTCTTCGAGCGCGCTTTCGGCTGCAGCGAGCATCGCCTGGGCTTGAGCCACGTCGTCGGCGGCGCGCCGAACGAGATCGATGTGCTCGAGGAGCGTCTCGCGATCGACGTCGGGGAACGTGACGCCTTGGAGGGGGCCGTGCGGCCCATCGAACAGCTTGGTGAGGTCGAGAACACTGGAATCGATGGGCGACGTCTCGGACATGAATGACTCCTCGGTGACTGGTCTTATGTTCAGTACATCACGCCGCCCACGCGGTCAAGGAACCATCGGCGCGACGATGCAGATGCATCTCCTAGTCACGTAGAGCTGGGCTTGGTCGCGGAGGCGTAGGAGGGCTCGCGCGCACCCCCTTTCGGGAGTAACCCTCAGGCGTGCTCCAACCTGCTCTCACACTGATCGGTGATCTAACGGCGACGCTTCGCGCGCAGGGTCACGCGACGCTCGGGCCCGAGGGGCTCGAAAAGCTCACGGGCGCATCGATCGCCGAGCTCGATGCCCTCAAGCCGTCGTGGAACGACTTGCCTCCCGACGCGCATCTGCGCGATGGCGGGCGTTACCGTCGGCGCCGACATGCGTGCTTCGTCGTCGAAGGCGACGTCGTCACGCTCGTTCCCCATCGCGCGCATTGGCAATCGATCGATTACAACGCGCTCCACGGAGGCTTCGAGCGCTGGTTCGAGCCGATCGATCCGGCGGTGCTCGCGGCTCCGGCTTGGGACCGCCTGCTCGAGGCCTTCTGCGCGCGCGGATCAGACGTCGCTGGGATGAGGCCTTGGTTCGTCGAGGCGCACCAGTTCCGCATCGACACGACCGACGGGATCGGTCGACCGACCCCCGAAGGCGCTCATCGCGACGGCGTTGACTTCGTAATGGTCGTCCTGATCGACCGTGAGGGCGTCAAAGGCGGCGAGACGCGCGTCTTCGAATCGAGCGGCCCGGCCGGGCTCCGATTCACGATGACCCGACCTTGGACGACGCTCATCGTCGACGACGAGCGCGTGATTCACGAGACCACGCCCATTCAACCGATGGGCGAGGGAGGGCACCGCGACACCCTCGTGTTGACGATGCGACGCGACGGATTCCAAGGCCCGAAGACCAGCGACGTCGGTCTCACGGAGCACGCAGGCTTCTGATTGTAGGTAGGGTGTGCGTCAGCCTTTGACGGCGCCCGAGACGAGGCCGCCGACCATCTGCTTTTGCACGTAGAAAAAGAGCAAAACGATCGGGAGCGAGAGCACGAGCGAGCCGGCGGCGAAGATCCCCCAGCTCGGATCGAAGCCACCGACGTATTGCTGGAGCGTGACGGGGAGCGTGTAATCGGTGACGTCGTCGAGGAAGAGCGACGCCATGATGAACTCGTTGTAGGCGGTCATGAACGCGAAGAGCGCCGTGATTCCGATTCCGGGTCTCACGAGCGGCAACATGATGCGACGAAAGATCACGAACGAAGACGCTCCGTCGAGACGCGCCGCTTCGTCGAGGTCTTTGGGGATCGCGTCGAAGTAGCCTTTGAGCATCCAGATCGAGAACGGGACGCTGCTCGTCGCATAGACCAAGACGAGCCCCGCGGTCGTGCCGAAGAGGCCGAGCGCATCGAGAATGAAGAGCAGCGGAACGCCGGTCACGACGGCCGGAAACATCTGCGAGACGAGCATGCCGCGGAGGCCCGCGTCACGAAGCGGGAACGAGAGCCGCGAGAACCCATAAGAGGCAGACACCGCGCACAAAACGCCGAAAATCGTCGCGACGCCGCTCACCAAGAGACTGTTGCCCAACTGAATGAGAAAGAGCGGACGACCATAGAAATCTTGGGCGAAGAAGAACGCGTGGAAGTTCTGTCCGGTCGCATGAAATTCGGCGCCGGCCTGCGTGAGCTGGCCTTCGGCCGACAGCGCGAGACGCAACACCCAGAGCACCGGGTAGAGCACCGCGGTCGAAGCCGCGAGCAACAAGACGTGGGTGAAGACGATGTCGCGTAAGCGCGTCTTCACGTCGACTCCTTGGGCTCGAGCCTTTGTGAGAGCCGACCATAGAATAGGAGAAAGACGAAGATGAGGACCGAATACGCGGCGGCATAGCCATAGCGTTCGCCGCGCTCGAAGGCCCAGCGGTAGGCCTCGCTCACGAGAATGTCGGTCTGCGATCCGGGCTCACCGCCGCTCACGAGGTAGATGACGTTGAACATGTTGAACGTCCACACCGAGCCGAGCAGCACCGACGGCAAGAGGGCCGGGCGAATGTGCGGGAGGACGATCGCTCGGAAGCGATGAAAGCGCGACGCGCCGTCGAGCGTGGCGGCCTCTTCGAGCTCGCTCGGAATCGACGAGAGCGCGCCGAGCGTGACGACCATCATGAAAGGAAAACCGAGCCATGTATTGGTGACGACGTTCGCGAAGAATGCCGTGCCGAAATGGTCGAACCAATTGTAACCCTCGAATCCGAAGGGCGCGAGGAGTCGATTGATGGCTCCGACTTGCGCGTGGAACATGCCCTTCCACATGAGCGCGGTGATGTAGTTCGGAATGGCCCACGGCAGAATGAGGACGAGCCGATAAGCGGTGCGAAAGCGCACGTACGAGGGCCGGAGCAAGAGCGCGAGCGAGACGCCGATCGTCACGTGGAGAAACACGTTCACCAGTGTCCAGAGGACAGTCACGCCGAGCGCGAAATAGAAGGAGCGCGCCTCGAATGCGCGCGCAAGCGGCGGTAGAAGTATCTCGCGGAAGTTTTGCAGACCGATGAACGTGAAATGGCCAGCGCGGTAATCGAAGAGGCTCATGCCTGCGCTGACGACTACGGGAACGAGGACGAGCGTGACGACGGCGACGATCCCCGGGAGCACATAGGGGACCGCGACTCTCCCGTAAGCGCCCATGAGCCTCGAGCGCGCAGCGGCGGGCGAAGCGATGTCGAGACGCACGCGTCTCACGACGAGGAGGGTTCCGAAGATGAGCAATGCCACGAGAAGAACGCCGTAAAGGCTCGGGCTCGCTTCGGTGACTTGCTCGTCTTGGACCCGGTCGAGCGTGTAATGGGCGGCTTCGATCGCTTGGCCGACGTCGCGCCCGGCGACGCTCGCGCTGAGGACGTCGAGCGCCGGGGTCCAGACGGCGCCCATTCCGATCGAGCTCGGCGTGACCATGCCGTGCTCGAGCGCTTGGCGCTGCGCCTCGGCGAGCCGTTTGGCGCGCGCACCGCCGGTCGCGCCCATGGAGTCGAGCCGACCATAGAGCGAGGTCGTGACTGGAGGCAGGCTGAGGACGCGATAGCGCTCCGACTGCGCCTCTTCGCCAGCGAGGAAACGTGCGACCTCGAGCGCGGCCTTCTTGTCTTTCGCTCCCGCTGAAATGAAGAGGCTCTCGATCGTGATGAACGAGCCGCCTTTTTGATCGCCCACGTCGAAGATCGGCGCCACGTCCCATTCGCTCTTGTCGGCGATCGGACCGCGCGGCGTGTACCAGGGGCCGCAGAGAAGAACGGCGGCTTGCCCTCCTTCGAAGAGGCGCGTCGACTCGTTGTAGCTGACGTCGGGCGGAAGGATTCCGGTCTTCTTCCACGTCCCCGGCCAATCGAAGGTCTCGCGCGCGGGGCCGTCGAAGAGAGCGTAGTGCTTGCCCGTGTCGTCGAAGATCTTTCCGCCTTGGCCTAGAAAGAAAGGCGATTGGAAGAAGAGCGAGGTCGCGTCGTAGGCGAGCGGATACGTGCCCGGAGCGAGACGCGCGCGAAGCTCGGCGAGATCTTTGGTGGAGCGGAGCGGCCCGTCGGGGAGAAGGCGCGTGTTGTAGAACTGCAGCAGGCCCTTGTAGGTGAGCGGTATGCCGACCATTCCGCCGCGCACCGAGACGCCTTCGACCAAGCCCGCCATGTAGCTCGCCGGCGGCGACGGGAGATCGCCGGGCGAGAGCGTGGCGAGCACGTGCGAAGCGTCGAGCTCGCCTATTTCGTTGTGCGGTCGAATGAAGAGATCGGGCCCCGCGCCGTGCGGAATCGATCGACGCACCTTGTCTTTGAAGGTCGCGTCGGGGACGGCGAGCGGCTCGACCGCGATCTGTCCCACGTGCGCGGCGTTGAATTTGCGCAGGAGACCTTCGAGAAGCTCGCGCTCGGGGCCGCGCTGCGAGTGCCAGAGCACGATGTGAATGCCTGGAGGCGACGGAGCGAGCGCGCTCGTGATGGGGCGCACGAGCACCACGGCGAGCACGAGCGACGAAAGGAGAACGATTCGTACCCAGCGCCCCAGAGGGGAAAGGGGCGAAGGCACACTCTCGTCGCTCATCCGCCGCGCCTCGCGAGCGCTTCACCCGATTTCGGATCGAAGGCGTGACAGCGCTCGGCGCGCAAGGTGACGTGAATCGAGCTCCCCTCGCGCATGAGAAAGGCTTCGCGGCCGGGGATGCTGGCACAGAGGAGCACGCGCCGCAGACCGTCGGCTCCGTCGGCGTCTGCTTCGAGGCCTCGGACCTCGAGATGGAGATAGCCCGACTCGCCGACTGGCTCGACGGCACGCACCACCGCTTCTGTGCCTGTCTTGCCGACGAGGACGTCTTCGGGTCGGACCCCGAGGACCGCGTCGCCATCGCGAACGTCGAGCGCGACCTCGAGCTCACCGCTCGTGAAGCGACCGCCCGCGACGCGACCGCGCATGAGAGTCATCGAAGGTGTTCCGATGAAGCGCGCGACGAAGCGGTTCTTTGGCGCCGCGTAGAGCTCTTCGGGGGTTCCGGTCTGTTCGACGACCCCGCGGTTCAACACGACGATGCGATCGGCGAGCGTCATTGCTTCGACCTGGTCGTGGGTGACGTAGAGCGCGGTCTTTCCGAGCTCGCGCTGGAGGCTCTTCAGCTCGACACGAATCTGCGATCGGAGCGCGGCGTCGAGGTTCGAGAGCGGCTCGTCGAAGCAGTAAATCTCGGGTTTTCGAACGAGACAGCGGCCGATCGCGACGCGTTGACGTTGACCACCGGAGAGCTGGCGCGGCAGGCGATCGAGCAGCGGCGTGAGCCCGAGCATCTCGGCGACGCGCTCGACCTCGATCTTCTGCTCACGTTCGGGCACCTTCTTCACTTCGAGGGGGAAGGCGAGGTTCTGGCGCACGCTGAGGTGCGGATAGAGCGCGTAGCTCTGAAAGACCATGCCGACGCCGCGCTCGTGAGGAGGCAGCTCGTTCAGCACGCGGTCGCCTGCGCGAATGGTGCCCTCGGTGATCGCTTCGAGGCCCGCGACACAGCGCATGAGCGTCGACTTGCCACAGCCGCTCGGACCGACGAGGACGACCAGCTCGCCGGGCTCGGCGCGAAAGCTCACGTCGCGCAGGACGACGGTCTTGTCGTAGCGCTTGCCGACGTGATCGAAGGTGAGGGCCGTGCTCATCCAGGGGGAGGGGCCGAACGAAGGGCCCGAGAGATCGATGGGGCCCCGCGGACCCCAATCGCGTGATGGTCGGGCCCGGAACGAGGCGAGTCAACTCTTCGGGCGATCCTCGATGCAAGAACGCGTCGACAGGCCCTCGGGGCCGCTCACGAGGCGGCTCCGGCCCAAGCGCGCATCCACGGTTTGGAGCGGTAGCGGTCCCAGCCGTCGGCGAGGATGGTCACGACGGGACCGCCGAGGCCGCGTCGGCGAGCGACGCGAAGGGCGGCTGCGACGTTGGTCCCCGACGATCCGCCGACCAAGAGGCCCTCTCGTTGGACGAGCCGTCGCGTGGTCTCGAACGAGTCGTCGTCGGAGATGCGCTCGGCCGCGTCGATGAGGCTTCGGTCCATGATCGGCGTCGGCTCGCTGCCGCCGATGCCTTCGACGGCGTACGATCCGTCAGGACCGAGGTTTCCGGTCTCGACCCAATCTGCCAGCGCCGATCCGACGGGATCGGCGAGGATGATGAGAACGCCGGGCAGCTCGCGCTTGAGGCGGCGCGCGACGCCGATGATCGTGCCGCCCGTCCCGGCGCCGCAAACGAACGCGCCGACGTGTCCCCCGGTCTGCTCGAGGATCTCGCGTGCCGTCTCGGTCTCGTGGGCGCGAGGGTTCGCAGGCGTCGCGAACTGATCGGTGAGAAAGTAGCCCCGCTCCTCGGCGAGCCGGCGCGCCACGTTGCGAAAGTTCTCGGGGCTCTTGGGTGGCGCGTTGGCCGTCATCACGACCTCGACGCCGAGCGACGCGAGCGATTCGCGTTTGTCGACGCTCATTTTCTCGGGCATCACGCACACCAATCGATAGCCTTTGGCGGCGGCGAGAATGGCGAGCCCGACGCCAGTGTTGCCGGCCGTCGCTTCTATGAGCGTCGCGCCTGGGCGGAGGATGCCGCGCGCCTCGGCGTCTTCGAGAATCGATTTGGCGATCCGATCTTTGATGCTGCCGCCAGGATTCAGGTGCTCGCACTTGGCGAGCACCGGGACCTCGCAATCGTGATCGAGGAGAGCGAGGCGAACGAGAGGCGTGTTCCCGACGAGATCGACCACCGACATGGTTCGCCGAGAATGGCGCCGAGGTGGCCGACGAAGCAACCCTCGTGGAAAGAAACGAGTCGACCGATGGGCTCGCTCTCTCTGGTTCCGCGCGCTCGGTACGCGTAGTAACCAGCCAGGCGAGGGCATGTTCTATTTCGTCTCCAAGGTCATCGGGTGGATCATCAGCCCGCTCCATCTCGGGCTCGTGCTCCTCGGGATTGCGCTCGGATTGCGCATTCTCAAGCGACGGCCTCGAACGCGAAACTGGCTCGTCATCGTCGCCTGCGCCGAGATGTGGATCTTCAGTCTGCGCCTGGTCTCGGAGCCTCTCACCTGGGGGCTCGAGCACCAGTTCGATCCCGCGCCCAAGCTCGAAACAGAGCCCGCGGCGATCGTGCTCCTTTGCGGCTTCACACGGGTGCCCGAGCGAGGCACCTACGAGCTGACCGAAGCAAGCGATCGTCTCGTCGAGACGGTGCGGCTCGCGCACGTGTACCCGAAAGCTCTGGTCGTGGTCTCGGGCGCGTACGTCGACGACTACGGCGCGAAGTATTCGGAGTCGACGGTGCTCCACCAGTTGCTCGTCGACATGGGAATCGAGCCCGAGCGCATTCGAATGGACGACGTGTCGCGGAACACGCGTGAAAATGCCATCGAATCGAAGCGCATTCTCACCGACGTGATCGCCACTGCCGATCATGGTCCCATTCTTCTCGTCACGAGCGCGATGCACATGCCGCGCGCGGCTGCCTGCTTCGCGAAGCAGGGAGTGCAGATCGTGCCTTGGCCGGTCGACTACCGAATGAAAGGACTCGGTCTGAGAGGGCTATTCCCCGGAATCGACGACATGTCGCAGAGCAACGATGCGCTCCACGAATACTTCGGATGGTTGGCTTATCGGTTGAGCGGGTACACCTGAGCGCGATCGCAGCGGCGTCGACGAAGCGAGCGCAACAGGTCGAACGACGACACTGCGCAGGCGCTCGGCCAATTCGGAAAGCTCGGCGCCGTGAGCGCGCACGTGGGCTCACGTTGGAAGCCCCTCAACGAGAGTCAACACCGAGCGGCCGTGGCGCGGGCGAGCCTCGCCAGAGGCAGAGGCCTCGCCCGAGGCAGGGGCAGAGGCAGAGGCAGAGGCAGAGGCGGAGGAACGGGAAGACGGGAAGGGAGAGGAAGGGAGAGGAAGCGAGAGAGGGATGAGGGCTCGGCGGCGGAGTCCACGATGGGAGGCTCAGTCGATTGACAACGCAACGCGCTTTTCATCCTCTGCCTTCCTCCTATTCCGATCTTCCCGCTCGTCTTGTCTCCTCTCCCCCCTCTTCTCTCCTAACGGGGGAAAGCCGCTCCGATTCCGTCGCTTCCATGCGTCCCGCTTGTCGCACCGAAGCGCGCTGTCTAGCCTCCGCGCATGCTCTCTCCGCGCGCGCTGCTTTTCTCGACCGGTCTCACCTTTCTCACTGCCTTCACCGGATGCGGGACGAGCTTCTTCCCTGCGAAAGAGGCCGATACGGTGCTCATCGAAGGCAACCCCGACCCGATGGCGGTGCGTGCCGCGGTCGTCCGCGCGATGGATGTGCGCCGGTTTTCCCCCATCACCGAAGGCGACGGCAACATCCACGCTCGGTTTCGCAAAGGCGACGCGACGGTCGAAGTGGCGATTGAGTACACTGCGCAGCAATACGTCGTGAAGTACCTGACGAGCTCGGGCCTCGAGACGCGGAAGGGGCCAGGTGGAGAGCTTTTGGTCGACTCCCGCTACGATCGGTGGGCCCATGCTCTGTCGAAGGCCATCGCGACGGAGCTCAAGCGACCGGGCAAGGAGCGCGCGTTGGCAGAGCGTCGGGAGCGCGATCACGATCTCCTCGTCGAGCAGCAGCGCACCCAACAGGCGCAAGCCGAAGCCGCGCGAGCCGACTCCGACGCGCGAGCCTCGCAAGGCATCGTGCCTCCGACCGTTTCAGAGGTTCTCGGTGCGCTACCGGCGGTGCTTCCTGAAGGGGGTCAGCCGGTCCAAGTCGAACATACGACGAGCCTGCGTCACAGCGAGCAATCGCTCACGTGCTGCATCAATGGCTCGAAGTACAACTGTCCGGGGCAAGACGCATTCAATGCGTGCATGTCTTCGGGTCCTTCGCAATGTACGCCCGCCGGAAGATGCAATTAGGGCCCGCGTATCAACAAGTCGGCGCTATTCCGCCGATACCATTGCGAGACAGGTGGCCTCGTCTCTGCGCTAAAAGTAGGCTCCCGGTGCTCGTTCCTCGGGCACACGTCTCGCTTCGGTCTCGACGGAATATCGATCGACTTGTTTATACCCGGACGCTTTTAGGGAGCTGTGTAGAAATGGGATGCATACCATCGTCGCCGATACCATCGCCCTATCGGCGGCCTCGTCGCTCCGCTGCTCAAAATACCCCGGTATTCTTGCGCGGCTCACTCCTCGGGCGCCAATCTGGCTTCGTTCTCGACGACCCTGATACGCATCCAATTCCTGCACAGCCCCTTACAAGAAGCGAGCCCAAGATGCCCTCGCGAAGCAGGCCGCCGACATGGCGGCCGGCGATCGCGTGGAGCAGGGCGTGACGACGCAAGTCTTCGTGGGCAAAGAGATGCGTCAGCTGGCGACCAAGGGAGCCAAGACCCAGAGCGGCGACGAGCTCCAAGAGGGAGTACGCGGCGTGTACGCAGGCCAAGGCGGTAAGCCCGTGGCCGCGGTCGGTAGAGGCACGGTGCGAGACAAAGCCGTCAAGAACGGCGTCATCCATGTCGAGTGCGGCGGCCCCGACATGACCGCCGAAGCTAGACCGACGAGATGAGCCCGCGCGCGAGCGGAGGCTCGCTCGTTCGGATCAAAACCCCGAGCCGCTGGAGCCGAATCCACCGCCGAATCCGCTTCCGCTGGAGCCGAATCCACCGCCGAATCCGCTTCCGCTCGAGCTGTCGCCGCTGACGCTGGACGAGAGGCCACCTCCGACGCCGCTGACGCTCGAAGCGAAGCCGCCGCCAAAACCACTGCTGCTGGAGGCCACACCGCTCACGCTGGTGGAGAATCCGCCGCCGACGCCGCTCGCGCTCGAAGCCACACCGCTGACACTGGTGGAGAATCCGCCGCCGACGCCGCTCGCGCTCGAGGCATAGCCACCGCCGACGCCGCTGACGCCGGTGCCGTTGCAGCTGGTGTTGCCCGAGGTGCCTTCGGCGACCGTCGTGTCTTCGCCGCCGGCCCCGCCGGTCGTCACTCCATTGATGACCTGGGGATTGCAGCCGGTGAAGAGGCCTCCCAAACCGACGAGCGTCGAGAGAAGAGTGATTCGAAGCTTCGTGAAAGAATGCATTGCGGTCCTCCGTGGATTCGAAGGCGTAGTCGTCGCGGGCCCGATGCGCGGCTCAACGATCGACATGCGGCGCGATCTTTTTTCGATCGACGTCATGGGATCACCAGAAAGCCGACGGAGCCGAGAAAGCTCGAGCGACCGATTCGCCCGACATCGTGGCCTGCGATTCGAAGCGTGGCGCCTGGGAGGGCGAACGGGACACGCGCGTTGGTGAGAATGGAGAAGTGATCGGTGCATCGGAATTCGACCGAAGCGCCGGGCATGGTGACGAACGAGGCCACGTCAGCCGATTGCGCACGGTAGGGCAGGGCCGCGTTTCCAGCCGCATGAGCGACGTCGATTCCGACCCCGAGATAGGTGCTCGGTACGACTGGCCCGCGCTCGACGAGAGGCACCGAGACGCCGATGACGCCGAGCCCCTCACGCAGTGAGATCGACCCTTCGGGGCGTCGACGGGCCCACGTGAAGAGGGGCGCGACGATGTCGGCGCGCAAATGAATCCGAGGATGCACACGGAGCTCGGCATGCAGCTCGGGGCCGAAGCTCGGGGGATTGCCGTCGAAATGAGCGAGCGCGGCGAGACCGAGGCCAAACGCGAAGGGGCCCGGAGCGGTAGGCGGAGAGGGAACGAAAGGGCGGCTAGGCCAGTTGCTCCAGGTGGGGGTGGACGAAGGCCACTGGGACGACGTGGACGGTGACGACGACGGTAACGGTAACGACGACGGTGACGACGACGACGGTAACGACGACGACGGTGACGAGGACGGTGACGAGGACGGTGACGGGGACGGGGACGGGGACGGTGACGACGACGGTAGCGACGACGATGACGGTGGAGCGGGTAACGCGGATGGCTTCGATTGGACGAAGCGATCGAGATCGGCGGGGAGATGAGGTGCCTCGAGAAGACTTGCGCGCAGGAGCTCGACGGCTCGAATGGCGAGGACCACCGAGGCGCCCTTCGTCGCGCGCGCGTCGACGTCGACACGGCGGACCAACGTCTTGTGGGTCAGCGAGTCGGCGACCCAGACGTCGATCGCGGTGCCCGCAGACGTGCTCACGATCGAGAGGGCCGCGACCGAATGAAATGCGGGATCTTCGACGGTGTCACGAGGATCGGCGTCGGCACGGGCGTCGACGGTCACCACCTCGAAGCCGCTCGACGTGAGCTCGGCGCGCAGACGTGTCGTCGCTTCATCGACCGTGGCGCTCTGATTCGCCGCGCGCACGACGACCACGCGTGATGGGCTGTCGGCGAGCGCGTCACCGAGCCACGACGTCGAGAGGAGGAGCACGGTCGCGCTCGAGCCGAGCGCCCTCGCGAGAGCACCGACGAGCTTCTGGCTCACGGGCTCCCGAGGATCTGACGCGCCATCGGCGCATAGGCGCCGTCGGGGTATCGCGCCAAGACCTCCGTCGCAATCGGTCGAGCCGCCTCGACGCCGCGTACGCGACTCACTGCATTCATCTTTCGCCCCCACGCCTCGGCGGCGAACGCTCCCGCGGGCGCCTCGGCGAGGTATTCCTCGTAATGGCCAATCGCACCCGCGACGTCGCCCAGCGAGTCTTCGCTCAGGCGGCCGAGAACGAACGCGGCGGAGATCGCTGCTCCCGAGCCGTGAAACCGCGATCGCTGCGTCTCGAGCGCGCTCTTGGCGAGATCCATCTTTCCCTTGTAGCGGGCAGCGTCACCCAGCGCGACTAGATCGGGCAACGAGCCGCTTTGGAGCACGCCTCCCACGCCGCGGGCTTCGGCCTCGTCGAGCACACCCTGATAGTCGCCCGAGGTGACGCGCTCGGTCCAGCTCGGTTTCGCGGGAGGTGCCGAAGCGGATGGCGAAGTCGGCGGGGGCTCGATGCGCGCGCTCGAGGCGAGGACGGGGCTCGTGGCCTCTGCCTTCGCGTCGAGCGACGAAATCGACAGCTCCCCATTGGGGCGCGCGACGAGTCGCTGGCCCCCGACGAGCTTGATGTCAGAAGCGAGCGCGCCGCCGCGCACCGATACGGCGCCGCGTTCGAGATCGATCTCGAGCTCGCGACCCGACCAATGCACCTCGAACTCGGTTCCGATGACGGCCACTTCGTAGGGGCCCGCTTCGATCGACCATTCGGCGTGTGGGAGATGATTCACGGCGACGTGAGCGGCGCCGTGCTCCAACACGACATGAGCGCCGCGCGGGGAGACCTCGGCGATGCGCCCCCGCGAGCCAGCCTCGAACGCGAGCTCGCTGCCTTCGCTGAAGCGCACCACCGCACGCCCGTCATCGGTCGCCTCGACGAAGTCGCCCTCGGTGCGGCTACCGGTGACGGCGTATTCGAGATTGGGCGCACGTCGAAACACGAATGCACCGACCAGGCCCAGCGCTGCCACCAGGAACGTCGCAGCCATCAGCATGAACCGCGTCTTCGGGATGCCGAGCGTGCGACGCTCGCGAGGAAGCGCACGCTCGCGCGCCAGCGCGACGAGAAAGCGCTCCTTCAAGGCGGTGCGCTCCGGGTCGGAGACCTCGCCGTCTCCCGCCCGGTGAGCGAGATCGGTGAGCGACGTGAGCGCGTGCTTCGGCCGAAGCTCTGACGACGCGGCTTGGGACGACGATCCTCGTGCGCTCATGTCGCGTCTCCTTCTCCTAGGGCGGGCTCGAGGTACGAAGACAAGGCAGGATCGCGCTCTGCGGTGGCGACGAGGCGTGTCATCACTTTTTGGAGCCGTCGCTTGGTCGTGGCGAGCGAGATGTCGAGGGCAGCGGCCACCTCGGTGAGCTCGAGGCCTTGAATGTGGCGGAGCACGAACACGAGTCGCTCCTCGTCGGAGACGCGGTCGAGCGCGGCATAGAGCCGACGCAAGGCTTCGCGCGCCTCGGGATCGTCGGCCAGAGCGGCGACCTCGGGCACCGTGCCCGTGTCGGTCAAGCGAAGCCAGCGACGGACGCGACGCTTTCGAAGCTCGGTTCCGATGACGCGCAACGTGATTCCGATGAGAAAGCTACGGAGTGCCAGCGGATCGCGCAGCTCGGAGAGCGTACGGAAGAGCTGGAGGAATGCGTCTTGAACGAGGTCGCTCACGTCGCTCGACGGGCCGAGGCTCCGACGAGCGATGCTGCGAACCAAAGGGGAGAAGCGGTCCCAGATGGCCTCGGCGGCGCGATCGTCGCCCGAGAGCGCTGCCGCGACGAGCTGCGCATCTTCGGCCTTTTGTGGGGGAAGTCGATGCACCTGTCCGACTCGTGCCCCCTCGGACACGGGCTCGGAAAGCGATCGAACCATACCCATGGCCGCTTAGTAGCGCGTGGCGCCTCCCACGGCTCAGGAATCGAACCACCTCGAAGCTCACTCCGCGACGGACCTTCGTCGGGCCGGTTCAAGCCTATCGGTGAGAGGAGCACGTCGGTTGCGCAGGTCATCGGCGGCGCGGTGACCGTCACCCGCGGCTCGCCGAGGCGCTCGCGCGTCAAGCATCGACGAATGCCGTGCTCGTCGCATGCGCGCCGAAGATCGTGCAGGAGCTCCGAGGGCCACATTCGCATTCCGCCGGCGCCTTGCACGAGCGGCCTCGGTGCCATTCCGCCGATACCTTCGTGAGACAGGCGGCCTCGTCTCTCCGCTCCTCAGCCTACAAAAGTAGGCTTCCGGTGCTCGTTCCTCGGGCAAAAGGCTCCCTTCGGTCTCGACGGAATATCGATCGACTTGTTTATACGCCG
>JAYUUB010000174.1:0-11253 GCA_043755175.1 Polyangiaceae bacterium | reverse complement strand
CTCGCTGCGCAAACGACGTCAAAGGCAGAAGCTGTCGCAGCCGTTTCTGGGCGTCCTTGAGGAACGCCCGGAGTTCGGGCTTGGCAAGAATCTCATCCGAGTGCACCTTGTCCATCGGGGAACCTCCGTCGCGTTTGGCTTAAGCAACCAATTCGACGTAGGGACCCCTCCACAAATTCAGCGCTCCGAGCACGATCCACGCCCACCGCGTTCTTCGCGCAGATCAGCCTGCCGCCTGAAATCGCACCGGGTTACCGCGTGTTTCTCCGTAGCCCATGCAGTCACGTTGTCGCGGATTTGGTTGCAGCGCGGAAGGGTGACCAGGTTTGGTGGGACCACACCGAGGAGGCGGGATAGAAAGCTGTTTGCAGGCAATCGCTGTCGATCACCGCGCCACGCGCGGGTTCCGCTGGCGCTGGCAGGTGAATGGCACAACGCTAGCGGCTTCTTGGTAACAACGCTGCGCGACGGAGCGGCTCGCTCCGCAAGCTGACACGCCTTTGGCCCCGGCGGCCGGCCGAACGTCGATTCGCGCGGGTCCCGCAGAGAATGTGCTCGTCTCGAGCCGGCCGAGATCTCACTGACAGGGACGCGCGCATGGCACTTCGGCGACTGGCTGCCCGTGCGGTTGCTTGGTGTCTCGAGTCGGCCGGAGATGTCGTTCGCGCGACAGCGCCGCGATCGCACTGGCGAGCTCTCCGTGCGACACGAAGACCCGTGTGAGAAGGGGTCCAATCACCTGAGCACGGAAGATGGCGATCGCCTCTGCCATGTCTTTGGGGCCGAGCTGAGCCCCTGCGCTTGCGAGCAAATCCATTCGATCTCCTTTCGCCGCCCATTGGCCGGCTGTGCGGAGATCAATCTCATTGAGCGGGCGCTCTCGGGAGGAGCCGGGAGTGGTGTATGCAGTTTCGACGGCGAAGCTCGGAGATCGGGATCGCTCAGCTCGACCTACAGAAGGCCGCTCCAAAGAAGGCGTCGAGCGCGACAGGTCCTCTTGAAAGCGGCGACTTTGCTGCGATGAAACTCGCGATGTTCGCGGCTCGATGACGCGTCGTGCCGATGAGCTCGCGTGCCGCTCCAAAGATGGATGATGCAGAGTGCGTCCATCGGGAGAGCGATCTCCAACGCGTCGCCGAAGCGACGCCAATCGCTCTCGCTGTGCTCACCTTCGCCCTGACGACGGGGCCCGTCGCGCGCTCGTACGCCCACAGCGCGAGCGCCCACGCGATTGCACTGAGAGCATATCGATAGCCGCGCGCGACTCCTCCCGGTACGACGACGAGGATCGCGTTGCAGGCGCGGCAGTCGTAGCGCCTTGCGCGGATCTCCGTCAGCACCGGCTTCTCATCGGGGGCGAGAGGGCCCTCGACGGTACGAGCCCGAAGGCCGTGGCCAACGACCACGAGCGCTCGACCAGGCTCGCGGCTCGCGGCGCCGCAGGCCGGGCAGTGCGGAGGCCGCGCTGCGTCGCACGACGGCGGTCCCATCGACCAGGATTTGACGCCGAGATCGGAATGAACGATCCGTACCTTGCTTCGCGATTCTTTCTCCAAGAGCGCCGCGGAGCACGGCGGGGAACGGTGTTTCCGCACTGTCCCCGCCACCTTTTTGTTGCCGACCCTGCGCCGATGCTCCGTCTCCGAGACAAGGTCTACGACAGTTTTGGGAGACCGGGATGAGCGATGGCCATCGTGACCATCACGCCGCCGATCCCATCAGGCAGCGTGCGCGAAGAAGGCGCCTGATCCATCAAGCAACCTGAGGGTTAACACAATGGGAGTTCAATCAGCTCGCGCCCTCGCCCATCGCCTCCGCGATCGCTTCGATTGATACCCCGAGATCTCGCGCACGCAGAAAGGCTGCGCGGAGCGCCGGACGCACCGCGCTCGGTGGCAGGTTCATCACGTCGGCGGCGACGCTCACGATGGAGTCCACACGGAGGTGCACGTCGACGCTCGGACCCGCTACCGAAGCACCAGCGGCAGCACCGCTCTGCGCGGTCGTCGTGGCCGAGGTCGCGGTCGAGACATGGAGCCGCGCCACGCTCGAGACCTTCGCGAGCCATCCGGCGGCTTCGGGATCGACGGACGCGACCGCCCGCACCAGCTTCGAGAGGGTCGCCGGGCTCGGCGACTTTCCTTCGAGTCGCCAGCGCGTCAGCGTTCGTGACGAGATCCCCGTTCGCACGAACACCTCTTTCTGGCTCCACTGAAGTCGGTCGAGGACGCGGTCGAGAGCCAGGGCGAGCTTGGTGGCCATGCCTCCGAGTCTACGTGGCCTCGGAGAAGACGGATCGCCGAAGAGCGGGTTATGTCATGCCATTGTCACCTTTGCGATGACACGACGGACCTGGAATGGCGTCGATGTCACCAATGAAGCGGTTGCTCCAGATCGGACCTGCACGCGTGTCATGTCGCGGAGGACACGGGGACGGTTGTGGGGAGTCTGTGTCCTCGTCAAGACGAGCGCACGGTGACACCATGGCCCGACCATCGGCCACTCAAATGACTTTCTGAGGTTTGTTGGCGCACAACAGCGACACCATGGACACTCCTTATGCCACGGGCGATCCCCGTGTCCTCCCGCGGAGGTCATCGATGTCGAGGTTCCGTTTGCGTGTCCTCCCGCGGAGGACACGGGCGTCCGAAGCCCGGCGCCGGGCGAGCTCTGTTCCCTGAGAGAAGCGCGGGCCGAGGCGCGTTCGCCGCCGGGGGATCGGGTTCCGCGCTCGCGATCCAACGCTCGGAGCAACGACAGAAAGAAAGAACCGCACCCTCTCAAATTCTTGGCGCGCCTCCTCGGGGCCTCGTGACTCCACTTTCCGAGCGCAGGGGATCCCCCGACACCGCTCAGAAAGAAGCGACCGATGCCTTCCCATTCCAAGACCAAGAAGCCTGTTGCCGTTCCCTCTGCCGTCGTCGCTGCGACCCGGGCTCCCACTGCCGAATCGTTCGTGCGCCCCATCGGGGGGGACGAGGCGCGCATGGCGTTCGAAACCAAGAAGGCCGACATTGCGGCGCTCGAGCCGCGCGACATCGTGCAACCGAACCTCGACATCCCGCGGTGCGTGGCGGTCGGGCTCGGCGTGTGCTCGAACCTCGCGCCCTACCACGACCGGCTCGCTCAGCTGCCTGAGTATGACTTCGCTCAAGTGAAAGATCTCCGCACCTATGCATTGGCCGCGCTCCACGCGCATCTCGTCTTCTCACCGGTCAAGGCCAGTCTCGACGTGTTGATCGCGGAAGCCACGTTGCTCAAGCAAACCCTGCTCCTCGGCGCAGACGCCCTCGCGAACAAGCAGCTCGTCGATCCCGCGCGTCTCGTGCAGATCCGCGAGGGATCTGGTTATGTCGATCTCGCTACCGATTGCATCGCTCTCGGCGCGCTCTACGAAGAGCGCTGGAGCGACATCGTCGGCAAGACCGCCATCACGCAACAAGAGGTCGCGCGCGCCAGCGTGCTCGGCACGACCTTGCTCGAAGCCCTCGGCGCGCGCCAGGCGTCGCTCCCCGCCCCCGACGCGAGCGACCGACGACAGCGCGCATTCTCTCTGTTCTTCAAGGTCTACGAAGAGGCGAGCCGCGGTATCGCGTTTCTCCGATTCCGAGAGGATGACGTCGAGGAGATCGTTCCGTCGCTCTATCAAAAGACCAGGAGGCCGCGACGCGCGGCTGCGCAGGAGGATAGCGGCGGAACAGTCGATGCTCCGGCTCCGGGACCTGCCCCGGTGGCAGCGCCCGCGGCACCGGGGGTGGCCGCGCCGCAGAATGGAGGGCCGGTCGCTGGAGCTGGGCACTGAGATGTAGGCTCCGGGTTGCTGACGGAGTTGGGCCGGGGGGGCAGTCGCGATGGGCGACGCCTTCCCGGCCTCGTTTTGTCGTCTGCGGTGTAGCCGGGACCACCTTCGGCTTCGGGGCCGCGCGTCGCTGCACCTCGGATGGCGCTCAAGCAGACGCTCAGTCGTGTTGGCCTGTGAACCGCCGGCAATTACGCTGTTTCGCGAAGAAGAGAACTGGACGCTGCTCGAATCAGACCGACCTGCCTATTGCCGACCCCGCAACACAATGTACGTTGGGGCGGGCTCGAACAGCAGCGAAGGAACTTGAAAAGCGCATGCGTATCGCCTTCGCTGATGAGTCCGGCACCGATGGCAGCTCGAGGTGTTACGCGATCGGCGTCCTCTCGTTTCCGGAGGATCGGATCATTCACTTCGAGGAGGTGTTCGCTCAACTCATTGCGCGACACGGCGTCACAGGCGAGGCCAAGTGGAGCAAGGTCGGCAACAGTCACGGTCTCATCAATTTCACGATCGACTGGCTCGACCGGATTCTCCGGTCACGCAGTGCAAGCTTTGACGTCATTGTGGTCAACACCTTTCTCTACCAGGAGTGGGCCAAGCGCGGCGCAAACCGCGAGCAGGCGTTCTACAAGACGTACACATTCCTCCTGAGGCACATTGCTCGAAAGACTGCTGTGCCGACACGCGTACTCCTCGATGACCGCTCGGACGCCTATCCCTTGCAGCACGAAGCAATGGAGACCATCGGCAATCGTATGCTAGCGCAACTGGCAAGTGCTGGCCGCCTTACGAATGTTGAGCGCGTGCGCTCCAAGGATTCGCCCGGGGTGCAGGTTGCGGATCTCTTGACGGGCGCCTTTGCTGCCGCGCATCGTCTGTATCTCGCGCCCGGCGCACAAGTAAACGCGAGCAAGCGGCTCGCGATCTGCAAACTCGCGAACGTTCTCGGCTGGGACAACCTCCACTACGACACGCACCCCCATCCAAAGCTAAACGTCTGGCACTTCCAGATCGAATTTCGCGCCGACCCGGCGACCCGAGAAGTTCTTGGGACGCGGCCAATCGAATACGTAACGGCGGAAGAACTCGCGCGGGCTCGGGAGGCTGGGTAAGAGCGTCTTGGAACCGGCGGTCAATGGGTTGAACAGACGGATCCCCTCGCCGGATCGCGCAGTGCTAGCCGAACTTCGGGCGAAGGCCTCCACCGGCCTCGCAATAGAAGTGCTCCGGAATGGGGATACACAGAGCTGATTCGTCCAACTGCGCGCGGTGGTCGCGGCGGCGACATCCTCATCTTTAGGGGCGCCGCCCCGCCTTGGCGAGAGGCGGCTGAACACGCCGTCATCGGGCTCAAGCTGAGCGAAGCGCAGAACGTGCTCGATGCGGTCTCAGGAAGCTCGGATAAGACTGGATAGGTCATCTCCGAGTGCGCAAACCCAACAGAGTCTTGCAGCCGACACCCGCCATCGGTTATCACGTGCTACGCGCGGTTCTCTCTGGCACTCGGAGGTCACCGCTAATACATTAGCCCCACCGAGTGAGACTCATGCCATGACAACGTACGACGATCACTACTGCCGTTGGTCGTACGAGCAGCTGCTCCTTCAGCAGCCGCACATCGAGTTCGCCGGCCTCTGGAAAAAGGGACACCTGCACTATATTGTCTGCCCGGCCCTCTCCATCGCGAAAACCGCGCCAGGCGAGGATCTTCGGCTCTGGTTCGAGAAGCAATGTAGGGTCATCACGGCGCCGGTTCAGATTGTCGAACAGTGTCCGGCGGGTACGGAGCGTGTGCGAGACCGCAGCTCTGGCGAGCGGGCGCGGCTGGCTGGTGCACCCAGAACGCGCCGTGACCTCCTCGTAGATCTCGGCTTGGGCCTTCCTCCCGACTTCCCTCCGTTCACGATCGACAACCCTAACGCCGACGTCATGCTTGTCACGAACCGTGATTTAACTGACGTCCAGAAGAGTCAAGCCTCCACCGCCTACGAACGAATGGGCTACGGAATCGAACTCCGTTTCGCAGTAGACCCGTCTCGTGACCCACAGAACGAAACCTTCAGATTCGAATTCGGCCAGGGTGACATCGATCTGCTACCGAGCCGGAGGCTACCGACACAGTATTCCAGAGACCTTCGCTTCCTAATGGAGGAGGACGAGGAGGCGTGGGTAGCGAACCGCGAACAATTGTTTTCCTCCAATGAACAAAAACCCGCTGAACTCCTTCCCGAGACTTGGCAGGAGTCGCGCGGCCTTTCGTGTCTCGTCGATGCGACGGTCTTCACCCCGGACAACATTCGCTCCCATCTCTGTCTGTACGACACGGTGCTCCTCACGTTGCCGCTTGCGGACTCATTCGAGAAGAACTGCGAATCTCTGGGGGTCTCTCACGAAGAGCTGTCAGCACTAGTCGAACTCGGTCGAGTTCGAATCCTTCTTCCCCAGGCTATCGACCGCTACCCTCTGACGTGGCTCGCGGCCCTTGCGGAGCGCGCGCCTCAGAACATACTTATGTCGCGGCGGCTTGCCGCTGTGACCGTTGCTGACGCACGCAATCGTGTGCCGCTCCTGTACCCCCCACTGAGCCCTATCGAGCGTCACACAATGCTCAACGTGCTTGCGGATCAGGCGGAAAGTCTCGTGGGCCCGGCGCGTTCCGCGGACTTCGTGCGATTCCTGGTCGAACTGGGAGCGACGTGGTCGGGTGCTGAGTGGTCGGTCAGTAGCCGTGGCGCCATGGGGACTTCGCACTTGGGGGTTGGCGCTATCAGTGCCGCGCTCTACGAACAGGTGACGGGAAAAGACCTGCGGCTCGAACTTTGGTCCGCGGCTCAGAAGGTGGAGTGGGCGGCTGCCTTGGGCGCTCACGTGTTCCCGTCCTCCGTCGGTGATTACGACGAAAGCAACGCCTGCGACTTAGTCGCGGGCGTCTATGGCGGGGGCTTCGTCGGGGCGACGCCGCCCCGTTCCACACTCTCGGCGGTGTCCGATCTCCTTGCGATCAGCGGCAAGGTAGACGTGGTCGGCCTGGCGAAAGAGTTCTCCTCCGCAGACATCGCTCGTCTGAGAGGACTCATGCTCCGAATTGCGCGCGAAAACGTTGATGCCGATTTTATGAAGGCGGCGATCGATAAGTTCAACGCCGAAGTGCGGCATTATGAGAAGCGACCTGATTTGCTCAAGAGCGTGAACGTCGTGGGGCTAATGTCCGCAGGCTTTGCCGCCTCGGGGGCCGTCGATCCGTCTATTGCTCATATGGTACCCCTCGCGGGAATTCTGCTTGGATTTGTCCTAAACAGGGTCATCGATGAGCTGCCGCGACACACGACGCTGGGGGGTCGGATAGTCGACTTTTGTAACTCTTTGCTCACGGGGAGGACCAACCCGGATGCGGTCCTTGTCGCTCGCGCGCGCAAGGATGTTGGGCGACTCAAGCGACCGTGATCCAGCTCCCCAGCGGGTTCTGCGTCGCAGCGCGAGTTCGCCCGGCGAGTTCTGCGTCGCGGCGCGAGCTCCCCGAATAGCGCTACAGCCGGCTTGAGCGACCTAACTCGAAGTTGCAGCTCACGGTCGGCAAGGCGGCGTGCGGCAGCAAGGAGTAGGGCTTGACCTACCAAGGCGTCCGGTAGAAACTGCGAAGTGGAGGAAGGCTTAGGGCACGACACCGTGTGGGACAGGGCAACCCTGGCAATGGTCTCTCAGAAAGGTCTTCGGACCGAAAAGGAGACATTGTTATGGTGAATAGCGCGATTGATACCCGGAAACGTTCCGCCTTGGATTGGTTGGTTGTTTTGATTGGATGGGGCTCCTTCCTCGGAGGGTTTCTCATGCCGGTGAAATGTCTGCTAGCAAAGGGAATACTTCTGACCATTGCCAGGGTCCTGCCCTAAGCCCTCCTCTTGAAAGCAATGGAACACGAAATCTCGCTAGAAGCGAGATACGTCCCCTCGTCGTCTTTCGTCGAGGCGGCGCAGCGATGGGCGGCACAATGACCGTATTCATGAATCTTCGCGAGGAGATCCGCAGGGCCTCCTTGCGAGTGCACGTCACTCACACGCAGCGTAGAACGGTTCGTGCCGTGGACGACTGACCGTCTGTCGCAAGGTCCAGTCGAGCAGCGGCCGGCTTAACGCGCCTCGTCATGCCACGCCAGTAGCGCCGTCGATGCGTCAACGATCCTTTGCACCGTTCCGGGGTCTTTCGCCGGGTTGCGAGGATCTGTGTAGGGAACACGAGCATACAGCCTATTCAGCGAGGCAGGTTGTGTTCTGCAGGCGGTATTCCCGGATGTGTGACGGACGACGTCCCAATCCTCGCGGATCGACGCAGGAACGTAGGCAGCCATTGCATAGCCCTGCGACCAGCTCTTAACATTATCGGCAAAGGTCTCGAGCCCGATATCCAGGCCGGCTGTGCCTGGCGAGAAGCTTGCCTCAATGTGTTCGAGTCCGTGCGGAATACCAAGGTCGTCTGGCGTCACGGCAGGGTAGAGCACCAAGGCACCCGCAAACGACGGCGCGTCAGCGATGAGCGTCTCGACCTCTTTGTGAAGGTTCTGTCCGAATACGCTTTCTTCGACGACAAGAATCGCGGTCCCCTCATACCCGCTGGCCCACGACGCCGACTCTCTCAAGAGCTTGTCTGCGAGTGTACGGGACACGCGCTCCTTCTCCCATGATGGCACCGGCACATGCAAGCGCAGTCGAACGCGAGCGGTCTCATCGGCGGCGCGGGCGGGCGGCGGTTCTTTTCGAAACATGTGGAGACCCTCGAACTGGAGTTCGCCCATTTCTGTCCTCGTAAGAAATACGCGCAGCGCTCGGCGAGCAATATCGAGCTCGCCTTTGCGCAGTGGGAATTCCGGAAAGTTGATCACGACCATCTGGCTGGTCGTGGCCCGTGCGAACACCGTTGTTCGCACACCCCTTACGAGGTCCGCCAGCTGCTGCTTTAGGGCCTCAACCCTCGGAACACTGGAGGCGGCTCGAAAGCACGCAAATCCACACTTGTGGTCTGATCTTACGCGCGCCTCCACATCCGGCCCTGGTCGGTCACCTCCGAGTCCGAGAAGCTCCTGACGGTCGGCTCGCCCAAGCGCACCGGCGAGGTGTAGTTCGAGCCGGAAGTCCGCGAAACCGACTGGATTTCGGCGCAACTGTCGGATTAGGCCGGCGGCGCCGGGGATGTCGCGGATAACGCGCAGGTCGTCGGCGAGATGATGCAATCTGAATCGGTTGCCGACTTCGGGCGTGTTCCACCAGCTATTCACCGGATGCCGGGCCGGGAGCTTTGACACCCCAGAAGTTGTTCGAGTAGCTGAGCGTCGTCGGCCCACGCATTCGCGAGTTGGGACACTGCCGGCTGACTCACCCATGGAGGAGGGGTGCTTGGCATGCTCAAGGTGGTTCTCCGACAGTTGGGACGGCCGATTGATGACAGTTTAGCAGCGCTGGTCTGGACGCCACGCGGGGAAGCATCGCCACGGACGTTTCCCACTCTCAACGATTCATTCCTTGTTGCTGAGGCCATGGGTCGGGCCTCCGTCGCGGCTCTCCGCGAAGCGCTTCCGAGCCGGCTTGGCGTCGCGAGTGCAGTACAACATCGCTCGCTGCTTTCTCAAACGCCGCACCTTCCCTCCGTCCATGACCGTATGCGCCGGGTTCTTCGAACTGTAGCTTTCACCTTGCGCAGACCGAGACGGGTCTGCCGCGGACTGCGCCCAAAGGCCTTTTTTTCTCGGCTGGCGCACGGATACCGCAAAGCGCATCGAGGCAGCGTACGACCCGTCCTCGAGCTCCACAACCGCGTAATGGCCATTACCCAACCATTCCGCAACGGCCTGGGCTCACTCACTCACACGGCCGCTTCGGTCGACCGCGGCTCCATTCGAGCTCGTACGGGTCTCGAAGCCAGGCGAGGTGTACGTCGCCCGAGGCCGTATAGCCGAGGTCTGGACAGCCCTCGTCGGGACGGAACACGTCGATGGGCGTGGGCGCACCGAACGTGCTCCCGCCATCGTCGGACGCGAAGATATCCGAGACGAAGTCGTTCTGGAAGGCGTGCCCGCGAGTCCGGGCGACGATCAGCTTTCCCGTTGTGGGCGATGCGGCCACGCGCACACAGGCTTCTGCCCCGTCTGGCGCGGCGAGCTGAGTGACGGGGCCGGCGGTGTTGGTGGCGGGAATGAAGCGCGTCACGTTCACGGAGCGCTGATCATAAAACCCGTCCTCGAATGCGATCACCGCTTCGCCAGCGCCATTGTTGGTCATGAGCGGACACCAGAACTGCGTTGCAGAGGTCGCGAGCGTAACGGGCGTGCCAAACGTCACCCCGTTGTCGGACGACGCTGCCGCGAATATCTGCTGGACGTTCCCAAGCTGCGAGGTCCAGACCACGACGAGATACCCATCTACGTAGGCGACGTCGGGGCAGCCCGAATAGGGATCGAGCATGATCGACGGGGTCCACGTCGCACCGCCATCCGACGACGTGCTGTACCGGAAGCCCGATTCGGTCCAATAAGGGGGATCGACTTCCCACACCATCGCGACATGGCCCATTCCGTCGGCGGCGATCCGTGACGCATACGAAGCGGGGCTCATCGCGACCGGAGCGGCGAACGGTGACGCGAGCGGCAAGTCGGCGCCGTTGTAGAAGATGGTGCCGGGCCCATCGAAGTAGGTCCATCCGATGTGGGCACGCCCAGCGGCGGAGGCGAGGACGACCTGATCTGGAAAGGTGCCGTCGACGACGACGAGTGGCGCGGGGAACGACGTCCCATCGCCCTCCGCGGTCACGAGACCGGCGGCTGCACCCCAAGCCAGGATCGGGTGCTCGCCGTCCATCGTCAGGGCGAATCCCGGCGCGTGCTCGCCTGAGGGCGGCATCACCGGATCTGCGAACTTGAATCCAGCTCCGACAGTCGGACCGCTGCCCGTCGTGAAAGACCAAGAGCTCACGACGTCGGCGAGCGCGTGGCCCTGGTCGTCGAGCACGGCGGGCGAGAGCACGACGTGGATGAGCTGACCCGCGGGCAAAGGATCGTTCGGAAGAAACGTGAGGCTGTGCGCGTCGGCCTCGACCGATCCAAGGAGCGCTGCATTCCCGACGAGGACTTGCAGGCTCGACGGCCCAACCGTGGCCATGTCGATGGGCTCCGCCGACTCGACGCGGACCACGGTGTTGGTCCCGGTCTCGAGCGCATCCGCGACGGGACACGCTACGACGGCCTGTGCTCCACCGACGCCGCTGCCGCCTTGCGCGCCCTGGCCTGCACTCGACGACACGCTGGCAGCGCCGCCGGCAGGAGCACCGTCGCCGGAAGTGCTCGACGGCGTGGATGCACCCGCGCCTGACGAGCCGGGAGCGCCTTCGATGGTCACCTCTCTGCACGCAGCGAGCGCTCCGATTAAGGCAAGCGCGGCGACGAACGAGACGGCATTCCCCCTGGG
>JAYUUB010000173.1:0-3936 GCA_043755175.1 Polyangiaceae bacterium | reverse complement strand
ACCGAGGCCGTGCTTCGCGAGCACCCGGGCGATCGCCTCTGGCGTAGTCGCCGCCTCGAGCCAGCGCGTGACGCCGCCACACCGAACACAAGTGCTCAGATGATCGATATTCAAATCGCTCTCGACTGGCAACCAGGACGGCACGTCGATTTTCAGCTCCCCAAGTATTCGCCGCGCGGCCTGCGCACCAATTTTCGGAGTCCCCGTACTGATCGCGCCGCGTACGAGCCGACGGGAAAGTCGTCTTCAACTTGAGCTTGTCGGGGCCAGCCGCGCGCTGAGCGTCGGAGGGCCCGGCGGGCTCAAAGCACAGTGCAGAAGGGAGCGCCCGTGTTGCGAGAGCGGCCGAGTGAGTGGCGAAAATTCGTGGGCGAAGCTCGCAAAGATCTGAACCACGCACTTTCTCGGGCAACTACGCTCCCGCGTCCATCAGAGGCAACTGGCCTCATTTGAGGAGCGAGCCGCTTCGCTCGCGGAGCGCTCCCCCTCGGCATGGCCGGGCCGCGACGTGCCGGAGGGCTCAGGTCGGAGAGCAGAAGGAACCTTTTGGGAACGTAGAGCAGGAGAGCCCCGGTGGGCAGTCCGTCGTGCAGGGGATCAAGCAGAGGGGTGTGCCAACACCGGCTCCTTGGTCGACACACTGGAGCTGGCTTGGGCAGGGAAGACCGGGCCCACAGCTCACCGTGCAGAAGAGCTCCGTCGCGCCGTATACGGTCACGTCGCAGGGTGGGGCGCACTTCTTGTTCGGGAAATCCCATGGCTCCGGCAAGAACGAGCACGATGCCACCGTTCCGGTCGACGTTGTAGTTCCCGTGGACGCCGCGCTGGATGAGCCGCCGCCGGTGCCCGAGGAAGAGTCCCCGCATCCGGACGGCACCAACAACACACCCGCCCAACCCAATAGAAACTTCAGAAAACAAGACTTCATAGGCCCTCCGCAATGGATGAATAGGCACAACGGACGCCCCACATCGCCGGCACGTTCTGGAAGAAGTCCTCGGTGATGCCGATTCGAAAGTCTTCGTTCAAACCGGGAGTGAAAGCCCCAAGCGATTGCGCAGGAGCGAAAACAATGTAAACCGAGCCCCCGGAGAGATCGGGAAGCGCTTGGCCTTGCTTCAGACAATCGAGAGCTTGTCTGGCGTGTTGCTCCTCCTCGGTGCCGCCATACCAGGTCGTGGTGGTGAGCTCCCATTGTGAGCCAAACAAGTCGTAGTGACCGTACGGCCCGACATCGGTAGCGTCGCTTCGTATCGGCTCGCTCGGCTGAAAGCTTTTCGGGATTCGACGCCCCAGTGCCTCGCACGCTGGGGTCGCGAAGCCCACTTCGATGCAGTCGAACCAAGGCCAAAGCACCTTCGCAGGGGCAGGCAACGCGGCTTCGGCATCGCCGACCTCCGCGCGCCGAAGCTGGGCATAGCTCGGGAGGAATCCGCCGCGCCATGTGCAAAGTTGCGTGGCGCGGTCGCGATCGACCGAGACAGGGAAACGCGGGGTCGTAGGAAACGTCGTCGGGTCACGTGGGGTACAAGCGCCTGCATCCACGCAGCGATCGTATACTTCGATCGACGTCTCATCTTGATCGAGATAAAAGCTAGGGACGACGTAGGGAGCTGTTGGAAGTGGAACCTGGGTGTCGAGACAAGAAACGGCGCCGACCTGATGGGTGGTCGGATTCAAAGTGAGGACTCCGACCCATGCGATTCCTGCGGGAACCCAAATCGGAGCGGTCGCCCCTTCCACCGGTCGGTACGCTGGACCTTGCGCGACTTCGTCACCGAGTCCGGGGTCGCTTCGCCCAGCACAGGCTCCTCCGAAGAGCAGAGCAGCGGCTGGGACCATGGCAACGCCGGCTGACTTCATAGGGTACGGTCCAACGGGGAAGGACGCCGCATCCCGATCACCAGCCTTGGTAGGCCGATTGGAAGAGGAGCGCGCGAGACCGCGCCGTCGCGCAGTCCGTCGCGTCGAGGCCAGTCGATGACCCACCCGTCGGATACATCAAGGCGGTGGGATCGCCAAAGTTGTGAGTGAGGCCAAGTGAGTGACCAATTTCGTGGGCGAAGACATTGAGCTTGTTGAGCCCGAGGCTGTTGACAAAGACAGTGGAGTTGTTGAGCGTCGTCAACCCGGCGGCCGGCGGGATCAGCATCGTACCGTCCTTGCATCCCAGATCCGTGTTCATGTAGGGCCCACTCAAGACCACGACCATTGCGCCAGGAACCGAGGTATTCTTCGCGCACTCTGGCTTATTCGCCGCGGCGCTGACATGCTGAATAAAAGCGTCCTCGTTGCATCCTGACAGGTCAGTCAACCTGATGCTCCAATCTTTCGAATCGATCAGGCAAGGCACGAACTTGACGAGCCTGAATTGGATATCGCACTTTGTCCAGATGCTATCTGGCTCTCCCGCAACCCCCGAGAGAACCGTTCCATCTTGAGTTCCCCGATAGTCCCAGCTCGACGCAACCTGATAGGGATTCGCATTGGGGTTGTTGGTGATGCTCCGGGTCATCGACCACTGGTTGTCGAACAGCTCCAACGCGTGGTTGACGTCATACCAGTTCGCCTGAACCTTCACGTTGTCCGCCCAAGTGACGCAGTCAACTGGATCGTTCTCGAACTGCGGGGACCGTTCCAGATTGCACTTGGGGTCTCGCGAAGAGTAGACACAGACCCCGGCTGCAATGCACTTGCGGTAGGCGACCACGGTGACCTCGGTGACATCGAGGGCGAAGCTCGGAACGATCTCCCAGTGGGACCAGTCGAAGTCGTCGCCGGTCGCACCAGCCGCACCCTGCTGGAACCCGCCCTTCGGAAGCGTCACCATGGGAGGGTCGCTCGGAGCGACATCTGACGCAGTGGGGCTCGCAGAACCCGACGTCGACGGAGGGGACGATGGGACAGCCAATTGCGTCGCGCTGGCTATGGGAGAGAGGACCGCAGCGGAACCAGTTGCCTGCCGATCGCTCGTCGGTTGCGAGCACCCACCGTCCAGGCTGAGCAGCAGGGCGAACCCGCCGCCAATGCTTCTCGCCTTCACTTCGGGAGTCGGGCGCATCGGAATCCGACCGAAGGGTCCCATTGAGACGCGGGGTACGCGAACCGTTGACGTCGACCAGCGTAGCCGCCAGAGACGCCCTTGTACGAGTCACCTTTGACCACGCGCTTCTCATTTTGACACAACTGGTCAGGGTGCCGGCAGTAGATGCTGCCCGTCCATTCTGCAACGTTCCCCTCCATATCCTTCACGCCCTCGGGCGAGTCGCCTCGCGGCAGTGAGCCGACGGGGCAAGTTGTCTGCTCATAGCGGCCCGCGCGCTCAAGCAGGTGCCCCTCATCCGAGGGAGTCGTGTCCCTGCATACTCCCTGCTGCGCGATGAAGGTGTCCTTGAAGGGATCCCGGTGCAAATCAGTACGTGGATCCCATGGCCACTCCCAACCGTGTCGGCCCCCATCAGCATACTCCCACATGGCTTGGGTTGGGAGGACAGCGCTGCGCCAATGACAGAAGGTATCTGCTTCCGCCCAAGTGACGCAGTTGACCGGATCGTTCTCGAACTGCTGAGAGCGTTGCAGGTTGCACTTGGGGTCTCGCGGCGGGTAGACACAGACCCCGGCGGCAATGCACTTGCGGTAGGCGATCACGGTGACCTCGGTGACGTCGAGGGCGAAGCTCGCAACGATCTCCCAGTGGGACCAGTCAAAGTCGTCGCCGGTCGCACCAGCCGAACCCTCTTGGAAGCCGCCCTTCGGAAGCGTCACCATGGGAGGGTCGCTCGGAGCGAGATCCGACGCAGTGGGGCTCGCCGAACCCGACGTCGACGGAGGGGACGATGGGACAGCCAATTGCGTCGCGCTTAGCGAGGGAGAGAGGACCGCAGCGGAACCAGTTGCCTGCCGATCGCTCGTCGGTTGCGAGCACCCACCGCCCAG
>JAYUUB010000172.1:0-31549 GCA_043755175.1 Polyangiaceae bacterium | reverse complement strand
TACGAGCCGCCGAAGCAATCCCACACGTGCTCGACCGAGAGCACGAGCGCCTGGCCGGGGTTCTTCAGCGTCCAGCGCCAGGCGGCTTCGTTGTTGCGCTTTTGATCGGTGATCGCGAACTGAACGACTTCTTTCTCGCGGTAGCCGTGCTGATAGGCGGCGGGGCTTCCGAAGCCGACGACGCCACGGGTCTTCGGATCGTGCCACTCGATGCCCTGGATGCGCCCGTAGTGGCCGAGGAGAAAGTCGGCGGCGCTCTTGTTCGAGCCCGTGCAAAAGTGTCCTTCGTTCGCCTTGGTGCAGCGCGCGGCCACGTATCCCGACAACGGGAGGGCCGAGATCATGAAGGCGCCGAAGACCATCGCGCGCGTGAGGCGCGCCGGAGTGCGCGTGAACAGGAAGTGGATGATGCAGAAGCCGCCAATGGCAGGCATCGCGACCATCTTGAGCGCCATCGAGATCGAGAAGAGAATTCCGCCGAGGACCGCGACGAGGACGAAGCCCACCGTTCTCCGAGGAGTGGGGGGCTTGGCCGCCATCTTCATCGCGAGGAGATAGAGCGCGATCGTCAGCGTCGCGGTGAACGCGATGTGAATCTCGGCGAGGAAGTAGCCCCCGAAATCGACGAACGCGTAGTAGCCGCTCGCGACCACCATGCTCCACTCGCCGGCGCGTTTGCCGAAGCTCACCCAGCCGAGCGCACCTACGGCCAAAGGCACCAGCGCGCAGATGACGAAGTTGAAGACGATGTGTTGGTAGAGCGTCGGATCGCGCTGGAGAAAGTACGCGACGAGCCACGTGTTGCCCGGCGGGTGGGTGACGTCTCCCATGCGGACCACGTAGGCCGGCAGGGCGATGCGCTTCGCCAGCTCGACGTACATCTTCATGTCCGAGTAGACGTACTTCCGCGGATCGTGCCAATCGATGATGTAGAACCATCGCCACACGACGCCGAGCGCGTACAAGACCCACGCGATCGCGGAGCCAAGCCAAGGGAATCGAGAGAAAAGTTTCATGAAAGGCCAAAGCTCGAGGAGCTTTGCGCGCGGAGCCTAGTACAGCTCCCGGCAACTCCGTATCGGATTTCCAGTCTCCCGCTGCGGAGCAGGTCGGTCGGGCGACCGACCCCTCGACCGTGCCTAAAACCGGCTGAATTCGCGGCGAATCCGTCGCTCGAGGGTTGGGCCTGCGCGACCGACGGTCACGACGGCCATGTGCTCACGAGAAAGGGTGCGCTCGGCAGCGATTCGGACGGCGCTGCGATCGACTTCCATCAGCGCTCGCGTACGCGCCTCGGCCGAGAACGCACGTAGCGACAGCAGCCGTTCGGAGCCTGCGCGCTCGGCGGCGGAGACGGGAGCATCGAGCGCAGCTCTTCGCGCGAACACATGGCGACGACGCGCGCGATCGACCTCGACGTCGGTCGGACCGCGATCGCGCAAACGGGATAGCAGCGTCACGAGCGCCTCGATGACCTCGGTAACGCGCTCGTGCTCCGTCTCGGCGGCGACGTCGAAGATGCCGTCTTCTTCGAATGGCTCGTACGTCGCCGAGACGTCGTACACCAATCCCCGGGTGAGACAGAGCTCGGTGTAGAGCCGCGTGGAGAGCCCACCGTCGAGCACCGAGAGCAAGATCTCGGTGGCTGGCTCGAGAATGGTCCCTCGACCCGGGGCGCGGAAAGCGAGGCGGACCGAGGTCTGACTCGATGGGGTCGGCACGGTATGGACGACGAACCCGCGTGGCTCGGGTGGAGCCAACGCCGAGATGCGTTCGCCCGCACCGAGTGCCGCAAAGGCCTCATCGGCCACGGCGACGATTCGCGCGATGGAAGGGACGTTCCCTGCGATCGAAAGGACCGCGTTCTCGCGCGTGTAGTGCGACTTGTGGTGACGACGCAGCGACGCTCGATCGAACCGTTCGATCGACTCGAGATCGCCTGCGATGGGGGAGCCCAGCGGATGGTCACCGTAGAGCATCCGGCGGGCGAGGCCGTCGGGATCGATGAGACCACCGTCCTCGTCGTAGTCTTCGAGGAGCTCTTCGCGCACGGTACCTCGCTCGACCTCGACGCCGCGCAGGCTCGGCTCGCAAGCGACCTCACCGAGGAGCGACAGCGCCTCGAGCAGATGCTCGGGGAGGGTAGAGACGGTCAACGTTCCATGGTCGACCCCGGTCGCCGCATCGAGCGATCCACCGAGGTCTTCGAACGCCGCAGCTTGCGCGCCCGGCGATCGCAGGCGTGCCGTTCCGCGGAACGTCATGTGCTCGAGAAAGTGGGAGATCCCAGCGAGTGGAGCCGGTTCGAAGCGCGCCCCTACGCGAACGAGCAACGTTGCCGCTGCCGTGTGCAAGTGGGGCTGAGGGGTGATCTCGACGCGCAGGCCGTTGGGCGTCACCAGCGAACGAACCTCGGGTGTCGATCGAACTTCGACCTTCGCACGGATGGGGCGCGTCCGAGCGGGACGCCCAAGCGCGCCCGCTCTCTCTCGCGCGACGCTCACTCCGGCTCGAGCGGTGTCGGAGCCGGCGGCTGATCGGCGGGCTTCTCGTCGTCGCCTTTCTTGTCGCCCTTGGCCGGCTCTTTCTTCTTGTCGGCCGGGTCGGCGACGAAGGTCTGGTTGATCTTGATCTCGGCCTGCACCGGAATGCGAAGGCGCTTCACGTAGGCCGCGAGAGCGTCTTCTTGCTTGAAGGAACGGATGCGCCAAAGCTCGAAATCTCGCGCCTCTTTCCACTTGTCGTCGATGGGCTCGGTGCGCTCTTTGAGTTGGATGACCGCGTAGCCTTCGCCACGATCGAGCGGGATCAAGTCGGAAGCGACTTCTCCGGGCTTCTTGAGTCCGAAAGCCAAGGCGGCGACGTCGACATCGGGCGCGGCGCCCTCGAAGGCTTCGCCGGTGACGTTGAACGGAACCGAAGTTTCGACCGTCGGAGCGTCGTCGTCTTTCTTGGACAGGTCCTCGTCGTCCTTGGGCTCTTCGTCTTTCTTCGGGTCGGCCTTGGGATCTTTCTTCGGGTCGGCCTTGGGATCGCCCTTCACATCGGTCTTCTTCGCGTCTCGGTTCGACCCCTTGGGAGGCTTGACGTTACCGGCCGGCTTCTCGTCTTTCTTACCGCCCTCGGCGGGCTCGGACTTCGGAACGGCCTTCGCGAGGTAGTCTTTGAGAGCGTCTTCGAGCGACTTGCCGCCTTGGGCAGCAGCGAGAACCTCTTTCGCTGCCTCCGAGGCGATGCGCTCGGCCTCGAAGCCGCCGTAGGCGCCCTTGATCGTGTTCTCTCGGCCGATCTTGAGGGCTTCGTCGCCCTTTGCGATCTTCACGAGCTTGATGAGGTGCAGGCCGAGCTGAGTCTCGACGACCGCGCTGACGTCGCCCTCTTTCATTGCGTAGAGCGCGTCTTCGAACGGCTTTGGCTTCTGGCCCTTGAGCACACAGCCGAGCTCTCCACCCTGGTCGTTGGTGCCGTCTTCGGTGAGGAGCTTGGCGAGATCTTCGAAGGCCGTGCCGCCTTCGATCTTCTTCTTGGTTTCCTCGAGCTTCTCTTGAGCCTTCTTCTTGTCGTCGTCGGCGGTCGGGCTCGCAGGGTCGAGCTTGATGAAGATGTTCTTCGCGACGCGGCATTCGCCCGCGTAGCTCGCCTTGCGCGACTCGAAGAGCTTGTCGATCTCTTGCTTGTTCTTCTCGTTCTCGGCCCAGGCAGCCACCGCTTTGTCGGACTTGTCGAGAAGGTGGTTCACGACCCACTTCTTCTCGAACTTCACGTACTTCACGGTCGAGGTCGTCTTGTGCCGCACGAATCCGTCTTTGGCTTCGCTCTCGCTGATGTGGACGCGGGCGCGAACGAGATCGCGCATGCGCGAGGCGATGAGCTCCGCACGCTGATGGTCACGGAAGTCGGTCTCGGAGAGATGGGTGATCTCGGTGACCGTCTTTCGGTACGCGTCGGGGGAGAACTGGTTCGACTTCTTGTCGGTGAACGAGACCTCACGCACTCCGTCTTCGCGCATGTTGAGCGCGTTGCTCATCGAGCGCATGCGCAGCACCGGAAGCGACACATGAATGCGGCCGTTGACCAGCTCGCGGCTGACCTCGTCTTCGCTGACGCCCACGCCGAGCCGCTTGGCATCGTTGACCAGGAGCTCTCGCTCGATGAGGCCCTCCATGGTGCTCTCCTTGAGGCGCACCTGCTTCACGAACGCATCGCTGGCTCCCCGCGGAGAGATGAGCCGGTACGAAGCCCAGAAGTGCGTTCCGCGAACGCACGCGCCGAGCACGTCGGCGGCGCAGTCGGGTCCAGCGGTCACCTGGTTCTGCCCGCGGCCGGGCTGAAAGCTCACGATGAAGACGACAGCGATCGCGATGACGGCGATGGCGCCGAAGATGGAACTCAGCCGATTCACAGAGGGATTCTCCGAGGTACCGATGACTCACGAGCGAATGAGCCCCTGCGCTTAGCATGCCTTCGGGGAGGCCGAGCCTCCGAATCGCGCAAGGTGTCCGGATGGGGGCGGGACTTTCGTGGGGCTCCGCCATCCACGTTCGAAGGAGCGCTCCCCTGCTGATCGTCGAAAACAGCCATCGCGCGGCCGTCATTCCGCCAAAAGAGGCTCTGGCCACGCGGCGTGCTATGCTGTCGCGCTGTGAGTCGCCGCAGTTTGACCCCCACCGCCGCGAGGATCCCTGGCCTTCTTCCCCAACGCCGGGGCATCGGCGGGGCTCGTCGAGAGGCGATCGACCGCGTCAAGCTGGTCCTCGGGGCCGGACCTGGCGGCGACCACGTCTCGGTCGAGGGCTGGGCGCTCAACGTCTCGCGCGGGGGCGTCCGCGCGATCGCCGACGCGTCGAGCGTCGAAGGGGCCGAAGAGGTTCTTTCGCTCTCCAAGCTGCTCGAGCTCGGCCGTGAGCTCGAAGTGCTTCTCGGCGACGATGCTGCGCGACCCGCCCGAATCGTTTGGATCCAAGAAGAGCCCGACGGAGCGATCATCGGATTGGCTTTCTCCGACGTCGTGAGTGACTCGAGCGTGCCTCCGCCGCCTGGGCCGCAAACGGTCGACGATCGGCACGGCGGCCCGCGCGACAGTCTCCCCGATGCCTCGAGCGGCCTCCCCGATGCCTCGAGCGGCCTCCCCGATGCCTCGATCGCAAAGGGAGGAAGCTCGCGCGGTAGCGATCCCTCCGGCACGCGCTAGAGCCAACTCTTGAGCCTGAGTCGGTCGAGAGAATTGCTCGGGCCCACGGGTCCGCTGGCGAAGTCGCATCCTGGCTACGAAGAGCGTGTCGGCCAGCTCGACATGGCCGAGGCCGTCGAGCGCGCTCTCGCCGAAGCGCACGTGCTCATCTGCGAGGCCGGGACCGGCACAGGCAAGACCCTCGCGTACCTTGTGCCGGCGATCCTGAGCGGGCAGAGGGTCGTCATCTCGACGGCGACCAAAGCCCTTCAGGAGCAGATCGTCGACAAAGACATTCCGCTCATCGCGCGGCATCTGGGTCTCCGGCCCCGCGTCGCGCTCGTGAAAGGACTCGGCAACTACCTCTGTCTTCGCCGGTTCGCAGAGCTCCGCAAGAGCGCGAACGTCGTCGGCGCGCCCGAGCTGAGGCGCTCGCTTCCGCTGCTCGAATCGTGGGCGAAGAAGACCGAGACCGGTGACGTCGCCGAGCTCACGGCGCTCGGCGAGTCCGATCCGCTGCTCGCCGAGGTCACTTCGTCGAGTGAGACACGCATCGGCTCGAGCTGCGAGTACTACGAGGAGTGCTTCGTGACGCGCATGAAGAAGGCCGCCGCGGAGGCGGAGATTCTCGTCGTGAATCACCATCTGTTCTTCGCCGACGTCGCCGTGAAGCTCGCCATGGGCGAGGCGTCGGGACGCGGCGGGGCGCTACCGTCATACGACGCCGTAATCTTCGACGAAGCCCACCAGCTCGAAGACATTGCCACCGATTTCTTCGGCGTGCGCCTCTCGGAGGCGCGTCTCGGCGCGATGCTACGCGACGCTGAGCGCGCCTTTTTCCAAGCGGGCCTCGGCGATCGATTGCTCACACGCGAAGACGGTTTCGCCCTGGTCAGCGAGGTGCGGCGCGCGGTCGAGGTCTTCTTCAGAGAGCTTGCCGCGAAGTCGAGCGGCGGGCTCGAGACGAAAGTGACGCTCGAACCTGACGCGTTCAGCGGCGCGCTGCGTGAGGCCTATCTCGATTTCGACACAGCGCTCGAGACCCTCGAGACGTTCGCCGAAGCCAACGCGACGAGGGAGGCCGTCGACGTCGTCAAGCGGCGCGCGGCTCAGGCACGCGCCGATGCTGCGCGCATCGTCGATCCCGCAACCAACCAGGTCGTGTGGGTCGAGATCGGTCGTCGATCGGTGAGCGTCGGCGCATCCCTCGTCGATGTCGGCGGCTTTCTCGCGGAGAAGGTCCTCTCGCGCCTCGGAGGCGTCGTGCTGACGAGCGCCACGTTGAGCACGACGGCGTTGACGAAAAAGAAAACACGCTCGCACGATCAGGGCGCCGATCTCGGGGATCGCGATCTTTCGGAGGAAGAGCCGTCGGAACGGCTGGAGAGCCGCGGAGATCCGCGATTCTCGTTCGTTCGAGCACGTCTGGGGCTCGACGATCTTCGAGACGTGGCCATCGAAGAGCTCCACGTCGAGTCTCCGTTCGACCATCCGACCCGTGCGCTTCTTTACCTCCCGCGCGATCTTCCCGAGGTGACTGCTCCCGACTTTCTCGTCCACGCGGGAGAGCGGGTGAGGGCGCTGGTCGAGACGTCGGGAGGGGGGGCGTTCATCTTGTCGACCTCGCTCCGCGGCATGCAAGCGCTCGCGCGGTCGCTCTCGATCTCGCAGTTTGGCGAAAAGAAGAAGCTCGTGATGGTGCAAGGTGACGCACCCAAGAGCGCGCTCTTGGCTCGATTCCGCGAGCACGGCAGCGCGGTGCTCGTTGCCACGATGAGCTTCTGGGAGGGAGTCGACGTCCCAGGTGACGCCCTTCGCATGGTCGTGATCGACCGGATCCCGTTCGCTGTCCCCACCGATCCGGTCGTCGCCGCGCGCGCTGCCGAGCTCCAAGCACGAGGAGAGAATCCCTTCAGCTCCTACAGTGTCCCGCAGGCGGCCATCACGCTGCGGCAGGGCTTCGGGAGACTGCTGCGGGCGCAGACCGACCGGGGCGTAGTCGCCGTGCTCGACCGCCGCCTCGCGACCCGTGGCTACGGAAAACGCATCCTCGACAGCTTACCGAAGGCCCGCCGCACCGAAGAGCTCGATGATGTCCGAGACTTCTTCGGTGGGCCGAGCGACCCGCTCAAGGCTCGATCGTGAGTGGGCGCGCTCGATCGTAGGCCAAAGGTGCTTGGGTCTCGAGGAGTGCAGCGGTCGCCTCCGGCACGGTAACAGTCCCGCCGAGGGTGAACCGAAGCGGGACGAGCGTGGTCTCTCCGAAGCTTTTCGGCGTGGTCCGGAAGTAGAGGACGCCGTTGACCTGGCGCGCCCCCGTGAGCGCTTCGGCGAGCATCACCCCAGGGGGAAGCGGCACCTTCAACTCGACCGGTGAGTGCGTCGGGGCCAATTCCTTGAGCACGACGCGTAGATTCGCGACGTTGCCACGCTTGGCGAGCGGCCACTTCACGTCGACCGAGATCGGTGCGCCCATCGTCTGAGGAGCGATTGAATAGGGCCTTAGGTAAGCGCGCTCGAGCTGCGCCAGAATTCCGGTCGATCGAGGCTCGACCGACGAGGGTCGAACGACGAGCGACGTAGCGTCTCGGGGAATTTCGATGGTCACTCGTTCGCCGACCCCCACAGTGACTTCGCGCTTCGTTTTGGGACCGTCTTTCTCAGTCTGCGTCTCGACGACGAGCGTCCCTCGACGCGAGGGCTCGGCGACGAAGCCTGGGCTCGTGAGAGCTTGGACCGCGGCGCGCGTGGCCGCGATCGATCCGAAGCTCCCCGACGCGTCTCTCTGAACGAGGAGCCAGTGGAGCAGCGTGGCGCGAGTCGTCGCGTCGCTCTCGGGCGTCGTCGCGAGGAGCGCCGCGTAGACGATCGAACGCGTCGCGAGGGTCGGGGTGACGAGTCGGATGCTCCCGGATGGCGTCAGAGCCACGAGCTTGCGCAAATGACGCGCGACATCGGCCGCGTCCTCCGCTCGATGCGAGCGTCGAACGAGGGCGAGCACACCTCGCGCGACGCTCGCTGCGTCGTCGGACGTCGTGAGCCGGTTCAGTGTCTCGGCGACGAATGTCGTCCAGCATGCCTTCACGCTTCCGCTCTCGGCCGGGGGCTCGGCATCGAGGGCGCTCGCCACCACCCAGAGTGGCTCTTCGTCGTCGCTCTTGCCCGGGCACTCCGTCCCACCGCCCGTGATTCGTGCGGCTCGCGCCGCCGTGACCCAGTCGTTCGGCGCGTGCCTGCCGCGCATCGCGTCGAGCTTTCCAGTCGCGAATTCTTGGATCTTGGTCGTGGTGATGGCGAGCGCATCGCCGTCGCCGCCTCGCGAGATACCGAAGCCGTGGATCTGATTCGTGAGATCGATCACGTCGGCGAGCGACTCGGTCGAGACCATGACGTCGGGATCGACCGAGTGCAGCACCGCCTCGAGGGTCGGGCTTTCGCCGCGCTCGAGCGAGAGGTGCGCCGGTCCCTGTGCGACGAGCGACGGCCGCGAAAGCCACGGGGTCAGGTCCACCTCGGCGTCGATCCACGAGGCGTGCGCCACGCGCGTGTCTTCGCCAGCCGCCTTCACGTCGATCTCGTGCGTCACGACGTCGTCCGGGAGCCCCGCGCACTTGGTCTTCACCGTGAGCCGCGCCTCGCCTGGCTTCTTGGCGAGCGTGCGAACGTGCAACGTGGTCGCTCCCTTCTTGGCGATCGAGACGTTCTGATGACTCTCGCCAGGATTCGCGAGCACCACAGCCCCGCTCGGCGTGATTTCGACGGACGTCTCGAGCGGTGCGTCGGTGCGGTTCCGAAGCGTGATCATCGCGTCGACTGCATCACCTTCGACCCACGAAGCCCCCGCGAACACCTTCGCGCTGAGCGGGAGGTTCACGGGGACGTCGACCATGCCGACGGCCGGTCTCGCCTTGTCGGGGAGCCCGACGAGGGCGACCTGCCACGTCGTCTCGACGCTGCCGAGTGGGACCTCGAACGTGACGTGGCCCTTGTCGTCGGTGCGCTTCGGAGGCGAAAAATAGGCGACGCCACGCGACGTCCCGAAGGTGCCGCGACCCGACCCATGCCCGATGGTGCCGATGCTTCCGAGTCCGATGCCTTCTCCGCGCGCACCACCTCCTTCGCCGACTCCGCTGAGACCGAGCCCGCCGAGCTCGGTGCCGGTCATCTCGCGGAGCATGGTGGACCAAGCCTCGACGGTCGAATCGGCGACACGCATGTCGTAGCGGGCATCGACCAGGCGATCTTCGTCGACCGCTTCCGCGTAGGCGGTGCCCGACTTGAGCACGCGCTCGAACGGGTCGCGAACGTCGTCGCCGGTTCCGAGCTTTCCGTCAGGGCCGGGCGAACGAAGCTCGTAGCCCTTCGTGACCGTCATGAACGGCATTACTTCACCGCCGGCCTTGTAGAACTCGAGCGTGCCGCCCCACGGATCGAGCAGCTGTGAGCGTTGGAGTTGTCCGTCGTGCACGAGCCGGCGCAGCAGGGCGTTCGGCTCTTTGAATACGGGTTCGGCGAGCTCGATCTGGTTTTGGAGTCGGTAGTCGCGCATCGCCTTGAGAACGTCGAAGAGCTTCAATCGAGTGAGCCGATGGGCCACGTTGTCGTAGGTCACCTGAGAGTCGATCGTCAGAAGGTCGGCGAGAGCAATCGGCTCGCCGCCGGGCATCTCGGGCGGCTTGTCCATCGCGTCGGTGACGAGCGTCATCAGCTCGGGATTGAATACGAATCTGCTGCCTTCTTTTCTGCGCACGTCGACGAGCTGCTCGGGGCTCGAAGAGGCTTGCCAGATGGCCCCCTCGAGCGACCGAACGACCGACCGGAACGTCGCATCGACGTCGGCTTTGAGCGACTTCCCCGGATCGAGGATGGGTTGAGTCGCGACCGTTTCGGGAGATCCCAAGAGCGCACGACGCAGCGGGTCCTGTTTTGCGTCACCCAGAAGAAACTCGTCGCACCGTTCGCGATCCGCGCCGACCTCGTCGCAAAGACCGCGTCGCGTGTCGAGATCGACCAGGCCACCGAGGCTGCCTCCGCCGAGCTTGTCGATCATCGCGAGCGCGACCGAGCCGGGCAGTCCTTGGCCGTTCTCGTCGACGATCGTCGCGTCGATGATCACCTTCCCGCCGGGCGCCGCCCGCCCACCGAGAAGCTTCGCTTGGACCTGCGGGACGATCTTCGGCAGCACCAGCACGCTGGTCGCCCCGAGCAACGCCGGCTGGTTCTTGCGCGGCCCAGCGACACTGAGTCGAAGCATTCCCGAAGCGCCTTCGGGGATCTTGACTACGACCGCGTCCTGGCCGTGATCGAGCCAGCTCGCACGGGCTTCGGTGCCTCGTGCACTCTCCGCGACGAGCGAGAAGGGCCTCGATCCGTTCGTCCCCATGATTTGTATCTTGAGGTTGTCGCCGGCTCGAACGACCGACCGATCGGGCCGCAGGAAGATCTCCGCGTCGCGGTCGATCGGAACGCAGACCGGCAACCCGTCACGTCCGACGAGCGCACCTTCGAACGAGCTCTTGGTCGCATTCGTGGGTGCAGCCTCGGTCGCGCGTACGAGCAGAGCCGCAGCGACGCCACCGGCGCACGGTCCGACGTCGCGCTTCGCGCCGATCCCCTTGGGGACGTTCCACGTGATCTCGGCCTCACCGTGGGCGTCGGTGGTCACCGTGGCTTTCAGGCCGTCGCCATCGACCGTGAAGGTACCGACGATGGCTTCGCCGTCGTCGCCCATGAGCTGAAGCATCATGCGCTGCTCGATGCCTGGCACCAAGATGTGCGACTCCGGAAGGATTTCGACGAAGCCGTGCTTCTTGCCGACCTCGACTTGCGCGTCGCCGGTGAGCATGACCCCTTCCATCTCGGTCTTCGCGACGACCCGCATCGACGTCCCCTTGAGCGCGATGGTGGTCGGCGTCTTCACCGGGCCGACGATCTCGCCCGCACCATCGGTCAAGAAGCGCGACGCGAGTCGCTGAAACTCGAGGTCGCCGGCGGGCGCCTCGACTCCGCGGGCTCCCCACCAAACGAAGACGGCGTGGTTGGCGACGGCCTCGTCGCTCGCGTCTCGAAGGCGGATGCGGAAGTGTGCGTCGTCCCCGGCCTTGACCGCGCCTTCGTCGAATCGAGCGCTGAATTGCGGCTTGCCTGGCGTCTCTTCGCGCGCGGCGAGCCTTTGGCTCGTCGTCGTCGTCGCGCTCGCGCTGGGCCCGAGGGCACGTGCCGACAGGGTCCATTCGAGCCCAGGCTCGACCGCCCGGGGGATGGGCACGCGGAACATTACCGAGCCCGCAGGATCGGTCGAGCTCTGTGCCGAGAAGCGGGTCACGCCGCCTTCGAACAATTGGATTTGAACGGGTGTCTCGTTGAGCGGAGCTCCTCCATCGGCCTTCTCCAAGAGGGCCCAGGCAGAGATCTCACCCCCGGGAACGACTCGACTCTCCGAAACGAACAGCGAGATTCGATCGGCGCCCGTGCGTGAAACGGGGAGCTCGCGGACGCGGGTTCGACCGCCCGACTTCACCGACACCAGCAGCGTCAGGGCCTGTGGCTCGCCTTTCGGCATCGGGATGAGCAGCTCTGCCTGTCCGTCGGAGTTGGCGGTGACCGTCACGCTCGGGACCGTAAGACCGTTCGGGGCTTTCAGCGTCTCCGGATCCCACGCAGCTTCGATGATCGCTCCAGGGAGCGGCGACGTCATCGCGATCGTGGGAAAGCCCAGCGCCTCGATGGACAGGGGCAGCACGCCCCCCGAGGGTGCCGACGAAGGGCCGTGAACGAAGACGTCGAGCCCGCGCGCTGTGGGCGTCGGTGGCAATGAATGGCTCGTCCCCGGCCTCACGAAGATCACGATCACGACGAGGAGGAGAAGCCCGAGAGCGCGCAGTCGTCTCATGTTGTGCCTGCGACACCGTGCCTCCGACCAAGTTCCTTGGGCGGGCCTTGACCGAAGAAAGTTGTCAGACTAATTAAGCAGACATGGCCCCGGGCGGAGAAGTGAAGCGCATCGCAGACATCGTTCTCGCGCGCATCATCGCGGGCGCCTATCCAATGGGGCTGCGATTACCTGCGGAGGTCGAGCTGGCAGACGAGCTCTCGTGCGGTCGGAGCACGGTGCGCGAAGCTCTTCAGCACCTGGCGACCCTCGGAGTCGTCAAGAGCCGTCGCGGCTCGGGTGCCCACGTCCTCGACTTTCGAAGAGAGGGGACGCCTGCGCTCCTGCCCGCGTACCTCGCCTCGGGGCGCTTCGAAAAGCCGCTCCTCGTGGTCGCTACAGAGCTGCTTCGACTTCGCTCGCTCCTCGCGCTAGAGGCCGTGCGGCTCGCCGCCGAGCACGCGACCGTAGGCGCCCTCTCGGAGGCCAAGAACATTCTCGGTCGGGCGAAGGCCACGCGCGATCCGGTCGAGCAAGCGATGGATGAGCTCGATCTCTTTCGCGCGCTCGTCTGCGCGAGCGGCGTTTGGCCAGCCGTGTGGCTCGCCAATGCGTACTGGGCCCCGATGCGCGAGACACACGCCCTGCTCGCGCCCGCCATGGGCGGGTCGCCCAAAGACTACGCCGAGGTCATGGGGCGCCTGCTCGATCTTGTCGAGCGCGGTGATGCGTCGAGCGCAGTGAAGCACCTCGAGAAATGGCTCGCGCGCGTCGACGATGTCTTGCTCGGCCGACTCGCGGGCGTCCTCGGGGAAGGGGAGCCCAGCGCACCGCGACGCGAAGTGCGTCAGCGGGCCGCCCCTCGCGAGAAGAGAGTCACGCGAGCGAAGCCGCTTGGCTCTCGATCCCACTCAGCGACCAGAAAGGACGCGAAGCCATGATTTTCGGTATCCCACCGCTGCTCTTCGCGGGGGCAGCGTATGCGCTCATACGCGGACTGTTTCTCGACTACCCAGCGTCGTCGATCGAAGGCGAGCTCTTATCGCGCAAAGAGCAAGCCGTCGTCGCAGCATGCGCCGACACTTTGTTTCCCGCGGGCGGCCCCATCCCCATCTCTGGAACCGAGGCCGGGCTCGTGTCGTACTTCGACGCGTACGCCGCACAGCTGCCGAGGCTTCAGGGAGTGCTGGTGCGGCTCCTAGTGTGGTTCATCGAGCATGGTCCGTGGATCTTCGGCCCTCGTCCGACGCGGTTCACTCGAATGACCCACGCACAGCGAGTCCGCGTGCTCACCTCGATGCAGACGAGCCCGATCTACTTCCGGCGCGTGGCGTTCTTGTCGATGCGGACAATCCTCAGCATGGGCTATCTGGCACACCCCGACGTGTGTCGCGCCATGGGCCTCGTACACGACACCGACCCATTCGGAATCGGAGCACGCGAAGAAGCCGCGGCGTCATCCGCTTCGGTAGCAACGGCACAAAGCCCTTCGGAGACAGCATGAAGCGCATGGACAGCCGTACCGAACGTTTGCCCTTGCTGGCGAAGACCGACGATCCGCACGTCGGCGTTCGCATCTTTTCCGACTACACCGAGGCGATGTCGATCTCGTGCGAGGTGGTGGTCGTCGGGTCGGGGCCTGGGGGCGCAGTCGTCGCGAAAGAGCTCGCCGAAGGTGGCCTCGACGTCGTGCTGCTCGAAGAAGGTCCTCCGTTCGGCAAGAAAGACTTCACGCCCGAGGCAGGCGCTTCGATGCATCGCTTCCTGCGAGAGGGCGGCACACGAGCGACCCGCGGCAACATGTTCATTCCCACGATGCAGGCCAACGCGCTCGGCGGTGGCTCCATCGTCAATTCGGCGATCTGCGCGCGCGCGCCCGAATGGGTCTTCGACAAGTGGCACGAGGCTACGGGCGTCGAGCTCACCTCCGAGGCGCTGGCTCCGCACTTCGAGCGCATCGAAAAATTTCTCTTCGTCGAGCCGACCCCGCTCGAAGCGCAGGGCGAACGGAATCTGAGATTCAAGAGAGGTTGTGATTCGTTGGGGATCTCGTGCGAGCCCACGCACCGAAACGTCGTCGGTTGTCGCGGCTCGGGCGAGTGCTTCACCGGATGCCGAAACGGCGCGAAGAAGTCGACCGACGTCAGCTACGTGCCGGCCGCGATTCGCGCCGGGGCCCGCGTCTTGACGAGCGTGCGCGCGGAGCACGTCGTCGCCGACGGGCGTCGCGTGCTCGGCGTTCGTGGCCACGTCGTCGAACCTTTTACCGGCAAGTCGGGGTACGCCGTCGACATCCGCGCGAAGCGGGTCGTCTTGGCGGCGGGATGCATGCAGACGCCTGTCATCCTGCAGAAGAGCGGTCTCGCGATCGACGGTAGCTACGTCGGCCGCGAGCTGATGCTCCACCCCGGGTTGGCCATCATGGCGGTATTCCCCGAGATCATCGATCCGTGGAAGGGAGCGACACAAGGGTTTCACTCGCTTCATTTTCTCCGCGAAGGGATCAAGCTCGAGGTGCTCTGGTCGCCCCCCGCGGTCCTCGCTGCGCGTCTCCCTGGGATGGGGCACGATTACCAACGTCATCTGCTCGACTACCAACGGATGGCGCCGTTCGACGTCATCATCGCGGCCGATCGTTCACGTGGGAACGTGAAGGCGAAGTCCGGCAGCTTCGAGCCCGACATCCACTTCGACTTTCACGACGAAGACGTGAAGCTCATTCAACGGGGGCTCGGCATCCTCTCTGACATCTGCTGGGCGGCAGGGGCAGAGGCGATTCTCCCGGGTTTACACGGCATTCCAGAAGAGCTCCGGTCGAAGCGCGATTCGGAGGTCATTCGAACGATGAAGCTCCGCGGCAGCGACACGATCACGGCCGCGAACCACGCCTTCGGATCGACGCGGATGTCGAAGAACGCGAGCAAGGGTGTCGTCGACGAGAACGGCAAGGTTCACGGGACCGACAATCTCTACATCGCCGACACCGGCATCTTCGCCGGGAGCCCCGCGGTGAACCCGATGCTGACGTGCATGGCGCTGGCAGACCGCCAGGCAACCCGAATTTTGGCCGAAGCTTGACCTGAAAAAGGCTGCCACGCCCCTCCGATCAGCGAGGTGTTCGAGCAAGCGCGTCGAGAGGCGCTTCGAACGCCCATGAGAGCACCCAGAATGATCGATTTGTCAGAAGGATCTTTCGCCGAAAACTCGGTGAACCTTTAGAAGTTCATCGTACACTTAGCTTGGCGCGTCGGTGCCCGAGCAGGCCGCCGAGAACTTCGAGCGCGTTTCGATCGTCTAAGAGACGTCGATCCCCCAAATCCCGAAGGGCCGAGCCAAGACGTTATGAAGATCACCTGCCATTCCTGCGGAGCCAAGTACACGGTCTCGGACGACAAGGTCCAAGGCAAGACGGTCAAGATGAAGTGCCGCAAATGCGGCGCGACCATCGTCGTTGGCGGGGCGGGAGCGAGCGCGGGCTCTGCAGAAGGGGCTGGCGCACAGGAGGTGGTAGCCGCCGACGGGACGGGAGCCGATCTCGCCCCGGGCAGCTACCTCGTGAACGTCGCCGACGGCGACCAGCGCACGATGACCCTTGCAGAGGTTCTCGACGCCTACAATTCGAGCGTCGTGAACGCCGACACCTACGTGTGGTCCGACGGAATGGCCGACTGGCAACCGCTCGGCGACAACGCGACGATCACCGGCGCTCTTCACGACGCCGCCTCCGGAGGAGCTCCCGCAGGTCACGACGCAGGGAACGGGCCGCGTCCGTCCGCGCCAGCTGCGGTCGCACAAGGGGTCTCCGAGAGCGCACGACCTGCCGCTCGAAAAGACGCGGGTCGACGGAACGATCTCTTCGGTGGTGGTGGCGGATTCTCGGACTCCGGCGGGCTGAGCTCGTCGGTCTCGGCATCTCCAGCGGGCAAGCGCGACGAAAACTCGGTGCTCTTCTCTCTCAGCGCGCTCACCGCGGCGACCGCGCCCTCGAAGCCCTCTTCGAGCGGCACGGGCAACAACAAAGAAGACTCGGGGCTCATCGACCTCAAGGCGCTCGCCGCGACTGCTGCGCCTTCGTCCTCGGCGTCTTCGCCCGTCGCCGAGTCTGCGGCGATGTTTCCGCTTGGCGCTCCCATGTTGGCGCCGCCGCCGATGATGGCTCCTCCGATGGTCTACGCCGGCGAGCCTCAGAAGAAGAGCATGACCGTACCTCTCGTGGTGGGCGGCATCGTCGCCCTCTGTGCGATTGGCGGGGTGTTCGTCCTTCTTCGCGGCTCACCCCCTGCTGCTGCCACGTCGCAAACAACCGCACAAGCGGCGCCGACGACCGCGCCCGCACCGACCGAAACAGTCGCTGCGGCGCCTGTGACGACTGTATCGGCGGCCGCCCTTACCTCCGCCGCTTCGCCTTCGGGGAGCGCTGTGGCTACCACCGCCGGGAAGCCTGGTCCGCGCCCGAATCCTGGCAAACCCGGGCCCGCGAAACCGGGGCCCGACACGGGGGCTCCGAAGCCGCCTGATGTGAAGAAGCCGCCGGTCTCGGGCAAAGGCACGTGTGGATGCGCTCCCGGCGATCTCATGTGCGCCATGAAGTGTTCCGCCGGCAAATAGGTCCACGCGCATCTCGGATGCTGATGCCTGTCATTGGCATCGGCATTTCGTGTGGTGCTTCCGCGCCTCCGGAGCTGGTGTTCGACGTCAGCGTGCCCAGCGCGCCATCCGCAAGGTCTCCCGCGGTCGCTACGGCGGTGCCGAGATCTCCCGAACAGCGAGCGCAGCCGCTCGCCTGGCTCGCGTGGGACCCTGGCATCGAGGCGCGTGCGCGTGACGAGCGTCGTCCTCTCCTCGTCTACGCGTACGCCGATTGGTGCATGACCTGCAAAGACCTCGAGCGAAGAGTCTTCTCCGACGAGGGCGTACAGCGCGCTTCGGCGAGCTACCTGACGGTGAAGCTCGATCTGACCGACGCCGACGACCCCGCTAACGAGCAGATGTCGCGAGCCTTCTCGATCGACACGATGCCTTCGCTGTTGCTCATCGACGAGGTGACGGGAGCGCGCGCGGAGATCGCAGGATTTGTCGACGCACCCACACTCATCGAGCGGATGCGTCGTTTCACGCACGAACGCTGACGATCACTTCGCCAGCTCGAAACCCGTTCCGTTCCACGCGAGCTTGAGATCGACTCCGGTGAGCGGCAGCTCGAACTTCGCCGACCATCGCTTGCCGTCGGCGAGAACGTCGATTTCCACTTCGAGCGGACGAGCGGGAGGGAGCCCTTCGGGGCGAGCCAGAAAGAGCGTCGCTTTGCTGTTGTCACCGGCCGACAGGGGCAGCGAATAGATGCCGACGCTCGCGAGCATTCCATCGGGCTCGAGCGACTCCCGCGCCTTGTCGGGCCCGCGCTCGAGGCGAAGTCTCACTGGCTCGACCCCGCCAGGAGCACGGACGACGATCACGGGCGTCGACGGCAAGGCGGCGAGCTCGGAGCCACGGCGTACGAGCTTCTCGCGATCGGCCGGCGATACCTCGGACTTGTCGAGGGTGTCGGCCAAGAGAAGATGCGCGATGCGATCGGCGAGACGTGACGTCGCAGCATCGGCGCTCCGCCCACCGGTCTTTTCGACGCGAGAGAGGATTCTGAGCGCGACGTCGAGCCGCCCGGCCCCAGCATGTGCGAGCGCCAAGCGGATGCCCGTGGCTGCATCGCCAGGGACCAGACGATCGAGCACCTCGTAGCCCTCCGTCGCGTCGTCGAACCAACCCTCGTTGCGAAGCCTATCCCCCAAGAACGCACGGCCCCACGGATCGTTCGGCCCTCGTTCGGCGATCTCGAAGAAAGTGCGCCGCGCCTCGTCCTCGAAGCCCTTCTTGCGAATGAGCGAAGCGGCGTCGGCGAGGAGCGTCGCATCGGCGAAGGGGTCGAGACGGAGAAGACGAACGACCTCGACGAGCGCGTCTTTCTTGTCGAGGCTGGCGAGAAGCGAAAGCTCGCGACCGCGAAGCCTCGTCGAATGCGGAGCGAACGCGAGGAAGCGACGCACGACCGCGAGACGAGCGTCGTCGTCTTTCGCTTCCTTGTATTGCTTGGTCAGCTCTCCGAAAGGAAGGCTCTCTCCAGCGAGGAGCGCCCTTCGCATCGGCCCGAGCTCGTAGGGGTCTGCGCGACGCATCGCCTCTTTGCGTAGGAAACCAGCCGCCTCGGAGTCGCCAGCGTCTGCGAGTTGCGTCGCGACGCCGAGCGTTAGCATGCCTGCTGGGCCGGTCTCGGCAAACGTCGCCAACACGAGCTCGAGCATCGATCGTTTTGCCGTCCAGTTCGGGAGCTCGCACGAGCGCTTGGCCTCGAAATAGGCCTCGGTGGGGCCGACGCGGCCGATGCGTTCGCGAAAGACACCTCGACGAAGCGGCAGCGGAAGGAGTGAGGTCGGTGAGCACTTGCCCGCACGCAACGTCTTCTGCGGCGGCGGAAACGTCCATTGGAAGCTGACGTCGACCTTCAGTGTGGTGCCGGCCTTCGGAAACACGAGGCCGCTTACGACCGTCTCGATGCAGCGGCTCAGCGCAGCGTCGTTGTCGTTGATGCCCTGCACCTTGATGTCCGACGCGTTCCCATCTCCGTCGAGCTTCAACCGAATGAGGATGGCTCCCGAAAGGTCGGGGCGGAGCGCCGCTCGCGAGTCTCTGCAGGCCTGGAACGAAGCATGTGCTTCTGCGAGAACGCGCGCCGCTGCACCGGCCAGCGACGGCTCGATCTCGGCGAACGACTCTCCCGAAGAGATGACATCGGCCTTGGTGGTCAACGCCCCGAGCCCACGACGAGGCGTCGAGAACACCGCGTTGAACCCGAGGTCCGGGCCAACGGCCGTGTCGAGAATGCGCGACGTCAGCGGCGTGGCCGGATACTCGGCTCCTCCCACGATCCACGCTGTCCACGGCGTGATGAGCTTCGCGCGGAGCGCAGCGTCGGTGGTCGCTTCTCGACCTTGACCCGAGAGGGCGATCGATTCGACGCGGAGCGAGGCCCATCGACGGACGACGTCGTCGGGGTAGGTGGCGAGCTTGGTCTCGACCTTGCGCTCTTCGGTCTCGATTCCCTTCGCGCTTCGGTAGCTGAAAGTGATCGAGGTGGGCGGCTTGTCGCGAAGGGTGCCGATGAACGTCACGGTGCTGCCGCGTCGCGCTGCGATCGCGGTTCTCGGATAGACGCGCTCGACCCCTGGGCCCATGTCGATCGACACCGAGGTCACCGTGGGGACGAGCGCGCTCTCGAGCAACTCCACCGAAGCCTTGGCGGCATCGGTCGAGTCGGAGACCTCGATCAGCGGCCCCGAATCGCGGGTGAGCGCAGCCAAGATCAAGCGGTTCGCGCTCGGGCCGACCGCGACGGCGCCGAGTCGCGGAGCTCCACGCTCCCGCCGCGAGAGCCGAGCTCGAATGGCTTCAGGCGTCAGATCGCCCAGAGTGGGCCAACCGTCTCCAACGTAGATGACCATCGCGTCGGGGGCGTCTTCGGGAAGACGATCGCTCGCGAGCTCGAGGCTCCGACCGAGATCCGTCGCGCCGCCTTGGACGACCGAGCCAAGCCCTGCGACGATCGCTTGTCGACGGACATCGTCGACCGGACCGATCTTGTCGGGTCCGATCGGACGGACGCTCTGATCTGCCGCGAGGACGATGAGGCGATCGCGCGGCCCGAGACCGCGTGCGACAGCTTCGACGAATGCCTTCCCGGCATCGAGTAAGGCAGGATCGATGCTCGTCGACGTGTCGAGCACGAGAGCGAGGGTCACCCCGTCTTCTCCGAGAGCGGGAGCTCCATCTTTCTTCAATGCCTGAGCCTCGGTGCGCACGATGATCGTCGCGTCGTCGCCATCGGAGACCGGCGGAGCGATGAAGGCGCGCGCCGGCGACTCGCTCGCGGGCATCTCGACGTCGACCACGAGATCGGCGGTCGGCTTGAAGTCGGGTTTGCGGACCTCGACGGCGCTGCCCGAAATGCGCGCCCCGAATCCCGCCGCCAGCGACGTGGGGGCCGAGGGCCCAGCGTCGATGTGCGCGAAGAACTCTCCGATCGTCGGCGGGTCGGCCTCGCCCACCATGGGGTAGCGATACTGCACGACCTGCGATTTCGGACCCTTCGGGGTCGGAGACAGCCACTCGACGTACGTCACGATCACGCTCACGGTGTCGCCTGGGGCGATGTTCGGAAGCGTGCCGCGAAGCCAGCCGTCGCCCGCCCATTCGAGAATGTCACCGCGCGCGGCGAGGGCGCCAAAATCGCTTCCGATGAAGGCCTGTCGCGAAGCGAGCGCGACGTGTCCTTCGGTCGTGCGCTCACCGCGGATGGTCGCGAAGCGCGAGACGATCGCTCCTTTGGGGATGGCCATTCGGAAGTCGCCGAGGACCGAAAGCTCGCCTGCATTGAAGTAGGTGGTCTTCACCTCGGTGCGCGCTGCCTCTCCGGCGATCGTGGCGTTCACCTCGTGCGATCGGATCGTGAGAGGCGAGCCTGGATCGGTTGGATTGCTTCGGCCCCAGATTTCTCCGACAGCTCGTCGCGCCGGCCCATCGGCAGCCCAAGGAGCAGCCATACCGCCGGTCCAATCGTCGAAGCCGCGCTCAGGCCCGACGGTCACGGTCTTGCCAGCGATGCTCGCCGTCTCACCAGCGTGAACCGTCGAGTCTGCGGCGCCTGCGCGAACGGTGAGCTCGCCGCTCGGCGCATAGACCTTGGTCGCTCCGTCGGCAGAACGCTGGACGGCTGCCTGCGTCGCGGTCAGCGTCGCTCTCGCCTCCGAAGCGTCGCCGATCCCGACCTCGGTCGCGGTGGTCGCGACGACGAAGATTCGTCCGCTCGTGAGGTCGACGCCGTGCTCCGTGACGGTGAGCTTCGTCGAGCGATCGACGATCACGGTGCTCCCGCTGTCGAGGCGAAGACGAGCCCTGCCGTCTGCGTCGGTCTCGAGCTTGCTGCCCTCGGCCAAGCGCGAAAGCACGCGTACGAGGTGCCCATCGACCGACACGCCGGCATGAACCGGAGCCAGGTCGGCCATCGTCGCGACGAGCGGTTGCTCGACCGGCTTGAATTCCTTCGGTCGGAACGCAATCACGATCGCAGCGAAGACAGTGAACGCAGCGACCAGCACGAAGAGCAAGGTCGGCGGCTTGCCCATCCCGACCGAGCCGACGAAGTCTTCGCGCTGCTGCGGTGGTCCTTCGCCCCCGATACGTCCTGCTGCTGCTGCTGCTGCTCCTGCTGCTGCTGCCGCGCCGTCGTGTCGCGGCAAATCCGACGAGGTCTGCTCAGCGGCCGTCATGGGAGGCGCATGAAGCTCGTCCGACGCGGGCACGAACGGACCGCTCGGAGAAGCGATCTCAGTCGATGGTGCGACGGAGGTCGTCGTCTCGTCGTTCGAAGGTTTCGCAATTTCCGACGCATCATGCGCATTCGGCGCCTGGTCATCGGCGATCTTCCTCTCGTCCTCGGTACTCACTTGCCCCCTCCTAGATCGTCGACGTGCCCGCTCTCGACTTTGAATCGGAGCGTGCTCGGTCCGGCCTTAGTGAAGACAACCTCTTTTCGAAGAACGATCTCGCGGTCTTGGTTCTCACCGAAGATGATCGTGAGCTGACCCTTTGCACCGAGCCGCGCGGCGCGATCGAGATCCTGCGGGTCGACACGTACTTCGACGATCCCGCCCGGGTGATCAGGAAGCATGACCTGCGCGATCCCGAGCGTGACGTCGCCCTCCGGGGCTGGCATGGGCGCGCCCAACGCGTTGCTCCAGAGCGTCGGATGGAACTCGGGATGGCTCCAAGTGAGACTGACCCGGACCTGACCTTCGCGGGGAGGCTGGCCAGCGCTCGAAAGGACACGCGCGAGCCGCGCAGACAACGCCTCAAGGGTTTTCGTGTCGTTGGTCTTGCGCGCTTCGAGCTTGCCCCATGCGAGGTAGGTCGCGGCGAACGCGCGGGCGGTCGCGAAAGAACCTTGGGCCACGTCGGGCGCGCCAGCAGATCCGCCCTTTTCGGTCCACCGAACGGCTTCTTCGAGTCGACCCAAACCTTCGGCGCACGCCGCTAGCAGGAGAGCCACCGACGGATCGTCGGGCGTGAGCTTCGCCAGGGTTTCGTATTGGCGAGAGGCCTCCGCGTAAAAGCCGTGGGCACGGAGGAGATCGCCGAGGCGTCGTCGCGCCACCGGATCGTCGGGCGAGAACTCGACGATCTCGCCGAATGCGCGACGCGCTTCGAGCGCATCGGCGTCTTTCTGGGTCGCCTCGGTGTCTCTGTCGGAGAGGCGGAGGAACAGCTCGCCCACCGAGGTGCGCACACGTGCGTCGGCGTCAGCGCGGGTCCGCAGCTGCCGCGAAAATGAGCGACCCGCCGATGCGTCACCGGCGTCTTCGATCGCATCGAGAAGAATGAGCGCCAGGTTGAGATCATTCGGGAAGAGGGCGACCAGGGCGCGAAGCTTGGCGACCTTGTCGGCTGGATCTTTCGCGTCTTTCAGCGCCTTCTCGAGCACGCTCGGCTCGACGGTCATGAGTCCGAGCGCGCTCGACAGCTCGCGCATCTGGGCCGGAGTCGTCACGCGCGAAAGAATGCTGCGATAGAGAACGTCGGCCGCACCGAGATCGGTCGCCATGAGCCTCCAGAGCTGCACCCGCTGGCTCGTCTCGGGGATGAAGTCGAGCATCATCAAGAGAAGCGCCGTTCGCTCGCGAGGCATGGGTGCTTCGCATTGCGCGAGCGCTCGTCGATAGACGCTGACGGCTCCTGCAGGTGAGCCTCCGCTCTGTCCCAATCGCTCGCGCCACAACGCGCGTCGTTCTTCGAACGGCAACTTCGATGCATCACCGCACAGTCGGATGTGACGACCCGGATCGTCGCCGACGATGATCACGATCTTCGTCCCGCTGCTGTCGAAGCCTTTGTCGCCGTCGAGCATCCCGATCATCCCCAACTCCGGCGCTTCTTGGAGGGCGTCGTCGCGGTTCCCCCTCTTGTCCGCAAAGCCGCCGCTACACAGCGGGTCGTTCGGGTTGCACTCGCCGCCAGAGGGCCGTGCGCTGCCATGGGGATCGAGCTTTCCGGCTAGGCCACCTAGGCCCGCGCCGCGTCCAGCGCCGCCGGATCCGACGGCGAGCGCTGCGCCGGAGTCAGGCTTCGCTTGGAAGTATGGGTTCGCGGGATCGAGGTTCTTTTGGGGGCCACGGGCAGCGAGCGGCTCGGCGGCCTTGAGCATCGGCATCTTCGCGTCTTCTTTTTCTGCGTCTTTTGCCCCTGGTGCGGCCACGGCATTTTGAGCGGGCGACTCAAGCGTCGGTGCGCCGTTGGGCGGAGCGGGCGGAGCGGCTTCTGCAGCCGCCGTGGCGGCCGCGGTCGGAGTTGCAACCGTCGTGTCGCCTGTCTTCGAGAGAGGAGACGCCATGCGTCCCTCTTCGCCCTTCGCGCGCGTTCCGGTGCCGCCTTCTTTCTGCTCGGCGACGTCTTGCTCGCGGTATTCGCTGGCGGGCGGGCTGCTGTCCGACTTTTTGCCCATGAGCCCGTCGAGGAAGCCTTCGTCCTTCTTGTTCGCGGTGTCGTCGTTTCCTTGGGCGTGAACCTTCGCCTTCTGTTTTTCGTCGACGTCTTTGCCGCCGTCAGCGGCCGACGGCCGAGCTCGCCGTTCACGAATCGTGCGATCGATGTTGACGCGATCGTCGGCGGTCATCTCGGCGGTGGTCGGAACGTAGAGCGAGGTCACCGGGGTGATGATCCCTTGGCGCACGCCGAGATCGACGAGCGCTGCATGGCCGCCACCTTCGGCGAGCATTTCGTCGAGCCGACCCATCGCCCAACGTCGTCGGAGATCGCCGTGGTCGTCGAAGGTGGTGACTTTGAGCTTCATCTTCTGCTCGCCGCGGGAAGTGGTGACCGCGATCTCCGTCGGCAGATTCGGACCGGTGAGTCGACCGACGACCAGCGTCGTCTCGTCTTCGGCGATCGTGCTGAGATCCCGCGGATAAATGCGCTCGACGTTCGCGCCGAAGCTCACTTTGACGCCGAGCTCGACGGGTGCGTCGGCGACCTCGAGAAGCCGGAGCGCTGCCTCTGCGGCGGCGTGCTCATCGCCGATCCGATCTGCGAACGCGCCGTTGCTGAGGCCTGCGAGGACACCCATGTTGGCGCCTTCTCCGATGCCCAACGCGAAGATTCGTGCTGGACGTGGAGCCTTGGCGAGCTTTGCTCTCAAGTCGGCGAGCGAGAGCTCACCGACCGTGGGCGAGCCGTCGCCGATGTACACGATCGCGCTCGCACGGGCCTTCGAGGCATCGGCATCGTTGGGCAGCTTCGCGATCGCGTCCGAGAGCATCGCACCCAGATCGGTCGCGCCACCTTGCTCGACCCTCGAGAGGGCCGAGAGGATCTCGGCCTTCGCAGAATCATCGGCTGCACGGAGCGTGTCTTGCCCGGCGATGAGCGGCCGAAGGCTGTCGTCGCCCGTGAAGACCGCAACACGGTCTTCTTTGCCGAGGTGCGCGAGTAGTGACCGCGTCGCTGCGCGCGCGAGCGCGAGCGACGCACCATCGGTCGCCGCGGAGCTGTCGACGACCACCAAGAGATCGAGCCCACCGGCTTTTCGGGCAACTGCCGCAGGTCCTGCTTTGCCACGCAGCGGGACCAGAATGTAGTCGGCCTCGCTCGATTTTTTCTTCCGTGCGGCCTCACGCTCGTTGGGAGGAAGGGCGGTGAGATCCGGCGCATGCGGAGCTCGAAAGGCGACGATTTCGTCGGGGTCTTTCTTCGGTTTTCCAGCGGCCGCGGCCTCGATCGGATCGTAGAGCTCGATCGCGAGATCGGCGCGCGGCACGAAGTCGTGCTCGCGAATCGCGATGACGTCACCCGACCGCACTGCCTGCATCCCAGCGCGGACTTCGCCTGCCTCGGCGTTCGTGACGTCGACCTCTGCCGTCAGCTCCTCGACGTGGGGCAAAGACTCTTCGGAGCCCTCGGCCGCCATGGGAAAGACATAAAGGCGACGTTCACCCTTCGACCCAGATCGCCCGAGCCATTCGGTGTAGCGAACCACCACGCGACGGGTCGCACCGGGACCGATTGGATAAAGGCGTGCTTGGTAGACCCCTGGGGCTCGCCACTCGAGGAGCGCGGGATCTTCGATCGAGCCTTGGTAGACGTTGGCCTGGTATTGGGCCGCGGCCGCCTTCTTTTCTTTCACGTAGCCCCAAGCGATTCCGTCGAGCCGATCGACGCCGAAGCGCTCGAGGATGGCCCCTTCGGGCGCGCGGAATTGATAGACCCCTTCCACCGTCGTCGAGACGGGGTTGAAGAAGGTCTCGTCGACCTCGGTCGTGGCGAAGTCACCCTCGATGGAGACACGCACGTCGAGGCGCTGAATCGTCAGCGGTGATCGCGGCGCGCCTGTCGCTCCGGGCGTTCTCGCGCCGACGGTTCCGATTCCGAAGGGCGGCGGAGACGCCGACCGATCGGTCGTGGCGAGTCCTCCTGTCCAATCTTCCCAGACGAGCGCAGCCGAGACCGTGGCCTTGTCTTTTTCGAGTCGAAGAAGCTCGCCCGACCTGGCGACCTCGCCGGTCTTGGTGCGCACCTCGCCCTCGAGGACGTAGACCTCGGCGTGTCCGTCTTTGACGTCGACGCTCGCACGCACGTCGGACAAATAGAGGGCGCCAGCGGGTGTTCCGAGCGCCGTCACGATGCCTTGAGGGCTCTCGGCGAAGACGCGCCCTTCTTGGATGTCGAGCGTGTCTTTTTTGAGCGTCAGCTTCGCCGGTCCACGCGCGAGCAACGTCGAGCCACCATCGCGTCGGAGCCATGCCAGGCCGCCGTCTTCGATTCGGACGACGGCTCCGTCGGTCAGTCGTTCGTGGGCGTACGGATCGCGCTCGGCGTCACCGTGATGCTGGACGTGGACCCCGTGGCGAACGGCTCGGAGCTCTGCCCAGGTCGACTCCTTCGGAAGCAGATTCTCCTCGGGAGGCTTCGATCCGCAAGAGGCGACGCCGAGCGCGAGGAGCACGATCGCCACGACGCCCGCGATTCGAAAGAGCTTTCTCGCTCGAAAGGAAGCGCGGAAAGGCGCGCTCGTGCGGTGACGAAAGCGAGGGTCTATCCATCGCGTGGTACCGATCTGCATAGTTTGCTCCTGCGGAGGACCCAGGTGGGCCTTCTCGCGACGGCCGACGACCCTGTGGCGACGTGGTGGCCGATTGAGACGGTCTCAGGAGCAAAAAGTTTCCGCCCCCCCGAGCGGAAGTAGCTTCGCAGACCTCGCGCCTCCTTCCTACACTGATCGGGCAGATGTAAAGACGCGAGATGGAGCCGTGTGATCAGTTCGGAGGCGGCTCGCTGCAGAACCCGTTGATGCAGGTCGCAGCGGCGTCGCAGCAGTCGGGAGTTGCCTTGCACTCGTTGCCGACTGCGGAGCATCCGTTGGGGTTCGGATCTTTGCAGACACCTGCGTCACAGTTCTTGTTGCAGCACTCGGAGCCGGTCCCGCAAGTGGCCCCCGTTTGTTTGCAGGGATCGAGCGCCCAGAAGCCTCGCATGTTGAGCGTGCCCTGGTCTTGGCCGGGGACGTGGAACGCCGGGTGGCTCGGATCGACACCGGGAGTCACCGTCTGGTCGATGGCCGCGACCCAGAGTTGCTTGACGACCGTGCTGTCGCCGGTCAGGCGATTTCCGTAAGTGCGTCGGCTGGTGAAAACGACCCACGCGAATCCACCTGCATCGAGCGGCGCGAACGTAGGCTCGTAGTTTTGGTGGAGGTCGCGAGCACCCGCTGCGAATGGGTACGCGTCGCCGTTGATTCCAGCGAGCGGTGTTTCGCTGCCAGGTTGATCGACGCTCGCGAGGTAAAGATCGCCTGGGCCGAAGCGCGTGTCGAGCGAGCCGCGGTGATAAGCGATCGACTTCGCGTCGGGCGACACGCTCGGGAACGCAATCGGGGAAGCTCCCTGCGCGACGAGAGGGATCGCGTTCGCAGCAGTATGCGCCACGGCATCGTAGTTGAAGATCCCGAGGCCCTTGGTCGTGTGGTCCACGTACGCGAGGCGCGTCCCGTCGGGAGCGAAGGCGGGCATGTCGAGGAAGATCCCTTCGAGGCCGGTCCCGGTGAGCTTCGTGCCCGTGTGGCTGTCCCACATTCCGTCGCTTCCGCCGGGCGGGCCGGGGAGGGCAGCGTTGTTCTCGATGACCACGTTGCCGTCGGGAGAGACGGCCGGCATGGCCCAGTTGCGAATGGGCTTGCCGACGTTCTGGATGTCGAGCGCGATCGTGTTCGTCAGCAGATCGAACGTGGATACACCAACATCTCCACCGAGAATGAGCGTCGATCCGTTCGCCGACACGGCGTGGCACGTGCTGCAGTTCCCGGTGACTCCTGCTGCTGCGAGAAAGTCTTCGGGCATCGCGTCGCCCGGCTTGATGCGGAGCACACGGCCGAGGTTGTTCGACCAGTAGTAGACCGTGCCACGGAGACTTCCGTTCGCGATCGTCCAGGTGTGTGAAGCGACCTTGGTCGCGTCTGCCGCGCCCGTCGGGAGGCGCGCGACGTCGAGATTGACCTTTCCGCCGGGTCCGCTCTCGATGAGCTGGGTCCACTCGAGATCTCCGAGCTGGAAGCGCGACGCAGGATCGGCGGTCGTGAAGATATTGAGGTCGACGTAGAGGCCAACGAGGTGGACGAAGTATTTGTCGCCGCCGCCGCCGCCATTCCACATGAGCTCGGGGGCCAGAATGCCCTTCGGGAAGACGGTCTTGTCGTAGGGATAGGCCCAAACGACCGACGCATCGGGGCTCGTGGCGCCTTGAAGCAGCGCCTGCTCCCCGGCGGTGAATCCACCGAGGTTGAGCGTCTTCTTGATGTTGACGTCGACCAGCGCCGTGGCGGTCTGCCCGTTGAGCGTGGCCTTGAGCACGACCTGCCCGCCGACGTTGCCCGTAGCCGTGACGTTGCCCGTGGCATCGACCGTCGCCACCGAGGAGAGGTCGACGACCCACGCGGCTCCCGCGACGGCTTGACCGTTGAGATCGGCCTCGAACGGCGCAACCTGTGCGACGCCGTCGACCACGGTGATCGTGGCTTTGGGCGGATTGATCGTGAGCGTTCCGTTGATGCCGCCCCCTTGTCCGCAACCGAAGCCGCAGTTGCCGCCCGTACCCTGAGTTCCGCTCGAGTTGACCGTGCCGCTCGACTGCGTCCCGCCACTCGAATCGTTGTTGCTCGAGCTACACGACGCGGCCAGCGCCGCGCCTGCCACGAGCGCTCCACCGAGAAGAAGAGACCAAGGGTTTCGTTGCTGCATCGATGAAGACCTCCAGGAATCTAAAAGTTACAACAGAGCTATGCTGCGCTGAAGCGTGATCGTACGAAAACGACGCAGTTCTTCGCGCCGAATTGGTCACGATTTCGTTGCTTGACCGATGCTCGCGGTCACTCCCAATCACCGACCCACTCGCACACCGGATCGCCTCGCGTCCGGCAAGCCGACATGACGAGGTTCATGTGTTTTGGGTTGCCGATCTCGATGATCCGCTTCGACCAACCTTCGATCGAAAGACAATGAAGCATGTCGGGCTCGGGGAAGTCTTCGAGTCGGATACGAATGCCATTCTTGCCGTCGAGAACGGTCGACAAACGCCCACCGTCGTAGTGGTGGCTCCAGAACGCCGCGGCCAAGTCGAGCACCCGGCGCGGGCTCAGGACTCGGTAGACGATGCTTCGCCATACACCCATGTTCGCTTCGGCGCCGAAGGCTCCGATGCGCCGAGCCGTCTGAATGTCTCCGTCGCCGAAGAGGTCGATCACGAGCTGCGTCGCTTCGAGGAACAACGCGAAATCGACCCAGATGTCGCCGGGCGTGAGCAACACCGAACGCAGAGGTTGAGACGCTGCCGCGCGAAAGCGTTCGCGCGCGAGCTTGCCGAAGCGAGCCATCACGAACTGTTCACGCACGCGCACAGTCGCCGCGCGCACACGCACCAGGCCGGCTTTGGGAGTGCCCACTCTCCGAGCGTAGCAAACTCGGACCTAGCTCGTCGATGCGCTCCCAAAGCAGCACATCGCGAGCTTGGTTTTCGACTGCGTCGCGGTCTCGCGCCGAGCTACTTCGCCGGAGCGGGCGCGGGGGCCGGAGCCGGGGCGCCGCTCTCGGGAGGCGTCGCGATCGTGGCCGGCGGTGCCTCCATCTTCTTCTTCGTCGAGCTCAGGATGTTGAACTCGACGCGCCGGTTCTTTTGCTTGCCGGCAGGCGTCTTGTTGTCGCCGATGGGCTTCTCTTGACCGTAGCCGACCGCGGTGAGGCGTCCGGTCTCGAGGCCCTTCGACACGAGGTACGCCTTCACGGCCTCGGCGCGCTTCTGCGAGAGGGTCTTGTTCGACGCCGCGTCACCCGCGTTGTCGGTGTGACCGCCGACCTCGATGAGGAAGATCTGCCTGTCGTTCTTGAGAGCCGACACGACGGCATCGAGAACGGTGAAGCTCGTCGCGCCCTTGATCTTTTCGCTGCCGGTTTCGAACTCCACTCGCTGCAGTATCTTGATGTCATTGTCGGTGATTTGGACGAGGTTCGGGCCCTTGTCCGGGCAGCCGTCTTCGTCTTGGAACCCGTTGTAGGTCTCGGGTTGGGTCGGGCACTTGTCGAGCGGGTCGGGGATGCCGTCGTGATCGGTGTCGGGCGCTTCGTCCGGGCAGCCGTCTTCGTCCTTGTAGCCGTTCATCGTCTCGGGCTGCTCGGAGCACTCGTCCAACGTGTCGGGGATGCCGTCCTTGTCGTTGTCGGGATCGGGGCAGCCGTCGGTGTCTTCGAAGCCGTCGGTGTCTTCTTTCTCGGTGGGGCACTTGTCGATGGGATCGGCCACGCCGTCTTCATCGGTGTCTGCGCAGCCGTAGAACTCTTTGGTTCGAACCGTGCCGGCCTTGTCGGGGCACTTGTCGTCCATGTCGGGGATGCCGTCGCCGTCGGAGTCTTTGACTTCGTCGGGGCAACCGTCGGTGTCTTTGTACCCGTTGATCGTCTCGGGCTGGTTGGGGCACTTGTCGGTCTTGTCGGGGATGCCGTCTTTGTCGTTGTCGTCGTCGGGGCAGCCATCCGAGTCTTCAAAGCCGTCTTTGTCCTCGGGGATCGTTGGACACTTGTCTTGGCTGTCGGGGATCCCGTCGTTGTCTTTGTCGCCTGCGTCAGCCGACCAGCCGATGCCGAAGATCGCGCGTCCTGCGGGAACGCCGACTCCCTCGAGCACGCCGACGCCTCCAGCAACCGTGATGTTGAGACCGCTCTGGAGCGGTGTGAAAACCGGTCCTGCATCGATCTCGAGCGTGTTGGTGCCCTTGGTCGCGGCGAACTGTGACGAGCCGTAGCCTTCGGCCATCACCTTGAAAACGGGACTGATCGTGTAACCGGCGCCGATTCCATAACGGAACTCGACCGGACCGACCGTCGTCGTGCCGAGTGTGTTCTTGCCGCGGTAGCGACCCATGAGGTTCGCCGACGCAGAGAATCCGTGCGTCTGGATGTCGGCGATGCCTTTCCAGGTGACGATGATTGGCGCGTCGTCGCCGATGAACTTGTCTTTCGCGCTCGCGTGTCCGGCGGGAAACGCGAGGTCGACGGCACCACCGAGATTCAAAAGATCTTCTGGCTTACCGAGGAAGCGGATCTTGCCCTCGACCATCGGATCGCCGACGCCGAACCCATGCAGCCCGCCGACGGCAGGCTGTCCGTTGGTGAGGTTGATGCCTTCACCGTTCACGTACGCGAGAGGGAGTCGCAGCCCCACCTGGAGAAACTGCGTGAGGTTGAGCGACCCCAAGAAATCCCACTGGAACATGTTCGAAACCACCGACACGTTCTGCTTGTTGGTGGCATTCGGAGAGCTGCAGTTCGTCTCGGCGACGCAGCTCACCACCACGAACGGGTTGCGGGCGTAGTTGAACATCATCCCGGCAGTCCAACCCCATTGGGTCGTCATCCGGACGCGCTCGACGCTCAGATAGTTGTTCGCGCCGGGGGCCGGCTCGAACCTCTGAACCGAGAACTCCCCGCTCTGCTGTGCGTGCGCGCTGCTCGGAGCGAGAGCGCTCACGGCGATGGCAAATGCACCTAGGGCCGGGCTCGAAAGGAGGGCCAGGCTGGGAGAGGAGCTACCGATTGAGCGCAGTTTCATCCGACCTCTTCGTGTGGAGTCGTGCTGTGAGCGAGGAGTCGCGTCCGACAGGATCCGGCGCGAAAGACAGCGACGATGGACCGGCACTCCATGTCTGTTTCTCTCGCGTCTCTTCGCAGATTCGTCGAAAGATTGGAGTGCTCAAGATTCGCACTGATCCTTATCCGAAGAGAAGCATCTTGTGGAGTCTTTAACGAATCCGGGCCCGTTTCTACCGGGCGCGCTTCCGGTTCGACTCCGCCGGTTCGACTCCGCCGGTTCGACTCCGCCGGTTCGACTCCGCCGGTTCGACTCCGCCGGTTCGACTCCGCCGGTTCGAC
>JAYUUB010000171.1:0-75553 GCA_043755175.1 Polyangiaceae bacterium | reverse complement strand
GCGACGCGTTCAGCCGTTCGATCTTCGCTTCGCGATCGAGCCAGAGGTCGACGAGCGCGCGTCGACGCTCGAGCCACGCTCGCATTTCGGTCGGCGCGAGGGGGTCGATCCTGCTGTCTCGCCACGCTTCGCGCCACTTCGCTTCTTCGACGACTTCGAGCTCGGCGAGCGTCGTCACCTCGTGTCGCAAATCGTCGGAAGCTCGGCTCGCCTCGTCGAGCGCCGAGGCGAGCTGAGCGTGCCGCTCGACGCGAGAGGCCTCTCGTCGCAATCGGTCGGCGAGCGAGTCTGCCTCGCGAACCAGCTGAGCGAGCGCCTCGAAGACCGAAGCTTCGGGAAAACGCCCTCCGGAGGCGAGCTCGAGCACGAGCGCATCACGCGCGGCGCGAGCAGACCCGAGCTCGCTCTCGGCGGGGACCGTTCCGGCGCGCAAGAGAGCATCGATCTCGCGCTTACGCTCGCGCGTCTTCCGCTCGGCCGAGGAGAGATTCGCGAACGCTGCTCGCTGTCGCTCGGCCCGCTCACGGCCCTCGCGTTCGGCGACGATCAAGCGCTCGACCGGTGGAACCTTCGATCGCGCGAGCTCGGCGGCGGTCCCGGGAAAGAGGCCCAACGCAGCGATCTCGGCGTCGAGACGTGCTCGAAGCACCTCGATCTCGGCCTCGTCGCGCGCGAGTTGCCCAGGCAACGCAGCGACGGTTGCACCCTCGTCGACCGCGAGCGCGAGGTCGTCGAAATCGAGCATCGACGGTAAGCGCTCGAGCTCGGTGGCAAGCCGCGTCTTCTCGACGTCGAGCTCGCCCAGGCGCGACGCGACCTCCCGCATCCGTTGGCTGCTCGATTCACGCTCGAGGGCGATCTGGCCGATACGAGCGGCGAGCCGCGCATCGGGCAGCCCGACCGACGCACCCACACGAGCTGCGATCACCGCGAGCCTGCGCTCGGCGTCGTCGAGGTCGCGCACCACCGTTGGTCGCTCTTCGATGGCGGCCTGCGCCAAGCTTGCTCGTTCTTTCAGTCCGTCGACGTCGTCGCTCGCATCGAGGAGGTTTCGTGGCGCGTCGATCGCGGCGGTGGCTTCGGAGAGCCGCGCGACCTCGCGCTCGATCCGCTCGAGCTTTGCTCGAGACTCGGCCCGCCCCTCGAGCGCCAGCTCACGCTCCGCCCCAGCGCTCTCCGCGAGCAGCGTCACGTCGCCCAAGAGGGCGCGGCGCTCGAGGAGGGCGCGTCGCTTCGAAAGCCCGGGACCGACGCGAACGATTCGACGCAATCGCGCCTGCTCGACCAGAAGGGCGCGCCGCTCCGCTTCGGCGTCGCGCGCTTCGCTTCGCGCATCGTCGATGCCTCGTTCCTGCTTCGAAAACGCGTCCGGGTTCGTCGCCTCGGTGCGCACCTCTTTCTGTGCTTCGATGAGCGCGCGAATGGACTCGTTGAGAGGCTTCTTGCGCGCTTGCGGCGTGAACAGCTGGTCGGCCTCCTCGGCGAGATCGACGATGGCCTGACCGACCCCGAGCCCTCCGAGCCCCGCATCGAAGAGACTCTCCCCGACCTTCCCTTGGGCCTTCTCGAGCGCGTCGGCCCCGAGGCGGAGGGTCTCGTGGTTGAGCCCGTAGAGGGCCCGAAAGGCGTCGGCGTCGACGCCATGAAGCATCTTCTTCAGGCGCGCCTCGTCGATGGGCTCGCCGGCTCTGTCGCGGAGCGTGCTCTTTTGCCCTTTGCGACGAACCACATCGAGGACTTCGCCACGCTGATTGGCGATGAGGCCTCCGACCCGGAGCTCGCCATAGGGGTGGAGATGCGCGTCGGGAGAGCGCGCGTCGATCCCAAACAGGAGCCCCTCGAGCGCCCGCAGGGAGGTGCTCTTTCCAGCCTCGTTCGAGCCGAGAATGATTTGCAGCGTTCCGGCACCCGCACCCACGCGCTCGGAGAGCTCGAGACTTCGACCCGTGAAGGGTCCGAAAGCGATGAGATCTAGTCGCAGGAGCTTCATAATCTCATGTACCGCGCGCACCGCATAGACGCGCGAGGATCGTCTGTTCGACTTCGGCGAGGAGCGCGCGCGCCGAGCCGTGCTCTCGGAGAAACGACGCGTCGGGATGCTCGAGGAGCGCAGTAGGGAGACGCCCTCGCAGATCGGAGAGAGCTTCCGACAGCTCGGGCGGCAGCTCGTCTGATGCTCCTAGCAGCCTCACCTGCCTGACGATCTGACCCAACGCATCGTCGCTGCTCGCCAGCTCGTCGAGATCGAGCGGCAACGAGGTCGATGCCCGCACGTCGCCGACGAAGAGCTGATCGCCGCCGACGTCGAGGCCGATACCGCGCACCTGCGACTCGAACCGCTCTCGGTTCGTCGCGAACCCCGTGTGGGCCCGGGTCGGCCCCGCGACGGTCACCCGCGTTGCAGTGAGTCGGCTTCCCGCCGTGGCCATCGCGCTCGAGAGCGCGGCGCGCGTGCGTTCCCATATGGCCTCTTCGTCGTCTTCGGCTCGCGCATCGATACGCACGTCGACGTAACGAACCACGTCGAGCGGTCGATGCTCGACGCGCGTGATGCGCGCGTTCTCGACGGTGATGACGGTCGCTCCCTTCTCTCCTGTCTCGCGAATGTGGCGGGCTTGAAGGTTTCCGGGAAAGACGATCCACGGCGATTCGCGAACGACCTCTCGAGTGTGAATGTGCCCGAGCGCCCAATAGTCGTAGCCCTTGTCGACCAGCACATCGATGGTCGTCGGTGCGTAGGTCTCGTGGCCCTCGCGACCACCGAGCGCCGTGTGGAGCAGTCCGATGTTGATCGCCCCCGCCACCGCGTGCGGGTAGCGACGCGCCAGGTCGTCGGTGACCTTTTGCGTGGCGAACCCCTGGCCGTGGACGACCACGCCCATCGAAGCGACCTCGAACGACTCCGGCCGATCGGTCGACAGCTCGCGCACGTTGTCGGGGAGCTTCAGGTGACGCGTGATCTGGCTCTCGGCATCGTGGTTCCCGCGCACGATGATGACCGGAATCGAAGCCTCGCGGAGCTTGCGCATCTCGGCCACGAACGCGAGGCCCGTTCCGTAGTCGCGCCAGTCGCCGTCGTAGAGGTCGCCCGCGATGAGGAGCAGCCCCGCGCGCTCTTCGAGCACCAAGTCGACGAGATTCGCGAGCGCACGCCGCGTCGCTCCGCGAAGCTCGGCCACCGGGGCGCCGTCGTAGCGCGCGAGGCCGCGAAGCGGGCTGTCGAGGTGGATGTCAGATGCGTGGACGATCTTCACGAGTCACCGAATCCTCCGGAAATTCCGAGAGAACCGACCAGCCGGTAGGCTACTATGCCCGCCGTGTCCATGACCTCTCCGGGAGCGACCGACGAGCACCTCGAAGCGTTGATTGGCAGCGAGCTCCCATCGGAGAGCTACCCCGGAACGTTCTACCGCGTCATCGCCGTCGTCGGCGAGGGGGCGATGAGCGTCGCCTTCTATGCGCAACGCATCTCGGCCGAGGGCGAGTGCGGGGTGGTCGTGAAGATGCTGAAGCCCTGGTTCGTGCAGCAATGGGGAGCCACCGCCCAGCTCATCGTTCAAAAAGAGGCCGTCGCGCTCGGTCGTCTGAACGAGCGTGTTCCGCCGACGCCATTCGTGGTTCGACTGATCGACACGGGCATGGTCGACGTCAAGGCCCGCGGTGTGAACGTGGGCGTTCCGTGGCTGGTCGTCGAGTACGTCCACGGCGGCGCCGAGGGGACGACCTTGAGCCAGCGCGTGATGCACTCGATCCGCACGACAGGCTACGGATTCGATCCTCACCGCGCAGCGAACCTCGTCGACGCGCTCGGAATGGGCCTCAGCGCGGTTCACGAGGTCGGCGTCATCCACCGCGACATCAAGCCCGACAACGTTCTCTGTTGCGGCTTCGGAGCCGAAGAAATCTTCAAGATCGCCGACTTCGGTGTCGCTCGACCAGCCGGCGTCGCCGCGACGTTCGGTGGCTTCATCGTCGGAACGATGGGCTTCGCGGCTCCCGAGCTCGCGACGATGGACGCGAAGGCCGTCGGAAGCTGGAGCGACGTCTTCAGCATGGCTGGCGTCATCTACTTCGTCCTCACTGGAGCCGAATATTTCGACGTGAAGACGCCATCGGACGCCCTCCTCGCAGCTTTGGCTCCCAAGCGTCGCAGCATTCGCGACTCGCCCTGGCTCTGCCCCGATCTCCGAAAAAACGAGGAGGCTTGCCGCGCGATTGATTTTGCTCTCGCTTGCGGCACCGCAGGAAAGATCGAGATCCGGCCACAGCGAGCCGACGCGCTCGCGATGATGATCGCCCCTTGGCTCCGCACCGAGCCGCCGCGCGCGTCGCTCGTCAACGTTCGTCGCGCTCACCTCGAGGAGTCGGAAGAGACGACGCAGCTCGTCGGCTGGACCTGGACGCCTCTGCGTCATCCCGGAACGACGAGCCGAGTCATTCGCGACGTCGCCTGGGACGGCGACGGTCGGTGCATGGCTGCGACGAGCGAAGGTCTCGCGTTCTGGAGCGGGTCGAGCTGGGCGGAGGTGAGTCACGAGGGTCTCAACGACCGTCGAAGCATTCGGTTCGTGAGGCGCGTCGGCCCAGGGCGTTGGCTCGTGGGCGGCGACGAGGCGACGTTCGCGATCTACTCGAGCGAAGGCCCGCGCGAGGTGCGACGCTTCGCGAGCGACGGGGTCCGCTTCGAGCTTCTCTCAGGGAACATCGACGATCTCGCCGTGTTGGTGGGTCAGGGCGCAGACGGTCCTCCGAGGCTTTCTTGTCTGTCGGCGAAGCGATGGCTCAAGCCTCTTCCGCTCCCCGACGTCGCCAGCGTCATGGCGCTCGCGCAGATCGAGGATGCGAAGTGGCTCGTGGTCGGTCGCGGCAAAGAAGGTGGCGGGTACGCGGCCGTTTATTCGCCGCTCGACTGGGAGATCCAACGAATCGACACGCCGCTCGTGCGGGCGTTCATCGCAGCCGACGGCGAAGAGAGCTCTGGCATCGGCCTCGCTAGCGGAGCGAGCGGCGCCGTCGTGTGGCGCTATCCTCATGGCATTCGCCACGAGCTCATCGCTGGCAAGCCCGACCTCTCGGCGGCCACCGTCGACGCTTCGGGTCGCGGTTGGGTCGCGAGCGCTGGCGCCATCTGGATGCATCACCGGACTTCACCGGTCGAAGGAAACGATGAGCCGCCGATCGGCCGATGGGAGCTGATGTGGCGCGACGAGAGCTGGACCGCTCCCATCGTGGCGCTGTTCACCGAGCCAGGCCTGGTCATCGGAATGACCGCCGACGGCGGCATCATCGAAGGCCGGACACTCTCGACGCGCCGAGACGACCGGACCGACATTCGCCGCACGGGACGAATGGGGTGACGCTCGTCGCTCGCGCGAGGCCACTCCGGGGGCAGTCGGTCTTATGATAGTTTCCGCCGCCATGAAGACCTTGGCTCTCTTCCTCACGGTGATCGTCGCGGCCGGCTGCTCGAGCGGACAGACGCCGCCTCAGGGCCCCGAAACTTCGCCGTCTGCGGAGACCTCGACGAGCGCGGGCTGTCTCGGCCCCGTCGACTCGAGCTCGACGTCGACCGGAGGCGCCATCTCCGCCGTGCCGACGACACAACCGACGAGCAAGACGACGGCAGCTCCGACGAGCGAGCCCGTGCCGACGGCGGCCCTCCCCGATGCAGCTCGCGGTGGAAAGCTCTTCGTCGACAACAACTGCAATTGGTGTCACGGCACCAAAGCGAAGCCAGGCAAGAAGAACGTGTTCGTCATAAAGTGGAACGACGACGAGAAGAAGAAGGCCGCCGACACCATCAAGAAGGGCAAGGGTTCGATGCCTGGATTCGGCGACAAGCTGAGCGACGCCGACGTCGCCGATCTCGTCGTATTCGTCGCCACGAAGTGATCGCTTTCTTGGCCCCGGGACCCTGCCGCGTGAGAGGGTCCCTTCGCCATGAGCCCGCGATCCCTTGCCTGGATGCCCTTTCATGATCGACGCGTGCGCCGCGCACACTCGCCATTGCTCGCGGTCGGGTATTACCTCGATCGGGTGCGCGAGAGGTGCGACTTGCCGGCGATCGTCGTCTCCGACGGGACCGACGTGCTCGCCGGCTCCGGCGTCGACATCGACGCCCTCGCGGCGGCCGGCGCGTCGATGCTCGGCGGAGACACCGAGCGCACGCTCGGCGACGAAGACTTCTTCGCGCACAACGTCACGATCGGTGGACGCGCGTCGATACTCACGTCGCGCGGTGGTCGAGTCGACCGGGTCCGAAAGCTCGAAGCCGACATCACGCGCATCCTCGCCTGATCACGACTCGACGCCTTGAACCAGGCGTCGCTCGGCTTCGGTGTCATCGAAGGCTTCTACGGGACGCCGTGGAGCCACCAAGCACGCGTGAAGATGCTCGAGGCCCTTTCGGACCTGCGACTCGACACGTACCTGTTCGCTCCGAAAAACGATCCGCAGCATCGGAAGTCTTGGTTCAAACCGCTCGGTCTCGAAGAGCGAAGCGAGCTTCGTGAGCTGTTCGATGCCGCCGAGGCCGGCTCGGTTTCGGTGGTCTACGGTCTCGCGCCCGAGCGCATACTCGGCGGTCCGGGCAACGTTCACCGACGCTCGTGGCGCCGTCGAGACACCGATCACGACGGCCTCGCCGACGCGTCGTTCGATCGACTTCGAGAGCGCCTCCTCGAACTGTTCGAGCTCGGCGCGCGCCGCTTCGCGCTTTCGTTCGACGACACATGGGCGACCTTCTTACCGGCGTTCGCGACCTTCGAAAGAGGCCTCCTCCACGCTCGCGTCGCGCACCGAGCCCTCGCCATCGTCCGCGCGCTCGCACCCGAGACCCAAGTCTTCCTCGTTCCTGCGATTTACCACCGACGCATCGAAGACATGCCGGTGGGCGCGCTCGCGTATCTTCGCGGTCTCGCCACGTTGGGCGCTGAGATTCCAATGGCGTGGACGGGTCCCAACATCTTCTCGAGACTGATCGAATCGAGAGACGTCGTTCGACTCGAACGAGCAACCGGGCTTCCGATTTGGATCTGGGACAACGCCATCGCGAACGATTGGCTACCGCTCGCGACCGGTGAATCGTTCGGTCTTCGACCCTCTGAAAAACTCAGCTTCGGCCCCCCAGAGAACCTCGGGCGCGACCTCATCGCCGTGTGCCGCGGCATCTTGCTCAATGGGGCCCGAGAGCCCGAGCTCACACGCGTGTCACTCGCGTGCCTCGCCGAGGTGAAGAGCGAGGGTTCAACCTACGACGCGCCACGTGCCCACGAGCGCGCGATCTTGCGCATCTTCGGGACTCGAGCGGCTCCCTTCGCGTCGGCAGTCTACGATCTCACCAAGCGCCATCCGCTCTCGGCGCCGTTTCGATTCGAGGGTGGAAGGCTTCACGATCGGGTTTCGGATTTCGTGGCCGGCCGAAGCGGAGACGGGGCGCTCAGAGATTCGTTGACCGAGCTTTCGAAGATCGAGGTCGAGCTCCGAGCCGCTCTCCGTGATCTGCCGATCCTCGACGAGATGGCGCCGACGTTGCGCCGAATGAGTCTCGTCGTCGATGCAGCGCGCCTCGCACTCGATCGAGCCGACGCCCTCGCCGCGGGCGACGTCAGTTTGGCGCGCACACTCGGGCGGAGCCTGGAAGCCTCGTCTAGCCGTGCCAGCGCTCTGCGCTGGGAAGCGGGCCTCGAGCCGCTCGTACGCCTGGCCCAAACGAGCCCAGCCGAGCTGGCGAAGAGAGGTCGATCGTCTTGAGCAACTGCTTTGTTCGAACTCCCCGAGAAGCCTGAGGCATACTCACCGCGATGTCGGCTCACGCGCGCCTCCTCCTAACCTCGGCTCTGGCGCTCTCGGTCGCCCTCGGGCTGGCGTGCGAGAGCCGCGAAGAGAAGGCCGTCACGCTTCTCGAGAACATGGCGAGCGCCATGGAGAGGCTCGACGGCAAATGTGACAAGCTCGCAGACGAGCTCACCCGTCTGCGCAAAGACAACGGCGACGCGATGAAAGCGCTCGCCGACAGTGACAAGCTTCGGCCCGACGAGCGCAAAGCCTTCGACGCGAAGTACCAAAAGCGAATCGACCGAGCCATGCAGAAGATGGTCGAGCACGCGTCGAGCTGCCAGAACGACCCGAAGATCGCCGAAGCGATGGACGTTCGCTGAGCAGCTTTCGGGAAGCAGGCCTCGCCGAACAGGCCGTCGCGGAGCGCGGCGAGTCGCGCACGGGCCGCGATCGACTCGCGCCGGAGGCTCATTCGCGGTCGATCCGATCGAGCTCTCCTTCGTTCACGTCGATGTTGTAACTGCGAAACATTTGCAACACTTTTCGCAGCTCGTCTGCGGTCCCTTGCGCGAGGCGGAGAAGGGTGCCGTCTCTTGCTCGAAAGAGCGCAGCCAAAAGGGCGCTTGGGCGTCGATGCTCGACGCGACACGAATCGAGCTTCCCGCTCCGAGCGCGTAGCCGAATCGTGCTCGACTCATCGACTCGTACGTGAGGAGCTCGTGCTCGAAGGCGACGATGAACCGACCGTGCTGACGCCTCCGCTTCGCCGTGAAGATTCGCGCGATCGCCGACGCAGAGACCCAGAACGCCGCGATGCCAGCGATGGGGAGTGGCGCCGCGCGTACCGCCACGATGAGCGAGATGATCGCCGCAAGCGTGAGCGCTGCCATCGACACTCGGCGGATCGCGAGATCGAGCGCGTGGCCTCGGCATTCGCACCCGAGACAGGAAAGGCTCTTCGTAAAGCAAGGTGCCGTCGAGATTGTCGAGCAGTTTTCGACCGTCGAGAGCGATGGCCGCAAAACGTTGGACGAAGATCTCTCGTTCGCCCAAGGCAGAACCTTCTCGAACGGGCTCGCCCGAGAGTCCGACCGGCGCGGCGGTCCCTGTCATCCGGGAGGCTGTCCGCTGGCTCCTGGAGGCGAGCTCAACGACCCAGCCGGCGGGAGAGAGCCCGGTGAGAACACCGCGCCGCGGAGATCGGCCCCGTCGAAGTTGGCGGTCTCCATGTCGACGTTCACGAATCGTGCGCCCCAGAGTACCGCTCGATTGAAGCGCGCTTCGCTGAGGTCTGCGCTGCTGAAGACGGTTTCCCGGCACGACGTCTTGGTGAAGCTCGCTCCGGCGAGCTTGGCGCCCTCGAAGCTCGCCTGATCGAGCTCGGCCTGATCCCAGAGCGAGTCTGCGGCGTCGGCGTTGTGGAAGCGACCTCGCACGAGGACCGAGGCGTCGAGGCGGGCGCCGACGAGAATCGCACCTACGAAGCTCGCGGCTTCACCTCGCGCTTCGTAGAGCCGCGCTTCGGTGAGGTTCGCCCCTTCGAAAGAAGCGCCGTCGATGATGGCTTCGGTGAAGTCGGCACCATCGAGCTTCGCGCCGTCGAAGCGAGCGCAGTCGAAGCGGGCTCCCACGAAGAGCGCGCGCTCGGCAACGACACCGTCGAGCGCGGCGCTCGTTCCGATGGCCCCTTCGAAGCAAGCCTCGTTCGCGGTGACCGACCGCAGGCTCGCGTCGTTGAGGATGGACGAGCGAAGGCTCGCGCGATCGAGGTTCGCCCGATCGAGGTTCGCGTGCGTCAAGTCGGCCTCGTCGAGAACCGATTGCGACAAGTTGGTGCCTTCGAGCTTCGCTCCGCGCAGGCTCGCGCCGCGCAGACGCGCACCCGATAGGTCTTGCCGCGAGAGGTCGATTCCCGAGAGGTCGGCGCCCTCGAGCATCATTCCAGCCAGCGATTCGCCCGCCTTCATTCGCCGCGAGACCTCGTCACGCAAACGACTGAAAGGCTCGAACGCACCGATGTTGGTGATACTGAGGCGCTCGGGCGGCGAAGAGACGTGCTTCTTGACCGCGGTCGCGGCCTCCGGCTCCGAAACGGTCTGGCCTTGGAATGCGGGAGAGATCGCGGTCAGCGCCGCCCCAGGGTCGGGCCCACCCTGGGCTTCGAGCGCGTCGAGAGCCGCCATCAGATGCGAGGACTCGAACTGACGCGTGGGCGCCGGATCATCGAGCGGGGGAAAGTCTCCGCTATTCGCCCTTTGAACGAGCTCTGCGAACCGCGCGTCGCCGGGGCGCGTGCTGGGATCGTCGAAACGGCTCGTTTGAGGATCTGCCGGAGGGTTGGTTTCGCCTTCGTGGACCGAACGCTCGGGAACACGCTCAGGGTCTACCAGCCCGCGAATGGTCGTCTTCGGAGGCCGGACCTTTCGCATTCCACCAGCCGCGATGTGATCGCGTGCGACGGCTGCACCCTCTACCGCGGCGAGCTCGGCGCGAGCGCGAGCGATACCCGCTGCGCGCTCTGCGTCGGTGGAGCTCTCCATGGCGAGCATTGGCGACGGGGTCGGAACAGGGCTCCACGGAACCTCGCGGTTCGAAGTCCCCTGGAAGGCTTGTGCGGGGAGGGCTTGTCCTGGGAGGGCTTGTCCGGGGAAGCCTTGTCCGGGGAAGCCTTGTCCGAGCAGGGTCGGTGGGCTCACGGTCGGAGGGCGCCCCACGTCGAGCGAAGCCTCGGCTTCTTGAACGATGCGTGCGATGGACTCCGAGTCGGGCTGAAAAGTCTCGGGGTCGTCGAACTTCGGCCGCTTCATCGTGGTCGGGTTCATCGAGTCGGGCCCGAGCTGGGTCGCGCCTGCGGGCCGCGGCACCGTCGGTGCTCCGTGCTCGCTCGTGGGTGCGGCGAGCAGCTCGCCGAGCGCCTTCTGCGAGACGATCCGAGTGTTCTGCTCTTCGGAGGCGTCGGGCGCTTCGAGCCACCCGGGCGAGTCGACGTTCTCCGAGGCCCTGGAAGTCGCGAGGGCCCGCTCGAAATCGCCTCCGAGGCTACGGGCGACCGTGATCGTCGTCGCGGCGCTGACCGACGGCATCTGTGCGATCGCATCACCGGTGGTCCGCGCGTGATACGGCGCAGGATGAGCGCGCGTCGCGACGGCCGACTCGACGGGTGGAGCCTCCACGACGGGAACGGTGACGACCCCCGACATCATCTGCGCCGCTGCCTCCAACACCTGAGCGTTCGACCCGATGAGCGTCGGAGCTGCATGAGACGCCGCCGACGCCTGAGACCCGACGCCCAGAGGGGCTGGCGGGTCGAATCCAGCGGGCGCGGCCGAAGCCAGAGCCGCGCCCAATGGAGATGCGTCGGCGGGAGCAGAGAACGCCGCGGTTCGGGGCTCGTCGGGTGAATCGGCGCCGTCGAAAATCGGCGCGGCTGCATAGGCGGCGGTGCGGGGGCCGTCGGCATTATCGATGATTGGATGCATCTGATTCTGCAATGCAACAGCGACCGAGCTTCCCGAACCGGGCAGTGGGGTCGGTGGCTGACTCGGACCCTCGCCCGAAGGCAGACTCGGGCTCGACGGGTTGCGCAGATTGGACGGGCTTCGCAGATCGGCTTGGCCATGAGGCTCCCCGAGCCTTTGCGCCGGCGGCGCTGCCATGGCCTCCGGCGACGCCATCTGCGCCGATGGAATCTGCACGGCAGGCATCTGCACGGCAGGCATCTGCACGGCAGGCATCGACGGAGTCGAAGGGCTCCGTTGCGGGTGCCCCTCTCTCGGGCCAGCCACCTGAGCGCCATGGATTTGCGCCGCAGGCATGGCGGGGTTCGATGGATGTCGCGCTTCCTGGGCTTCGACATTCGGGTGTCCGCTCGGATGTTGAGCCGGCCCTTGGAGCTGTCCGCCGGGGATCTGGACGGCTTGCATCCCGGAGGTCGATTGACTGCGACCAGGCATCTGAACGGCCTGGATTCCCGCGCTCGATTGGCTTCGCACGGGAGCGACGGCGGGCACCACTTGCAGAACGGAGGTCTGTGGCCAGGGGATGGCTCGCCCCGGCAGCTCGAGCCCTGCCAAGGCTTGGAGCTCGGAGACCGACGCCGAATCGACATCGAGATTGCCGCGCCATACGAGGCAGACCAGACTCCGATCTCCGTCGACGAACAGCGTATCGGCGACGAGCGGGAACTCTCGATAGGTCGTCATGGCCGAGCTCGTGTAGAGCCTTGCCGCGGCACGAACCCCGGGCAGCTGGGATTGGAAGTGGCCCTTGTCGGGGTGCAATCCGTCGAGGCTCAACCACTCGTTGCCCTCGAAGAAGGCGCAGCGTTGATCGGGAGGAGCGGCCTGGAAATAGCTCCATGCGAACGCATCGGGGATCTCCGGAACGGGGACCGCGACAGCGTTGGGGTCGAGCGCGCGGAGCATGCGACGACGCGCGGGCCAGTGCGGAGCGATCGCCCCGAAGCCGGCGGCGCTCGTCGAGTCGGCCGGATCGACTAGGTTCGGCGCAGGCGCGCCAGGCGCGCGAGGCATGCCGATCGGGTTCTCTTCTGCGCTCTGTGCGGTGCGTTCGTAGACGACGGGCATGCGCGTGAACGGGACGGGTTGGCTCGTCTGCGCGTCGTCCAAGAGAACCCGCTCACCGAAGACATGAATCGATTTGTCGATCATCGTGCGCGCGCCAGCGACGACGAGGCGCGCGGTCAGCGAAGCACAGGGGTTGCCGTTCGGGGCATGGGCATGTCCGACGAAGATGACCTCGCCGCGCGGCCGATAGGGAACGAGATCGCTCGGTACGAGAATGCTCCGCTGCGAATCGCCTCCGGCGAACTCGTCGGTGCTCGCGAGGGGCGCCGGGCTCACCAACCGCATCGGTCCGCCGTCGACGAGGGTGAACGTTGCCTTCACGATCAGCGTCGCACGTAGCTGGCCGCCGGTGCTCCACAGCCGCGCGCCGCACGCGACGTCTTGCGTCGCCATGATCGATAACGGCCAATCGGCACCGATGCTCAATTCCCCTCGCTCTCGGCGGGACTTGGCCCCGCTCTCGGTCGGGGCCCTTTGCCCAGACCAGCCCACGTCGATCTCGTGCTCTTCCGCGGTGTTCCACCTACGTTTATCACGGCCCGGCCTCGACTGGGCAGCCCACAGCTCGAAACGACGCCAAGCCAACTCCGTGCTTCAGAGTGAATTCGGAGCGCGCCCCCGCTTACGTTCGAGAGCTTGAACGATCGCGCTGGAAGCCAAACGAACCAACTGGATCGGCGTCTGGGTCGCTGGGCCTCGGCGCTGGCTGTCGCGTTGGGCGCTTTGATTTCGGAGAGCCCGGCCAGCGCGACAGGCGCGCTCAGCACCCCGGGAATCGAGCCCGTCGAGCAGCGCGTGGCGATCGCGCTCGGAAAGACCCACACCACGCTATGGACCTCGCTCTCGTTCGACGGACCTCCCGGCAAGCTCGCAGTGGTCCTGCCGGTGCCTGTCGGAACCGCGCTCGACACGAGCTCGCGCGCCTTCTTCGAAGCTCTTCAGGTGGCCACCGCACCCCGCGTCGTTCCACCCAAGAACGGGGTGAGCGTCTGCCCGGGTGACTCGAAAGGCCCGGGCGTGGCGCTCGATGGCGACTTGGTCGGCATGGCACCGCTCTCACCCCAAGAGGTGCTCACGTTGGCCGATGCGGGAGCACTGGAGTCGTGGGCAGCGGCGAATGGTCTGGTCGTTTCGCAAAGCACGCTCAGCGCCCTCGCCACCTTCGATGCGTCGACCCGCTTCGTCGTGATGCGCTACGACGCCCCCGGGGGGATCGCTTTGACGAAGACGTTGCGGGCCGTCCTCCCCGGTCTTCATCCTGTCGCGCCGCTCGTCCTCAGCGCGGCGAAGTCCAGCGGACTTCGCGTCGTGACATGGGAGATCGGGCCGGGCCGAAGCCACGTCGGCGGGACCGAGGTCGAGGTCGACCTCGACAATCTCGCCTTCGACGTCGACCAAGATACATCCAACTACGGCGCCCTCAGAAGCGGCCTGCTCGTCGATTTCTCGAAGGTGCTCGTCGAGTCGACGAGTCACGAGAGCCTTCGCGACAACCTCGCCATCGGCACCACGAGCGAGTCGGTCGCCGGATTCGTGAAGACCTACTTCGCTCGGGCCAAGAGCTATGGCGACGTCATCGGCGACGATATCGCGTGCACCTTCGACAGCGCGGTGATCTTGGGTCAGCCCAACACCGTGTCGGAAGCGTGCCCGAGAGCCGATCTCGGGTTCGTCGAGGTCGGAGCTTCTTGTGTGGAGAATGTGGCGACGGGCGAGGTCGACCCCGCGAAGCTCCGCTGCGGCGGCGTCTCCGACGATCTGTCGATGATGCTTTCGGGGCTCGCCGGCAAGGAGGCGTGGTTGACCCGCTCGACGTTGCTCATCCCAGCCGGCAAGCTCGGGGCCGACCTTTTAGTCACGTTCCCGACGGGTCTCCGCGTCGACCCGATCTACGAGGCCACGAGCACCGACCTATCGGGCTGCGGCGGCGGCAGCTCGTCGTCGACGTCGACCGGCGCGTCGATGGGCAGCGGCCCGCCCCCAACCTCTTCGACGGGCTCGGGTGGCGTAGTCGAAGTTCCACTATATCAGTACAATGGTTGCTCTTGCAACGGAGCATACGATCGCATCGGCTACGTCGAGGTCGACACGTCGAACGCGCCAGACGCCTACTACGAGACCCCGAGCGGATGCTCGAGCGACACGTCGAGCAACTACAGCACGACGGCCGACAACTGCTCGGGTGACACCTCGACCTCGGGCGACAGTTGCGGAAGCAGCTCGGGGAGCTCGACCGCGAGCTCCGACAGCTGTAGCGGCAGCGACACTTCCAGCGGCTGCGCGGGCGACGGCAGCACGAGCGGTGACACGTGCGGCTCCGGCAGCACCGACGGCTGCGGCTCGAGCTCCGGAAGCAGCGACAGCTGCTCGAACGACTGCGCAGTTGCGCGGCAAGGCCACCCCGGCAAGGTCAGACGGATCGCTCCGAGGCTCTCGGGCCTGGTGTACGCGCTCGTGATCGTGCTCATCCCGCTCCGGCGCTTCACGCGGCCGAAGAAGTCGAAGCGTCGGCAGCCTGCGCGCGGCAAGCGGCGCCAACGGGCCTGAGTGCTTCAATCGCGGCGGCGGCGAAATTGGGCTAGAGCCGTCGGCCGTGGCGATCCCGAGCTCCGAGCCCAAGCCCGATGAAGAATCGATCGAAGAGGACGTGCCGCTTTGGGTCGCCCTTCGGGACGCGTCAAGCGCGCGACGAAGGACGATGCTGAAGGCTCTCGGGGGGCTCGTGCTCCTCGGGGCAGCGGGCGGCGGCGTGTCGGCTCTCGTGCTCTGGAGACGAGGGGCCCAAGACCGCGCGCTCTCGATCGAACGCGCAGCGGCGTCGGAGTCGGCGGCGCGGCGAGGTGAGCTGCGGCTCGCTCGCAAGCTCGCAGCCGAGGCCCGCGAGCTCGATCCTACGGGTCGGGCAGCGGCCGTCGCATTCGTACGCGTGAGTGCGTTCGACGTCATCGATGGCGATCTCGGGCCGGCGGCAGGCGTCGCGCTCCTCTCCGACGCGCGAAATCTCGGCATGCACGGGATCGACCTCGCGTTCGCGTCTCTGGCGGCTGCCGTCGGCGTGAAGAACGATCACTTGGTGGAGCGAATTCTCGCCGAGCATTCGAAGAAGACGCTTCAGATCGAGGAACGATATGCATACGCGGCAGGAGCCGGGCTCGATCTGATCACCAGCGACGAGGCCGTGCGCCATTACGCCGACGCCGACGACATGGCACACGGCGAGCTGTTTCTCGCGAAGGTCCGTCTGGCTCGATCGCTCCTCTTCGCGAATCGAATCGAAGAAGCTCGCGCGGTGGTCGAAAGGCTACCGAAAGAACGACGCGAGACCACGGTGATCGGATCGTTCGTCGAACGAGTAGCCCTGCTGGAAGGTGGGGGCGCATCGAAGGCAGCGCCCGCGTGGGTCGATCCGAGCTGGATCCCCGAGCTGCCGCGCTGTCTGCGCACGCTCGCCGCGGCGATGGCGCTCGGCGATCCGAACGCGCCCTCGGGGCAATCGGCCGGTCTCGACGCGGCGCTCGATGACGTCGACACCCCGTGCGCGGCGCTTTGGGCGGGTCGAATCGCCCTCGCTGCGGGAGACAGAGTGTCTGCCAAGGCGGCGGCGTCGTGCGCCCTACGCATGCGCGCCGAGCTGTTGGAAGCGAAGGTCTTCGCGGCGCGCCTTTCGCTGGTCGAAGGCGATCTGGCGGGCGCGAGGGAGCTCGCGGGCGAAGGACCCGACAAGCCGACCGTGCTCATGATCCAGGCCATCGAAGCCTACGAGCGCGCCGACAAGGTGAGGCTCGACGAGATCGACGCAGAGTCGAAGGGGAGCCCGCGTCGCTACGAGATGCTCGATGCAGCGAAGGCGCTCCTCGGAGAAGGCGAGATCCCGAAGGCTGCGACGTTCGACGACGCGATCGCCAAGAACGCGCCTTGGGCAGACCTTCTCGCGGTCGACGCGGCGCTCGCGACACGCGACGTGGAACGCGCCAAGAAGCTCGCACTCGCGTGGAGCGAGGGCCCGCTCACCGACGCGAAGAAGCTACGGAAAAAGCGGATCGATTCGCCGCTGCCCGACAAGCAGCCCGACAAGCAGCCCGACAAGCTCGAGCCGAAGAAGAAGTGAGCCGCGCTCGTCGTCTCGAGCTTCAGCGCACGGTCAGCAGGTAGACGGCCTCGCGCACGCTCGTCGCTCCCTTCGCGACGATGTGGGCCGACTCGGTGGTGATGTCTTCGCGCTCGACGAACGCGACATCGGCGCGGCCTCCATAGATGCGCTCGACCTCTTCCGGAGACACCGAGAACGGCGGACCGGCCCCCGCATCGTGCTCGATCGTCACGAGAAGGATTCGGCCGAAAGGACGGAGGAAATCGAGCAAGCGCTCCGCGTACCTAGGACGAACCTCGGGAGCGAGCGCGATGAGCGCGGCACGATCGAACACCGCGTCGACGGGTCCGAGGAGCGAGGGCCCGAGCCGAAGAACGTCTCCGACCCAATAGGTCACCCGTCCCGGACCGAGCTCTGCGGAGAGCACGTCGAACTCGTCCGAGTGGATCGTTTCGGGGGCCACGCGACTCTCGACGAAGAAGGCTCGGACCGCCTCGTCGACGAGCTCACAGGCGACGACGTCGTGGCCGCGCTCGGCGAGCCAGCGGACGTCGACGCTCCTTCCGGCGAGCGGGACGAACACGCGGCTCGTCACGCCGAGCGCTTCGAGTCGAGCCACGTGTCGCTCGAGCCGGGCGTTGACTTTGCCTTCGTGAAAGCCGATCTGACCCGACGCCCAACGTGCACGCCAAAAACGATTGGCTTCGTCGGTGGCGGCTTCGGAGACCTTCGGTTTCGGATCTGTTTTCATGCTCGCGAGATCAGGGTGAGTGAGAAGGATCGTTCGGCGCGTCTTGATTCGGTGAAGGTGTCTCGAGCGGAACCTCTCCGCCGGTCGAGGCAGAAGAGCTGTCGTCCTTGTCCTTCTTGGGGCAGGCCTTGCCGGTGTAGTCGGGCTCGCCCTTCGGGATGTTGCAGGAGTGGATTCGCACCAGGCGCGGGCGAGCGCGATACGTGATCTTTCGCTTCTCCTCGCGCTTTTCTCCGTTCGGAAAGGTGATCACGCGACCGGCCCACAGGCTCCATCCATTGGCGCCCTTCTCTTTGACCTTCTCTTCGTCGGGCTCGAGCTTGTCGTCGGCCTCGTATTCGATCTTCGGATCGGTCACCTCGAAGATGCTCGAGACGTGACGCTCGACCTTTCGGCCGCCGTTGTCGCCGTAGAGCTTCACCGTGACGCTGGTCTTGTCGTAGAAAGTCTTGATCAAGATCCCTGCGTCGGTGTCGTTGTAGAAAACGAGATCGGGCGATGGGTCGGAGAGCGTCGCCTCGATGCCCATCGGGTACCGATTGAAATAGAAGCTGTGGGCCTTGCGCTCGCGGATGGCGTAGCCCGCGTCGAAGAGAGCGTTGAACAGCGTCGTCGCGAACTGACTGATCCCACCTCCCACCGTCTCGACCATTTCGCCGTCGCCGATGCTCGGTGCGACGACGAAGCCGCGGTCGGTCGTGCGCGGGCCGACGTACTTGTTCACGCTGAAGGTCTCGCCCGGCTTGATGAGCGCGCCGTTCATGATGTCGGCGATGCGGTGGATGTTGATGACGCGGGGCTGACAACAGGGGTGGTGCGTCGTGAAGCCGGTGACCAGGCCCTTGATGCCGAGCTTCTCGGCGGCTTCAGTCGTGAGCCCGGGGGGCGCGCCATGATCGACGGGGAGATCGCCACGTCGGTCGACGACGAGCGCGGAGGCGAAGATCGCCTCGGAGACTTTCTTCGGATCGACGCGCGTCCCCGGGCGACTGGGGACGATCGCGATCTGATCTTTGTCGTCGATCTCGAAACGCGCATCGCGCGCCGAGTCGGCGAGCTTGTTGGCGATGGGATCGATCTTTCGCTGGATCGCTGCCTCGTCGAGCGAGACTTCGAGCCCCTCTGCATCGGTCCGCGGCGCCACACGCGTCATCGCGACCAAGTCGGCAGGAGTGAAGACGAGCTCGAGGGTCGTCGGAATCGCGACGGGCGGAGGTGGCTTGGGCGGCCCCACGGCCACGTCGTCTGCGCGCTTTCCCTTCTTCTTTTTCTTCTTCGGGTGTCGCTTCGGAGCGAGCGCGTTGTCTTCGTCGACACGCTTCTTGCGCAGCTCTTGTGCGGCCTCTGCGTCGGCGACGTCTTCGGCGCTCGGCGCGTGCGCGAGCGTGATGGGCCCGGAAACCAGCGCCTTCACTTTGGAGAACGCCGCCTCTGCGTCGGCCTGCGACAGGGTTGGTCGCTCTTCGATCGTGGGGATCTCGATGGGCTCGCTGCCTCCTCGCGCGAGCTCGGCACGCAAGAGCTTCATGAGCTCCGCACGTTGGATGCGATGACCGGCCTTTGGAGAGTCGAGCACGGGTGTGAGCTTGTCGAAGTGCACTCCACCCGAGACTGGATGATCCTCGACGAGGCGGCTCTCCCACTCGTCGACGAGATCGTTCATCGCGCCCTCGTCGAGATCGACGCCGATGGGAACGTCGGTTCGACCCCGACCCAGCGCCCGAAGGTGCCCCACGAAACCGGTGGTTCGCGCGGCGTTCATGACGGCATCGCGGGTCGCGTCGATCTGCATCGCGAACCCGCCGGCGCTCGGCTCGAACCGAGCTTCGTGGCCATTCAACACCAGCGGAATGGTCCGATGCGCGAGCTTGGTCTCGAGCTCGACGAGCGCGGCACGCGCCGAAGGCTCGTCGCGACCACCGAGAAGGACGCCACCCACCGTGACCCCCGCTTCGACGTGCGCCCTGTCGGCGCCGCTTCGTTCGATGGCGATCACCGAGGCACCGACCACGACGAGCGCCGAGATCGCCGCGATCGGTCGCCGTCTCCTCCACCAGGGCATCGGTTGCCCGGGCTTGCTCGCTTCTTCGACTTCGCGAAGCTCGTCGACGCGTTTGAAATGCGTCTCGCCCGGCTTGTCGAGCGACTCGGTCTCGGGCTCGTTCTTGGTGTCGGGTGCAGGCGCGGGCGGATCGGCCGTTTCTTCTAGACTCGAGCCGAACGCCGGCTTGACCACGCCGCTGGGGCTCGAGCCCGAGCTCGAGCTCGACGGAGTCGAAGTCGAAGTCGAAGTCGAAGTCGAAGTCGGAGTCGAAGTCGTCGGAGTCGACACGATTGGATCTGGAGGGGGTGGCCCGGTCGACGCGCCCTCGACCGGCCCGGCGTCCAGCGCGGGAGGTCGCCCGCCAGCTCGATCGGGCATGTCGTCGAGCGCGTCCATACAGCGGGTTCCGTCCTAATGCTGCGTTGCTCGCGTCGCAACCGCCTCGCCGTCAGAACGTCGACGGCGTGTTTTCGTGCGGTCAGTGGAGGCGAGCGAGAATTCGGCGAAAGGCCGACTCGGCACCGCCACCCGGCGGACCATCGTACGCATAGCCGCTCTCCATACCCTCGTTGACGCGTCTACCGCGGTCGATGCACAGGGCCGTCATTCGAAACTCGGCGACCGTCGCATCGGTGACGGGACCTTTGGCCTGGAGGCTCAATGCATCGAGGATCGGGCTCAACGCAGTGCAGGTGCCGACCGAAGGCGGAAGCTCGACAGGACGGAGATCGGACGACGGGCAACACGCCCCGCGCGTGACAGCGAACGCGGCAAGCTCGTACCAGGAGAGAAGGGCCCAAAGCCGCATCGCATCGGTCGTGCGCTTCGCGATGAAACCATGACGCGCGATCTCGCCGCGGAGTAGCGCGGCGCCTTTGCGTGGGTCGGCCTCCGTGCAGAGCTTTGCGAGCGGGGCGTCGGGCTCGAAGGCATCATCGGGAAAGAGCTTCGCCGTGCACGCCAGGAGCACGGCGTTCGAGGTGGAAGACGACGGCGACGACGTCGGCAATGATGACGACGACGATGTCGGCGACGACGGCGACGACGGCGACGACGACGGCGACGACGACGATGTCGGCAATGACGGCAATGACGGCAATGACGGCAATGACGTCGGCGACGACGAGCTCGCCATCGTCGGGGCGCTCGACTCGGCGGGTGCCGAACGGCTCGTTTTGTCGGACGCGATCGCCAAAGCGATTCCAACGCCCGCGAGCACCGCTCCACCCCCCACGAGCAGCGTGAGCCATCGGCGTGATCGCGGGCGACCCGAAGCCTGCCAGACCACCGATCCAGTCGTGCTCGACGGCTCGGCAAACGGAATGGCGCTCGGGACATCGACTGCGCTCGCGTTCCGCGCGCGAGGCGACTCGTCGGGCGCAATCGCCGAAGTCAGGAGCCGAACGCTCGGCGAAGCTCCCGCAAGCTCGCTCGTCAGCGAACCTCGTGAGCCGCGCGTCCAATGGGCAGCGATCGATCCGCCGGTGACATCGGTGTCGATCCCGTTCGCGAGCGCCCACTCCGCGAGCGCTCTTCCGAACGAACGCATGTCGTCCCATCGCGCGTCCGGCTTCTTCTCGAGCGCGCGCCCGACGACCCCCGAGAGGCGCGCGTCAGCCACACCGAGCGACTCGAGGGTCGGCGGCTCGTCCTCGATGATGGCGCGAAGCTGAGCCAATGGATGATCGGCAGAGAAGGGAGCATGACCCGAGAGCGCTTCGTAGAAGACGATTCCGAGAGCCCAGACATCGGTCCGCGCATCCATGTGGTCGACGTCGCCTCGGGCCTGCTCGGGTGCCATGTAGTCAGGGCTTCCGAGAATGGTTCCTTCACGGGTCGAACGCCGATCGAACACAGACGATTCGACGCGCGCGAGCCCGAAGTCGACCACCTTGGGAACCGAATGCCCTTCATTTTCGACGAGGACGATGTTCTCGGGCTTCAGATCGCGGTGAATGATTCCCTTTTGATGCGCAGCGGTCAGCGCGCTCGCGATGGGCAAGAGGAGCGGAACGAGCTCCCCCGCAGGCAGCATGGCGCGACGCTCGAGCAAATCGCGAAGACTCTCACCGCGCAGGAGCTCCATCACGATGAACGGATCGCCTAGCTCCGATGCCCCCAGATCGAACACCCGCACCGCCGACGGATGTTCGAGACGCGCAGCAGCGTGGGCCTCGCGCTGGAGCCGCTCGGTCATCTCGGGCGACGCGAGCTCTCCGTGAATCAACTTCACGGCGACGTCGACCCCGAGGGCGAGGTTCTTGGCGCGCCAGACCGATCCCATCCCGCCTTTGCCCATCAGCTCTTCGAGCCGGTACTTCTCCGCGATGAGGTCGCCTTCGTGGTAGCGGAGCGGCTCCACGGAGATAGCCGGACCATCGGAGGGCCGGGTTCTGTCGTCAGACGAAGGCATCCAGTCGACGACTATAGCTGGGACGGGCCAATGGGCCCAACCGACGCCTTTTCGGGCCGCGTCTAGTCGTCGCCCGCCGAGAGCTCGCCCTTCCACCGCTCGATGGCTTTCACGATCGCGTGCTCTGACCCCAGCTCTTGCCTCGCCATCACGAGCGCTCGTTCGTAGAGGGGCAACGCGAACAGGTTCCGGCCTTCTCGGTGGTGGAGCTGCGCGAGACGAACGAGCGTCGGCCGGAGGCCGAGATCGTCTGGACCGAAGAAACTTTCGCGAAGGGTCAGCGACTCGACATAGCGGTCACGCGCCTCATCGGAGCGTCCGAGCTCCTCGAGCACCGCCCCGAGATTGTGGAGCGCCGAAGCCCGGAGCGACTTCGTTTCGAGCTCTTCGCCTCGAGCGAGTCGAACAATATCCAAGAGCTCGTCGACGAGCGCGTTCGCGTCACGATCTTTCGGTCGAAAGCTCGCGGCATTGAACAGCGCCTCGGCCACGGTTCGATGCTCGGAGCCGAACACCTCACGACGAAGCGCCGCGGCTCGTTCGAAGCACGAGACAGCCTCCTTGCGCTTGTCGCGTCGGCCGAGAAAGAGACCGAGCTGATTCATCGCCGTTGCGAGCCGCGCCGAATCGGGCGGCGTCTCGGCATGGCAAGCGTCGACCCAACGTCGCAGCAGTGACTCGACGCGGTCAGGCTCATCTTGCCGTTTGAGGACGACCGACGCGAGCATTTCGAGGAGCCGTGCCCTCGAGACGAAAGCTGTCTTCGTCGTCGGCTCTGGCTCGAGATCGTCTAACGCGCGTCGCAGCTGCGCCGCGGATTCGTCGAGCTCACCCGCCGAAAGCAACGCCGACGCGAGGCCGTACAGCGGCACGGCGAGCTCGGCGCTTCGTTTGCCGAACGAACCCTCTACGAGCTTCACCGCTTCGCGGCCGGCCGCGATGGCGCGTGTGGAAACCCCCGTCGAGAGCGACTCGGCGAGGTCTTCCATCGCACGCTCGAGTGGCGTGCTCCGCTTGCCGATGATGCGATCGAAGAAGCCCACACTCGGAAACCTCGCCCCAGTCGGCTAGACGCGCGAACGACTCACTGCGGGCAGGAGAACTTCTGCGGACACGCGTTGTCGTCGGCCTTCGTCGAATCGCCGCAGTCTTCGAATGCCGTGACGCACGAGTCGAAGCTCGCCTGCGTGAAGCACGAGTCTCCACGAGCCGCCTGCTCTTGCTTGCAGCGGTCGGACGCGTCTTGCGAAGAGAAGCCGGCGCAGCCGACGAACACCACGGTAGCGAATGAAACGACGACGAGCGCCAAGAGCGCCTTCACGGAGGAAATCATGTTCAGTCGGTCTCCTTGTTCCTGCTTCTTCTTCTGCCAGGCGAGGCACGTCCCCCGCGAGTCAAACAACCTCAGGTCAATCGGGTCCCAGAGGTCCCGGTGGCGGAGCCATCGCCCGATATTCGTTCCGCGTCCCCAAGAATGAGCCCCCAGGTGCCTGCACCGGCGATTTGGACCCATCCGCGGACGAGCTGGATGGTCCGTCCGGTCTTCGCGACGCTCTGAACGGCGTCGTAAAGCTCGCGGACGCACTTGGCCTTCAGGTGGTCGACGTTCTCGCCAGGCTCGGTGGTGCGGCGGATCCACATCGTGCCCGCGGGCATGAGGTGACCGTCGAATCGCTCGTTCCACCTGCGTCCGACGAGCTCGGCTCGGAGCAGCTTGCGCGCGTCCGGAGGCGTGAGCGGATCGAGCTCGTAGATGAGCGTCGCGAAGAACATGGCGGCGGCGAGTCATGCAGGAACTCGCGAGCCGCGTAAAGGATTGGCCCGTATTCAGCGCTTTTTCGCACGCGCGCCCAACAGGTTCTCGAGCGCGCCGAGGACCCGCTTGGCATCTGGCGTGGCCGAGAGCATCGGCGTCATCGCGTCACCGCGATCGCGCACACGGTCGGGCACCGTTCGGATCGTGAAAGCGCTCGGGTCGAGATCGACCGTGACCTCGTCCCACGCGAGCGGCGTCGAGACACGAGCGCCGGGCGTCGCTCGCACCGAATAGGGCGCCACGATGGTCCGCGACGGACCGGTCTGCCCGGTGTCGACGTACACCTTCGCGCCACGCCTCTGAACCACGCGCTCCATGGTGGCCTTGTCAGGGTGGCTCTCCACGAGGAAGCGACCGAAGAGCTCCGCCATCATCCGCGCCGACTCTGGGCTCACGCCGCGACCGAGCGGCACGAACACATGCAAGCCAGTCTGCCCCGAGGTCTTCGGAAATCCGACGAGTCCCACTGACTCGAGAATCGTTCGGAGTGTCATCGCGATCGGGACGGCGTCGCGAAGGCTCGCGAGGTTCACGTCGAAGTCGATCGTGAGAAAGTCGCAGTCGCCGTTCGTCGCGACGCGCGAGGCCAGAATGTGAATTGGGATGCACCCGAGATTCGCGACGTAGAGAAGCGCTTCGCGGCTATCGACCAAGAACACGTGCTTCTCGTGTGCGTCGTCGCCCTCGGGGCTCCTCACGTGCTTTCCGAGCACCACCGACTTCACCCACGGAGGGCAGCCGTGCGGCACGTTCCATTGATAGAAGCTCTTGCCGTGAATGCCGTCGGGATAACGGACGAGCATGACCGGTCGGTCTTTCAAGTACGGAAGTATCGACGGTGCAATGGCATCGTAGTAGTCACAAAGATCGCCCTTGGTCAGCCCTTCGTCGGGGAAGAACACCTTTTGCGGGTTGGTGATCTTCACGACGGCGAGCGGGTCGGGGAGGGCGACGTCTTCGGTGGTGAGCTTCGCGTCCTCGTCGTGCGGTCGCGCCGTGGCGCTCTTCGGGTCGGCGTCGTGCTCGAGCTCGAGAAAAACGGGAAAACGAAGGTTCCCGTCTTCGCTCCACTCGAGAAAGCGAACGCGGACCACGAGCTCGCCTCGAACGTATTTCCGACCGCGCGGCGCCGAGTCGTAGGTGCCTCTCGCGGTCGGAGCGTCGCTCACGAGGCCCTGAAGGCGCTTGACGAGATCGTCGACCGAGGCGTCGTCGAGCCCCGAGCCGACCTTGCCTCGAACGAACAGCTCGTCACCTTCGAAGCTCGCGAGATCGAGCGCACCGAGCCGCGCGCGGCTGTTCTCGCCGCGCGTGAACCCGACCACCACGAAGAGAGCCTCCTCTTCGGTCTTGGTCTTGATCCAATCGGTGGTGCGTCTCGGGCCCTGTCGATACACCGAGTCGATTCGTTTCGAGACGATCCCTTCGAGCCCGTTCTCTCGACAGAAGTCGAAGAGCGCTTGGCCGCCGCTCTCGAGGTGGTCGAGGACGCGAATCACCCCTTGCCCACGGATGAGCTCGGACAAGAGCTTCTTTCGGGCCTGGAGCGGGAGATCGACGAGATCGACATCTCCCATTGCGAGCAGATCGAACGCGACGAAATGCACTGGCGTCTCGGCCAACGCGACGCGCATGTCGGGTCGCCGTTCTCCGTGGATGCGCCTGGCGAGCTTCTCGAAGGCGGGTCGACCGCGCTCGTCGAAGCTGACGATCTCGCCGTCGAGAATGACCCTCGAAACGGCGAGTGCCTCGATCGCGCGAACGACTTCGGGGTAGGCGTCGCGAGCGCTGCGCCCGCTTCGATAGAGGAGCTCGATCCCTTGCGGGTCTTTGGTCGCGACGATGCGGACGCCATCGAGCTTGAGCTCGTAGATGTAGCGCCCCTTCTTCGGGATCTCGCCGAGCGTGCAGAGCATCGGCGACAGCTTGCGTCCGTCGAGCTTCTTCGGCTTGCCACCGAGGCTTTGGGCGACCGCTTCGAGTCTGGACGCGATTCTAGGAGCTTCGCAAAGCTCGGCGACGGTGAGGCCCGAGAGGACGCTCCGGGGCAGTTCGGTTCCGATGTCGGCGCCCATGCGCACGAATGCGTCGGCTTTCTTGAGAAGGAGCCATTCGTGCGAGCCATCGATCGAGCCACCCCCGTGGGGTTTGACGCGCACCAAACCGAAGCGCCCGCGTAGCTTCTTGCCCTCGAGAACGAAGTGGAGCTTGCCGTTCACGAGCCCCTCTTCGGCGCTCTCGTCGAGGTAGCGAACGACGCCGCAGTCCCAGACGATCATGGGCCCTGCGCCGTAGGAGCCCTCTGGAATGATCGCCTCGAAGTCGAGGTATTCGATCGGATGGTCCTCGGTTCTCACGGCGAGGTGCTTCTCGGCAGGGTCGAGCGTCGGACCCTTGGGGACGGCGAAGCTCGCGAGGACTCCAGCCGCCTCGAGACGCAGATCGAAATGCATTCGGGTTGCATCGTGCTGATGCACCACGAAGGCTCCGCGCCACGTCGCGCGCGAAGCTCGCGGGTCGTCACCGAGCGGCTCGTTCGTGCGCGACGCGTCTCGCTTCTTTCGGTACTCGTCGAGCTTCATTCGCCTTTCGCAGAGTTCACCAGGAGGTCGTGTTGGTCCAGGCGAGAAGAGCTGCGAAGCGGCGGGCGAGCCCCTTCTGCGAGCGCACGAGCGCGTTCGACTCACTGCGCATGCTTCCCCGAAGCATCGGTTCAGCGTCGGTCGATTGCGCTACCTCTTATTCGACACGCATGAGGCACGACGTCTACGTTTCCATTCATGGCAGCGCGCGCGAGTGGGTCAGGCACGATCTCCTTCGGCCTCGTGTCGATCCCTTTCAAGCTCTACACGGCGGCGTCTTCGCAGTCCGTGTCGTTCAATCAGCTCCACAAGAAGTGCGGCTCGCGCATCAAGCAGCAGCTCTTCTGCCCGGTCGACAACGAGATCGTCGAGCGTGGTGATCTGATGAAGGGCTACGAATACCAGAAGGAGAAGTACGTACAGTTCACCGACGAAGAGCTGAAGAAGCTCGAAGCCGAGAAGACCGACCGCGTCGACATCGTCGAGTTCGTTCCGGCCAACACCGTCGACCTCTTGTATCTCGAAAAGACCTATTTTCTAGGCCCCGACAAGGGTGGCGACCGCGCGTACAAGCTCCTCAGCGACGCGATGACGCGCACCAACCGCGTCGCCGTCGGGCGCTTCGGTACGCGCGGCAAAGAGCAGCTCGTCTTGGTGCGTCCTTACCAAGGTGGCCTTCTCCTTCACCAGGTCTTCTACGCCGACGAGGTCCGCAACTTCGCGGAGGTCGACAAGCCCGGCGAGCTCACCTTCAAGCCGGTCGAAGAAGAGCTCGCGGACAAACTCATCGAGCAGCTCTCGGTCGACGCCTTCAAGCCCGAGCAGTACCACGACGAATACAGAGACCGCGTCATGGCGGCAGTCGAGCAGAAGGCCGCGGGTCACGAGATCACGAGCGCTCCCGAAGCACCGCAGGCTCAGATCATCGATCTCTTCGAAGCCCTCAAGCGGAGCCTCCGCGACGCGGGACCTGCGGCGAACGAGAGCGGCGAGACGACCTCCGAGAGCGATGAGAAGAAGTCGGTCAAGAAGGTCAGCCCGAAGAAGAGCAGCAAGCAAGCGACCGGCTGATCGCGTTTTCGCGAACGCGCGATCATTCACGCAACTCGCACGACCGCAAGTCGACGAGAGGACATGCTCCTCCATCGGCTCGCATTCCTCGCCACGCTCGGCCTCGCAGGCTGCACCGCTCACTCGACGTTCTTTCCAGGCGACGGGTCGGGAGGCGGAGAGCCTTTCCTCAAACCTCCGCGCCCGGCCGGGCATCGAGAGATCGCGACGATGCAATCACGCCTTGAGCACCAAGCCCTGGCAGCCACGACGAGCGACGGCGCCGTCGTGGTGCTGCGAGCGAGCGATGGCGCCGAGCTCGCGCGCGAAGCGTCGAGTGGCTTGGGCGGGCTCATCGATCTCACCCACGACGTGACCCGCGGCGACCTCGTGCTCTACGAAGAGAACGACGAAGGCGAAGGCGCGGCGATCGGTCGTTTCCCGCTCACGCTCGGTGGCGGCATCGCGAAGCTCGAGCCGCGCATGAAGGTCGCTTGGGTCGACGGCGTGGCGCGCCTTCTCGCGACGCCCGAAGGTCGCGTGAGCTTCGAAGAGAACATCGGTCAGCGGTGGAAGCTCGACGTGCCGAACGGAGGTCCACTCCCCAGCATCGCCTGCCCTCGCCCGGCCTCGGTGGCGATCGTCGGTGAAGACGGCGCACGTCGGCTCGTCGGCGTGTCGGCGCCGTTTCCCGACGAAGGTCCCCTTCGAAGGCTCGAGGTCTCGGTCGGTCCGAGCGGCTTCGGCGACTGTCACGAACGAGACATCGCGGGCGCCCCCGCCTCGGCGCGACTCGTCGTGTTACCAGATGGGAGAGAGCTCCTCGTGGGCGTCGCGAGCTCGGGCGTGGTCGTCACCTCGATGGTCGACGGCGTGCTCGCGCCCGAACGAGCCCTCGGCATCGAGGCCCAGACCGTCGAGCAAGCGATCGTCGTGGGCGAGGCTGCGAATCGAATCGCACTCCTCACCTCGGGGCCACCACGTGTGATCGTGATCGGCCTGTCGGCTGCGGGGTCGGAGCTGTCGATCGCCTCGCGCACGTCGATCGATTTGCCGGTCGACGTGCGTCGCGAACAGCGGTTTTTCTCGCGTGAGATGGCCTACACGCAGGGACGAATCTTCGTCGCCACGAAGTCGGGCGTCGTCGCAGTCGATCTCGTCGACGATGGCGCCGAGCCTACGCTCGAACCAGCTTCCTTCGCCGGCGTGACGGCCTTCGTGCCGAACGACTACCGAGGCGCGCTCGTGCCGCTCGGATCTCTCGACTGAGGTCGCGAAGGGTCGGGAGCCGATCGCTTTCACGACCCTAAAATGATCGAGCTCCGCCAGCTCGGAGAGCGGGCGGAGCTTCGAGACTCGAGAGGTCTCGGCGAGCGTTCGATCCAAGTCGAAGAGGGCCTCCGGGCTCGGCAGACTCAGAACGTGCCGAAGACCATTCCACCGCCGCCGGTGGGGCCGAACGACGGGACGAACTGGATGCCCGTCGTGGGCTTGTCGACGCTCTTCTTCTTGCTCGTCGCGCCGACGATCACCATCACCGCGCCACCAGCCAACAAGACGCCGCCCGCCACGAGACCGACCGTCGAGACCGTGGCCATCGTCTTGGTGCTGGCGAGCTTGTCTTTGCCTGCCTGGGTGCTGCAAACCTTGTTCGGGCAGAGGGTATCGACCTTCGATTTACCACCTGCGGCGATGCCGCCGGTGATGGCTCCGACGAGGAGGCCGGCTGCGCCGACACCACCGAGAATGAAGCCGCCGGTCATCACGCCAGATCCTCCGCCGCCGCCCGTGTCACCGGTGGATCCGCCTGATCCACCCGGGGGAACGACGTCAGCGGGCCCCGGCTCGAGAGCGGGAATGTCGAGGGTCTGTGAGTCGGCTTCTTTACCGATGGTGACCGACTTGGTGAAGGTCTTGAAGCCTTTGGCGCTGGCCTCGATCGTGTGCGGGCCGGGGTCGGTCGGAAGAGCGATGCCGAGCGAACCATCGCCGATGTCGACGCCGTCACGGGTGACGACCATTCCCGGCGTGGGCGTCTTCGACGTGATCGTGAGCTTGGAGAGCTTGGGCTGGAGCTCGTTCGCGCGATCGCTCGCCGTCTTGTCGCGGTCGTTGTCGCCACGCTGCTTGGCGAGCGACGACGCCTCCTTGTATTTGGCCCACGCGCTCGCGAGGTTTCCTTGCCTCTCGTTGCACGAGCCCAGGCCCAACAGCGCCCCAACACTGGGATCGGCTTTTTGACTGCCTGCGAACTTTTCGCACGCCGTCTTGAAGTCTTCGGCCTTCATCGCCTGTTGCCCAGCCTCGAACAACGTCTCCGCGATTGCGGTGTCGGCTCGAGCCGATCGGGGGTGGGCAAAGAGCGCGGCAGCAATCAGAAGGGCCGGGAGCGTCTGCGTCAGACGCCTAGCGATATTTTGGGATTCCATTGTCGGCGCTCGGGGTGGGTTTCGCGGTGGTGACGGGCGGCTTCGGTGTGTCGACGACCGCCGTTTCAACGGGTTTGGGTTTCACCGGGTCGCCAGGCTTCGGCTTCGCAACGGGCTTATCAGGTTTGCCTGAGGTCGGGGAAGAGGACGTCGTCGCGACAGCCGAAGAGGTCGGCTGAGCGCTGTCGACGGGGCTCGCCGAGCTCGTGGTGGGCGTCGCCGAACCAGGGGTCGAGGCGGTGTCGGCCGATGCGTGGCTCGTCGGGGGGGGCGTCGGGGGAGTCGGGGACGATGGCTCGTCAATCTGGCCGGCGACGGTCTTGTTGCCGCCCGCTTCGGCGCTGTGGCCCTTGACCTTGATCATGTAGAAGAGGCCGCCGCCACCGAGACACAGGATCAGCACCGCTGCTACTGCAACACCGATGGCTGCGCTCCCCGAGCGCTTCTGCGTTCCGGTCGTGGAGAATGTCGAGCCCGTGCTCGTGTTGCTTCCAACGGGCGGCCCCGCGGCGAACGCTGCGGTCGAGCGTTGGCTGTGCGGCACGTTCATGTTGTAGGGCCCGGCCTGAATCTGCTGCTGACCCGGCTGCTGGCCCGGTTGCTGCCCAGGCTGCAGCATCGGCGACGACGCGCGCGGATCGGGCCGACCCGCTTGCGGCGGCGGCATGTTCGCGAGGCGAGCGAAGCGGTCGAGGTTCTCTTGGCTACGCGCCGGCGCGTAAGGGGCGAGCGCGAACACGAACTCGCTCACGGTCTGGTAGCGCTGGTCGAGCGTGCGCGCGTAGGAGCGCTCGAGGATGGCGGCGAACTCGGGCGGCAGATCGTTGCGTAGCTCGCGAAGCGGCGTGGGGTTGCCGGTGAGCACCTCGGCGCAGAGCTCGGGGAGAGTGTTCGCGTAGAATGGTTGCTTGCCCGCGAGCAGCTCGTAGAGCGTGATGCCGAGCGAATAAATGTCGGTGCGGTGGTCGACCGAGCGCGACTGACGCATTTGCTCCGGCGACATGTAGAGCGCCGAGCCCATCGTCGCGGTCGTCTTGGTGAGACCATCGACGCCGCCACCCATCGTCTTCGAGATACCGAAGTCGAGCACCTTCACGAGAGGGCTCCCGTCGGGGCGCTTCGAGACGAAGAGGTTTGCAGGCTTGATGTCGCGGTGGACGATGCCGAGCGTGTGGGCCTCGTTGATCGCCTCGCACCCTTGGATCACGTAGTCGATCGCCTCTTGAAGCGGCATCGGGCCGCCCTTCTCGAGCATGTTCGAGAGGTCTTCGCCGGCGAGGTACTCCATCACCATGTAGGGCGCGCCGGTCTCGAGCGTGCCGACGTCGGACACACGGGCGACGTGCTCGCTCTTGATGCGAACGGCCGCGCGCGCCTCGCGGAGAAACCGCTCCGAGGCTTCGGGATGGGTCGCGTACTCCGGCAAGAGGAACTTGAGCGCGACGCGATCGTCGAGCTGGATGTGCTGCGCTTCGACGACGACGCCCATGCCTCCGCGACCGAGGATGCGCGCGACGCGGTACTTGCCCGCGAGGATGGTACCGGGGGCGATGTTCGAGTCGGAAGGGGAGCTCACAGCGATTCTAGTAGGCTAACAGGAAGTCCAGCCGAAACCAAAGTGTCCACCCAGGGAGGAGCGATTCCCCTCCCCAGACCGACGCTCGTGCGCGGAATTGCCCGTAATTGCGCCTCGAGCCCCCACCCGACGCGAGCGTCGGACACTCCAGATCCGAAGAGCTAGAGACGGTAGGGCGACTTGCCGGCGTAGACCTGGCCTTCGCCGAGCTCGTACGCGATGCGAATGAGCTGGTTGTACTTGGCGATGCGATCGGTGCGCGATGCCGAGCCGGTCTTGATTTGGCCAGCGTTCGTCGCGACGGCGAGATCGGCGATGAAGGTGTCTTCGGTCTCGCCGCTGCGGTGCGAGATGATTGCGCGGTAGCTCCCCTGCTGCGCGAGGCGGATGCAATCGAGCGTCTCGGTGACGGTCCCGATCTGGTTCAGCTTGATCAGGATCGAGTTGGCGAGGCCGTCTTTCATGCCCTTGGCGAGACGCGTGGGATTGGTGACGAAGAGATCGTCGCCGACGAGCTGGATCTTCTCACCGAGCGCGTCGGTCATCAGCTTCCAGCCCTTCTCGTCGTTCTGATCGAAGCCGTCTTCGATCGAAACGATGGGAAAGCGCTCGCAGAGACCCTTGTAGATGTCGACCATCTCTTCGCTCGTGCGCTGGGTCTTGTCGAACGTGTAGCGCTCGGTTTTCGCGTCATAGAACTCGGAGAGCGCCGCATCCATCGCAATGCCGACGTCTTCACCGGGCTTGTAGCCCGCTTCTTCGATCGCTCGGACGACGTGCTCGAGGGCCGACTCGTTCGACGGGAGCCTAGGTGCGAAGCCACCTTCGTCTCCGACGGCCGTGACCATGTTCTCCTTCTTGAGAATGGCCTTGAGCGCGTGGAAGATCTCGACACCGCAGCGAAGCCCTTCGGAGAAGCTCGGCGCCGCGTACGGAATCACCATGAACTCCTGAACCTCGAGGCCGCTGTCGGCGTGCATGCCGCCGTTCAAGATGTTCATCATCGGGGTCGGAAGGAGCCGCGCCTGCGCGCCACCGAGGTAGCGCCACAACGGGAGATCGACGACATCGGCGGCGGCTCGCGCGACGGCCATCGAAACGGCCAAGATCGCGTTCGCGCCGAGCTTGCCCTTGTTCGAGCTTCCGTCGGCGTCGATGAGGACGCGATCGATGGCGGCTTGATCGAGCGCGTCCATGCCGACGACGGCCGGGCCGAGAATGTTCTCGACGTTGCGAACGGCCTTCTCGACGCCCTTGCCGAGGTATCGCTTCTTGTCGCCGTCACGAAGCTCGACGGCCTCGTGCTCGCCAGTCGACGCACCGCTCGGGACGGCGGCGCGTCCGAGCCCGGACTCGCACCGGACCTCGGCCTCGATGGTGGGGTTGCCTCTGGAATCGAGGATCTCGCGGGCGATGACGCTTTCGATGACGCTCATGGTGCACCTGTTCGACGTTGTGCCGCGGACCCCGCGGGCGGCGCAGCATACCCCACCGGCCCGTACTGGGTGAGCCCGAGCGACCTTTTGCGACGCGCTACAGGTCTCGGGGACTCTTGGGCTACGCTCCACGGCCCCATGGGTGGCCCTGCTCTCCTCGACGCATCATCCCGCGCCGGACACGCACGATTCGAAGGTGTCACACGCCGCCGGAGGAGCGCGGCATGAGCGAATACAAGGCCATCGGCGTCTTCGGTGAAGAGCTGATCCTCTGGATCTGCATGCTCCGCCAGTCGCCGCGACGACCTCCGGCCGACCACGTGTTCCGGCAAGCGAACTTCATGCTCGACGAGCTGAAGGCGTCGAAGGCAGCCCAAGAGCTCCCCGTCGTCTCGGCCGACGATGGGATGTTCGCGATCGCTGCCCTGCTCGACGAGGTCGCGATGGCTCTCCCCGATCTCAGGCCGTGGTGGTCGCAGAGCCCCCTGCAGGCGCGCCGGTGGACGACCAACAACGCGGGTGTCGAGCTTTACGAGCGACTCGAGCGCGTGCGCCAAGGACCGCAGCACATCCTCGCCACCTACGTCGCGGTCCTCGGATGCGGCTTTCTCGGCAAGCACGGACTTCCGGGAGGCGATCGTTATGCGCTCACCCAACTCCGCGCGCAGCTCGCACGCGAGCTCCGCATCGACGCCGATCGCGACGTCCAGGGCGGCGGCATCAAGCCTTATCGCTACGACACCTTGCCGTCGGAGTTCATCCCGCGCGAGCCTTGGTTCAGGTCGATCTGGATGGGCCGTGCCCTCGCGATCTTCTTGATGCTCATCGGCGGCGCGTTGGTCGGCTGGGTCCTCTACGGGCATTTCGGATGAGCATCTTCTCCAAAGAGATCGCCCAGGTTCTCTCGCAGGCTTCGCGCGTCACGGGCGGCGGCGTCTACGATGCGCCGTGGTACCTGGTGGTCGGCGAGCCCCGAACCGGAAAATCGACGGTCATCCGGACCATGAACATGACCTGGACGGGCGACGGCCAAGTGCAGGTCGGTCAGCAGCCTCAGTGCACCTATTGGGTCGCAAAAGAGGCCGTGCTCATCGAGGCTGGCGATCGCATCTGCGGACCGAACCGCAACCCCGACTACCTGCGCACGCTCTGCGAAGAGCTCAAGCGCGTGAGACCGCGCGAGCCGCTCGACGGCGTCATCATGGTCCTCAGCGCGACCGATCTGGCCGAGCTCGCCGAGACGGGTCTCGAGGCGCACGCCCAAGCTCTTCGTGGCTACCTCAGCGAGGTTTGTCGAACGATCGGCACCGACATCCCGGTGTACGTAATCGTCAATCGCTACGACACGCTTTGGGGATTTGCCGAGGTCTTCGCTTGGAACGCCGACCGCGCGAAAGAAGAGGCGTGGGGCTTCGTCGTGCCTCCCAACACACAAAGCCAAGAAGCCTTTCCGAAAGTCGAAGAAGGCCTACAGGGTCTCGCTGCGCGCATCGAAGCGTTGTGCCTCACCAAGGTGTCGAGCGAGGAGCAGGTCGAGCTGCGCATCCGTGCCTTTCAACATCTCTCCGAGTCGCGGCTCTTCATCGAGAAGTTTCGCGAGCTGATGAAGATCGTCGGCTTCTCGAGTCGGTACGAGCGCGCTCCATGGATCCGCGCCGTGATCGTCGGCTCCAGCGTCCCTGGGATCGGCGACCGAATCCGCGCGTGCATCGCTCGCTTCTCCAACATGGGCCTCATGCAAAACCCCTACGATCCTGCGCGCGCGACACGCCCCGGAGGCCTGCCGGTCTATTCGTTTTTCAAGACCACGGTGCTGCCCGAAAAAGAGCTGGTGCCGCTCAAGGTTCGCTGGCGCGACGACGTCATCACCATGGTAGGAATCATCTTGGGATCGCTGCTGATCACGACGGGCCTCGTCACGTACTTCCTCTGGGCATTCAAATGAATCGCGACGGCGAGCGCTTTTTCGTGGCGACGAGCAGCCGATGACCGCTACGTCGATTGGAGCCGCAGGCGGCCACTCCGAGAAGGTCGGCTTTCGGTCGAGCTACCTGACGCACGACGAGCTCACGCGCGTGCTCCAGTCGTGGGCCACCGCGTATCCCGACGTGATGCGGCTCGAGAGCGTCGCCAAGAGCGAGCAGGGTCGCGACCTCTGGCTGGTCACCGTGGGTCCAGAGCCCGATCGCATCCGGCCTGCCGTTTGGCTCGACGCCAACATCCACGCGAGCGAGCTTTCGGGCTCGAGCGTCGCGCTCGCGGTCATCGAGTCGCTCCTCTCGGCCCACTCCGATCCCGCTTCCGACCTCGCCGATCTGCCAGGCCATCTCCGAGCTCTGCTTCTGTCGGATGTCCTCTTCTACGTGATGCCGCGCATGTGCCCCGACGGTGCCGAGCGGGTGTTGTCGCGGCGGCATTTCGTGCGCTCGAATCCGCGCGACCACCGCCTCGGCAAGTCGGCTTCCTTTTGGAGACACGAAGATGTCGACGGTGACGGTCGGTCGCTCCTCATGCGTGTCGAAGACGCGTCGGGGGACTTCGTCGCGAGCGCCGAGATCCCCGACCTTCTTCTGCCTCGCCGCATCGAGGACGAAGGTCCGTTTTATCGCGTATACCCCGAGGGCTTCATCGAGGCGTTCGACGGCTTCACCATCCCGATGCCGTCGTTCATGAGCGACACCGAGACCGACCTCAACCGGAATTTTCCGTCGCGCTGGGAGGCCGAGCCGCACCAGCAAGGTGCGGGGCCGTACCCGTCGAGCGAGCCGGAGTCGCGCGCGGTCACCGAGCTCGCGGTTCGCCATCCGAACATCTTCGCGTGGCTCAGTCTCCACACCTTCGGCGGCGTCTTCATCCGTCCGCTGGGCGACAAGCCAGACCCGAAAATGGACCCCCACGATGCATCAGTATTCCGATTGCTGGAGCAATGGTCCAGCAGCATCGTCGACTACCCCACCGTCAGCGGGTTCTCCGAGTTCACGTACGAGCCCGACAAACCGCTGTGCGGCGATCTGTCGAACTTCGCGTACGTCGAGCGTGGCTGCGTCGCCCAGGTCTGCGAGCTCTGGGATTTCTTCAAAGAGGTCGGCTTCGAGGTGAAGCGCCCCTTCATCAAGAACTACCAAGAGCACGTGTCGCGCGACGACATCCTCCAGATGGCGGCGTGGGATCGGGCGCACAACGAAGGGCGAATCGTCGGCGCGTGGCGCCCTTTCACGCATCCGCAGCTCGGCGAGGTCGAGATTGGCGGATACGATCCGCTCATCGGCATTTGGAATCCCCCGCCCGAGAGGCTTGGCGAGCTCTGCGACAAGCTGACACGCTACTTCCTTCGCCTTTCGTCCCTCGCACCTCGTCTGGCCTTCTCGCGAGCCGAGACCACCGAGCTTGCGGAGGGCCTCCACCGAATCACCGCAGTCATCGAGAACCGAGGCTACCTTCCGACGTTCGTGCTCGGCTCCTCGAAGTCTCGGCCCTGGAACGATCCGGTTCGCGTCTCGATCATGCTCGGTGAAGGGCTCGAGCTCGTGTCGGGGGACGCCACCGAAACGCTCGGGCACCTCGCAGGCTGGGGTGGAAACGACCGCAGCACGACGCCGATGCTCGCTCGAACCATGCTCGAGCAGCCGCGGCGGCAGCTCGCTTGGGTCGTGCGAGGCTCGGGAACGGTGACCCTTTCTGCCGGCTGCGCACGGGTGGGTCACGTCGGAACCACGCTCTCGATCGGCACCTGAGAAAATCGCTGGGTTCCGATTGGATCGGTGCTCTACGCTCACGCCCGTATGTTCGAGCAGCGTCAGATGCGCACGGTGAGGGGCGGGGATCCCTACGCGATGGTCGCACCCGTTCTGGGGGCGCTCTACAACATCGGAGGCATCGCCACGCAGCAAGCGGGGCCGAACGTGTGGACGGGCAAGAGCATCGAGACCGGCTACGGGTACGTGATCAAGGCGACGGTCGTCACGTCACCGTCGCCGTACGGGGCGACGATCGACCTGAAGCTCGAGGCCGAGCTCGAAGACAAGGGCATCGTCCTTCTGTACGTGAGCTGGGTGCTGTGCCTCCCGATCGCCGCGGTGGTGTTCTTCTTGGCGTGGCAGAGCTGCCGGAGCGCCCAGTCGGCGATTTACGCCGCCGCGTGGAGCGGCTCGGACCCTCTGCTGCTTCCCGGAGGCTGACCGAGACCCGCTCGTTCGCTCAACGAACGGCGTGGCTGATGAGGGCGATCGCCAGCAGGAGCGCCGCGAGCGCGAGCAGCGGCCCGGCGATCCAAACGAGCACGGTGATCCAACCGGCGCGGAGACTCTTGCCCCCGCGACGCTCGCAGCGAAGGCACACGGCCCAGACCTTCGATCCGCCCTCGGTGAGGACGCAGCAATCGCCACACACCGGCGATTTGCAACGGGCGCAGGGCCCCACGCCCTCTTCGCCACAGATGGAGCAGCGCGCGGGAGAGTCGTCGCCCGCCTCGATGAGCTGACCGGCCATGATCCCAGTCCGTCGTAGCAGATCTGCTTCGATGCGGCCCCCAGCGTACACGACGGCGCCGACACACCCGAATCGCGCGCCCGCCCGAGAGCGGCCTTCGAGCTGAGGCTCCGGTGGGTCGTCGTCGAGAAGCGAGCGCGCCGCCGAGGACTAGGGTGAAAGAAAACTAGATCCCAATGAAGGGTGCTCCGTCCTAGTCTGCCACTCTCGCTGCCATCCACGGCGCGAGTCGAGGAGCGGGGCATGATGAAACGTTCGTGGGCAGGGGCTTTGAGCGCGTTGGGATGGGGTGCCGCGGCGCTGTCGACGACGCCCCCGAGCGCCGATGCATTCTGCGGGTTCTACGTCAGCGGCGCAGACACCAAGCTCTTCAACAACGCCACGATGGTGGTGTTGATGCGCGACGGGACGCGGACCGTGCTGTCGATGCAGAACAACTACGAGGGGCCTCCTGAGAGCTTCGCGCTCGTGGTCCCCGTGCCCACGGTTCTCCAGAAGGAGAACGTCAAGACGCTCACCCCGGAGGTCTTCAAGCGCATCGACGAGCTCGCGGCCCCGCGCCTCGTCGAATACTGGGAACAAGACCCTTGCGCCCAAGATCCAGAAGACCAGCGAGCCAAGCGAGAGGCGCCGGCGTCTCCCGCACCGTCAGCCGAGGCCAAAGCCTCGGACTCGGGATACGGAGTGAAGATCGAGTCTCAGTTCACGGTCGGTGAGTACGAGGTCGTCGTGCTGAGCGCGAACGACTCGTCTGGGCTCGACCGCTGGCTCAAAGACAACAACTACAAGATCCCCGACGGCGCGGCGCCGGTGCTCAAGCCTTACGTCGAGGCGGGGATGAAGTTCTTCGTCGCCAAGGTCGACCCGAAGAAGGTCAAGTTCGAGAAGCGCAACGGGAAAGACATGGCGATGCTCTCGCCACTTCGATTCTATTACGATACAGATACATTCAGTTTGCCCGTTCGACTGGGTCTCCTCAACTCGAACGGTAAGCAAGATCTCATCGTGCACATCCTCGCGCGGAGCAAGCGATACGAGGTCGCCAACTACCCGAACGTCACGATCCCCACCAATCTCGACGTCTCCGAGAGCACGCGCAACGAGTTCGGCTCGTTCTACGCGGCCTTGTTCGACAAGACGCTCGAGTCGATGCCATCGGGGATCGTCACCGAGTACTCGTGGGGGGCCAACAGCTGCGACCCGTGCCCGACGCCGGGGCTCAATCCGAGCGAGCTTGCGACATTCGGCGCCGACGCGCTCGTGGGCGACGGTACGCCGCGGCCGAAGCAAGTACAGGTCACGATGCTGCCGGTCGAAGGCGAGCCGAGCGTTTCGCCGCTCCTCTACGGGGCCCAGGCCACGATGCAGAGCTGTTACCAGCGCGCGCTCGAGAGCGATCCCAAGGTCACTGGACGCGCGACGTTCCGCATCGAGACCGATCAACGTGGCGACGTCACAGCCGACAAGCCGAGCGGCGACGGTCTTCCTCCGACCCTGCTGAGCTGCGCTCGCGGTGCGCTCGACACTTTGCGTTTCGCAGGTGCACCCAAGCGAAAGTTCGAGATCGGAGTCGACTTCAAGTCGGTCGAATCGCCCCCGCCCATCCCGTGGGACTTCGTCCTCACGCGCCTTCACGCACGCTACGGAAAAGAGTCGCTCGCTCAAGACCTCATCTTCCGCGAAGCAAAGCCCATCCTTGGAGGTCGTGAGATTTACGATCAGGCGAAGCGCCTCGAGTACGGCGCGAGCGAGAGCAGCACGAACAACTTCCAAGCGCGCTACGCGATTCGTCACGCTTGGAAGGGCTCCCTTTCCTGCGCTCATCCGGTGCGTGGCCGCTGGGGTGGCCCACCCAGCAACACGCCCGCCTCGGGTGTGAAGCCAGCCCTCGATCTCGCGTTCGCGTCGCGCGATGGTGTGGAGCTCGCCAAGTTTTTGAAACAAGACGTTCCGGAGCTCAAGATCAAAGGACTCGGGCCCGGTGGCATCGCGGGGCTTCTCGCAGCGCCCACGAGCGAAGGTCCGCCGAAGAGCGATACTCCATCGAGCTCGCCGAGCTCGCCGTCCTCCTCCAGTTGCGCTTGTGACATCGGCATGACCGAAGGCTCGTGGCCTCTCGCAGGTCTCTTGGCTACGGCGCTGGGCGTCGCGACGAAGATGCGGCGCCGACGGCGGTGAGGAGCCAGGTCAAGGGCGGCAGGCGCGGAGCGGCGATCTACGGTGCGGTGCTCGTCGCCTCCGTGGCGGCCGCGTGCGCGAACGAGCGCGCCCGAGACGAGACGAAGAGCGGAGCTTCTTCGCTCGCGCCGCGGCTGCCCATCGACGCGACGTCTTTCTATCCCTCCGAGATCGAGGTTCCCCCGACCCGCCGCGGGACCGGCGCAGAGCTCGCCGATGTCGAGCGATGCGCTCCTTGTCACGCCGCCGCCGTCGCGACGTGGCGGTCGAGCCCGCACGCGCTCGCGTCTTTCCAGAACCCGATCTACCGCGTGTCGGTCGACGCCTTTCGCGCGAAGGCCGGGCTCGAGCCGAGCCGCTTTTGTGGAGGTTGCCACGACGTCGCGCTCCTCGTCGACGGCGCGATGGATGCCGACGTGCGCCCCGACGACAAGCGAGCCTATGCGGGCGTCACCTGCGAGGTGTGCCACGGAATCACCGAAGTCAGGCCGGGCGGCAACGCCGCGTTCACGCTCGCGTCGACACCGATTCCGATCCCCGATCTCGAAGACCCGGCGAGCATCGCGGAGCACAAGAGACGCGCCGCGCCGGCTCCGCTCCGAACCCCAGCGCTGTGCTCGACTTGCCACAAGGCTTTCCTCGGCGAAGGAACCAAGCACCCTCACTTCTTCTCCGGCCAGGACGATGCGCTTCCGTATCGACGCTCCATCTTCGCCGGAGACGCCCTCGAGCGAATCGATGAGCCGGTCGCTCCGAAGACCTGCGCTGGATGCCACATGCCGCGCGAGGCCGCCGAGCTCGACGACGTGGTGACCAAGCTTGGCGCCACTTCTTCCCATCGATTCGCAGCGTCGCACTCGCTCTTGGCGGCGATGACCGGTGATGGCGCCGAGGGTGAGCATATCCGGCAGAGCCTCGTCGGCGTGGCCAGCATCGACGTCGCGCTGATTCGTCACGTAGACGGTCGAGTCGACGCGCCGGCCGAGCTCGCGACGCTCGCAATGGGCGAGGAGCTCGAAGCCGACGTGGTCGTGCGCAATCTCGGCGTCGGACACTTCTTCCCCGGTGGAACGCTCGATCTCCAAGACACGTGGATCGAAATCGAGGTCCTCGATGGTCGCGGTCGACTCGTCGCCGAGGCGGGCACCGAGCAAGAGCGCACGGGTCGGGATCCCACCGCGCATCGGCTTCGCGCCGAGCTCGTCGATGACGCCGGAGTGCCCGTGAGAGGCCACGAGGTCGAGAAGTTTCGCGCGCTCGCCTACAATCAGGCCGTGGGCCCGCGCGACGCGGTCGTCCAAAGCTTCGCATTCACCGTGAGCCATCGAGCGGAGTTGCCGCTCTCGATGCGAGCGCGGTTACGGCACCGAGCGCGTGGAAGAGAGATCGCAGAGGCAGCCTGCGCCGATGGGTCGACCGAACGCTCGCGTGCCTTTCAAACGCGTTCGGGGATCGATCCGTGCGTCCAAGGTCCAGTCATCGACGTCGCCGAGGTCACCCGCGAGCTGAACGGTCGCGAGGCAGACGCGACCACCTTCGTGCGGCTCGTGAACCACGGCCGCGGGAGCCTTCATTCGGTGCAAGAGAAGCTCGATCGCGCTCGTCCGACGCTCGAGCATGCACTCGCGATCGCCGAGCGAGACGGCTCGTCGAAAGAGCGCGCCATCGCGCTCTCGCTCCTCGGTGATCTCGCCGGCAAAGAAGGTCGCGTCGATGACGCCCTCCGATTGTTCGATCGCGCCGAGCTCGACGCGCCCGACGCTCCGGCGCTCGACGCTCTGCGAGGCAAGGCGCTCGCGAACGTCTGGCGGTTCGACGAGGCCGCCGTCGCCCTCGAGCGTGCAGTCGCGCGTGCTCCGCAAGACGATCCCGCTTGGTCGCTGCTCGCCATCGCTCGAGCGAGCTCAGGTGACGAGCCCGGAGCCCTCGACGCCGCGCGAAGCGGTCTCGCGCTCACTCCGCGTCATCCCGATCTGCTCCGATCTCAAGCGCTCGCTTTGCGCGCGCTCCTGGGTGAGGGCGACGCCAGGGCAGCCATCGCGCAGCGCGCACAGCTCGAGCATCGAGTCTCGGACGACGCCGCCGACCTGCGCGCGCGGTGTGGCACGAACATCCCCGGCTGCGCGCTCGAGCGGCAGCCGGTGCACGTTCATCGAATGCGCCAACACATGTAATAGGTATACTATTACTCATACGATGCTTTTCACGCTGCTCCACAGGCGTCGAGAGAGCCCCGGCAGATGGGCCGACTGCCGCTCGGTCGCAATCGATGGACCGGGTCCGTGGGTGACCTTAGGCGCCCGGTCGAAATAAGCGCGTCGCGAGACACCCGAGCCTGTACCAACCGCCGACCGATCCCTTGATGGTCGAGACCTGCGAGAAGCGGCCCGGGGTCGGCCCCGACGCGCCCCATGGTGGCGATCGACCCATCGACACGACCGCTCCGAGCGATCTGCAATACGCGTGCATCTTCGCGCTGCCCACGCCGCTCGTGAACGGGAACGACTGCAAGAGCAGCTCGGAGCTCTACACCCCGCTTTGTGTCGGCAGCACGCAGGTCGCGGCCAAGGCCTACCCGGGTCTCCGCGAGCTCGCCGTGCTGCGAGGGCTCGGCGACCAAGCGACGGTCGCTTCGATCTGCGCGCCGATCACCGATCCGGGTCAGACCGACACGAGCTCGAAGGCCTTCGGCTACAACAACGCGATGGCCTCGATGTTGGTTCGTCTCTCCAGCGCGCTCGCTCCCTGAGCCGATCGATCGCCGAGAGCGAGCGAGCCTGTGCCTGTTCGAGCTTCGGCGCTACAGGGCGTCGCGGATGGCTTTGGCGAGATCGGGCGCCACGTTCGGGTCGAGCTTTTCGGCGGGCCATTCCACACCGAGTCCGCGGGCGCCGTCGGGCTTGGGAATGATGTGGAAGTGGACGTGGAACACTGCCTGATGGGCGAGCGCACCGTTGTTCTGGAGAAGGTTGTATGCGTCGCAGCCGGTCGCCTTCTTCACTGCACGACAGAGCCGTGGGAGCACCCGACCGAGCGCGGCGGCCGCGTCATCGGACAGCTCGTCGAGCGTCACGGCCGCCTCTTTCGGAATCACGACGGTGTGCCCGAGCGAGAGCGGACCGATGTCGAGGAACGCGAGGACGTGCTCGTCCTCGTAGACTTTGTGACAGGGGATCTCGGCTCGAAGGATCTTGGAAAAGATGGTCTCGCCCATGCGCGAGACCTAACCACGGTACGCGACCTGCGAGAACGCTCGTCGCGGGGGCCTAAGCGTAACTCACCAATGAGTGACGAATCGACTTGACGCCTTTCCCAGCTGGTCGCACGAGGGATGGATGATGTCACACCGCATCCTACCCCTGGCCGTCGTCGCTCTATCGAGCCTTTGGGGTTGCACGACCGATAGCTCTGCCGAGGTCGACGCTCTGGGTCAGCAAGCCCTCGGAGCCGCCCGCATCACTTTCGGAGCCGACTGGTCCGAGTCGGTCCAGGGCAAGCTCCGCGCGGGTGATCCCATCACGATCGCGTACGACGCGAGCCGCCTACCAACTTGTCGCGGCGACCAAGGTGGCATTCCGCAATGGGCCATCACGGCCAATTACCGCGTAGCCGGTGGTGAGATTCACGCGATCACCGTCGCAGGCCTCTCTGCTGCTAGCCCCGTCGTCGTCGTTCCCGAAGCGAAAGGCGATCTCGAGATGTGGTTCGAGGTCGACAATCGCTGGGGCTGCCACGCGTTCGATTCCGACTTCAATCACAACTACCATTTCAAGATCGGCGCTGCGCAGAACGGGCCCGACTGGGTCGGCAATGCAGCGAGCGTCATCAACCGCGCGACGTGCGAAGGCGGCCCTTGCGATGCGAACCGCGTCGGGCTCGAACACGGTTTCAGCTTCGACACGTGGGCCCGTCAGCGAGCCGCGATCGCGAGTCTCTACTTCGACGTGTGGGAAGAGGGCGTGACCGATTTCGACAACGCAGACCTCTGGAAACAGGTCGACGCTCAAATCCATTTCCGTTTCGCAGGACAGCCTGCGTTCACCTCGCGCTACGTCGACTTCTTCAAGCGGAACGGCAACGACGCTCGCTATCAAGTGCGGCTCATCACGCTCGATCCGTTCTTCGCGATGCCGTCGATGGTACCCGCCGAATCGTGCCCCGAGGCCCAGCTCACGCTGTCTCCGAACGGCCAATACGCGATGACCGACGTCGAATACTACTTCACCATCGACAGCGTCGAGCTTCGCCCCGGACCGGGCGAGACGTACCACGGCCACTTCGAAGACTATGCCAACGGCTACAGCGCCTGTCTCTGAGAGCCGCCCGTCGTCGAGTCATTCGCCGCTCTGCTCGAATTGGCATTTCGTACAGAGCGCACCACGCGAAGACTGAAAGCTCGAGCTCAAAGGGACGGCTGTCGCGCACGAGACGCATTGCACGGTTTCTTCGACGAGCATGACTCAGCCTCGACCTGATTGCGAATTCGGCAGAGTCGCTCGTGGAGCATGCCGGTTTCGACCACGCGGGCTTGGGCGAGCCTGTCGCAGAGGAGCTTGAACGAGAGGTCGAGCCAAGCCTCGCGCTCGCGCAGCCTCGGCGCGCTGCACTTTGATGTCGGGGACGCCGCTCGCCCAAGGAACGTCTGAAGTAGACGGGCGTCGATCGATGAGCTGACGGACGCGCGCGGTCTCGGTCGCCGAAAGCTCGGGGCCGAGGGCCGCGCTCAAGAAGTCGAATATTTCGGAGGCCATCGCGCAATCATCGGCGCGCGACCGCGCCATCGTCAATCGTCCCGTCTCGAAGGAGTCTGTGCGTTCGGCTCGAGAGGACTTCGGCCCCCGAGCTCGACCCGGAGGACCTTCGAACGGCCTACTTCTTTTCGACGACCTTCGGGTCTTCGCCTTCGGTGACGGTGAACTTGTAACCGGCGGGCACTTTGAATGTCTGTGTGGTGAGCGCCTGGTCGGGCCAACGAATGGTGACCTCGGCTTCGCAAGCCTCGGCGAGACCGAAATGGAGCGTGAGATCGTCTTGGGCACCGTAATGGCCGTGCCCACCGCCGACCTCTTGCATCATCGTGATGGCGCCGGCCTTCACCGTGACGCGCGCGCCGATGGCGGCGCGGTTGGCCTCGGGGCCGCCGGTGAGCGCGAGCTGAATGAAGTTGCCCTGGTCGCCGATCACGTTCTCGAAGAAGCGAACCTGCTGGGTCGCATAGCACTCCGAGTCGTCTTTCGGATCGGAGTGGCAGCGCGCGAAAGAGTGACCCACGACGATGTCGAGATCGCCGTCGTGGTCGAAGTCGGCAACGACGCTGCCGTGGCTTCGATGATGGTCGATGCCCTGCGCGAGCGGGACCGCTTCGAAGTGTCCGGGTGAGTCTTGATGAAAGAGCAGACCGTGCGCGCCGGGGTAATCGGTGTTTCCGAAATAGATGTCGTCCCAGCCGTCGTTGTCGAAATCGAAGACCGATCCGGTGATGATGCCTTCGTCGTAAACGGGCGATGAATGGGTGCGCGCGAGGCCGGTCACCGCGTTGCCTGGGCGCTTGAACGTCACGTCGGGTAGTCCCTGATTCACGAGGAGCTCGGAAGGGTCGGAGGAGCCGCCCACGTCCCAATGCACGATCTCGCTCGTCACGAGATCGAGGTGACCATCGTTGTCGACGTCGGCGCACATCGTGGCGCCGCTGTTGCCGCCGAGCCTGAAGGCGTTCTGATCGGAGGTGTTGTCCCAACGAAACGCATCTGCGTCGGTGGCGCAGGCGATGTACATCGGCGCCGGAATACCGGCGCAACCCATGTCGGTGGGGTGGAGCTTGCACCAACAGCGTGCCGATTCGTTGTCGTGCCAATCTTGGTTTTCGTCGAACGAATAGCCCGACGCGATGCTTCGGTTGACGAATTGAAATCCACCATCGGGGCCGGTCGATTGCCAAAGGTGGTTGGGCGCTCGGCCATAGGAGGCGGCGAGGAGCTCGGGGTTACCGTCGTCGTTCAGATCGCATGCATTGGCGGACCAAGCATTCGAATGTCCGAGGGCCTTGTTGAGGTTGTCGACCGAGGTCGACCATGGAAGCGTCTTCAGGCCGACCGAGGTCGTGACGTCGGTGAAGCCTCCCGTCCCGTCACCCTTGTAGAGATGATCTTGGCGGGGCTGTCCGCCGAACGTGTTCTGCACGACCCACAGGTCGAGGAGACCATCGCGATCGAAGTCGACGAAGGTCGCGCCCGCGGGCACGTCGCCATTGGGAAGTCGAACCGGGCTGTTGTCGGGCCCGAGCGCGAACGTTCCATCGCCGTTGTTCAAGAGCAGCTCGCTCGTCGAGCCCGGCGGATTCTTCGCGTCGCTCGCGAGTCCGGTGAAGACGTCGAGATCACCGTCGTTGTCGAAGTCGCCGAATGCCCAGACCTCGCCGGGGCGCCCCTTGGTCGTGTCTCCGCTCCGCAGGGCTCGAATTCTCGAGGTCACCGTCACGTCTTCGAAATGGCCATCGTGGGTATTGCGGAGGAGCCAGGTCGTGCGTTTGCCGCCAGGGGTGAAATCGTCGGCCACGATCCCTCCGAGGCGCACCGCGAGATCGGGCCATCCGTCGTTGTCGAAGTCGACCGCCGAAATGCGCACGCCCAAAGCACCGATGGCATCGAGCCCCCACTTGGACGTGGAGTCTTGGAAGGCCTGGGTTCCCGGGGCCCAATGGCTCCCTCCCATGTGGCAGATCGGCGGAGGTAGGGAAACCCCTCCTCCAGCGCCGCTGCTGGTCGAGGTCGTGATGCTCGTCGTCTGTTTGTCGCCACAGCTCAGCGCGCCCGCCGAGAAGAAAACGACGCCCCCTAAGAAAGACCAACGTGAATCCACAGTTTTTTCTATCACGAAGCAAGGCGCGCAGGAAGAACCGGACGACAGTCCGATCAACACGGATGACGACCCGTGACCGCGGCTGTCGACAACCTGCCGTCTCATCCCCGTCTCGCTCTGCTTCCTTCTCCCTTCCGACCTTCCGGTCTTCCCGTTCCTTCTGCTTCTCTGTCACGAGCTGCGCTCAGAGTCGGCTGCGCTCAGAGTCGGCGGCGCTCAGAGTCGGCGGCGCTCAGAGTCGGCTGCGCGCAGAGTCGAGAGGAGAGGAACACAACATCGGAAGAGCGGGCAGCCCACAGGACGAAGCTGTCGCGGGACTGGTACCTGAGGATGGCTCGACCGAAGTGATCAGGGTCCGCGCCGTTTTGACGCGCACAATTCTCCTTCTTCTTGTCTTCCTGTTTCGTCTCCGCTGGCCTCCGCCCAACAGATCCACTGTGTCGAGATACTAGTCGGCGCAGCAACGGAAGCCCGTGGAGTAGTCCCAATGCAACGTGTCGTGGGCGGTCGTCACGTAGAGACAACCTGAGCCGTTGAGCTTCGTATCCACGTAATACCCTCCGCGAAACGTCCCCGCGGGATCGGCGGTCCATTCATGGAGATTGCCCATCATGTCGTAAGCCCCCTCGCTCGTGACGCACCCTGGGTTGGCTCCTGCTTTGTCGAGTGAGCTCGGTAGTTGGTCCAAGCACGCATTGTCGAGGTGCGAATAGATCGACGGATCGGTCGTACCGAAGAGCTCGACGGCGGGGTGCACCGCCCGGTGATCGTTGCAGACGCCCAGCATGTCGACGTCGCCGTACGGGTAGACGAAGTCGTTCGGGCCGCGGCACGCACGAAGCCATTCGGTGTCGGTGCAGAGTCGTTTTCCGGAAGCCTCGCAAGCCGCTTGCGCCTGGTCGCCGTCGATGTAGCCCTGTGGAACGGCGCCCTCGATCGAGACGGCGCGAACAGCCGACATGCCTGGGTTGTGATAGGGCGAGAAGCTCCCGCCGTCGGCCGTGTACACGAGTGAAGCCTCGTATCGGTCGAGACAGAACGTGTCGACACGCAGCATGCCCGAGGGGCAGCCTTCGGTTCCGGGCGCTTCGACCATTCCGTCGTTGGGGAGCGGGGCGGCGAGTGGATCACATGCGACGCTTCCGAGCGGGACGCAGCATTGGATGTTCGCCGGACCGGGGCAATGGTTCGGCACCGCAACGAAACTGCCGACGCAATCGGCGACGTCGAGGCAATCTCCGCTGACTCCATCGACGTCACACGCGATCGGCATGCCGCCGCTGCCGCCCATTCCACCTGCGCCGACGAGCGATCCACCGCTCGAGCTCTGGCCACCTTGGCCTATGGAGCCGCCTGCCCCGCCGCTCGACGTCGTGTCGATCCCGCCTCCCGCACCGCCGGGATCGCCCGAACATCCCGTGAGCAGCGCGAGCGGAAGCAAGACGGCGAGGCCGCGGACGAAAGCCATGTACGCATCTTCCATCTGCCTGTTGTCGGCGCCAAGGGCCCCGAGTTGCTTCGTCGGCGCCGAGCTCAGGTGTGCTTCGGGCGTCGAGCGAGGCGCTGCGCTCTCCGCTCGGCGGCGTCGACGGCGCGAGCGCGCTCGTCGACCGTCGAGATTTCGATGGGCGGAACGAGGGTCGGCTTCAAGTCGGAGTCGACCCCCACGAACGTGAGGAAGGCCGAGACACACGGCCAAGTGCGCCCAGTGAGGCAATCTTCGCCCCGGACGTCGACCTCGACCTCGACCGAGGTTCGAAAAGCCGCAGTGATTCGAGCGGTGAGGCGCACGACTTGCCCGACCTTGATGGGCTGTTCGAAGGAGAGATCGTCGATCCCGGCCGTGATGCAGATGTTACTGGTGTGCCGTTGCGCACAAATTGCAGCGCAGAGATCCATCCAAGCCATGACTTGCCCTCCGAACACGTTGCCGAGCGCATTGGCGTGCGTCGGGAGCACGTATTCGGTCATCGTCGTGGTGCTGGCGGAAGGGCTTCGTGCAGGCGGAGTCATCACGGTCCAGACTCTCTACGCAAGCCCCTTTGGACGCAAGCGGGAGCGAGCGCTTGACGTACGAGAGCCCTGACCGCGACGATGGCGAACCGCGTGTTCGGATTCGCCTCGGGAAAGAAAGACATCGTCGTCGTCGCGCTCGTCTCCGCGTGCGCGAGCGGCTGTCCTCCGCCGGAGGCAGACGTCCCGACTGCGGGCTCCGCGGTGCCCATCCCGGAACAAGCGCCGACCGCCCTTGCAGCGCCACCGGTCGCCGTCGGGCGAGCCGAGCTTAAGGTGCTCTATCGCGACGATTGGTTCGGCGGAACGACACTGCTCGGCGTCGATCCGAGCGGACCACGAGCCGTCGTGCGGCTCGAATCCGAAACACCGAAGCGCCTCGCGATCGACGTCATCGACCTAGGACATGGCGTTCGCAGCGATCGATGGGACGTCGCCGACGAGATGACGCGGGCCGCGCTCCTCGGTCGAGGGTTCGCGCTGTCGAGCTCTTCGAGTGACTCGATCGTGAAGTTTGCGCGGCTCATGGGGTCCTTGGGCCCGTGGCACATGCGCGCATCGCTTCCGGCGCCGACCTTCGCGGTCAGTCCAGATGCGACGACGATCCTCTTCGGCGCGCCGCCAGCCGACGGTCGCGACGGGGATTGGCTGATGTCGGTCGATCGCGACGGCAGGAACCCCAAACGTGTCGACGAGGGTCTGCGCGCGAGCTATTCGCCGACCTTCGCGCCCGACGGACTCCACTTCGCTTTCAGGGGGTGCACTTCGTCGCCGTGCGACTACGGGTTGTTCATCGCGCAGCTCGGCCAGAAGCCTCGCCGCGTCGGCGGGCTTTCGGGATCCACGCCGCCGGTGTTTTCCAAGTCCGGCGAGTCGCTCTTCGCCGTCGGCGACAGCACCAAGCAGCGCGGCGCGCGTTGCCTCTACAAGGCGCCCGTCGCGGGCTTCGGCTCGCCGCAACCCATCACCTGCGTGACGGGTCTCGAAGACGTCGGGTTCGTCGAAGATCCCGAAGGTCGGACTGGCGTGCTCTCGGGTGTGCGCGGGGTTCCAGGGCAACAAGAGGTCGTGCTGACCTGGGTGCTGCTCGAAGATGGAACGGTGCTCCAGGTCCACACGGTCGCACGCGCCGTCGGCGCTGGGATCATGAACGGAGCCGGGCTCCTCGCGTTGCCGATGCAAAAAGGCGCGCTGTCGTTCGTCGACCTCGTGAACGACAAACGTGTGCTCGTTCCCGATTCCGAGGGATGGTTCTTCGGCTTCGACACGACCCGATGGATTGGCGACTCGCTCGTCCTGATGCGCAAGCCGCCTGGAACGAAGGGGTTCGAGCTCGTCGCCGTCGATGCTCGTGCGCTCCTGAAGAAGGAGTAGTGACGCGCTATTTCTTCTGGAGCTCGACCTCGAGCTTCAGCCATTCTTCGAGCTCGTCGAAGCGAAAGTAGTCTTGGTCGAAGTGCCTGCCGTTCAGAAAGACGAGCGGAGTCGCGCGAAGACCCGCTTCGTCGGCCTGTTTCATGTCGCGATCGATGTAGTCGGAGGTTTCTTTCGAGTCGACGTTGGCGGCGTAGCGCTTCATGTCGAGCCCTAGCTTCTTGATCGTCTGGTCGACCGTGACGGTGCCCTCTTCGATCTCGTTCTGAGCGTCGAAGAGCACGCGCTCGGCCTCCCAGAACTTTCCTTGCCGGTAGGCGGCGACAGCGGCCTTCGCGGCCGGCAGCCCGTACGTCGCGTGCTTCGGGAGAACGTAGATCTTGTGGACGAGGCGTACCTCGTTCGGGTGCTTCTGCTGGAACTCTTGCAGGAGCGGATCGGTGTGACGACACGCCGGGCACTGAAGGTCGAGCCAGACGACGATGGTCAGCGGTGCAGTCGCGGGCCCGCGCGACGGCGCGCCGGCGACGTCGAGGGTCTTCACGTCGGGGCCGAAGCGGAGCGCAGCAGCAGCCTCGGCGTCGACGCTCGTCTGCCCCTTGTGAATGCGGTCCGCGAGAAATTGCGCCATCGGCGTGCACGCGCTGCACGCACGCGACTCTTGGACACACTGCGAGAGTGAGACGGCTTGCTCGGCGCACGGAGAGTAGAGCTGTGCGACGAGACGCCACCAGGCCTGCTTCTCGCGACCCGACAGGCTCGCGGTGTCGACGCCCGGCAAGCCCTTCGGCGCCGCTGAGGCGGAGTCGCTGGGCTCGGGCGTCTCGATGTGCGGCAGCGACGGAGGATCCCGCGCGAGCTCGTGCGAGGACGAGCACCCGAGGCAAGCGAGTATCGGCACGAGCATCCAGCGGAGCGTCAGCATCAGGGCGCAGAGCTTAGTCGTTTCTCGACGTATGGGCAGTGTCCGGAACGCATGTCCGGTACGCGTCGACCTCCCTGGACTCTTCGTGGGCCGCAGGCTAAGTCGGTGACGCGTGACGGAGGAGCTCGGATTTTTCATCGAGGAGGGCGGCCGAACCAGCGGGCCGCACTCCGACGACGATCTCCGCGACCGGCTGAAAGAGGGCACCCTCGATCCGGACGTGCAGGTGAGGCTCGCGACCGCTCAGGTACGAGCGCCCGCAAGAGCCTGGGCCACCTTGGCGGCGCGGCGCTCGTCGGCCACGCCGCTGCCGAAGCCGGTCGACCCGCGAGCGAGCGGAATGGGATCGGTCTCGCCCGATCTGCAGAGCGCGGCGCCGACCATCCTCGACATGCTGCTCTTCGTCTTGCACGAAGGCGGGCGCTCGTCGGGCCCATTCACCGGCGAACAGATCCGCTCGGCGTTCGAGGGCGGCAAGCATCGCCAAGCCCTCGTGACGCTCGCTGGAACCGAAGACTGGATTGCGGCGCGAAGGCTCTTCGATCGAACGCTGACCGACGGACGCGCGGCCGTGTCGACGTCGACGCCGAGCCTCGCTGGCCTGAGCATGACGCGATGCCCGACGTGCTGTGAGCTCGTGATGTCGGCGAGCTCCGTGTGCCCGGAATGCGACGAGCCCATGGATCCTGCCTCGGCCGGCGCGCGCTCTTCGCGACCGGGGTCGATGCCCGACGAGCCCGAAGATGCCAGCTGGCTCAGGCTTCACTGGCGACCGTTTCTCGCGTTCGGTGCGATCCTGAGCCTGATCATGGCAGGCATCATGCTGCGCTATCTCGCTCCCGGCCGCCTCAAAGCTGCCGAGCAGCGAGCGGCCAGCGCGTCGGCGACGCCTCCCTCGAAGACGTGCGAGCGCGCCTGTTGGTCGGGCGAAGCGTGTCAGGCCGGGCAGTGCGTGTGGCAGAGGCCGAACGGGGTCGGTCACATCAAACCGAATCCGACGGTGTCCGGTCCCTGGGAGCTCCCGAGAGACGTCTCCGACGTCCTTCTCCTCGACGACGAGCGATTCGCCGTCGGCCTTTATGCTGGCGTCCAAATCCGCTCGACGAAGACCGGTCAGGCGCTCGAGCTCATCAGCGAAGCGCTCCAGACCAGACGACTTTTTCGCGTGGGAGAGACGCTCTATGCGATCGGGCCGCAACAGGTCAGCGTCGTCGACGTCGCCGACACGCGACTTCTGAAGACCATCGACATGGGCGCCATCGTGGGTGATGTCACGCTCGGCGCGAACGGGCGGCGTGCGCTCATCTCGCTCCCCGGCGCACACGCCATCGCGATTTTCTCGACCGAGCTGCACGCCGAGATCGATCGCATCCGCTTCGGGGACGACGCCGTTGGCCCCGTGGGCGCCGACGATACGGGCAAGCGCGCGTTGACGACGACGGGAGCACTTCCGATAGCCGGGCTCGCCGACCTGCAAGGAGGCGCCGTCTACGCGTTCGATCCGAGCCGACTCGCCACCGACCAAGATCGTGTGCGTGCGAGCATGATCGGCAACCCCGTCGCTCTGCTCATGACGCCCGACGGCGAGTCGAGCTACGTCGTCGTGCGCGGCAAGAACGCGCTCGTCCCTCTGGAGTGGCTTCCTTCGGGGGCGGTTCGGCAGAAGAAGTCGATCGAGACCTGCGATCAACCCGAGCAGATCGAGCTCGTCCGCAAGAATCGTCAGGCCATCGTTCGATGCCGACGTGGACGAGCGATCGAGGTGTTCGATCTCGCGACAGGAAAGCTCGTTCGCCACGTCCCGCTCAGCGCGCAGGCGACCGACATGGTCGTCACGCCCGACGGAGAAGAGGTCGTCGTGGCCCTTCCCGGTGACACCGACGGAGCGATCGGTCTCGTCGATCTCGGCACGTTCGAGGTCGAGCTCGTTCCGACTGCCGCTCCTCCGACGCGTGTTCGAATCGCTCCGAACGGAAGCAGCGTTCTCGCGCTCAGCGACCGCTCGAAGGTCGTGTGGGTGCTCCGATGAAGGAGAAGCGCGTTCCTTGCGCCGCATGCAAGAAGCCCATCCTCGAAGGCGCGAAGAAGTGTCGACACTGCAAGGCGTGGCAGCCCGAGCGCGGCGCTCGCTTCCCGCGTGCAGCGCTCATCGTCGCGACGGCGGTCACGAGTGTGTTCAGCGTCATCCTCACGTCGCGCGAGTCTGCGGTCGGTTCGGCTCCGCCGCTCACCCAGCTGCCCACCGACTCGGCCAGCGCGACCGAACCGGCGCCCGGATCCGTGGGGCCCGACCCCGAGAAGCCGAAGGTCGTCCAGCTCCCCTCGCCGACGCACAAGTGGGCTGCCCGCGAGCTTCGCATGGGCGACGTTCATCCTCTCGACCTCGTCTTCAGTGAAAACGGCGAGTCGCTCTACGTGAGCGCCGACGATGCGACGCTCCGCGAATACAGAGCCTCGACCGGCGAGATGCTGCACAAGGCGACCGTGCCCGCGAAAGGGGACCGCCTGCGGCGTCTCTTCGGTCGCTACATCGCGGTGTTGCGGCTCGACCCGACCGCTTCGCGCATTCCGGTCATGGACACGACCAAGTGGGATCGCGACCCGATTCTCCTCGATGTCGGCGGAGGGCCTGGCGACATTCAGGAGCTGCCGGACGGTAGCGTCGTCACCTCGACGACAGTCGGGCATCGAGTCAGCCGCTTCAGCCTTCCGTCTGGGCGCCTGCTCACGGACATCACGTTGCCACAATCGACGGGCCAGCTCTTCTTGGTGCGCGCAGAGGGTCGGGCCTATCTCGCCGCGATGGGTGCGCTATCGCACGGCGAGAGACCAGCCGGCGCTTGGATCGATCTGTTCGATCCCGAAGAAGCGCCGTTCGGAGCCACGCGTCGAAGCATCGCGGTCGGCCGCGATCCGCGCCCTGGTGTGGTGACGGCGAGCGGATCCGCGATCTTCTTTCCCGACCGACTCTCGAACAGCGCATCGCTCCTCGCCGTCGGCCACGAGACGGAGGCCAAGACGGCCGACGTGGGATCGGATCCGGTGGCCGGATTCCTGATGGATGGCGATCACTGGGGCGTGACGCTCAACGCAGGCGGGAGCACCGCGACGCTCGTGGCGCTACCGAGCATGCAGGTCTCGACGCTCATGCTGCCCGGCGTTCCTCGCGCCGGGGCGACGACACCCGATCGTTCCACGCTGTTCGTCGCCCTCGGCGGGACCGACGAGCCGCCTCATGGCCAGGGCGTCGCCATCATTCGAGGTGACCCTCCGGAGGTCGTGGCGACGCTGCCGACGGGCGAAGGCGCGATGTCGATCGCGGTGTCGGCCGACGGGGCGCACGCGGCGATCGCGAACTACTTTTCGAAGAGCATCACGATCCTCGAATAGCACCGCGGGCGCGATTGCATCGAGCCCCCCTGGTTCGAGAGGCCGCCCCGACGAGCGTGCCGGCTCGCAACAGCCCTTCGAAGTTTGAAGAACCGGACCCCGATAGGCGCCTTCGAAAGTTCGTGGGAGCCATCGGATGGGCGGTATCCTGGGGCGATGGCACAGGAATCTCGTCTCGTGTGGATCGACCTCGAGATGACGGGGCTCGATCCCGACAAATGCGTGATCGTCGAGATCGCGACGATCATCACCGAAGGCGATCTGACGCTCGTCGCCGAGGGGCCCTGTCTCACGATTCATCAGCCCGAAGAGGCGCTGATGGCGATGGAGCCCATCGTCACCGAGATGCACACGAAATCGGGTCTCATCGACCGAATCCGGCAGTCCGAGGTGACGCTCGAGCAGGCGATACGCGAGACGCGCGACTTCATCGCCGCGAACACCCAACCGAAGAGCGCTCCGCTTTGCGGGAACTCGGTCTGGAAGGACAAGCAGTTTCTCGAGCGGTACATGCGCGAGGTCTGCGACCTTCTGCACTACCGACTCGTCGACGTGTCGACGTTGAAGGAGCTCGTACGAAGGTGGTACCCGCCGTCGTTCCGCGCCCCACGCAAGCGAGAGGTCCACCGCGCGCTCGACGACATCCGCGAGTCGATCGAGGAGCTTCGCTGGTATCGCTCGAAGGTGCTCGTTCCACCTTCACCGAACGCTGCGAGCGGTACGCCCTCCGCATCGAAGACCGCCGCGGAAGGGTGAACGATTTCGCGCGGCTGGTCGGCACTCGTCCGAGGCAGCATGACCGACAAGCCCGCCAGCGACGATCGCGGCAGCGCGCCGCCGGAGAAGCTCTCCAACGAGATCCCGGCGTCTTCGAGCACGGCGTCGGTCGCCGACAGTCGGCTGACAGTTCTTCCGACGCATCCTGCGCGGTGGCTGTTCGGGATTTACACCGGCGCTGGCGTCGCGACGATCGTGGGAAGCGGAGCCGCTGCGGTCATCGGTGGCGAGGCGGTGGTCGATCGCGAGCCTCCTCGCAGCAGGTGGCCTTCACTTGGCCATCGGTGTTCAGGGGCTTCGCGCCGGCCCTGGAATGCAGCTCGTCCGCGCTGCAGAGAACCAAGTGGCTCTGGGCAGAATCGAGGTCGCCTAGATGCTCCTCGAACCTGCGAGCGCAGCCACGATTGCGCCGCTGGCGCCGGGTCGCGACGCCCCATGCGCTCGGCGCATTCGACGCACTCGACGCCGAGGTCGACGACGCGCCCGCGGTCCGCGTGAGAATCCGAGAAGTGCGCCCGACTCCCGACCTCTCGGAATTCGATATCGAACGAACGCTCGAACACGAGGCGTCGAGAGAGCTCGAGCAAGAAGAGAGCGACGCGGCCGTCGCTTCGGTGCGACGCGCTCGAACGTAACGGGTCGATGAAGCGTAGAATGCCTGGGTGATCCCGGCAGTCGCGCACGCACTCGATGCTCTCCGCAACGGAGATCCGGCTCTCGCGCTCGCAATGACCGAGAGTGCGTCCGACCCGGTCATCGCGGCCTTACGAGGCATCGCATTCGCCGAGCTCGGTGAGCGCCCGAAGGCACGAGCGCTGGTCGCTTCGGCCGCGCGCGCGCTCGAACGACGCGGCGACGCGTTGCTCGCCGAACGTGTGCGCTTGGCCGGGGCGAAGATCGCGCTCGATGCTCACGATCTCGGCCGCGCACGTCGAGCCCTCGTCGCCTCGGCGGAGAAGCTCGAGGCGCTCCACGACCACACCAACTGCGCGTGGGCGCTGATGGTCGCTGCACGTGCAGCGACGCTCGACGGTGACGCAGAGGCATCGGCCGGGTTGCTCGAGGCGTGTGGAGCGCGCAGCAGAGGTCGGGTCGCGGCGCACGTCGAGGCGACGCTCGCGATGGCCCACGCCGAGCGCGCAGCTCGAGACGTCGATGGCGCGGCAGCATACGGTTTCGCGAGTGCGGCGGGTGAACACGCCGCCCTCTCTCGTAACCCGACGCTCATCGAAGAGATCGATCAGCTTCGATCGGCACTCACGGCGCCGATCGCGAGTCGCGACGACGGGGCCGGGCTCGACCTGTCGATGTTGTCTGCCCTTCTGAGAAGCCCCGAAGAGCGTCTCGTGGTCGACGGACATCGTCGGCGCATCTGGTATCGTGGTTCACCCGCGCTCGATCTCTCCAGTGCACCCGTGTCGTTCGACCTCCTTTCGTGCCTCGGAAGACGAGAGCTCCGAGTCGCTAGCACGGCAGAGGTAGCGCACGAGGTCTTCGACGCCACCCGAGCGAAGCCCTCTGACGAAGCGCGCGTTGCCATCGAGATCTCGCGCTTGGGCGCCCTTCTCCCCGCATCGATGGGCCGCCTTCGAATCGAGCGCGCCTCGGTGCATTGGGATTCGAAAGCCTCGGTCGTCGTCGTGTGGCCGTTGGTTTCTCGCCTCGAGGCCCGAGCGAGAGCCCTTCTTTCGGATGGCAGGGCGTGGCCCACGAAGACCCTCTCGGACGCGATGGGAGCGAGCCCGCGTTCGGTCAAGGAGCTCTTTCGCGAGCTTGGCTCTCGTCACCTCGTTCGAACCTTCGGTGGATCGCGCTCTCTCCGCTACGCAGCCGAAACCGGCACCGAGCGAATCGCCTCGCGCATGCTGCTGCTCGGACTCGTCGCCGACGGATAGCCGCGGGATGCTGAGAGCGCGTCAGTTGCCGCTCGTGATCGTGCCGCGCGGTGAGCACACCGATGCGCCGCCCTCGCCACCTGCCCCGCCCGCCCCAGTGGTCGTCGATCCGGTCGGTACCGTCGCTGGGCATGGCTTTGCGCAGAGCCCCAACGAGCACTGATCCATGTCGGCGCAACCGACGAGCCATGGCGCGCCGACGGCCGCAAAGGCGAGAACGAGCGTGACGAACGCGCGTCGAGCGACGAAATTGACCCGCGCCGGGTGGACGGCCGGACATTTCGGACACCGTCGCATCAGAGCTCGCCCGTGAGATCGAAGCCGCCTTCGGTAGGCCCCATGACCGGGACGAAGTCGACGACCAGCCCCGCGCTCCGCTTCGCCTGAGCGTGGCCCGCGGGCCAGAGGAGATAGATGATTCCGGCGGCAGCCGACGCGATCCCGACGGCGAGACCACCGCGGCCGACTTTTTGCCACGTGTTGTGCGACGACGATTCATCTGCAACTTGGTTACACAGCCGTGCGTATCCGCCGGTCACCGGCTGACACGTCCCTCCGCCTTTGAGGATCGTGGCCGCGTCGTTCTTCGCGAGCGTTCCCTTGTGACCCGAGACGACGACTCCGGCGATGCCGAGGCCGATACCGACCGAGCCGATGCCCAAGAGCACCAGCCCCGGGACGTACGCACGCCGCTCGGGATCGTTCGGCACGGGGTCGAACGACTCTTGTGGACGCGACGGCGCCGGAGCGAGCTCCGGATCGACGAGCGGCTCAGGCTCACTCGGATCTTGTTCGGTCGCGAGGAGCGCCGCCGACTCGGGCGTCGGTCGACGCTCGTCGATGGCGGACGAAGGCTCGGCGTACGCGTCGGTCGCGAGAGAGGCGGCCCCTGAGATCAGGAGAATCGTGAAAGCGCGTTTCATGTGGCGGGCTACGAATGAGGTCTCTCACGTCATGAGCCCGGTAGCCAAGCGCTTCTCTCGTGCGTCGCCGTTTTGACGGCCAAACCGTCGGAGAGAGAATAACCTTCGACCATGGACGAATGGCTCTACCGAACGCCGACCGCCTTTCAGGGCAAGCGAATCCATCGTGTCGGCTTGGCCGCCAACTACGGCATCGACGAAGACGGCGTACGCCGAGCCATGGATCGCGGCGTGAACTTCTTTCTGCACACGTCACGCGGCAAAGGCCTCCAAAACCCGCTTCGAGCTGCCATCGGCGAGAGACGCGAACAGATCGCCATCGCGAGCTTCGCGACCGTCGGATGGTTCGGATGGGGCGTTCGTCGCGGCGCAGAAAGCTTGTTGAAGTCGCTCGGCACCGACTACCTCGATCTGTTCTTGCTCGGATGGGTGGGTGTCGGCGCCGCATGGACGAGCACGACCGAGCGCGAGCTCGTCCACCTTCGCGAGAGCGGAAAGGTGAAGGCGATCGGCGTGAGCATTCACGACCGACCTCGCGCCGGTAAGCTTGCCGAATCGTCGCCGCTCGATCTCTTGATGATTCGCTACAACGCCGCTCACCCTGGCGCTGAACGCGAGATCTTCCCCCACGTCCGCGAGACGAAGCCGTCGATCCTGGCCTACACGGCGACCTCGTGGCGCAAGCTCTTGAACAAGCCCAAGAGCTGGGACGGGCCTCCCATGACCGCAGGTGACTGCTATCGGTTCCAGCTCTCGAGCCGCCACGTCGATCTCGCGCTCACGGGTCCTGCGAACCGCGCGCAGCTCGAAGAGAACCTCGACGCGGTGGAGAAGGGTCCGCTCTCGGAAGACGAGCTCGCGTGGATGCGCCAATACGGCCGCGCCGTGCACGGCTGACACGCCGCGGACTCAGCTAGCCGGTGAAGATCTCGGTGACCCAGACGCGGCCATCAGAGGTCTTGATGACGCCGATCCCTATCTTCGAAAATCGTTTCTCGAGAACATTTCCTCGGTGCGACGGGCTCGCCCAGAGTGCGCGATGCGCGCGCTCCAAGCTCGACGCTGCGGCGACGTTCTCTCCAGTTGCTCGCGAGGCGATCCCAGCGGCGCTGACGCGTGTGCGTGGATCGCCGTTGCCCACGTCGTGTCCGACCGTCTTCGTATCGAACATGCGTTGCGTGTGCTCTTGCGCGAGCTGATCTAGCTTCTCGTCGCTGACGAGCTCTGGAAGGCCTTCGGTCGCGCGCGCCGCGTTGACCATGCGGCGCATGGCCTCGATCTCGGTCGTCGCTTTCGCGCCCGCTTCTTCGCCGGGCGCGGGTGATTCGGCGAAGTGATCGGGAGGCAGCGCGCCTGCATGAATGTACGCCTCGAGAACCGGACGGGGGCCGGTCGACACCGTACCGAGCACCTGGACGAACCAGACCCCTGGCTGGTCGACCGAGAAGGTCGCGCGTATCTCGCCATCTTCGGAGAGGCTCGCCAAGACGGTCTTCGGCAGACCGCGCGGGCCTAGCAAGACGACCTTGGTCTCGCTCGCGGGGATGAGCATGCGCCCGCGGAGCTTCACCCACTCCCCGACGCGTGTGAGAGTGGGGAGCGGATCGAGGTCGGCGAGCGCGTCGACGGCGACGACGCTGACTACGTTCATTCCGCTCCGGGAGGTGGCTCGCGCGATACCGCACCGACGCTCACCGAGCGTGTGCATCGCATTGCTCCATTCGGTCACGCGATGGGTGACGTCGTCTTCTTCGAGCTTGCCGCCCTCGATCGACCAGGCGCGCGGCCAAACCTCGGGGGCACCTGCGGCGCGGAGCGTGAAGCCGAGCTCGTCGGAGGCGAATGGTGCCTCTCCCCGCATCTGACGCCCGACGTTGCGTGCAGCCACTTGAGCGAGCGCGGCGTCGCTACGACCACAGATCTTGTACAGCGCGACATCGGGACCGCTCGACGCTTCGGGCTCGGGCGAGCTCGTCGACAGGCGCCAGGGAAGCGGAGGTGCCGCGGCGAGACCGTCGGCGCTCGAGCTCGAAGCCCAACCCATCGAGATCGAGATCGAGACGCCGAGTGCGAGATGGAGGCTCTGGTTCATGCGCGAGATCAAGGCCAAGCGAGCGACGGATCGACGATGGAAGCCACGAACCGGCTGTCTTCGCCCGAAGAGTCGTAGTCGAGGATGTACTTTTCGATGTAGCCGACCATAGCTTGATGCACGCTAGAAGGAGCAGTTCGCGCGCGCTCTGGCCGTCGTTTGCCGAGGACCTCGAACATCACGTAGCCGAGCAACCCGTCGGTGTGGGCCAGCTTGAGTAGCGCCTGCGTCTGGGGATCTTCTTGCGGCTTTCGGCCCTCTTCGCTCGCGCTTCCTCGCTCGATGAGAAACGCGCCAATCGCCGACTCGATGCAGAGAATCTCCTCGACAGCCGTCAGATAGTAGGGCTCGTCTCGCGGCATCTCGAAGAGCGACGCGCGGAGCTCGGGCTCGTAGCGGAACACGGCCCGACACCCGGCGTACATCCGCGCGCCCGGCGTCGGCGGCGCCGCGACGTGGATCGCTCCCATCGAATCGACGTCGATGAAGATCGCGAACGGCTCGACGCGCGCCTTGCGAACACTCCCGTTCGTGAGCGCGGCGGCGAGGGCGATGCCAACCGTGCTCTTCGGATGGTATGCGAGGGCGTGCGCGAGCTCGCGGCGCGCCCCGGCGATGTCACCGCGCTTCGACAACAAGCTCGAGAGCCCTTCGTGCGAGGTGCCGAGCGTCGGATCGACCTCGATGGCTCTCCGATAAGCGAGCTCGGCCTCGCGCGGTGATTTGCCCTCGAGCGCATGCGCCAGGGCGACGTGAATGGCGGGGACGTCTGGACTGTCGGCGAGCGCTTCGCGATAAAGAGCGATGGCGGAAGCGACGTCCCCGGCCTTCTCTTTGGCTGCACCGGCGGCGTACGAACCGCGCGCCGAGCTCGAGCACGCGCTCTCGACGAGACGCGCTTCACCTTGCGAATCGACCGCCGCGATCTTCCAGGGATCGGCCGCGTCGTCGCCGGGTGGCCCGTATTGAGCGACCCAATTCGCTTGGTCGGCACGTGCCTCGAGCAGCGCGTATTGCCGCGGCGACTTTTCGACGATCTCAGCCACCATCTGCGTCACGCGAAGCGCTTCGCGTGGATCGACCAGAACGCGATCGGTCGCGTAGCCGAAGCGTTCGAGGTTCGGGTACGTGCGCGAAGCGGGGACCGACACGGGCGCCGTTCCGGGAGCGAGCAGTCTCTCTTGCTCGACTGAATACGGAGGCAACCAGGTCGGAGGGGACGCCGAGCCGCCGCGCTGTGCGGTCGGCGTCACGGCCCCGGCAGAAAGTCGCCCGCATCCCGCGCTCGCGAGTAGGGCGATTAGCAATGCCGGCAAAAAGCAGAGCCGCTTCGATCGGGGATCCACGCGGGAGAGCGTAGCAGCCTGTCGAACAACTCGCTCACCACGCTTTTGGACGCGAAATCCTTCGAGAGGCGGAGCTCGAAGGGCTCTTCGTCGACGAAAACTTCAGGTCATCGAGACCTTGAAGAGCTCACAGAATTGGGGCGTCGGCTCTCTCGACGGATCGACGTCAGCGAGCCCAACACGAAGCGAAATCGTCTGTCCGTTGCCCCAAGGCCACCAAAGACCGAACGCGAAGAGCCCTTCGAGCGCCCCGCCCGTGAAGAGCAGCTGTCCTTGGCGGACGTCGCCGAAGCGCGTCGCGAGCGCCTTGAGTCGTTCGGGTGCAGTGAGGAGGCTCGCCGTAGTCCACTCCACAGGCAACCCCATGGCGGTCGCCGCGCGTGCCTCGGCTTCGAACTGCGTGCCGAACGCTGAAGCGACGCAAGCCAATCGACCGTCCCAGCTCCAGCCGCCGGCGGGCCAAGACGCGCGGAGTTTGCCGAGGCTTTGAGAGAGAGAAACCCAGGCTTCGGCCTTCGCGGGCGACATCGTCATTCGTCAAGCTTAGGCCAACCCAGGAGAGAAGGCCCATTCCTGCTAGTGTCGCGCCTCGAGACGCGCCCACCATGCAAGAAATCACGCTCTACCAGTTCGAGCTCTGTCCTTACTGCCACAAAGTTCGAGCCGGTCTCGAGCTCAAAGGCCTCGCCTACAAGAAGGTCGAGGTGAATCCGATGAGCAAGAGAGAGCTCCCGCCTCTGCCTGCGAGCGCTCCGCGCAAGGTTCCCGTGCTCCAGACGAACGGCGAGACGATCGTCGATTCAACCGAGATTTTGGCTTACCTCGACGCGAGCTTCGTCGGGAAAGTGAGCTTCACGCCCGAGAACGAGGCCGCCCGAAAGCTCAGCGTCGAGATCGAGGAATGGGTAGACACCGAGCTGACCTTCGCGCTGCCGACAGTCATTTACGGAACGTGGGGGGAGGCCGTGAAAGCCGCTCAGATCACGGCGCGCTCGTCGAACTTCGGCTTCGTTCAGAATCTCGGCGTCCGTGTCGGAGGCTCGCTCATCATGCACCAAGTCTCCAAGCGCCTCTTGAAGAAGCGTGGCAAGAGCGACGCTCATCGTTGGGTGAGAGACGACATGGCTCAGGTCGAGACCTGGCTGGGCGACCAAAACTTTTTGACAGGAGCCCACCTGTCACTCGCAGACGTGGCGATGCACGGCGCGATGAAGTGCGTCCGAGACTTTCCGATCTTCGCCGAGATGATGCGGAGTCCGCGGCTCAAGGCTTGGTACGATCGGGTGCAGTCGATGCGCGATGCGAACCGGGCGCCCGATTGACGTCGCCCGATGGCTCGGTTCGGCTCGACGTCCGACCGGGCTTCGGACAAGGTGGAGGCGCATGCCCGGTCACGCGCTGCTCCGACGACTGGGCCTCGTGGCGATCACCGGGGCGCTCGCCCTCGCGCCGGCGTGCGGAGGCGCGCGGGTCTCCCCCGAGGCAGGGAAAACCTCGCCTTCGAAACCGACGGCGGCCTCTACCGCCAGCCTCCAGTCGAACGCGATTCGGTGCACCGAGCCTGCCGTCGCCACCGACTCCACTTCCGCCGAGCTCGATCGGACGAGACGAACCGCGGTCGAGCTGTTGCGGAAACACGAGCCGCGCGCGGCCGCGCATGCGCTTTGGCAGGTGCTCGCGACACGTCCGAACGACGTTCCGGCTTTCGTCTTACGCGAGGTCGCCGTCGCCGAGCTCGCTGAGGTGCACAAGGACGACGCCGCCATCTACGCGTCGCTGCATCCGCTCGTCGTCGACGGATCATCGGGAGGTCAATATTCACTTCGTGCGTTGGCCCCGGTGCCGCCCGCAGCGACTCCGATCCAGCTGAGGCTCGAGTCATCGGGACGCCACGATCGTCCGAGCGGCGATGGCAGCGCCGAAGAGTCGATCAGCGCGGACTTCGGTACGGCGCTCGTTCGAGGTGAGCCCGTGACACGGGTCTTTGCGTACGAAGACCACCGCATTCGTCTCTTCGGAGACCGCTTTCTCGGGATCACTTTTCGCGAAACCGACGAGCCGATCGCCCTCGACCTCTCTCCGTGGGTCGAAGGCAAGCCCGACGCGAGCCCCGTCGGCGACCGTCGCGGCATCCAGCACGCGCGCGTCGTCGGACGTACTCTCTTGGTTTCGCTCGGGCCGCTCGTCACCGACGCCGCCGCGACGCCTACTTCGAGCTACGTCATCGCGGTCGACGTCGACACGGGCAAGCTGCTCTGGTCGAGCGAGCCCCTTGCTGCATCCACACCGAGCTTCGTCGCCACCGGACCGTACGTCGTCGCCGGCTTCGGCACCGCCCATGCGGGGGGCATTCTCGTCGTCCTCGAGATCGCCTCCGGTAAGGTCGCGGTGCGTCTCGACCTTCCGAAGGCTCCGACCGATCTCGTCGTCGAAGACGACAAGATCGTCGTCTACTCCGAAGATCCGAACCAAACCTCGGTCGTGACGGTGAGCCCATCGCTCGCGAAGACGCTTCGAGCCACCGTTTCACCGCGCGTCGCCCCGGCCGCATCGGCCTCGAACGAGACTGCATCGTCTTGCGTCCTAGCCCGCGCAATCGATCGAATCGATCGTCGTGACGGGAAAGCCGCGAAGGCCGAGCTCGCCGTGCTTCCGCACGATCTTACCGTCGACGCGCTCAACGCAGCGGCGCTTTTCATCGAGCGTTCGACCGCTCACGACGGCGACATCATCGACCTGAGCGCGGCGCCTGTGCTGACCGCGAGGCCAGCGCTCTTCGATTCGTCGACGAGCCCGAGCGGTCTGCTCGACACCGGCCACGCGAAGCGACGGGATACGAAGAGGGCGCCACGGCTGGTTCGGCGAAAATCCATTTCTTATGGGAGCCTCCCGCGCTCTCACGATCAAGATGAAGTCCTCGCGTCGGAGGCGCCCACGCTCATGGCGGCCGCGACGATGCCCGCGGCTTTCGTGGTGCCTGACACGTTCGGCACCGCACCCCTCGTCGGCAGCTCCACGTCGGGCTCCGAGACGCTCCTCACCTACGGCAATCGGTACATCGCCGTTCTCACCGAGCATGCGACGCGGGCCGTGATCGATCTCGGGCGCGTCCCGCCTCTCGCGAGCCTTGTGTCGTACGAGGTGGTCGTTCACGGCGAGTTGCTTTTGGTGAGCGTCGTTTCGGGCGGGACGGCAACCGAGCTCGGAGGCCAGAAAGATTTCATCGCCGCGTACGATCTGCGCACTGGAGCCCGCGCATGGAAGACGGTGCCGCTCGTCTCGTCAGCCGGATTCGTCGTCTACGACGACTACCTGATCGCGGCCCATGGCTTCGGTCAGGAAAAAGCGACGCTCAACGTCGTGCGAATCGACACGGGTGAGGTCGTCGCCAGAGTGCCCCTCCAAGGAGAGCCTCGCATGCTCGCGCTCGAAGGTGGAACACTCTCCATCCCCTGTGCAAACCACATCGAATCTTATGATGTCCTACCCTGAAGCAAGCTGTCCTCGATGGACGCACTAGTTGGTGCCCTCGGTCGAGCTCTGCTCAGCCAATTTCGCCCGAGGTCACCGAGACTGCGCTGACCGAACGATTCGACGAAGAGGCGCTCCTCGCTTCAGCCGTGCGCCTCGACGCATCGCTCGGAGAGGCAGCACCCAGGAAGGCAATCCTCATGGCAGCAACGGTCGTGGCTGAGACGCGTGTCGAAGTGATCTTCAAGAAAGGCCGCCCAGTCGCGGCGTTCTTTCACCTCGGCGGCGTCGGGAAAGGGAAATCGGGCCGGCAAATCCACGTGCGCCCGAACATGACGGCGCACTTCGATGCTTCGGGTCACTCGGTGGGGCTCGAGATCAAGCTCCCGGCGAGGCTCGAGCTGGTCCGGGTGAACGAAGTGCTCCGCGAGCTCGGCGCGAGCCCTGTGACCGAAGCCGATCTCGCAGCCGTTCGCATGGGCTGACTTCGCATTGGAGCTCGAACGAAAACCGAACGACTTTTTCGGGGGTTGTTTCAGCGCGAACGACGCGCGTGATCGTCGAGGACCTGTGCCATCGAGCTCGTCACCTTCTTGCCCATGGGAATGTGCAAGAACTCGTTCGGACCGTGTGCGTTCGACTGCGGACCGAGGACGCCGGTGATGACGAACTGCGCCTCCGGGAACTCGCGCCCGAGCATGCCCATGAACGGGATCGAGCCCCCCTCCCCCATGTGGCAGGCTTCGCGACCGAAGAACGCTTGCGAGGCTCGTTCGAGCGACGCGTCGAGCCAAGGAGCGACCGGCGGCGCATCCCAGCCGTCGGCGGGCTCTTCGAGCTCGAAGCGCACGTTGGCCTTGTACGGCGGATCGGCTTCGAGGATGCGCTTGAGCTCGGCTCCTGCAGGCGCGCTGCGTACGCTCGGCGGCAGCCGCAGGCTCAGCTTCAGCGCCGTTCGCGGACGCAGCACGTTCCCCGCGCTCGCGATCGGCGGCAGGCCCTCGGCCCCGGTGATCGAGAGATAGGGCCGCAACGTGCGGTTCAAGACGAGCTCGGTCACGTCTTCGTGCATCGGCTCGGTGTGACCCGCGTAAGGGAAACGCTTCAGCAGGCTCTCGCCGAGAACGCGGCCGCTCACCTCGGCTTGCGTGCGTCGCTGCTCGGGGATCGGCGCGTGGAACGACTCGACCAAGATGCGGCCGGTGTCTTTGTCTTCGATGCGGTCGAGCAGCGTGCGCGCGATGCGGAAGCTCGACGCGACCACGCCGCTCGCGTCACCCGAGTGGATGCCTTCGGTGAGAACGTCGACGGAGAGCGTGCCGCCCACGAGACCGCGGAGCGACGAGGTGAGCCAGAGCTGGTCGTAGTTTCCTGCTCCGGAGTCGAGGCAGATGACGAGGCTCGGCTTGCCGATGCGCGCCTTGAGATGCTCGACGTAGAACGGGAGGTCGAAGCTTCCGCTCTCTTCGCAGCCTTCGATGAGCACCACGCAGCGGGCATGTTTTCCGCCCATCTTCCGCACGGCCTGAATCGCGAGCAGCGACGCGAACGTCGAGTAACCGTCGTCGGCTCCGCCGCGCCCGAAGAGCTTGTCGCCCTGGCGTACGGGGATCCACGGCCCGAGACCCTCTGCCCAGCCCGTCATTTCGGGCTGTTTGTCGTAGTGGCCGTACAGCATCACGGTGTCGTCGACGTCGCCGGGGATGTCGATGAAGATGACCGGCGTGCGGCCGGGGAGCTTCACGACTTCGAGCTTCATGCCGGCGACATCTTGTTCGCGGCACCAGGTCTCGAGGAGCCGCGCGGCAGCTTCGATGTGCCCGTTCTGCTCCCAAGCGGCGTCGAACATCGGCGACTTCGCAGGGATCTGGATGTAGCGCTCGAGCTCGGGAACGAGTGACTTCTCCCAGCGGGTGTCGATGAAGGATGCGAGCTCGGTTCGGTCCATGGCTTTGCAGTGCACACTAGTCGAGGCGCGGCGCGGCGCGCACGGGTAAACATCGGCTCATGATTCATGAGCACCCGTGCTAGCCTCCTGGCTTCTGAAAGGGCTACTCAGAGCCTTCTCAGTTGCTTTTTTTCCTCATGGCCGAGTTCACGCGCGCAGCCAAAGTCGGAGTCATGATCGTTGCGCTGGGTGGCGCGGTGATCTTTGGCTACCGCTTCATTTCGCGCGAAACGGGCACCGGCGGCGGCTACCGCGTCTACGCGTACATGCCCGACATGACCGGCGTGGCCCCCCAGTCCCGCGTCATGATCAGCGGCATCCAGGTCGGCGTGGTCGATCGGATCTGGCTCGACGGAGGCAAAGCGCGCGTCGACGTGAAGATGAAGCCCGAGGTGGCGCTCTTCGACGATGCGGCCGTCGGCAAGCGATCGGCGAGCCTCATCGGCGAGTACTACATCGTCCTGACGCCTGGCACCGAAGGGCATCCCAAGCTCAAAGACGGCGACCAGATCACGCACTACCTCGAAGAGCCGACCATTCAATCGCTCGAAGGCCAGATCGCCGACATTCTGAAAGACGTGAAGACGGTCACCGAGAACCTGAAGAAGACCGTCGGCTCCGACAAAGGTCAGGAGCAGATCGCAACGATCTTGAAAAACCTCGCCGAGGTTACCGAGCAGCTGAACCAGACGGTCAAAGAGAACCGACAAGCCGTCAAGTCGACGCTCGACAACGTGAACCAGATCACCGTCGAAGCACGGCCGCAGATCGCGCTCATCTTGAACAACGTCAAAGACGTCACCAACGACGTTCGCGACATGATGAAGAAGGGTGAGCCTCTCGCCGCTGGGACCGGCGGCGCGGGGACTCCAGGTCAAAAGCCCGGAGAGATCCGCACGTCGATCGAGCGCATCGAGAAAGCGAGCGAGAGTCTGCAATCGGCGCTGGGTCACGCCGACAACATCGCTGCCCGCATCGACCGCGGAGAAGGCACCGTCGGCCGCCTCACCAAAGACGAGACGCTCGTCAACGAGGTCGAGAGCGTCGTCGAAGACGTCGGCGATCTCGTGGGCGGAATCGGGCGCGTCCGAACCGTGGTCGGGCTACGTACCGACTACAACTTCCTCGCGAACACGATCAAGAGCTACGTCGAGCTGCGCCTCCAGCCCACGCTCGACAAGTACTACATGATCGAGCTCGTCAACGATCCGCGCGGCAAGACGAGCATCGAGCAGACCACGGTCGACACGACCAACCCGAACCAACCGTCGAGCTACCGCGAGACGCGGGTCACCACGACCAACAACTTCAGGTTCTCGCTCCAGTTCGCCAAGCGCCTCGGCCCGTTCACCGGTCGGTTCGGCATCAAAGAATCGACGGGTGGCATCGGCCTCGATCTCCACCTTCTCGACGACCACTTCGAGCTCCGACAAGACCTCTTCGGCTTCGGCGAGCAGCTCAACCCGCGCTGGCGAATCGCGGTCGGTTACGAGTTCATCAACAAGCTCTGGCTGCTCGGAGGCGTCGACGACATTCTGACGGGCGACCGACGCGACTACTTCGTAGGTCTCCAGCTCCGCTTCAACGACAACGATCTCAAGACGATCCTCCCCTTCGCCGGTGGCGCTGGCGGCGCGCTCTGAGCGTTTCTCGCTCGACCCCTGCCGCGGAGGGCGCGTCGACACCGAACGAGCCGTGCGACTCGGTCAGGCGCCGTTGAAGGTCGCGACCGCGACGGACCGGCCGTCGCGAGCGATCCTTTCGAAGGGATCCTTTCGAAGGGATCCTTCCAAAGGGATCCTTCCACGCGATCCACAAAACGAGACGACCGACCCCGTGGGGCCGGTCGTTTCGCTTGTTGCAGCTCTCTCCCTCGAGAGAGATCTCACTCAGGCAATCTCGGTCGTAGGCAATCTCGTGCGAAGGAGGGGACTTGAACCCCTACGGTGTTACCCGCTAGCACCTCAAGCTAGTGCGTCTGCCAATTCCGCCACCTTCGCTCAGGAGGCGCGGACATTACTCCGGGCGCTCTTTCTGTCAAGACTCTCTCGCAACCGACGTCGTGAAAGCGCTCGCCTGACGTCAGTTTGCGGGGGTCAGCGTTCTCACTTCGACGAAGAACTGCGTGTGAGGTCGGGCATCGCCGACGACGAGGTCGATCACACCGTCTCCGGGACGGAGGGCCGGAACGAAGTCGCGAGCCACCGAAATGCGATCGACCTCTTTCTTGTCGTCGTCGGTGAAGACGATCTGCAGCTCGGCGCGGGATAGCGGCGCGCCCGCCTTGTTGCGGATGCCGAGGCTCATGTGAAAGGGCGTGGGCCCCGTGGCTTCGGGGAAGGCACCAACGCTGAAATGACCGAGGCTCACGAGCTCGAGGACGGCCGCGTCGGCCCCAGCGATGGGCTTGACCTCGAGGGGACGCGGGGCGTCGGACGACTCGGCGAACTTCTCGGCCGCAGTGATCCGCGCCACGATCGAAGCTGGCGCTTCGGAGACCTTCTCTCGCACGTGAATGGGGATGGAGAAGCCAGGCTCGAGCACCGTGATGCGTTCGCGAGAGCTCACCGGAGACACTTCGAGGGTCTTGATGACGGTGCCGTCGCTGCGCTTGAGCGTGAGCGTCACCGACAGACCGATGAGGGCCCTTCTCTCGTCGTTGCGAGCGAGCCCGTCCCAAACGATTTCGGAGGTCTTGTCGAGCTGCGAGCCGCGGGCCTCGAGCGTGACGAGTGCGGAAGCGAGCGGCTCGGTCGACGAGGGAACGTCTTTGGCCGCCGAGCTACCGCACGCACCGAGCGCGAGGGCGGCGATCGAGAGCGCGAGCGCGACGAATTTTCGCATCGAGCAAAGGACAATGCAGACGGCGGCGAGACGCCAGGAAAAAACGCGTCGGTTGCTCGTGCACGAAGAGCGAGTGCCGCCTCCGCTTGACGCGCGACTCGCCTCGGGGCACCCGCGCGGATGTGTCGTCCCCTACATTCTCCGTTCCTCGACCGGCGTCGCCGAATCTATCGCCAGCCGGCCTGAGCCTGACGAGCCTTCGAGGCGTGCGTGCCGCCGGGGTTCGCGCGGGGATCAAGGCGAGCGGTTTGCCAGATGTCGCGCTCCTCGTCAGCGACGTGCCCATGTCGGTGGCCGGCGTGTTCACGCAGAACCTGTTCGCAGCTGCGCCGGTCACGCTGTCACGAGCGAACCTCTTGAAGACGGGCGGGCGCGCACGCGCGGTCGTCGTGAACAGCGGCAACGCGAACGCGTGCACCGGGGCATCCGGAATGGCCCACGCGCAAGCGATGTGCGACGAGGTCGCCCGCCTCCTCGGATGCTCGCGCGAAGAGGTGCTCGTCTGCTCGACGGGCGTGATCGGTCAACCGCTTCCCATCGATCGCGTGCTCGAGGGGATCGTGAGGGCTCACGCCGAGCTCTCGAGCGACGTCGAAGCGGGCCGAGCATTCTCGTCGGCGATCCAGACGACCGATGCCTTCGCAAAAGAGGCGAGCGCGAGCTTCGATCTCGGCGGTCGGCGACACGGGGTCGCCGGCGTCTGCAAAGGTGCCGGCATGATCGAACCGAACATGGCGACGATGCTCGCTTTCGTCGCGACAGACCTTTCGCTCTCGGCCCAATCACTCCGACGCGCCATCGGTCGCATCGCGACCCAGAGCTTCAACGCGGTGCACGTCGACTCGCACGCGAGCACCAACGACACCTTCTTGTTGCTCTCGACGCAGTCGGAAGAGCCGAGCGCCGACGAAACCGACTGGATCGGTCCTCTCAGCGAGGTCGCTCGTCGACTCGCTTGGCTCATCGCACGCGATGGCGAAGGCGCCGCGAAGGTGACGACCATCGAGGTCCGCGGCGCATCGACCGACGCCATCGCACGGTCGATCGCCAAGCTCGTCGCGACCTCGGCGCTCGTGCGAACGGCTCTCTTCGGTCGCGATCCGAACTGGGGGAGGTTCGTCAGCCAAGTCGGAAACTCGCACGACCTTCGCGACGCGTCCAAGCTCGTCTGCACCATTCAAGGCATCAAAGTGTTCGAGCTGGGAGAGCCGACGAGCTTCGACCGCCGAGAGGTATCGGAGAAGATGGGCCAAGAAGACGTCCACATCCTCCTCGACCTCAACGATGGAGTCGGCATCGGCTCGGTGATGACGAGCGATCTCGGCTACCGCTACATCGAGATCAACGCAGAGTACACGACCTGAGCAGGCACGCGACGAGAGCGTGGTGACGCTCTTTACGACGCCTTCGATGGCCGATCCGCGGGCACCCAGGTAGAAAGATCGAGCGATGTTTTCTTGGCGTGCGCTCTCGCCCTCGGCACGGCCTTCCGCGATGCGCGAGTGACTCCTCTTCGGAGCTGCGGCGCTGCTTCCGACGGTCGGGCTCGCGGCGTTGGGAGTGCGTGCGCTAGAGAACGAAGAGGCAGCGATCCGTCGCGAAGCATCACTGGCCGTCTCCGCGGCGGCACAGCGCGCCGTGGGCTCCGCCAACGAAGACGGGGCTCTCGCTCGTACGAGCACCCTGTCCCATCTGCGAGGCGGCAGAGGCGCGTCTCGCCCAACGAGACGATGGGGCGAGAATCGACGCGAAGAGCTGGTCAGGCGATATCGCGTAGTGACGTCGACGGTCGTGCGACGAGGGCTCGAACGACGTCTTCGAGCTCGAACGGCTTTTGGACCCAGGTGATCACGATCTCGGGCGCGAGCACAGGCAGCCCTTCGACGCTCCCCGAAATCATGAGGATCCTGGCAGAGGGGTTGTTGGCGTGTACGAGGGCGAGAACACCCGCGACGTCGTCTGCGATGGGTGACAGATCGAGCAAGACACCGTGGTAGGTCGACTCCTCGAGCGCAGCTTGAAGTTCGCGGCGGCGACTAACCACACGGACGGTCGCGCCTCGCGAACTGAGCGCCGAGCGAAGCATGTCGGAGATGGCGAGATCGTCTTCGACCAACAAGAGACGCATGTTGGTGAGCGTCCCAGAAGCGGGAGGTTTCGTCGGGTGACCGAGGGCCGGCGTGGGAGAGGCCAGCTGATCAGGGTAAGTCGAATGCCCGTCGAACACCGTGAGCGCCGAAGCCTCGATGACGGGCCAGCCGATCGCGAAGTGAGCGCCTTTCTCGGAGGGAACGAGACGGATGGAGCCACCCGCCGTTCGAGCGAGCTCGCTCGCGTGAGCGAGCCCGATCCCTGCGCCGCCGGGGCGCGCGCTCACGTGCTTACTGAGGAGCCCGTCTCTGAGCTCCGCTGGGATGCCAGGCCCTTCGTCGGTGACCGAGAGCATCGCGTGTCCGACGCCTGCGGTGTCACCGACCAGTCGAATTCGTTCGCCCGGACCAGAGTGTTCGACGGCGTTGAGGAGCAGATTCGTGAGCACCCGCGTGAGCCGCTCGCCGTCGGTGACGAGGACCGTCCGAAGATCGGGGAAGAGCTGCCATTCGATGATCGCGCCACGCGTCTCGGCCTGTCCCGACAGACCTCGAACGACGTCTGCGACGAGCTCGATGAGGGGTCGGGGTGGTTCGGGGAGAACCTTCGCGCCGATCGCGATCCGCGCGATGCGATGCGCCTGGCGCACACGTCTCATGGCGCCGAGCACCGCATCACGCGACTCACCGTCTGCCATTCGTGCCGCGACCTCGAGCCACCCGAGCACGGCGGTGAGCGAGTTGGAGATCTCGTGGAGCGCGATGTCGAGCCCTCCCGGCTCCGCGGATCGGCGCGTGGCCGGCGAGATGCTCTCGCTCACTCGCGGCGCGATCGCTCCATCGGATCGCCCGTCACCATCGGCCCGACCGTCAGCCGCGGGCAACCGAGTCACATGTCCATCCGGCGCGTGCTCATCGGATTCGCGCAACCGAGACGCCTGACCCTCGGAGCGGTACCCGTCTGACGATCGGGTGTCAGCCGGATGACCCTGCGACGAGTCTTCGTCGGCCTGGCGATCGTCACCGGCGGCGCCACCAGCAACACCGTCGACCCAATGGGATGCGCCCGCCGTCTCGGAGCGAGCTTCGTCCGGGGGCGTACTCTCGTCGGGAGATGTGGGCGCGTGATGGACCACTCTTCTACATGAGGCTAGCAGTTTTCGCGCCGGGGGATCGACTCGAAGGTGCTCTCTTGGGAACTCTCGAGGACGCAGCTTTATTCGGCCTTGAACGCCATCGGAGGACGCGGCGTTCAGGACGAGCGAATGGTGTCGAGAGGAGGCGGTCGAAAAGCTCGAGCCACCTTCATTTCTGGCGCAGAGCCGATCCGACCGCTCGGAGCGCGAACGCCTCGGCCGCTCAGGGGACTGGTGAAGAGAACGAGATCGTCGGAGGCAGAGGAAGAACGAAACGGCCTTGGTCGTCGGATACCGTCTCGCCGATCTGGATGAGCGACGTGACGTCGGATGCTCCACCGGTCTTCGAGCTCGGGATCGGGATCGGGAGCCAAGCGCGGACGACCGCAGAGGGGACGACGCCTTTGCCCGAGCTCACCGTGCCCGAGACGAGGGCTGGGGCCGGTAGCGTGAGCGTGCTCAAGTCTGCGAAGGGGTGCTCACTCGCATCGTTGACGAGGAGGCGCGGAATCACGAGCCAAGGAAAGCCCGTGTCGGCGGTCGGCTGAACGGAGAAGTCGAGCGTTCCGGGATCGACCAGCATGTCGAAGGAGCCGAATCCGTTCGTTTGAGTCGAGGAGTTGCGAGGCAACACGTCGCCCACGTCGAACGCCGCGGCGACGTAGGTCTGGGCGTCGAAGACGGGGCTCGCCAACACCGACACCTGTGCGAGGGGGCCACTCGAGGGCGACGCGACCTGACCGCGCAGCTTCGGACGTTCTGGAAGAGTGAAGCTCTTGCCGAAGCCGAGGTTTCCTTTGACGACCCAGTCGGCCACGAGCGTGGCCGAGGTTCCATCGTTGACCTTGGGCGAGATCGAGACTCGGTACGTTCCCTCGACGAGGGCCGCGTGAATCTTCCCGTCGACGTCGGTCTCGGTGTCTACCCTGAAGGTCGCGTTCTGATTGGCGCTGCCCGTGAGCTGCACGCTCCGAATGCGCACCGAAGACGGCACCGGGTTCGGTGGAACGCTCCGATCGACGACCGTGGCTTCTACGTTCAACGTGCTCGCGACGAGGTCGGCGAGGCTCAGCTTGACCATCGTCGGATCGAGCGGGTCGAGCGACCAATGGGCGACGAGCTTTCCGTCGGGAGCACGGAGCCGAATGCGCGCCGACTTCTTGTAGAAGTACCTGAGACCCACCATCGTCGGACACTGCGGCACGTTCGGTCCTTTGCAGTGCACCAAGGCGCTGGCTCCGGTGCCGGTCGCGGGCTGGCCCAACGTACCGCTGTCGGAGATGACGAGGCCGTAATCGGGGTCGACGACCTCGACTTTCCAACCGTCGACGTTCGTTCCGACGGGGACGATGATCGAGCCCTTCAAATCGAGTGGAACGACTGGTGAAGCGCTGTCTGGCTTGAACTCGGTGTTCGACTCGATGGGGACCGCGGACAGGAGGCGGGGCGGAAGGCTCGCCGGATCGCAGTAGTCCATCGGATGCGACGCATCGGGCGCCATCGGAGTGGGCGCCATGTAGACGTCGTAGATGCCTGCCGGCACCGTGAGCGAATAGCGGTAATGAACGCCGAGAGCGTCTGTCGTTGCAATTGTATCTGTTTTGTATACAGAGCTCAGATTCGAGTAAGGCGAGACGGCGTGAAGCTCGATCTTCGCCGGAACAGAGCGATCGACCCCCGTGCAGCCCGCCAGAGCGACCGGCGCCTCGACCATCCCCGAGAACGTGACGTTTGACGGAATGGCGAGCGAGACGGTCGGCGTGGCTCCGGCCGGAAACGAGCCCGAAAGCGAGAGCTTGTCGGTGAAGACTTGAGAGACGGTGTTTCCGCTCGCGTCGGACGACGGCCGGACCTCGAGAATTACGGCGCCCAAATCGGCCTGAGTCGCGACGCACACCTTGGAGCTCTGCGTGTCGGCGACGCAAATCCCGTGCGCTCCGCAGTCGGAGTTGCTGCTGCAGCTGTTTCGCGTCTTACCGTCGATGGCTTCGAGCGGAAGCGAGCATGCGGGAAAGAGCACGGAGAGCGCGAAGACGACGCCCCGGAGAGAGCGGTTCATTGACCTGCTCCGGTCGAGCTCGTCATCGAGCCGTCGGTCTTCGGACAGAAGCTCGGGGCTTTACCGCTATCGAAAACGCAGTTCTTCGAAGCATCGTTCGGATCGACTTTGAACTGACAAGGACTCTCGTTGGGACCGCAGACGTAAGCCATCCACGTGATCGAGCTCGAATCACGGCTGTCGACCGGGCACGCGGTCGTCTCGTTGAACGCATGCGAGACGATCAGCGTGAACGTGTGACAGGCCGAAGTCTCGACGTTTTTCGAGACCCAGGGGACCTTCGCCAAGCGGCTCGTCTCGTCGATCGAGGCGGCGTCGAGCGCGTTCCCGTTTTGGCTCTCTTGATACGGAGTGACGCCGTCGATGTTGAGGCGTCCGTAGTCGACGAGGAGACGGACGTTCACAGGGTGCCCAGCGTCTTCGGAGCGAACGAAGGCGCTGAACTCCTGGTGTGGATACTTCGCGGGCTCGATGACGAGGATCTCTTGGAGGCTCGGGTTCGCGCCTTCGGCCAAAAGAAATGGCGGGCTCTGGGGAGGCTCTCTGAAGTCGGGTGTCGGGGTGACGCACGAAGCGATCATGGTGGTTTGCGATATCGCGAGCGCGGCCAGAACCGTCTGTCGAGCGGGCCATTTCGCGAAGTGCGCGGTGAAGAAGCAAAGCGACAAGCGTGCCATTCGTTCGTCGTCGTAGGAGGCCAACAGAAAGCGCAAAGCGCGCCGGAATTCGTGATCGCGAGATTAGTCTTCCTCGGTGAGCGAGCCTCCGCAACCGCGGACCCACCCGATGGGCTGACATCGCTGTCGCGATGCGAGGAGCCGAGCGCTCACTCTAGACCGCTTCAACCGGTCCGCGGCGCACCTGGGCGCCGTGCTGCCGCCGGAGCTGCCATGGCGAAGAATCGTGCTTCGGCGTATTCCATGCGCGTCGCGAGCCGTACGAGATCGGCGATCTCGGAGAACTGACACGCGCGCTCGAGACCACGGTCGGCCTGGAGCATCGTCGGATCTTCGCCGAGCTCCTCCAAGGTGATTTTGAGAGCGACGCTCAAGTCGCCGGCCGCGAAGAGACCAGCCCGACGCATCGCGGTCTGCGTCTTCTCGCGAACATCTTCGAGCGAGAGAGGCTCACCTTCCGCGATGGCTCGGAGTCGGCGTTCGGTTCGAGGTGAGACGCGCTGCCAGAGATCGGCCC
>JAYUUB010000170.1:0-31705 GCA_043755175.1 Polyangiaceae bacterium | reverse complement strand
TCGTTCCAGTCGTCGTGCCGGTCACGGACGTGCCGGTGACGGTCGCGCCAGTACTGCTGCCTTTGCCGCCCGAGCCGCCAGTACCCGTCTCGACCGTGGCGGAGCAGGCAGCCGAAGACGCCGACGCGACAAGAAAAATTGCGAACGATGAAGATGCTCGAAGTGAAGTCATGTTGCCCTCGATCTCTGTGGATGTAACGTCTGAATCATCGCACGTTTGTCAGGCATCTTGCGAGGAACGAAGGGCAAAAAGGCTGGTCAGCTCCGGCTCGAGCTCTCCACCGCGTGAGGGCTCTCGCTGGATGACGAACGCGACGTCAAAATGAACGTGTCATGGCGGCGCTCCATTCTCCGGCCGGGAGACCTCGCTCCGCGGGTGTGGGATGCGGAACCGAAGGCGTTCGGGACGTCGGACACGGAGTCGAAGTGCGTGCTGCGAGGCGCAGGCTGTTGGCGCTCAGACGGAGATCGACCGTTTTCAAGGGTCGATTTTCGGTTCGATTTCCCAATGCGTCGGTGATGCCTTAGCCTTGCACGTGATGCACAAGATCCTCTTCGTGATGGGCGCTGGGCTCCTGGTGATCGCATGCTCCGACACCTCCGCGAACAGCGGAACGGGCGGCGAGCATGCATCGACGACGACGGCGAGCGGCACTTCGGGCCCCGGCGCGACGTCCGGCTCGACCAACTCCACTGGAGCGAGCTCCTCGACCGGCGGCGGCAGCGGCGGCGCGCCTGCCGGGTGCGCGAGCTACAAGTTCTGCGAAGACTTCGAGACGGGCAACGTCGGCGAGACGCCTCCCGGTTGGACCGTCCACGACGGCTGGGACCAGAGCGGTTCGCGCGCGGTCCTCTCCACCGAGAACAAGCACGGCGGCTCGCAATCGCTGAAGGGCGCTGTGGGGACCAATGGGCAGTTCCGCGTCGAGCACGATCTCTCGAGCCTCGCTGGCCTCGCCACGCACCATTGGGGGCGCATCTTTTACAAGGTCAAGACGCCCGTCGCGCTCGATGGTCAATACGTCCACAACACGTTCGTCGCCTTCGGCCGGCCGAACGCAGCCAATGGCAGTGAATCTCGCGTCGTCGATACGGTCGTCGATCCCCAGGGCAAGCATCAATTCTTGTTCAACGTCCCCGACGACACGTGCTGCGCTGGCTCGTCGTACGACTATGCCTACGAAGGCGGCTGGCATTGCGCGGAGTGGTATGTCGATGGCGCCACCGAGAGCTTCCGTTTCTTCGCCGACGGAAGCGAGGTCCAGGACATCTCGTTCATGGGCGCCGCGGGCGCGCACATCGCCGATTTTACCTCGATCATCGTAGGCTGGATCAACTACCAATCCCCCACCACGCCGAACGAGGGCTGGTTCGACGACCTCGCCCTCGACGATCAACGCATCGGCTGCAACTGATCCAGGAGCGTTCCCGCGTCGCGCCCTCTCCGAAGAAGACGCAGCCCGCGACGAAGCCTCGACGAGCGATCGCTGCGAAGAGCGACAGCGGTGGTGTGACCAGCTGGCTCAGCGTCACGCGGGTCCCCAATCGACGGTGATACGCGGAGTGTGACGAGATCGACGCCTGCCGTCGTCACAATGGTCGTCGCCCATTTGCGAAAGTGTCGTCGTTTCGTCACGCAGCTTCGTTATCAACCGGCCCGTGGAGATAGTTTGGAGCGAAAGCGCGACGGATGGGCGGCGACCGCTTCGACTGGGCGTCGGCGCTTTGATTGGTGCTCTCGTGCTCGGCGTCGGGACCATCGCGCTCGCGCGGCTCGCTCGCCCACTAGAGGTCATTGCTTCGGAGGCGGAGCCAGTCGAGGTGGCCCTCGTGGCGGCCCCCGAGGACAAGCCAGAGCCACCGCCTCCGCCCGAAGCGGCGGCCACGCACGACGCGTCGCCGCAGGTCGCGGCGCCGCGAAGCCTCGCAGCTCCCGATAGCGTCCCCGACTCCACACCCGATTCCAATTCGGCCGCGCCGTCCACGGGGAATGACCCTTACGCTGGGGCCAGAGACGACGGCGGTTCCGGGTCGGGCCACGAGCCCGCACCTCCGCCGCAAGCGCCGTCGCCCCCGCCCCCGCCCCCGCCGGCGCCGCCGGCTGGCCCCATGCGCGTCGACGAGAATGTCACGCCGCCCGAGCCCATCAGCATGCCTGCCCCCCCGTATCCCGAAGCTGCGAGACAGGCGGGAATCGAGGGCACGGTCGTCGTTCGCTACGTGGTCAGCGCGTCAGGTGACGTGACTTCGGCGGAGGTCGTGCGTGGTCCCGCCGAGCTGGGCGCCGCATGCGTCTCCGTCGTTCGCGCCTGGAAATTCAAGCCGGCCATCTTCGACGGACACCCCGTGAGCGTCTCGCGACAGGCCAAATTTCCCTTTCGAATCAAGACCTGAAAAGGAGCACCATGAGCTTCGATCTACTTCATATCTGGCAGAGTATGGGCCTCATCAGCAGGCTCATCGCATTCGTCCTGGTGGGGATGGCCATCGCGTGCGTCGCGGTGACCGTCGAACGCATGATCGCTCTCGCCCAGAACACCAAGGCGTCTCGAGCCTTCGCGGCCCACGCGAGCGGATTGATTGGCGCGGGCGACTTCGAGGGTCTGATCGAGCGCGGTCGAGCATACGAGCGGTCCGTCATGGCTCGGCTCTTTCGCTCGGTGGCCGAGCGATTCGTCGCGACGCGCAGGAAGTCCCGAGGCGGGCTCGATCCGGTCGAGGCAGCCCGCGCCGACGCAGCGCGAGAGCAAGAGGCGCTGAGCGGCGAGCTCCGCAGAGGCATGGGCGTGTTGGCCACCGTCGGATCGATTGCGCCGTTCGTAGGGCTCCTCGGAACCGTCATGGGCATCATCGCCGCATTCCAAGGCATCAAAGACGCCGGCAGCGGCGGCTTGGGCGCCGTGAGCGTGGGTATCTCCGAGGCACTGATCGAGACGGCATTGGGTCTCGTCGTGGCCATCCCCGCCGTGATCGCCTTCAACTATCTGTCCCAACGAGTCGCGGGAATCGAGGGCGCCCTCAGCCGTTCGGCGGGACGCTTCCTCGATGAGCTGGAGTATCACCATGAGAAGCCGGAGACACATTCACGTATCAGTTGCGTCGAAGCTGCCTGAGCCCGACATCAACGTCACGCCGCTCGTCGACGTGGTGCTGGTGCTGCTCATCATCTTCATGGTCCTGACACCCAAACTGGCACAAAACCCCATTGTCGATCTTCCGTCGGCGAAGGCCATCGACCAGAAACAGAAGGCGGCCAATGCAATCGACGTCGTCTTGAAGCGCGACCGAAGCATCGTCGTCGAAGACGCGATCGTCGCGAGGGCCGACCTCTTGCCCCGACTGGCCGAGCTGAGAAGCGCCGACAAGGACAGGGGCATCTTGCTCGAAGCCGACGCTTCACTCCCCTATGGGGAAGTGCGCAATACGTTTGCTCAGCTCCAGTCGAGTGGCACCAGGGGTATCGCGCTCAAGGTCATTCAAAAGAAGCAATGAGGCTGTCATGGGAATGGGTTTCGAAGCCGGCAAAGGGAGCAAGATCGTGCCCCGCGTCAACGTCACTCCGCTCGTCGACGTTGCCCTCGTGGTCCTCATCATCTTCATGGTGGTCACGCCCATGCTGACCAAGAGCTTCTGGCTCAACATCCCGCGCCCGACCGACAGCGCGAGCCCCTCACCTCCGATGAAGCAGACGCCTCTCGTCATGTCGATGAAGGCGAATGGGGACTTGGAGGTGAATCACCAGCCCATCACCAGGGATGCTCTCGTCGAGAAGCTCCCGGGCATGATCGCCGCGGCCCCGGGCAGGGTCTTGAACTTCGACGCCGACGACGCCGTTCCCTATGGCGACGTGGTCGACGTCGTGGACCGCTGTCGCTCGGCCGGGGCAGTCTCCATCGCCGTCGTGACGAAGCACATCGAATAGCCCCCATCGAGGACGGTCATGCGGAACACTCGCGCTCTTCTAGGCGCTGCGGTATTGGTTTGTGCGCTGTACCCCGTTCGTCGCGCCGATGCTCAGTCGAAGAGCCCCGATGCGCCGTCGGTCCCAGCCGAGTCGGTCGATGAGGAGCCGCAGTTCGACCGTCCGGCAGCGGGAAACCTCGGCGTCCTCGCCGGGACGGTGACCGACGCGAAGGACGGCGAGGGCATTCTCGATGCGAAGGTGAGCGTCGTCGGGACGAAGGTCTCGACGCTCACCGATATCGATGGTCACTACAGATTGGAGGTCCCGCCTGGATCGTACCAACTGAAGGTGTATGTCGAGCTACACCGACCCGCGAGGTTCGAGGGCGTGCGCGCGTCGAAGGGCCAGGTCACCAAACTGGACGCGACGCTGGAGCTCGAAAAGGGAGTCGAAGACGTCATCGAGGTCGAGGCGCGAGCCGACACCACGAGTGTAGAGGGGCAGATCCTCTCCAGGAAACGCTCGGCGGCAGTCGGTGACTCGGTCGGACGCAAGGAGATGCAGAAAGCGCCCGACAAGACCGCTGCCGAGGCTGCGAAGCGTGTAGTCGGCGCGACCATTGAAGGCGGCCGCTTCGTCTACGTGCGAGGGCTCGGTGAAAGGTACACGAATGCGAGCCTCGACGGCGCGACGTTGCCGAGCCCGGAGCCCGACAAGAACGTCGTCCCGCTCGATCTGTTTCCCACGCAGATCCTCGACGGAGTCACCCTGGTCAAGACGTTCACGCCGGACGTTCCTGGCGACTTCGCGGGCGGCTCGGTGCGGATCACGACGCGTCGTTACACGCAAGCTTGGACGCTCGGCGCGAGCATGTCGCTCGGTCTCAACACGCAATCGAGCTTCGCCCGCGGCCTCGGGTACGACGGAAGCAATACCGATTGGCTCGGCTTCGACTCCAGCCGTCACCTTCCGAGTGACTTTCCCGGATGGCGTGCGTCGCGCACCGGTAAGAAGCCCGACGGCACGTTCCCCACGCCCGACGAGCTCACCCGGCTCGGGCGATCGATCAACGCGCCCATGCGCGCAACCGAACGCGTGATTCCGCCCAACTTCGGCGGCGCGCTCGTCGCATCGAAGGGCTGGAAAGTCGGAAAGGAGAGCGAGGTCGGGTTTTTGGCCGCGCTCGTCTACGACCGAAAGTTCGAGACCCGAAACGACGAGATCCTCCGCACGTTCTATCCGAACCCACAGAAACCTTCGGGGATTCTCCCCTACGACGCCGGGAGGGTCGATCGCGGAATCGACAAGGTCAATTGGGGACTATTGGCTGGGCTCACCTACCAGATCGACAAATCGAACCGCTTGTACCTGACCGGGCTGTTCACGCGCTCGGCCGACAAAGAGGCCTCGCGATTCCGCATGAGTCAAGACGGTCAAGGGCTCACCGAGGACACGCGTCTGTCTTTCATCGCGCGCGGGCTCATGTACGGCCAGCTCAGGGGCGAGCATGATTTCGCGGCATTGGGCAACGCACGACTGGAATACGCAGTCACACTCGCTCGGGCCAATCGTGACGAGCCCGACCGCCGCGGCCTCGTCTACGGATTCAGCTCGGATACGGGCTGGAGCTATGCCGACGACGCCGAGAACGGGCTGCATTTCTATTCGAAACAGGGTGAAACGAGCGTCGGCGGCTCGGTCGATTGGACCCAGCCGCTTGCCCGCGCGCTCGACGCCACCCGGCTGAAGTTCGGAGGGTCGGTCAGCGTGAAGAGCCGCGCTTTTCGCGCGCGGCGGATCCGGCTCAAGGCGATCTCGAAGCAGGCGCCCGATGCGCTCCTCTGCCCCGGCAGCGCTGCGTCCGGCCCGGACGGCGGATGCGTCGACCGCTTTCTCTCCGATGCGAACATCGGGAGGACCACGCAGATCGACGAGGTGGGAAAGCTCGGCGACCAGTATTCCGCTCACCTGAACGTCTTCGCCGGCTATCTGATGCTCGACGCGCAAATGGGCGAGCACTGGCGGGTCATCGTGGGGCCCCGCCTCGAGGCGTCGTTCCAAGGTCTCGACGCGGTGGCGCCGTTCGATCTCACCCAGGAAAGGAAAGGCTCGCTCGACGAGGCCCGGATCCTGCCGGCTGCGAGCATCGTCTATTCGCCTATCGAGAGCGTGAACATTCGGGCCTCGGTGACCCGAACGGTGGCGCGGCCTCAGCTGCGGGAGATCGCTCCTTTCACGTTCAGCGACTATTTCGGAGGCCGAGAGACCTCGGGCAATCCCGATCTCCTCAACACGTCGATCGTGAATGCCGATATTCGCTTCGAGTTCTTCCCGACGCTGTCCGAGGTCGTGGCGGTCTCGGCGTTCTTCAAGAAGTTCACGAATCCGATCGAGGCCGTGGTGTCTCCCTCGGGAGACAACGGGCTGGTCACGTATCAGAACGCAGCAGGTGCGCGCCTCTTCGGCATGGAATTCGAAGCGCGAAAGTCGCTCGGGATGTTCGCGAAGGTGCTCACGCCCATCAGCATCGTGGCCAATCTCGCGGTCGCTCACTCGCGGATCGAGATCGACCCGGCCTCGGCTGCGCTCCTGACGAATCCGGTGCGGCCGATGGCGTATCAGGCGCCCTACGTCGCCAACGTGGCCCTCGACTTCTCGGAAGAGCGGATCGGGACCGACGCGCGACTGTCCTACAACGTCGTCGGAAAGCGAATCGCCGAGGTGGGGCTCAATGGTCTCCCCGACGTATTCCAGCAGCCGAGGCACCAGCTCGACTTCGCCATGTCGCAGCGGGTCCAAAAGCACGTCGAGGTTCGTGGGGCCATCACGAACCTCATCGACAGCCCGGTCGAGCTCACGCAGGGCGCCTCCGAAAACGGAGCCAAGCCTGCGGACGACAAGAGGAGCAACGTGACGTCGTTCTATCGAACTGGACGCATCTTCTCTTTGGGCGTGGCGCTCTCGTATTGACACGATCGTGACGACGCGACTCGCGTCGTTCAACCCCTGCAATAGGGCATCAACTTGTCACATGGGCTTCGCCACCCGTTCACTCGGTCGGGTCAAGCTCCGCGCGAAATTCAATCAAGGAGTCGGTCATGAATCGAAAGTCTGCATTGACGTGTCTCGCTTCGTTCGTCGGTTGTGCTGCTTTGGTCGCTTCTGCCTGCGATGACAGCACCCTAGGTGGAGGAACCGGAGGCACTGCGACGACCACCGTCACCAGTGGCAATGCGACGTCGGCTGGGACCACCACTCCCACGTCGACGACCTCGGCCGGCCAGGGTGGCGCATCGAACAAGATGGTGGAGGAAGTGACGGGCAACATCACGAGCAACAAGACGCTCAGCGCCAGCAAGGATTGGCTACTCAAGGGAATCGTCCTCGTGGAGGCAGGTGCCACCCTGACCATCGAGAAGGGCACCAAAGTCATGGGCGATTCCGATTCGCTCGGAACGCTGGTCATCAAGCAGGGCGGCAAACTCGTGGCGGTGGGGACGAAGGACGAGCCCATCGTGTTCACGTCGGCCCTGCCGGCCGGTACGCGCCAATCGGGCGACTGGGGCGGCGTCATCGTGCTCGGTAAGGCGCCCATCAACGTCGCAGGCGGGACGGCGAGCGTGGAAGGCCTCCAGGCGAGCGAGATCTACGGCGGCTCGGACGCGAACGACGACAGCGGACAGATTAGCTATGTCCGAATCGAGTTCAGCGGGGTGGAGCTCTCGCCCAACAACGAAATCAACGGGCTCACCTTCGCCGGCGTGGGGCGCGGAACCAAGGTCGACCACGTGATGGTGAAGACGACGCTCGACGATTGCTTCGAGTTCTTCGGCGGAACGGTCGATGCGAAGTACTTGGTCTGTTATCGCAACGGTGACGATTCGTTCGACACCGACAACGGCTATTCGGGTCGACTCCAATACTTGTTCTCGCAGAAAGACCCCACCCATGGTGCCGAAGACAACGGCTTCGAATGGGACAACGACAAGGACTCGAGCAACAATACGCCAGCGACGAACCCCACCGTGTTCAACGCCACGATCTGCGGCGCGAATCACGATCTCGCGAAACAGCAATACGGGATGCTCCTGCGACGAGGTACCAAGGGCCGCATCTCGAACGCGTTCTTCTCGGGTTTCGAGGCGTGCGTCGACGTTCGGAATCCCAATACGTCGGTGACGGTGGACCATACGGTGTGTGTCGGCAACGTTCCAGAGAACGTCGCCTATGCCGAAGACGGATCGAACATGGACACCCAGGTCGACGACGACATGGCGTTCGACGAGCGGACTTGGTTTACGAGCGGCGAGGGCAACGCGACGGCTGGCGCCGTGGTCGATTGCTTCGGCGAAGTGCCGAATCCGCGCCCGTCGACGATGATTCCTGGGGCTACGCCGCCGAACGACGGGTTCTTCGATACGAGCGCGGGCTACGTCGGAGCATTCAAGGACGGCAGCGATGATTGGATGACCGGCAGCTGGATCAACTGGGAACAGAACTGATCGACGCGGAGTGAGCCTGGCGACCCATTGCTCAATCTCCTTCCGCCAGGACGTCTGCATTCATTTGTGAAGCGCGGGAAGGCCATTCTCAACCTCTCGTCTGCCTGCGCTTCATCGAATGGGTCTCGACGAGCTCACGAATCAGCGGATTGCGGAAGCGACCACCGGGGGTGATTGCGAAGAAGGTCTCTTTCACACCCACCAAACGGTGTTTCTCGACGAGCTTCCCGCGTTGGATTTCATCGCGAACGACGACCTCAGGAACCAAAGAGAGGCCGCGGCTCTCGCGCGCCAAAAGACGCAGCATCGCCATGTCGTCGACTTCGGCGGCGACGAGCGGCCGGATTCCAGCTGCGTCGAGGATTTGGTCGAAGACGACGCGCATGTTGCTCTCCAGGCTCGGCATCGTGATCGGAACAGTGGCGCAATCGTCGGGGAACCGAAACGTCTTGCGCTTCCACGTCGAATTGCCGACGAGGCTCACCGGCTCCTCGCCGATGAGGTGGCTGTGCCAGCGCGTGTTGGCGTCGCGCGGCGCTGGCTGATTCGCGAGCACGAGGTCGACCTGGTGGGCGTGGAGCAGCACGAGGAGATCGCGAAAGCTTCCCGATCGCACGACGAGCTCGACGTCTTCGCGATCGAGAATCGACCGAAACATCTCGAGCTGAAAGTTGCGCGATAGGGTACCTACGGCGCCCACACGCACGACGCTTCGACCTTCGCGCATGCCGTGCTGCATCACTTCTGCGAGCTCCTCGCCCGCACGGAATATCGTCTCGGCGTAGTCGAGCGCGAGCCGACCTGCGTCGGTCAGCGTCACGCCACGTCCGCTGCGCTCGAGCAACCGATGACCCAGGCTGCCCTCGAGCTGTTTGATCTGGATGCTCAGCGCCGACGGCGACAGGCGCAGCTTCTCGGCGGCAACCCTCATGCTGCGCTCCCGTGCGATCGCGCGGAAGTAGCGAAGGTGGTGGTAGTTGAGGAAGCTCATCGCGTTCTCTTTTATAGAACACTTAGGTAAAAAGTGTGAACTCGTTTCGAGGTGGCTCGTCGGTTAGGTTTCTGTTCCAGAGCGCGCGGGAAGCTCCGCGTCAGGCTTGCTGGTCATGCGGTCAACGCTTGCAAACGAGAGGTCGGCGATGCGTCATCAACTGGATTCTTCGGGTCGAAAACGAGTCACGCTCATCGCAGGAGATGGCATAGGCCCGGAGGTCGTCGCGGCAACGCGTCGAGTCATCGACGCTGCTGGAGTCACGATTGCTTGGGAGGAGCGTGAAGCCGGAGCCGAGGTCTTTCGTCGCGGCCTTGCGAGCGGAGTACCGGCCGAGACGATCGCGTCGATCCGCGACACGAAGGTTGCTTTGAAAGGCCCGCTCGAGACTCCAATTGGGTTTGGCGAGAAGAGCGCCAACGTGACTCTGCGCAAGCTGTTCGAGACGTATGCCAACGTGCGGCCCGTCCGCGAGATGCCCAATGTCGAGACCCGGTATTCTGGCGCGGGGATCGATCTGGTCATCGTGCGCGAGAACGTGGAGGATCTCTATGCGGGCATCGAGCACATGCAGACGCCTGGGGTAGCCCAATGCCTCAAGATCATGTCGCGTAAGGGCTGCGAAAAGATCGTTCGCCTCGCCTTCGAGCTCGCGCGGGCCGAAGGCCGCAAGATGGTGCACTGCGCGACGAAGGCGAACATCATGAAGTTCACCGAAGGGCTCCTCAAGAAGACCTTCGAGGAGATCGCCCCGGAGTACCCTGAGATCGAAGCGAACCACATCATCATCGACAACTGCGCTCACCAGCTCGTCCGAACGCCGCAGCAGTTCGACGTGATCGTGACCTCGAACATGAATGGCGACATCATCTCCGATCTCGCGTCGGGTCTCATTGGGGGACTCGGTTTTGCGCCTGGAGCGAACCTTGGCAACGACGTGTCGATCTTCGAAGCGGTGCACGGTAGCGCGCCGAAGTATGCCGGCAAGAACGTGATCAATCCGACGGCCGTACTTCAGTCCGGCGTCATGATGCTTCGTCATCTCGACGAATTCGCGGCGGCACAGAACATCGAGCACGCACTGATGGTGACGCTCGAGGAGGGTTCGTACACGCGCGACGTGCGCCCCAATGGGAGCCTCTCCACGAGCGCGTTCACAGACCGCTTGATAGCGAACCTCGGCAAACGCTCCGAGAAGGCAAAGGTTCGCGAGCATCGCCCGCTGAAGATGCCAGTGCTCAGCGCTGCACCAGACTTCGTTCATGCCACCACGCGTCGAACCATCGGCGCAGACATCTTCGTCGAATCGGGGCTGTCGCCGAGTGAGCTCGGTCGAAGCCTCGACGATCTCTCGGAGACGAGTCCCCTCCGTCTGAAGATGATTTCGAATCGCGGGACAAAGGTCTATTCAGACAATGGCGCGATGACCGATTGCGTGGACCAGTGGCGCTGCCGCTTCGTGCTCCGTGATGCCGCGGCAGACCTCGGCGACGAGACTCTGGCGGCACATCTGGCTCGTATCGGGGGCGCCCATCGATGGATGCACATCGAGAAGCTTCAGGAGTTCAATGGCGTCGCGGCCTACTCCCTCGCGCAGGGGGAAGACTGAAATGCCTCCCTGGCACGATGCCCTGCAAAACTACCGTCGACGCTCTCTGCAACCGGCAACCGACGCGGCGAGCGATGTCATGTTCGTTCTTTGCTCGGAGAACTACGCCGCGGCGGCGGTCGTTGCTGCATGCGAGCCGGCCATGGTGTTGCAGACATTCGGGGCGGCTCGAGACCCCGCAGATGCCGCGGTGCGCGCCACTTTCGAGTACGCCCTCCGGGTGAAGCGGGTTCGAAAGATTGTCTTTTGCGGCCATCTGGGGTGCCAGGCCGTGGCGTTCGACGGAGACGTCGATCGTTTGACTGCGACTCGAGCAGAGGTCGTCGCTCAATGCCGAAAGCTTCGGCAAGACCCTCACCTCGGCCCTCTCCTGCGGGACCGCGGAGTGACGCTCCGGATCATCTGGTTCGACGATCGCGAAGGCGACGTATTCGCGTGCGACGCCGAAGGCAAAAAGGCAATGCTCATGAGCGATGACGACTTCGAGCGTTTGCTGACGAATGGTGAGCCAGCGCCGAAGTGATCTGAGCCGTCGCCATGTCGAGGGGAGCGATCGGTTCGCAGAGCGCCGGCAAGCGGTGGCTCCCCAGCTGGAAATCGGCTCCCGAAACGACATCGCCAAGGTGCGAGAGGTGACAGTCTGTGGCGGCATGAAAAGAGGGCACGCCAAAGCCGGGTCGCGGTGGCACTCCAAAAGCGCCCGATCCGAATGGCCTCGTAGCCGACGATCTCGCGGACCGAGTGAAACGGTGGCTCGAATCAGATCTGCGCGGCTCCGCGGGCGGGGCTTGCGAGAACCGCTGGACTTCGAGACGACCAGGTCCACGACCTTCTCGATCGCGCCGTCAGGCCGACGTTGCGCTCGATGCGCTCCGTGGCCTGCTCAGTCGGCATTGCTTCGACGATCTCCAAGAAGCTGCGTGAGTGGATTTCGGCGCGCAACGGAATCACGGTGAACCGAGGTCAGGAGCACAGAGACGAGGCCGCTTGTCTCACGATGGTGTCGGCGGAATAGCACCGACTTGTTCGTACGCCGGCCCTTACTCGGCGATCCGTGGAAGGCGGCCTGGTGACTTTCGTCCTGGCTTGTCTTCGGGCAAAGCTGCTCTGGCCGGACACACCTGGAGTGGACGGGCGGGATCGTCGACGACGACCGACCAGCACCGAGGCTCCGGACTCCACGAGAGCACGCCGCCGAGCGGAACCTCCTGGTCGATCACGTTCACGGCGTTCGGGGTGATTACGACGATGCGGCCGCCGGACTCGTCGTAGCCGACGACGTCTGTTTCGACTCTTCCCCACGCGTCGTCGCCGTGAACGAAGGGTGTGGGCATCTTCGTGAGCTCGGATCTCGGATGGACACTGTCGAGCAACGGGGCATTGCGTGGCATTCGCGCGAGCGAGCCGTGGGTTCCAGGCGCTTCGAATACGAATGCTCGGGCGCCGTCGTCGAAGACGAGCGCATGGTCGGGGTTGCTCGTGCCGACTCCCTCCGTCTGCAATGGCTCGACCGCGGCGTCGAGCTCGGCAAAATCGAGCTTCATGCGCCAGAACGAGAGCCCGCCCAAGTTTGCGGTCGTTCGACCGTCAGACGCCCAGAGGACCACGTCGAATCGAGACGTCGAGCTGTGAACGTCTCCCATGGTGTCGAAGTCGACCGAGCGCGCGACGCCATGTCGATCGATTCGAATCACGATGCCGTCGACGACGCCAAATGTCGCGCCGCCCGCGATCGTATCGAGACTTCCGACTTTGTCGACGCCCCAATGAAGCGAATTGCCGAGCTCCGAGGTCTTATCGAGCTCGACTCGGGTCAGCGCCGCGTCGCCTGCGCGGTGGAATGGTGGAATCGCGATCGTGGCGTACGCGTCGTTGAGTGCTCTTGAAATAGGCGCTCCACGGGCTGCGCCGTCGACCGATCGGCTGTCGACTGGAAACGCGAGGCGATCGGTGACTGGTGAGTAAACCAGAGTCTTGGCAGCCGCGCCGCGCACGTCTGACCCGAAGCCGAGGCGGTAAGTCCCGTGATCGGCCACGACGCTCCAAACCGAAGCTGCCTCGCCCGCGGTCCACACTCCGAGATTGCCTGTCGTGGTGACGTAGCCGACGCGGGTCTCGCCGATCGGAATGGCATCCATGGGCTGGCCCATCGAAGGCTCCGGTGCAAACGACCACTTCTCGCGGCCCGCTTCCGTCGTCGAACGAAGGGTCACACGCTGGTCGACGATTGCGACACGCGTTCCATCGACCGAGAGGTGAACGCTGCGCGGCAACGGAATCGGCTCTCGGACGATTTCGACGAAGGTCGAGAGTCGCCGAATGACGAGCTCGCAGCTACCGAGCTGACCTATCGGACGTGTATCCGCGCTTCTCGAATCGCATTCGGCGTAGACGAGGCGGTCTGCCGCAATCGATACGTCAGCGGCTTCGACGCGCTTGGTCTTCACGCGCCAGCGTTTCGCGAGCGTCTCCGATTCGACGAGCCAGAGTCCGCTGTCTGCGTGCACGAGAATCCAGCTCGGATTCGCGAGCCGGAACACTTCGCGCGCCGTGTGAAAGCCGAACCCTCGCTTCGCGAACGGTGCATTGGCGGCGTCGCCGGTCGCTTCGGACCAAACGGTACCGAGCACGCTCGGGTGCGCAACGAAGGTCAATTGCCCGAGGAGGCCCGGGTGGCGCGTAGCGGTCCATTCGACGACGTGGCCGCCATCGACGAATGGAAGGGGCGGCTCAGCTCCGAGGAGCAGACGGAGCTCGTGGTCGGGGGAGGGTGGTTTGACCGTCGCCGGATACGTCACTCTCCAAATGACCGCGCCTCCCAGAACGAAGGCCACCGTGGCGAGCGCTGCGCCGACAGCGAGCAGATTGGCCATGACTGCTGAGCTCTTCGGCGACGCCATCGCCGAAGTCTCGCACACATCGGCACGACACGTTCCCACACAGGCTGCTGAAGTTCCGCGGCGCAGTCGATTTGAACGCTTGGGCGGAGGCCAGGGAGATGAAACAGAAAGACAGAAGGACGGGAAGACGGAGAATGTGAGCATCAAATCTGCGCAAACTGGGGCGCCCATCGCGCTTGCCTGTTGCCGCATTCCGCCGCTGCCGCGTCCGGAGGGCGGCTCTTCGTGGTGTGCGCCGGAATCGACGAACTGCTCGAGCTCGACGGACGCGCCGACAACGCGGTTGATGCAATTCGTCGACGCGTCCACGTTCCTTCGGGCCCGGTCGGATGGGTGATCGACGACGAAGACGCCGTGGCCTTTTTCGCAATTCGATCATCAGGTGGCGACCGTCGCTCTAACGGGTAGTCGTGAGATGGTGCGCATTGGCTTGTCGCGGCGCGCCGCGCCGGTAGACGAATCCTTCGTGCGCGGGCGCAAGATCTTTCACGACAGCGTCGAGCTCCGAGTCTCTGCCGACGGACGCGCCTGCGCGACCTGCCCATCCCGACGGCCATGACGACGGAAATACGTGGTCGACGCCCGACGGCCTGCGCCAGACCATTGCGCTCGCGGGGCGCGTCGCAGGCTCGGGACCCTACGGGTGGTTCGGCAAGCACGCGACGCTCGACAGCCACGTCGAGAACGCGAGCTCCATCGGTGACCCGCGTACCATCGTCCTCGGCGTCGATGCTTCGCGAACCGAGAGCGAATACGAGGCGCACGTCGCGATCGGTCGAGGCTCTTTCCGCTCCGACTCCTCGAGCTCGTGCTTCTGATCTCAACGAGGAAGAGTCGCGCGCCCGTGAGCGAGAGCGACGAGAAAGGGGGCGGGGGCGAAGCGATCGCCGAAACGACGCTGATAGACCTCGACGCGGGCGAGGACTTCGCTCGGACCGAGTCGGTCGACGTAGTGAATGGCGCCCCCCCGGAACGAAGGGAAGCCGAGTCCGATCACGGTCGCCACGTCACCGTGGCGGGCGCTCTTCAACACACCCTCGCCGAAGCAATGCATGGCTTCGTTGACGAGCCGGAGAACACACCGCATCTGCACTTCTTCGCGAGGGACGGGCGCGGAGCGCGGGTGGTGCGATGTCGCCACCCCACGATCGAGACCGTCGAGCCGTGCGAGCGGTCCCACGTCGAAGCCCCATTCGACGAGGCAGCCGTCGACGTGCTCGATCGACGAGCCTTCACCCCAAAGGAGGCAGGCTTCGTCTGCGAATCGGCTGGCGACGCGGCGGAAAAACTCAGCCTCCCATCCGTCGAATGCAGTCCCGCGACGTCGGGCTCGGAGCGCGGCCCTCGCCGAATCGTCTTCTCGGCAGAGCGAGTCGAGGGTTTCTTCGAAATGCATTCGTGCCCGCGCTCCGCTCGAGACCACCAGCTCTCCAAACGCCTCTTCTGACACGAGCCTAGCTGCGTTCGCGCCGCGGAGCACGAGCGCGACGAAGAGGTCGACGATCCTCGCCTCGGCCACCGCGTCACGACCGAACCGCGTCGCGAGCCAATCTCGAGCGCGCTTCACGGCGAGGCCCTTCGCGACGACGTTGCCCGTGAAGACAGAGGCTCTCGTCGAGAGCCATTCGCGCTTCGGTGGGCTCTTTCGAACCAACGCGAGCGCGAGCGCCGAGGCACGCTCCAAGAGCTGCGCCGCGGGGACGACCTCGCTCGAGATCCCGAGTCGGGTAGCCTCTCTCGCGTCCATGTCGCGGCCACTCATCGAGAGCTCGAGCGCTTGGTCGAGCCCGACGAGGTCGGCGAGGCGTACCAAACCGTGCATCGAAGGAGTGACTCCGCATCGAACGTCGCCGAGCGCGAAAGCCGTCGCCGAATCGTCGTCGACGATGCGTGCATCGCACGCGAGGGCGAGCTCGAAGCCCAAGCCGTCGGCCCGTCCGTGCACGGCAGCCACGAAGGGTTTTGGTGTCGAAGAAATGGCGTCTGCGAGAGCTTGGCGCGCGCGAACGAGGCAGACCCCGTCGGCGCACGTCTTCAGTCGTCGGAGCTCGCCGACGTCGGACACGGCGAAGACCGAGGGAGTGGCCGAGATGAGCACCACGGCGCGCGCAGACTCGTCGTCTCGCAGCGCGCCGACGACCTCGAGCAGGCCGGCGATGACCTCTGCCGAGAGGGCTCCGAGGGGAGGCGCGAGCGTGACGACCGCGACTCCGTCGGGTCGCACGACGACCAAACGCGTCGAATCAGGCGTCACTCACCGTGATTATTCCCTTCGCTCCCTCGGTGCAACCGAGCCCGGCCGAGGGGTGTGGCGAAATGAACGATCCACTTCACGACGGTCGCGCACGAAGAGCGCACTCGCGCAGGAGCTGCGCCGGAGGTCGCTGGCAAAGCCCAACAAACCACGGTGAATTCGCTGGCACACCGGGTGCTTCGAAGAGTCTCATGACGAAGGCCATCCCCACCCTCCAGAAGTACATGACGACGTCACCGCACGCGATCGGTCAGGATCAGACCCTGGTGATGGCGCACAAAGTGATGCGCGAGCATCAGATCCGCCACCTGCCGGTCTTGCACGGTGGAAAGCTCGTCGGCCTCCTCACGCAGCGCGATCTCGCCCTCATCGAGACGTTGAAAGACGTCGATCCCGCGAGCGTCACGGTCGAAGACGCGATGAGCACGTCAGTCTTCACGGTCGAGCCGAGCGCTCCGCTCGACGAGGTCGTCGCGACGATGGCAGAGCACAAGTACGGGTGCTGCGTCGCGATGCAGAACCAAAAGGTGGTCGGCATCTTCACGACCGTCGACGTCTGTCGCGCGCTCTCCGACCTCCTCCACGGACGGCTCGCGAAGTAGTCGGCTCGTACGCTGAACCAGCCCAGGTAGCGACGCCCGAGAGTTTCTAACCGCCAATCGAGCGAATTCCCGCGGTTGGCAGGTCCAAAACGCGTGGCGACGGGCTGCGCTGCCGCCCGGGCGCTTTCGTAAGTTCCATGTAGCTCGAAGCTACGCTCTTGACGGGGAAGTGCTTCGGGCCGAAGCACTCGGCGTGGATTTGCGTGAAATTCGGTTCATCGCCAAAGGGGCGGGTTACTACTTCGCCTCGTGGCGTCAGGCGTACGTCCTCGATTGGCGCGCCGTCCCCACGCTGGAATCGCTCGACGCGGCGGTCGACGGAAAAGCCGCCGTGCTGGCAAATCACCCCGACGGCGTCGTGGTGTTCAACATCTTGCGCGCCGACTCCGAGCTCCCCTCGTCTGCGGTCCGCAAGCACGCCGAGAAGAAGCAGTTGCAAGACGTGGTCGGGGTCCTCTGTCACGCGACGGTGGTCGATGCCGAAGGCTTTTGGGCGGCGGGAACGCGTAGCATGATTGCAGGCCTTTACCTGGTTTCTCGCTCGCCTTTCCCTCGCAAAGTGTTCGCGACCGTCGACGAAGCTGCGAAGTGGCAAGCCACGTTCGCCCCTGGCACACCCGGCTTCGCCGACGGGCTATTCGAAGCCGTTCGCCTCATCCGCTCGTCGCGTTAGCAGCTTCCTCAATCACCCTGCATCGGTGGCTTGGAACGTCGGAGCGGAACGAGACAGAAACCACAGGAAGACAGAAAGACGGGGTGCGAGAGATTTTTGCGTCTGGTCCGACTCGGATCTCGCTATCAAAACCCCGCCCTGTCTTCCTGTTGCATTTTCTCCGCGCACCCGAGCCGGGTCGCAATCACTCAGCCGACCGGTGCGTGCATTCGTACCCAGCCGTCGAAGTCGCCGATTCGTTCGCGCTCGCCGTGCTCGCGCGCGCGGCGTACGAGCTCTGCTCCCTCGTTTCCACCCAGAATCGCGCCTCGACGCGCGTCTGCAACGCTCGCCAAGAGCGCGACGTCGACCGAACGAAAGGCGTGAGCGGCCTGACTGTAAAGTCGCTCGGCTGCCGGTCGATTGCCGAGGAGCATCGCGACGCCAGCCGACAACAGGTCGGCGCCGCCTCGCGCCGTGGGTCTCCCGATGCGTTCGAGCGTCTTGATGTCTTTCTGTACGCGCGCGGCGAGCGACGCGTTTCGCGCAGCGTTCGCTTGGGCGATCAACACCGTGCCACGCAGCAAGTGGGCGTCTTGGACCATGACCTCGACGCCGAGGAGCCCGGAGCGAGCGAGACTGGGCCACGCACGCTCGAGCCGATCGAGCGCGCTCCCGACGCGTCCTTCGGCCAGGTCGCATAGCACCAGTATCTTGATCTGGAGCCACTTCTGATAAGTGAATTCGCCGTCGCGGCTCCACCGTTTCATCGGAGCTTCGGCGAGGATCTTGGCTTCGGAGATGCTCCCGCTGCTGAGCCGGCCGTACGCGGTGTAGAGCTCGGCGCTGATCGTCGATAGCCAATCCCCCACCGCCTCGGCATCTCGCAGCCACGTCGCGGCACGTCGCGCGATCTCCAGATTCTCTCCGAGCCACAAGCGCGCATTGAACGTGCTCGACAACGTCGCGCTGAGCTCCCACGCGACGCCGACGCACCTCGACCTCAAGATCTCGATGCCTCGCTCGAGCCCGGCGAGGCCACGTCGCCACTCGCCGATGCTCATGTCAGCCGTGCCGCGGCAGCTCGCGAGGGTGCCTTCGAGGAGGGGGTTGTCGAGTGACGCAGAAATGGCCTCGGCCTGGTCGAAGATCTTGCGGCCCTTCGCCACGCTGCGCGGCTTGCCGCTGTAGACCTGCATCATTCCGAATACGGCGAGGCTGCGTGCCGCGCGAACGCGGTCGCCCGATCGGAGCGCTTCTTCGAGCGACCGAACCATGAAGTAGCCGCCTCTCGCCGTATCGACGCTGAGCATGCCCGCGCCTGCGATCCAGCACAGGTCGGCACGCTCGAGGACGCGGCGGTCGATCTCGCTCTCGGAGCGCGGCCGGAATCGGGTACCGGTGATCTCGAAGCGTAAGAGCCGCGCGACGAGCGAGATCATCGCCGCGCGAGGTGTCGCGGGCCACGGAAGGTCGAGCTCTCGGAGCAGCGGACCCAGCGCTTGAATCCCTTCGGTGCGGCGTCCGCTGACGAGCAATTGCTCGGCGGCGCGCTGCCGCAGCTTGCGCGTCTGTGCCGGAGGGGCTCCCCGCGCTTCGAGATTCTGCGCAGCGACCAGGTAGAGCGGTGCCGCCTCGGCACAACGGCCGCTGTTGACGAGGGCGTCGGCATAGCGCCGCTCGAGCTCGAGCGCCGCGCGCTCCGTGGGATCGGGAAGGCACGTCATCGCGAGATGGAAGAGGCTCGCCGCACGATCGAAAGCGAGCGCACGCGCGGCGCCGTCTGCGGCTTCCAACGCATTGCGCGCCGCTTCGGCGGGACGCCCGCCAAGGAAAAAATGGGTCGCGAGCCGGTGCGCGTCGGCGCCTTCGCTCGCCGCGAGGGCTTCGGCGAACGCGAGGTGTCTCGCCCGCCGATTTTCGGGATCGAGCTGCGCGTACAACGTCTCGCGAATTCGATCGTGCCAAGGCTCGATGGGATCGACCGGTCGAACACCGTAGGTTCGTACGAGCTGCGCCGCGCGCAGGGCATCGATGGCGGTATGCTCGTCTTTGCGAAGGTGCGCGGCCGCGAGAGCGACTCGCTGCGTGACCGGACCGCCTGCGACAGCGACGACCTCGAGCAACCGACGTGCGTCGGAAGAGAGCGACGAAAGGCGCGAGCCGATGAGCTCGTCTATCGAGAGCGTGGCTCCGACGCGGATGGGTGCGTCTCCGAGATGCTGTGCCAGCTCTTGGATGAAGTACGGGCTGCCCGACGATTCGGCAGCGAGCGCCTCGACGCGCCCATCATCTGAATCGGCACCCGCCGCTTCGAGGTGCGCCTGCGCGAGGCGTCGCGCGTCAGCTGCTCCAAGCGGCGAGACAGGAAGATCGACTGGCCGTTCGAGGGTGGGACAGCCTTTGCCGAGTGCGAAGAGCTCTTGCAAGAACGGGCTCTCCGACTCAGTCCCTTCGCGATACGAACCAATCCACAAGAGAGGAGGTGCGAGGCGTTCTCCGTGCGGCCCGCGCGCGTCGAGCAGCTCGGCGAGCAATCGAGCGCTGTCGCGATCGCCCCATTGCAAGTCGTCGGTCCACAGGATGAGGGGCTCCGATCGAGAGACCTCGCGGAGGAGCGAGCCGAGGGCTCGCGCGGCACGGCGCTGCTGCTCGACGATCTCTCGCGCCGGAGACGCCGGCCTTTTCGGCGCAAGACCCATCAGAACGGGGAAGGCGAGCACCAGATCGTCGAGCGTCGCTTGCGCGCTCGCTGCGCCGGCATCTGGAAACGCGCTTTCGACGAGCTTGGCTCGGGACGCATCGCTCATCGCTCCGATGTGTCGAGCGAGCGCGTCGACGATCGGGTCGAGCGCTTTGTAGGGAACGCTCTCGCGTTCATAACATCGCCCGGTGAGAACCACGGCGCGCCCGCGTGAGCCGATCTCGTCGCAGAAGGCGCGTACGAGCGCGGTCTTGCCGATGCCGCTGCCGCCGTGCACGCGCACCATCGTCGAGACGCCCGAGCGCACGTCGCCGAGCGCCTCGAACAGTCGGCTGAGCTCGCGGTCTCGTCCGACGAGGACCGACGGCGCATGGGCCTTGGTCGTTCGGTTGACGACGGCCTCTTCACTAAGAGGCGTCTCGGCGAGTCGCGCGAGGATCTCGGCGGGGCCGGGCCGCGTGCTCGGATCGCGCCTGAGCAAGGCCATCGTGAGCGCGTCGAGATCGGCGGGTGCACCGACGAGCGCAGCCGGTGAAATGGGATCCATCGACTGCTTCATCGCGAGCACGTCGATCGGATCGCCGCGGAACGGCAATCGTGCGGTGAGCGACTCGTAAAGCATGACTCCTACCGAATACCAGTCGCTCGCGCTGGTGGCGGGCGAGTGCATCTGCTCGGGCGCGGCATAAGCTGGCGTACCGCAGAACGATCCGCCGGACGACGCGGGCGTGAGCTCTCCTACGAGACCGAAGTCGAGCACGACGGCGCGGCCGAGCTTGTCGACGAGGACATTGCCCGGCTTGAGGTCGCGATGGAGAATGCGCGCATCGTGCAGCGCGCTCACGGCGCGGACCACTTGACGGAACACCATGCGGAGTCGCTCCAAGCCGGCGGCGCCCAGCGCGCGTGGTAGCACTCCGCTCCGCATCTCGGCTGTGCCACGCGTGATGCTCGTTCGAAGCTCGTCTGCGTCGCGCTCCATGCTTTCGCACGACGCTTCGCTCTTCCCCACCACGCCACTCTCGAGCGGCGCCGGCGGCGGCGCCTCGTCTCGAATGAACGCATAGAGGTTCACTCCGTCGACGAGCTCCATCGTGTAAAACCAATACGAGCCTTCGGACACGAGCTCGCGAAGCGAGACCAGGTTTTCGTGGACCAGGTCTGCGACGCTCCGGAACTCGCGCTTGAGGCGGAGCAGGTTCGACGGCGTCAAGCGCTGGAGGGTCTTCAGCGCCACCTCTTCGGTACGGTCGAGATCGACTGCGCGATAGACGACGCCCATGCCGCCGGAGCCGATCCGTTCTTTGACGAGGTACCGACCAATTTGAACGCCACCTGTTCGCGCCGACTCGAGTGCTCTCGCCAGACCCGACCCGGGAGTGACGTCTCGTCTACTCGCTCGCGGTGTTCGGGCTGCTTTCACTTGGCCCTCGAAGCCTATCAGTGGATCGTCACTACGCCCGACGTCTTCCAGAGGATTTCTCGCTGCGTGCAAAACGTCTCGCGCTCGGTCGAGACACTGTCGAGCCTTCGCTACGTCGTGTGACGACCCCTTCGACGACGCCGTGGCTGACGTGTTGGTCAGCCGGTTCTGTCCTCGAAGAACGTCTGCAGCGCGGCTGTTCTCCGTCGACGCGCGGGCTCGGTTGCGTGCGTCACGACGGTGCGAGTCGAGGCGATTCGGGGCACGGTCGTGTGCAGTTCACTCACTCCGCGTGTCTGGGGGAGCTTGCAGAGGAGTGTCTTGCCAGGCCTCAATTGCCAGCCGTCGAGGCCCCGGCTAGGGTCCGCGGCGATGGTTGCCTGGCTTGGTGTCCCGCTCACTCTCTTCACGATCTATTGCATCTTTGCGCCTCCCTTCGGGATGACCGATGGGATGCAGGTGCTCTGGGTGACCGTTCCCCTAGCGGCGTACGTGGTTTGGCTCGCCACGCGCCCCAAGCCTGGCCACGCCGATTCAGAGATCCAAAAGTTCAGGGTCTTCGAGCTGACCGACGAAGACGGCGCCATCGACGCGAGCGAAGAGAAGGCGAGCTACCGAGAGCCGGTAAATCGCCCGACCCGCACGGTCATCCTCAAGACGATCGACATCGTGCCCGGCGATCTCGCGCTTCTCTTCGACCGCATCGGCTCGGGGACGCCGCGCGTGAGCTTCGAGCTTCATCCGAAGATCGCGTACGCCTCGGTCAACGAGTCCGACGAGCTCGCGCTGAGCGACCACTTCACGGTCCTCTTGAGGCTCGATGAGCGAGCTCCCACGCTGCACGTGCAGCCGCTCCTGTCGACCGACGCAGCGACGACCGACGTCGTCGCCTTCAAGAAAGATCCCGACTTCAGTCTGCGCTTTCAGGTGACGTCGAAAGATCCGAAGGGCGCCAAGGCGTTTCTCAGCAGCGTCGTGCGCGACGCGCTCCTCGACTTGCCCGAGGTTTGGATCGAGACCCAAGGGATCGCCATGAGCCTCACGCTCTTCGGCGCGTTCGATGCCGACAAGGCCAAGCAGTTGATGGAGGTCGCCGACGTCTTCTTCGCCGAGTACGGTGCCGAGGGCGGACCTTCGCTCCTCGAGCCTGCTGGTGACGTCGTCGAGAAGAAGAAAAAGAAGAAGAAGGCGCCCCCGGCGGCGCCCGCCGTGCGAGCCCTGACATGACGACCTTCGGTTCGCTGCCGCCTGCGTCGTACGCGCAGCTGCCAGCGCTCATCGGCGTCGTTCACCTTCGGCCGCTGCCCGGAAGCCCGAGCTATGGCGGTGACGTTTCGAGCGTCGCTTCGGCGTGCGCTCGAGACGCCCAGGTCCTCGCCGACGCGGGCTTCGACGGTGTAATCGTCGAGAACTACGGTGACACGCCGTTCGAGCCCGGAGCCGTTTCACCGGTGACCGTGGCTGCGATGACCCGATGCGCGCTCGCTGCCCGTGTCGCCGCTCCGTCGCTTTCTCTCGGCATCAACGTGCTTCGCAACGACGCAGAAGCGGCGCTCGGAATCGCCGTGAGCGTGGGCGCTTCTTTCATTCGCGTGAACGTCCACGTGGGCGCGCGGCTCACCGACCAAGGGCTCATCGAAGGCCGCGCGCACAAGACGATGCGTCTCCGCCGCGCGCTCGACGCCTCCGAGGTCCGACTGTTCTGTGACGTCGACGTGAAACACTCGGCACCGCTCGCGTCGAGGCCTCTCAAAGAAGAGGTTCACGACCTCGTGCTCCGCGGCGGCGCCGATGCCGTGCTCGTCACCGGAAGCGGAACTGGGCGCGGCGTCGCGCTTCGCGATCTCGACGAGGTCCTCGGCGCCATCGACGTCCCCGTGTTCGTCGCGAGCGGCGCGACCGAAGCGACGTTGGGCGCGATCAAGCGCGCTTACGGCGTCATCGTGGGCAGCTGTTTGCGGGTCGACGGCCGCGCTGGCGGGCGCATCGATCTCGCGACCGCCAAGCGCTTCGCCGACACCTTCCGACACAGTCGACGCGTGAGCGAGCCTCCGCCCCCGCCGTCTCCGCCGTCGCTCGATCCCGCAGACGACATCCCGGTCGCCTTCTCGAGCGACATCGTTCGGCCCTGAGGGCCGGGGGTAAGATCAAGTCGGCCCCAAGGGCCGGGCTCTTGCTCGACGGCGGACCCGGACTGCGGCAGACTCCGATCGCCATGACGAAGTCCTTCACGCATTCCTCGATCGCGCTCGCGTGCACCCTCGTCACCACGACCGGCTGTGCGCAGAGCACTGCGGGCACCGCGCCGAGCGCACAACCCGAAACGAAGTCCACAGCGGTCGCTCGCTCCACCACGCAGAGCGCCTCGCCCAGTGGCGCCACGAGCACAGTGGCCGAAGGCTCGCCGCGAACGTTCGGTGCGACGATCACGAATGCCGAGCTGACGTCGCTCGATTCCATTGCCGCCGATCCCGCCAAGTTCGCCAACAAGACGGTGAAGACCGAAGGGATCGTGACGGCGGTTTGCCAAGAGATGGGCTGCTGGATGGAGATTGGCGACAAGTCGAAGCTCGCCCACATCAAGATGGCCGGCCACAGCTTCTTCGTTCCGAAGAACGCCTCGGGCCGTCACGCCATCGTCGAAGGCACGGTCGTCGACACGCCCGGCGCGGGTGGCAATTGCATGCATGAGGGCAAAGACAGCTGCGCCGGCAATGCACTCGCCAAGCTCCAGATTCAGGCGACCGGAGTCGAGCTCGTCGACTGATCCAATCAGTCGCGGTTCGTGAGCTCGCCGATGATCCATCGCGACGTGGGCTCGAGCGCTTCGATGGCATAATGGACACCATCGGGCCGGAGCACGCGCCCATGGTCCTCGCGCTCGCAGACCCCCTTGGGACAGAGTCTCTCAGCGAGATCGAGGATCTTCACACCACCGACTCGCGATGCTGATTTGCGGATCGACGCATTGATGCAATCGACCTGCTTTCGATAGTCGGCGGTGTCGTACACGCCGAGTGGATACGGGACGGTCACCACCCAGACGCGGGTCGCAACCGTCGATAGGTCTGCTAGATGCGCTGTGAGATGGCTTTCGAATCGCGCGTCCCAAAGAGCCTCGCACGACTTCTCGAAAGCGCCTTCGCTTGGGATGCCGTAGAGAAACGCCCCGCCTACGAAGACCAGGGTCTCGCGTGGCGAGAGCTCTCGAGTCTTCGCGGCCCACGTCTCGGCGCCACAGGTATCGGTGAGGAGCTCGCAGCCGTCTTTCGCTTGTAGCTCCACCTTCACTCGCGGGCTCGAGAGGGCACGAAGTCCCCAGCCCAAACAGTTGGCAGTCGAATCACCCACGACCAGGATCTCGAGCTCGGGAAGGGATCCGAACGCGGCCGACGTCAGAAACCGCCACGTCGTCGAAGGCCCGATCGCTCCCCTCGTGCCGTCGTCCGACGACGCGACCTCGGCACCGCTCCTAGCCGTCGCAGAGGGAGTCGTCGCAGACGGAGCGAGCCGACCAACGCCGCTCTCGCGGTCCGACGAGGCCTTCGGACTGGGCGCTCGAGCGATGGCGTGCATCGGATGGCAAGAGGCGAGGCCGACGAGAGCCAGAGCGATCGATGCGCTGCGCGCGAACTTTACGCTCACCCGACTCTTCTATCGGGCGAGGGGTCGGAAATCAATTCGAGCCGGCGGCCTCTTCGCGGATCTTCGGACATGTTCCAACGCACCCGAGTAAACCACCTTACAGTCTGAAACAGGCTTCTTTCATTGCGAAATTGTCATGAAACTTCTGCCGACGACCTGCGTCGAAGAGGGCACTCGCAAGACGAGCTCCCTCCAAACGAAAGTCGATCATGCGCCCCCTCTCTCTCGTGTCTGCGTCTCTTCTTCTCGCTCTCTCGGCGTGCGCGAAGGTCATGACTCCGCCCGTCACGCCGGTCCCGTCGGCCGGGCCGGTCGTCGCCCCTCAGCCGACCACGCCGGTGGCGATCACCGAGCCGACGCTGCCCAAGCCGAAGCCTCCGACCCCAGCAGAACAGAGCTCGTTCGCGTCGAGCAGCAACCGACTCGGCTACGATCTTTACGCGAAGCTCGCCGCCCAATCGGGGAACGTGGCGTTCTCTCCCGCAAGCATCGAGACCGCCTTGGCGATGACCTGGGCCGGAGCACACGGCGAGACCGCCGAGCAAATGCGCAAGGTGCTCCACTTCGGCAACGACAAGACCGCCGACCTCGCAGCGGCTGGAAAGACGCTGGGCGCGCTCGGCGCTCCGCACGCCGACTACGAGCTACGGGTGGCCGATCGACTCTTCGGGGACAAGACGTACCCCTTCGACCCGGGCTTTCTCGCGACCACCGAGAGCGCGTTCGGCGCTCCGATCGATACAGTCGATTTCGTCCACGCGCACGAAACGGGGCGGCTCGCCGTGAACGGCTTCGTCTCGGCGACGACGCATGGTCACATCACGAATCTCCTTCCAGAAGGGTCGGTCGACGACACGACGCGGCTCGTCTTGGTCAACGCTGTGTACATGCACGCGAAGTGGGCGCATCCGTTCGTGAAGGCCGGAACCCACGACGAAGCTTTCTACGTCGGAGAGAGCGCTCACGACGTGCCGATGATGCACCAGCGCTCCGAGCTCGGTTACGCCGACGCAGGCGACACGCTCGTCCTCGACATGCCCTACAAGGGCGACGATCTCGCAATGACCGTGCTCCTTCCGAAAGACAAGAACGGGCTGTCGAAGCTCGAAGCGTCGCTCCACGAAGGATCGATCGAGGCGTTCACCAACCAGATCGTCATGACCGAGGTCGATGTCTCACTTCCCCGATTCAAAGTCGCTCCGTCGCAATCGGTCGCTTTGAAGGGAATGCTCTCGGCGCTGGGTATGCCCCTCGCATTCGACCCCGAGCACGCCGACTTCACCCCGATGGGAAAGCCCGGTGCCGAGCGTCTCCACATCGACGACGCTTACCACAAGGCATTCGTCGACGTGGACGAAGAGGGAACCACCGCGGCTGCAGCGACGGCGGTGGTCGTGAGTCGCGACGCGGCCGTCTTGGTCGAGCCACGACCCGTCGTCGTCCGTGCCGACCATCCGTTCGTTTATGTCATTCGCGACGTGCGAACGAACCTCATTCTGTTCGTTGGGCGCGTCGCCGATCCCACGGCTTGAGCGGCCCCCACATGGGGCGAGCAACGAACGCTCGGGGCCCTGCCATGAAGAGGCTCGGACGAGGCTCCGACCCGCTTCGATTAGGTGCCCGAGCGCACGCCGAGAATCTCGCCGCTTCCGCCAGGAATGAAGACGCCGTCGATTCCCATGATCTTGTAAACCGTCTGCGCCACGTCGCCGCTCCGAGGGATGCGGTGTTGCGGGTCGCCGCCTTCGTCGATGAGATCGAGCGGCTTTCCGAAGTAGCCGAGACCGTCACCCGAGATGTCGTAGCCGCCGAGCATTCGGTTGGTCTGAATGCCTCCGCCAGCAAGCACCACCGACGTCGTAGGCCAATGCTCGGTGGCGTGCGGCCACGTTCGGGCGAACTCGCTCATGATGACGACGAGCGTGTCGTCGAGGAGCGAGCCGCCGTTCGGTCCGGGGGTCGCCTTCATCTCGCCGAGCAATCGACCGATCACGTCGAAGACCGGTCGAAGCTTCACGAAATGCACGCCGTCGGCGGCGCCGTGCGTGTCGTAATAGAAGCCATTGAGGCCTGGGCAATAGACCGAAATGGCGCTAGACAAGTCGCTCTTCAAGAGCTTCAGCGTGAGATCGAAGGTGTCGGACCAGGTGCCTCCGCTATCGGCCTCGTCGGTCCCGACGTTGACGCCGAAGTGGTCGCCCTGACCCCAATAAGGCGTAGGCGTGTTCTCGACGCCTTTCACACCTTCGAGAATCGACATCACGTCGCGCACGAGGACCTTGCTGACCCCCTGGTAGCCGTCGTGCATCGACTTCAGATAGGCGTCGGTGCCCTCGCTCGATTTGCCCTTTTGCGCCCGAACGGCGCGAAGAACATATTCGTCGATCGTGGTCGTCCGAATGGGGTCGATCGGGTTTCCAGCGAAGTCGGTTTGGGGTCGTGTGGCTCGATCGCGGAGGTTCTTCCAAGCCCCGTCGTGGCGCTCCGACAAGAGAGTTTCGAGTGCGCCGAGCGACGGGAGAATCGTGGGCGCGCCGATGGCGCCGGTCTCGAGCGGATTCGAGACGGGTCCTTGTCCGATCGACACGGCGGGCAGCGGTCGCTTGTCTTTGTATTGAGCGTAGAGCGCGTTCGCGACGACCGAGTGCATTCCAGGCGCGCGGTATTCAGCGCCCGGTGCGCCACACATCGCGCTGATCACACCGCTCGCGTGCGAGTTGGTGCCCATGTCGACGCCGTGGAGAACCATCGAATTCTCCCAGAGTCGGTGGTGCTTCCAGGCATAGCCATGCGGCGTCGTGGGAATGCCGGTGTGCGAATTGGGCGTCTGCGGATCGGGGTTCCCCGCGTCGAGCGCGGTCTCGTCCCACATTTTGGCGATGCGCATTCGTTGAACCGGCGCACCGAGATCGGCATTGCCGGTTCCGTCGAGGTTCTTCACCTGGCTCGGATAGAAATAGGCAGGCTCGGTGAGCGCGACCATCGGCTTTGGCAATGCCTTCTGAATCTCGAGAGGAGATAGCGGGCAGAACAGATACACGGGCATCCACCCGCCCGGGACGAACAGCGTGAGGAGCTTGGTCGGCCCCGAGCCGGCCGCACGCGCCGAGCGTGTCGGGATCGGATTCAGACCGAATCGATCGAGCAGCATGAGCTGGGTTGCCCCGACTCCTGCCATGAGTAGCGATCGGCGCGACGACTTCATGCGCCTCGGCCCTTTTTCGAGGTGAATGCTTTTCGGGATCGCGCGCAGAATTGCATGTCAGTACGAGACCCAGAGTGGATGACGGACGAGCCCGGCGCACACGGCGATCCAAGCGGTCGACACGTCGGTGGCTTCGTAGGGAACGAATAGATTGTCGTAGAGGTCGTCGACGGCTTCGGCAGTCGCCTGCTCTCCGAGGAGCCTCAAATGGAGGTAACCGATGTTCTTCTTGATCGCCTCTTTGGCCGTGGCGCTCGTGTCGCTCGGTTTGGCGAACTTGAAGAACGCGGCGTTCCGCCCTTTCGAAACCGCCTTGCGGCAGCGTGCCTGCGACAGCTGCGTCATCGTCTCGAGGAAGGTCGGCGACAGGCTCGCATCGGGCGGCTTGCCGATGAGCCACGACGCACCACCGAGCCCGAGGTACCGCGGGTACACCTGGGCCGAGACGAATGCGTCGTCTCCACGATGGTTCAATGCGTCGGGCGAACGCGCTGGCAGGGCGACGTCGCCTTCTTTGAGCGTCAGCGGATCGGTCGAAGCTAAGGCCGGCTGTTCCTCGAAGAAGTCTCGATCGGTGAGGCCGAGCGGCTCGTTCAAGCTGTTCAAGATCTCGTCGGCTGTCAGTCTGCGAACGGTAGCAGCCTTGAGGTAGTCGAGATTCGGAGCCGATTGAGGCGGGAGCTTGCGAATCCAATCTTCGATCTGAGCGACCGTGATCTGCGTCGATCCGCTCGACTCTCTCGCAGCGAAGCTCGCCCCGTTGGTCGGCATCTGGGTGAAGGTGCCTTGACCCTCGCCCTTCAGCAATAGGACGAGCTCGCTCTCTTCGGGCTTGCCTCGTACGACATATTTCGTGTCGTAGGCGAGCATGGTCTCGAAGGCGGTGAGCGACGCAAAGAACGGCTTGTTCGCGCCGCTCCCGTGGCAGCTCGCACAATCGGGCGCGAGGCCATTCATCACGTCCGTGTTCTTGTCTCCGCTCGGCGGACATTTCTCCGAGACCGTCGGGCTCGCGTTGCTCTTCGCATCGCAGCTGGCGAAGGCGGCGAGGCCGAGGACGGCTGCGCCCGCGAACGCAATGCATCGAGCAGCGCTCTCCAATCGGGTCGTTGCCGATAGAGAGCGCCGCGCGAACGACGGTTGCGCACGAAGCGGGAGGCGGCTCACAGACCCCTCCTGAATTGCTCGCTGTGGAGCACGTGACGGACGAACGGTCGCAAGGCGCGGTTGTCGGCGACGAACTTCGAGACGAGGTCTTGAATCAAAGGTTGCTCGGCGGCGGGATCGATCTTGCGACCGACGAAGCGCTCGTAGATGCGCTGCACGGCGCAGCTGTCGAACTGCCCTGATTGCACGAGGATCTTGCCGAACCCGAGCGGCCCGGTCGTTCCATCGGAGGTGACGCCGAGGAGCTGTTGGTCAGGGGGCAAGAAGTCGATGAACCGCGCATTCGGATTCGCCGCGATCTGGTCTTCGGTGGCCGGCGTGAGCTTGGTGTCGTGAATGAAGGTGATGTCCCAACGGCCCCACGGCTCGCCAGCCGATGCCGTGTCGGCCGGCCACGTCCAAGGCCCTAGGCCGCCCATCATGGGGACGTTGACTTTTCCGTCGAAGTCCCATCGTTTGAAGTGGATCGCAGCGGGATCCATCATCGCGTGACAATGCTGGCAGACGCCTTCGGTCGCCGGATCGCGCTCGTAGGCATTGAACTGCGCATCGGGCGGAGGCGGAACGAAGCTGACACACGCGAACGTCTCGAGCCAACGCGCGGCGCGAACTCGCTCGCGCGCGAACGAAGAGAGCGCGCCCATCGAGGTGAGCACACCCGCTGAGCCGATCCCGAGCGGCTCGCCCTGATCGACGCGCGGATCGAACCTGTACGTGCGATCGAGGCTGCCGCTCGGCTCCTTGTTGGGGCTGAGAGCGAGAAAATTCGGATTGAGCGTTTCGACGACGAACTCGCGCCACGCGAGCGGATCTTTCGGGTCGTGATCGGGATCGGCCGGACCGGTCCAAGTCGTCGGATCCCACCATTTCAGATCATCGAGGACTTTGTTCGCCGGATTGCGGCGACCCATTCGCACGTAGAGCGCCTGCAATGCGACGGGCGCGACCGAATAGTTGCCGAGGACGAGATCGCTGAGCGGTCGATCGTTGTAAGCGATGTGCGCGAAGAGACGCGCAGGCTCGTCCCAAGCCTGCCGCCGCTGACTGCGCTCGGCGTCGCTCGAGCCAAACGAATTCACGCCGCTCAGCGCCGACATGTTCGACAGGCCGCCGAACTCGCGTGGGATACAATAAACGAGATTGGGTCCGCACGAGCAGATGGGATTGTCGGCGCTGTCGGAGAGCGCGAGGCTATGCAATGCGACGGTGACGTGGCCGCAATCGACGCCATCGTGCTCGCGCACCCCGCTTCCCGCGCGGCCGATCACCTGAATGGTGCGACCTGGATCCCACCACGGCTCGATGGTGGTGATCGGGGCGGCATAAGGCGTTCCGTCGCGCGCGAGATCGTCGCAGAACGAGACCGGATCGCCGTATTCAGCGTCAGCGCCTCCTTGGGCATACCAAGCGCCAGCGTGCTTGGTCGAAGGTGGGCACGGGTCGAGCAGCGCCATCTGGTGCCCGATCCAATCGTCGACGTTCACGCCGCCGCGGTTGTAGGCGCTGGTTCTCAGGTAGTCGTGACCGAAGCCGAGGAGTGTCTTGTAGAACGACTTGGATGAGAGCGCGGCATCGATGGATTCGTCGATGAGCGCGTCGCGCGAAGCGTCGTCTCGTGCGGCGACGATCTTCTCGTACTCCTCGTACGACGGAGGCTTACCCGAGAGCGTGAGGTGAACGCGCCGGAGCAGGCGCGTGTACGAGAGCTTCTGTCCGGGGTCGGGCGCAACGTCGCTACCACCCTGACCTTGGACGCACGAAAGACCGCTTCCAGAAGTTCCCGTCGACGCCTCGTGTTGGCCGCACGACGACGCGAACGCGAGGAGGCCGAGCGCCGTCGTGGCGCCGCCCTTCCACCCGAGCCCGGAACGCGAAGTCATGGTCAGAAGCCTACCAGTCGGCTCGCTCGGGGAGAAGAACGGCGCAGAATTCCGTCTCGTTCGACCTCACGATGGGACGCCCGACAAACGACCCGGTTCTTTCACGCGCGCTTCGAGGTCTTCGAGCCGCGTGTTTGCCTCGGCGCGGAACTCTCCGAGCTCGCGCAAGATCGACTCGATGTTCACTTCGTTTTTCAGGTTCACCTTGAAATCGGTCTCGGCCGTGGCGCGGTCTTTCAACGTCTGCCGATTCTGGCTCATGACTAT
>JAYUUB010000169.1:0-11472 GCA_043755175.1 Polyangiaceae bacterium | reverse complement strand
TACTTTTGTAGGCTGAGGAGCGCAGAGACGAGGCCGCCTGTCTCACGATGGTATCGGCGGAATAGCGCCGACTTGTTTATACGCGGGCCCTAAGCGTTTCATGCAGCGGTCCGCAGACGCGCAATCCTCCGAGCGGCTCGACGAGTACCGATTACCGCCGCGCTCGGCGTCGCGACACGGCATTGCGTGATCCGGCGGGGGGCCGTCGCGGCGCCGGGCTGCGCAGCAACGCCAGCGTCGAGCCGAGACCATCGGATTGATGAGACGCCACGACCGAATGGTTCTGGAGGACCTTTTGGACCCGGACCCTTTGAACGCCTTTGCCGATTCCATGAATCAGCCGAACCTCGGTGAACCCGCGCTTCGACGCCTCCCACAGGTATTCGTCGACGACCGACGGGATGTCGCGTGGTGCGAAAAAATGAAGATCGATCGAGTCCTCGATCGCCACGCGTCCGGTCTCGTTTTCCTCGCTCTCTTCGCGGTCTGTCGGGGGTGACTGAGGGCGTCGCCGACCACGGAGCACCAAGCCGCCGGCAAAGAGCGACAGCAGCACCAAGGTGACGAGGGCGAGCGATGACGGAGTCATGGAGCGCCGTCACCGAATAACGTCGATGCGTTGCGAACGCACGTCGCCTGAGCACGAGATCCCGCGACGCCGAGACGATCCCGCACTGTGGTGTGGCGGGCTCGGCGTCTTGACTGTCGAGACCCATCTCCGTAAAAGCGTGAGATGAGAAGGCTCGTCCTTCGTGTCGCGACCCTTCTCTCGACGGTGCTGGTGGTGCCGTGCGTCGTCGAAAGCAACGTCGCCTGCGCAGACGAAGCGCCGGCGGTCGAGTCGACGCCGCGAGCCCCCGACCCCGATTGGGAGGGCGCCGACGATGAGGCACGGCGTCCGCCCCAACCTGCGACGACCACGCCTCTCGCGCCCGTGGCTCCGAGCGCACCCGCGAGCCCGAACAGCGCGTCGTCGGCAACTCCAGCACCGAGCGAATACGAGATCGATCCCGAGCCCAAGGTCCCGGGGCGACCGGGGCTCATGGCAGGTGGCATCGTGCTGATGCTCATCGGACCCGCTCTCGGCGTGGCCGATGGGTTGGCCATCGCCGACACGGCGAGCAGTCATCTCTGCTCGTCGAAGACCGACAGCCTCGGCGCGGCAGTCAGCGGCATCGGCTGCGCCGTCGTCGTCACGGGAGAAGCGTTCTTGGGGCTCATCTCACTCGGTGCCACCGCCGGCGGCATCGTGATGACCGTCCTCGGCGCGCGGCCGAGGCGGGTCTCTCGTCCTCGCCACAGGCCTGTCGCCGACGAGACCATTCGCATCCAAGTTGCACCCGCACCGACGGGCCTCGTTCTCGGGGGCCAATTCTGAACCGCAGCACGTCGCGCCCCGCCGAAGCTCGGCCACTCCGAACGAACCGAAGGGTAAGCTCCGCACCATGGCCGATGCCCCGACCGACGATACCGAGCTCCACACCGAGGCGATCAAGCTCTTGTTGCAAGTGGCAGCGGCGAACGATCACATCCACCCGAAGGAGCGTGAGTTTCTCGTGACGCTCGCCAAGGCGTGGAAGGTCCCAGGCGTTCTCGACGCGCTGTTCACGCAGCTCGAGCAAGGCGCGCTGCTCGATCAGCCCAAGCTCTCGCTCTTGCGCACGCGACCCGACAAGGTTCTTCGTGCAGCCGAGGCGCTCATCGCCGTCGATGGCGAGGTCGACGCCGATGAAGACGACATGATGTCTCAGCTGAAGACGCTTCTCGGACGAGCCTGATCCGCGCGCCTGAACGCGACGCAGCAGCTCGCGTTCTTGGCTACGATGCGCAAATGAAGCTGACTCTCCCCAATGGTCGCGTCATCGAAACCTCCGAGCCGAGCCATCGCTTCGCGCTCCTCGAGCTCCAATATGCTCTCGATGGTTTTCGCGAGGCGCGCGAAGTGATCCCCGAAGACGCGACGCACGACGGCTACGACGCTGCACAGGCCGTCGCTCGCTCTGCGGCGGAGCGCTGCAGAGGCGCCATCGGTGCCGTCGAAGAGATGTTCCTCGCTCTCGGCGTGAGCCCCGACACGGTGACCGAGTTCGCGTCGCGGACGATGGCACCGGTCGACGCGTTCTTGGGCTGAACGCGCGCTGGTTTCTCAGCGAACCGGCGGCGGCCGCATGCTGAGCGACGGGACCCAACCTTCGAGACCGAGCGGCGCGAAGACCTCGCGTCCCGATGCAGGGAGCGGCTGGAGCTTCGAGATGAGCTCGTCTTTCTTCAGGTAGATCTCTTCTCGGCGCCCGTCGTCGTTCTCCTTCTTCAAGGAGAGCTCCTGATCGCTCGGGCTTCGCTGTGCGATCTCTTTGACGGTCGGAGCGAGCGTCGCCACCAAGCGTCGGACGACCTCGAGCGCGAGGTGCTCGCCGAAGACGTCGCGTCCGTCGAGCTCGAGACGCGTGAGCTTCTCACGGTGATCCATGAGCGTCGCGCACTCGGTGCGAATCGCGATCCAGAGCTTCTCGAGAACCGCGATGTCGGCCGCGAGGAGGTCGCTCGGGAGGGCCTTCGCGTTCGGATCGTCGAGGCGGTCGACCTCGCCAGCGAGGCCGTTCTTGGTCATCGTGATGCGAAGGACGTAAGCGTCTTTCTGATCGATCTTCTTTCGAACGGCGATCTCGAACGACTCGGGCGCCGCGTCGAAGCGGCTGATGACGTGGTCGTCGAGGTGCACCTGCTCGGGGCTCACGGTGCCCTTGAAGAAGGCCTTCTTGACGCCGATCATGAGGTCGACGCCCTGTACGAGCTCACTCACTTTGCGTGGATGGACCCAGGCCGCCGACTTCTGCGCGTTCAGCTCGAAATGCGAGACGATCCCATCGGGGTTCAAGAACACGGCTCCGACGGCGTTCTTGTCGTCGCGGAGCTTCATCGCGAAGCGCGTTCCGAGCACTTGGAGGCGCGCCGTCTTGAAGAAAGAATCGAGCTCGGCGCGCACCTCGAGCGCTCGCTTGTCGGTGTCTGCCAAGAGCTCGGCGACCTCGCGCTCGGAGGCTTGTCGCGCAGTGGCCCGCTGCTCCTCGATGAAACGCTCGGCGAACGCCATCAGACGCTGGGTGTAGTCGACGACGAGCGGCGAGGGCGCGAGCGCGGGATCTTCGATCACCATGGTGCCGCGCGGGCCTGCGTTCGACGCGTCGAGAGCATCGGCGATGGCACGCATGGCCTTCTCGTGCAGCCCCTCGACGGCTTCGATGGCCTGCACACGCGCCTGGCTCGCCAGGTTCGCCTTCACCGTCTGCTTTTGCGTCTCCGCCTCGAGCATGACGACCCGCGTCGTCGAAGCCATGAAGACCTCGAGCGTCGCGAGGAAGTTGAACTGCAACGGAAACGGGACGGAGTCGCCGTAAAGATACCTCATCAAGACCCTCCGAGAGCCTAGCGCATGCGATGGAGAACACCCCACTTTACTTCCTGCGCCGGGCGGTCTCGACGCCACCTCGAGAGGTCGATATGGAGCCTTCCATGCCTCTCTTCTGGCCTCGCCTCTTTCGATGCGCCTTCCAGCTCGCCCGGCGCTCGCCGACTCTTTCGCGTGAGAGCGCGCCCCTTGCGACTCATCGGCCGTCGGTCTCGCTCGGGTCGACATGGCGTGCAGCAGGCCTCTCGGTGCTCGTCGTCGGGCTCGCGGCGTGCGGCTACGCAGCGCCTGTCACCAAGAAGGTCATCGAGGAGGTCGCTCCCTCCGCCCAGGTGCCTTCGGCGCCGGTGCCTTCCGTGTCTTCGCAGATGGCGCCCACGAGCGGCGCGTCTTCGAGCAGCTCCATCGGGTCGCACTGATCGACGAAACACGCTTCGTCCCTCTGAGCATTCCTTCATCGAAGCCTCTCGGGTCGGTGCTGCGTAGCCACGACCCGCGACTCGGCATAGGTTCCGGCCCCGATCGGCTCGGCCGATTGACTTGCCATTGCCATGAAGGGGGAGCTCTCGATGAATGAAGAATCTTTCGTGACCCGCCGCTCGGCGCTCGTCGCCGTCACTGCTGGTGCCGTGGGGCTCATCGCGGGGTGCGCCGCGAGCGCGCAAGCGGTGCCGCCCTCGAAGCCTGGGCCCGCGCATCCGCCTGCACCCACGCCACCGACGCCGGTCGCTCCGCCCGCGCCGAGCGGAGCGCACGCGGTCGTGCCGCTCCCGTTCGATGCGACGAAGCTCACGGGATTGTCGGACAAGCTCATCACGTCGCACCACGACAACAACTACGCGGGTGCCGTGAAGAACTTGAACAAGGTCGAAGCAGAGATCGCCAAGGTCGACAAAGAGACCGCACCGTTCATCCTGGGTGGCCTCCGCTCGAACGAGCTGACTTTCCGCAACTCGGTCACGCTCCACGAGGCGTACTTCGCGAACCTCGGGGGCAATGGCAAGCCGAGCGCCGGCGCTCAGAAGGCCCTCTCCGACGCGTTCGGATCGATGGCCCGATGGGAGGAGCTCTATCGCGCTTCAGGCATGGCGCTGGCCGGCGGAAGCGGCTGGGTCGTGCTCGGCTACGATCTCGGGCGCAACGTCTTGCACACGTACTCGGCGCAGAATCATCGCGAGGTCGAAGCGTCGAGCGTCCCGCTTCTGGTGATGGACATGTACGAGCACGCCTATCAAATGGACTTTGGCGCTGCTGCAACGAAGTACGTCGACGCGTTCTTCGCCAACGTCCAATGGGACGAGGTCGACCGTCGGCTCGACAGGGCACGCAAGGCTGCGGCCGCCCTCCACGCCTGACGAGCCCACATCGACCGTCGCTCTAGGCTTTGAGAAGAAAGTCGTCGACGTGTCGATCTCGGCCAGGCACGTTCGTCGCCCCGATGAAGCCCATGTTGGGCTCGAGCGCCCAAGCGGTTTCACTACTCACGTTCGACCGACAGCGACGACGAACCCAACCGGGCCCCACTGCGGGCCGGATGCGCCTTCGACCGATAGGGTCACCGCATAGCACCCCGTCTCGGTCGGCGTGTCGGTCCATTGCCAACGGCCGGCTCACAGTCGCTTGGCGATGGCATCCTCCCAATGCCCCGACGGAGTCCCCGCTCGAGCTCGACCGCGATGACCGCGACGACCTCGTGAAGCGTGCCACCGTGACGCGTCACGAGAGCCAACAGCGACAATGCCCCCGAGGGGAGCTCGCGCGCCGAGCGCAGAGATGGCCCGCCGTCGGTTGCGAAGCGGGCGAAGAGACGGGAGGCGTAGTCACGAAGTGGCAATACGCCGAATTCAGCTGCGACGATCTCGTTCTGCTCCGTCCAGGCGGCGGTCCATCGCGCGTGAATGGTCGTTGCAAAGGGACGTACCAGCTTCCGCGAGCGCGGGCTGATGGGTGCGGAGGCCGCAGCCGTTCGCACACCGCGCCCCGAGCTCGCAGGCACGGATCTCTAGCTAGCGTGAGAGCCGCCCCATTCCATCGATTGGAGTGCCTCTTCCCTTGACGCTTGCGCCGCAACGTCACAGAACCAACGCGGTGCATCGCATCTCCCTGCTTCTTGCGCTCCTCGCGGCGATGGTGCTGACCCGAGACGCGCGTGCAGCGACCCCCTACGAGATCACCTCGCCCAAGGCCGACTTCCACATCACGCTGGCGCCGCATCAATCGCGCATGTGCGTCGCGTGGCCTGCGGGGCGCACTGATCCGGTCGGCTGCGAAGGCCTCGACGTCTCCAAGTTCGCCACGATTGGCTCTGCCTCTCAAGGGATCACGATGGATGCCGTCGTTCTCCTCCGAGAAGACGACGTCATGCTCCTCGTCATGGTGATGCGCGACGCGTCGTCTTTCGCGAAGCTCGACGAACGCAGTCTCGACGAGTTCGCCAAAGGCTCCATGAAAGGCATGCAAGACAAGCTGCCTTCGGTGCCCATAGAAGTCGTCAAGAAGCAGATCTTCGAGAAGAACGGTCTCCAGGTCGGCGACGTCCGCGTCCATGCGACGTTCGCCCCCGACGCTCCGGCCGCCGCGATCTTCACGCACTCGCGCTACCTCCAGATCCCCGCCGACGGCGCGACGTTCACGCTCGCGTTCGCCACGGGCCCGAAGGGGCTCGCCAAGCTCGACGCCGTGAGCGACGAAACGCTCTCGACGGTCTCCGCGCGGAAGCCCAAGCCCAAAGGGCTGTTCGACAAAGACGACGATGCCGACTCCGACAAGAAGTCCGATAGCCGGCCGACCTCACCCGCTTTTCGCCAAGGCAAGATCGTCGGCCGCTTCATCGGCCACTTCATCGGCTACGGGCTCGTCGTCGCGCTCGTGATCGGCGTCATCGTCGCGGCGATCCGCAAGCGAGCGGCACCGCAGCCCTGGGCAGGGCAGCAAGGCTTCCATCCGGGGAACCCTCCTGGTGGTCCGTCGCAAGGCTATGTTCCGCAGGGGCAGGGCGCTTACCACCCGCCGCAGCAGGGGTACCCGCCGAACCAGGGTTATCCGCCCGGGGGCCCGGCGCCAGCATACCCGCCGAACGCGCCCCAGCAGAGCTACCCGCCGCAAGCTGGCTATGCCCAGCAACCGAGCTACCCTGCGCCGCAGCAGAGCTACCCGCCTCCGGGCCACGCTCCGCCTGGGTACGCCGCACCGAGCTATCCGCCGCCAGGACAAACCCCGATTTCGGCGCCTGCCGATCCCTACGGAGCCACCTCGGTCGCCGACATTTTGGGCGGGCCCACCCCGGCCGCGGCGCCCGCCCTCCCCGTGGGAGCTGCCCCAGCGCAACAGCGAGGTCAGCTTCCGCCTCCGAACCCGCCTCCGAACCCGCCGCCGAACCCGCCGCCGTTCGATCCGTCGCGCGGCTAGGGTGGCTGAAAAGCCCGAGACTTTGGGTGCTCGACGCGAGCCCGCACCCCGGATTGACTCCGCCGACCCCTGGAGCTAGATGCTGAGGCCGATACGAGCGGTTTTTGTCCTGAGATTCGAGGTTGGCGGGTGACCCCCTTCATTCTCGATCTCTCGTACCGGGACCCGAGCCGTCTCGCCTCTTCGATTTCGCTCCACGCTGGGGCAAATCGTTCCTCCCGGAAGAGATCGTCTCCCCCGCAGAAGAGCTATGGCTACCTACGTCCCGCTCCTCGTCCTCTTCTTGTTCGCCGCGCTCATCGTCGGCGCCATGTTCTCTCTCTCGAGCTTCATCGGGCCCAAGAACCCGACGCCCGAGAAGATGATGCCGTACGAATGCGGCAGCGATTCGACGGGTGCCAAGCACGTCAAGCTGAGCGTCAAGTTCTACATGACCGCGATTCTCTTCGTGGTCCTCGATGTCGAAGTAGTCCTTCTCTACCCGTGGATCGTCACTTTCCGCGAGTCGGGCTGGTCGGGTCTGGCGGTCATGGCACCGTTCATGGGTCTGCTCGTGGTCGCTCTGATCTACGAGTGGAAAAAAGGCGTCCTCGAGTGGGAGCGATGACATGACCGAAACACGCGTTTTCGAAGGCTCCGAGGTTGGTTTCGCGACCACCCGGCTCGACGATCTCCTCAACTGGGCGAGGAAATACTCCCTGTTCCAGTACCCGTTCGTCACGGCGTGCTGCGGAATGGAGTTCATGGCCATGGCGAGCCCGCGCTTCGACATGGCGCGCTTCGGCGCCGAAGCCCCGCGGTTCTCGCCGCGCCAAGCCGATCTTCTCTGGGTCGTCGGCACCATCAGCCAGCGTCAGGCGCCCGCGCTGCGGCGTATCTATGAGCAGATGGCCGACCCGAAGTACGTCCTCGCGTTTGGAACGTGTGCCTCGTCAGGCGGCTTTTACGACAACTACACGACGGTCGCCGGCATCGACAAAATCATCCCGACCGACGTGTACGTCCCAGGCTGTCCGCCGCGCCCCGAGGCCGTCATCGACGGTCTCCTTCTCCTTCAAGACAAGATTGCCCGCGGTGACCGCACCACGGCCATCGTGAAGCCTCGCACCGATCCGGTGCCCGAGGCTCTTCTCTCCGCCGATCGCCTCCGGCTCGGGCCCCGCCCCAACGAAGGCTGACGAGATCCCCATGAGCCAAGCCGTTCTCGACTTGCTGAAGCAGCGCTTCGGCGACGCGATCCTCGAGACCCATTCGCAGTTCGGTGACGACACAGCCGTCATCGATCCCGCGAGCTGGTACGACGTCGGATACTTCCTCAAGCACGATCCGCGCATGGCGATGAACCTGTTCGTCGACCTCACCGCGGTCGACTTTCCCGATCGCGATCCGCGCTTCGAGGTGGTCTGCCACCTGCGCTCGATCGACAGAGGCCACCGCATCCGCATCAAGTCGCGCGTCGGGTTCGAGGGTGAAAAGGCCGAGCTCGACTCGCTCGTCTCGGTCTGGCGCGGAGCGAACTGGTTCGAGCGCGAGACGTTCGACATGTTCGGCGTCGTGTTCCTCGGCCACCCCGATCTGCGTCGCATCCTGATGTACCCCGAGTTCAAGGGTCATCCGCTCCGCAAAGACTATCCGGCCAACAAGATCCAGCCGCTCATCGAGTTCCGCAAGGGCACGACCGGCAAGCTGCCTCCCTTCGGCCCCGACGAGGGTCTGAGCTTCGGACGGCAGACGCACGAGTTTCATCGCGACGATCCGCTGATGGTGGCGGCGCGCGAGCATGGCGGCGACGAGGGGCATTCTCTGCCGACCTCGACCGAGGAGTCCTGAGTCATGGAGCCCATCGATCACGAGCTCGAAGAGGGTGAGCTCGAGCTACCTGCCGACCCCATGATGCTCAACATGGGGCCTTCGCATCCCGCGATGCACGGCACCGTCCGCATCGTCGTCGAGCTCTCCGGTGAGACCATCACCAAGGCCGACGTTCAGATCGGCTATCTCCACCGCGGCTTCGAGAAGATGTGCGAGCGCGGGACCTGGAACCAGGTCTTCCCGTACGTCGATCGCGCGAACTACGTCTCGCCGATGCTCAACAACATCGGCTTCTCGCTCGCGGTCGAGAAGATGCTCGGCGTCACCGTCCCCGAGCGCTGCCAATACTACCGGGTCATTCTCGGTGAGCTCGCGCGCATCTGCGATCACATGATCTGCTCGGGCGCGATGTGCATGGAGCTCGGCGCCTTCACGCCGTTCCTCTACATCGCACGCGCTCGCGAGATCATCTGGGACATCTTCGAAGAAGAGACGGGCGCTCGTCTCACGCACAGCTTCGGACGCGTCGGTGGCATGGCGCAGCCGCCCACCAAAGACTTCAAGGCAATGGTCCGTGCAGGTCTTCCGCCTGTCCAGAAGCTCGTTCACGACGCCGAGACGCTCGTCCAGACCAACCGCATCTTCCTCGACCGCGTCGAAGGTGTCGGCAGGATCTCGAAAGAAGACGCGCTCGATCTCGGCTGGACCGGGGTCTGTCTCCGTTCGACCGGTGTCCCCTACGACGTTCGTCGCGCGCACCCTTACCTCGTCTATGACCGATTCGAGTTCGACGTTCCGGTCGGCTCCACCGGCGACAACTACGACCGGTTCATGTGCCGCCAAGAAGAGATTCGCCAATCGGTGCGGATCATCCATCAGGCGCTCGATCAGATGCCCGACTCGGGCGCGATCAACATCGACGATCCGCGCGTCGTCCTCCCCGAGAAAGACGACGTCTACAACACGATCGAAGGCACCATTCAGCACTTCAAGATCGTGATGGAGGGCATCAAGGTGCCCGCCGGCGAGTGCTACTCGTACACCGAAGCCGGCAATGGCGAGCTCGGCTACTACCTCGTCAGCGACGGGAGCGGCACGCCCTACCGCGTGCGAATCAGGCCTCCCTGCTTCGCGACCGTCGCCGGTCTCGAGCAGCTCATCGTCAACGGCATGATCGCCGATGTCGTTCCCACGTTCGGTTCGCTGAACATGATCGGTGGGGAGTGCGATCACTGAGCGATCGCTTCTCGACCGACCGTTCGAACGAGTCTCCCCCCCCGCAGTACCCCGACAGGCGGGCTCGCACCGATTGCGATCCCGCTCCAGCACCTGAAGACCGCGCCATGACGACCCAGGCACCGAACGACGCGCCGAAGCCTCCGCCCCCGCCGAATGTGATCAGGATCGACGGCCGGGACATTCCCTTCGAGCCGGGCGACACCATCATCAGGGCTGCGCACCGCGCCGGCATCGACATCCCGCATTACTGCTGGCATCCGGGTCTCTCGGTCGCAGCGAACTGCCGCATGTGTTTGGTCGAGCTCCCGCCGCCGGCGGGTCGACCTGCCATGAAGCTCGATGTCCTCAAGTGGGACGCGACGGTGAACGACTACGTTCCCGACACCAAGCCGAAGCTCCAGCCTGCCTGTCAGCAAGGCTGCACCCCCGGGATGGAGGTGCTCTCCGAGTCGAGCCAGCACGTGAGCGACGCGCGCACCGCCGTGCAAGAGCTGCTCCTCTTGAACCACCCGGTCGATTGCCCGATCTGCGATCAAGCCGGCGAATGCCGCCTCCAAGACTACTGGCTCGAGCACCAGCGCACCGGCAAGCGCATGAAGCAAGAGGTCGTGCACAAGCCGAAGGCGCAGGTCTTCGGCCCGACCATCGTCTACGACGCAGAGCGATGCATTCTGTGCACGCGGTGCGTTCGCGTGACCGACGAGATCGCCCACGACCCGGTGCTCTCGATTCGTGAGCGTGGCAACCTCGGCGAGGTCGTCGTGTCGCCCGGCCGTCAGCTCGACAACGACTACACCTTGATGACCGAGCACGTGTGCCCCGTCGGTGCGCTCACCTCGACCGACTTCCGCTTCAAGGCGCGCGTCTGGTTCTTGCGGAGCGCTCGCACCGTCTGCCAGGGTTGCTCGACCGGCTGCAACGCGCACCTCGACTTCGATCCGCGTGACAACACGCCCTATCGACATCGACCGCGCGAGAACATGGCCGTCAACAAGTACTGGATGTGCGACGAGGGAATGCTCTCGTACAAGCGCGCCATCGACCATCGCCTCTTGTCGGCTCGCGTCGGCGGAGACGACACCGACGTCGCGAGCGCGCTCCTCGCGGCGAAAGAGCTCCTCGTCAAACACGATCCGAGCAAGGTCGCGATCGTTCTGTCGGCGCAGCACTCGCTCGAAGACAATTTCGCGCTCGTCACGCTCGCGAAGACCTACCTCGGCGTCGGCGACTTCTTCGTGACGGGGCGTCCGCTCGGCAAGGCCGACGACATCCTGATGAGCGAAGACAAGAACCCGAACACGACCGGCGTCATGCAGCTCTGCTCGGCGTCGCCGCCCCGTCCGCTCGGTGATCTCTTGAAAGACTCGAAGAAGTACGAGTTCGTCATCGCCCTCGGCGCCGACGTCGAGATCGACTCGGTCGAAGCCAAGGCAGCCCTCCGCGGAAAGAAGGTCGTGGTCATCGCCGCCCACGAAGGACCGCTCGTCAGCGCCGCGAAGATCGCGCTTCCGGCCACGGCTTGGGCCGAGACCGATGGCACGTTCGTGAACAAGCAAGGCAAGGCGCAGCAGAGCGAGCGAGCCCTGCGAGCCCGCGGCGACGCC